>CAWGQG010000001.1:0-272500 GCA_963824785.1 uncultured Solirubrobacterales bacterium
CGCGGAAAAAAAACTGGTCCGACCGGGCCCTGACGGCGGCGCGGGCCCGTCTATGATCCGGGCGAGGATGAGCCATGAGCAGGGACGGGTTCCTTCAACGGGCCGCGCCCGCGGCCTAGGCCGCCGGCTGCCACCTTGATTTGATCTCCGCAGCCTCATCATGCATCGCCGCGCCCATCCATTCGCGGGCCATATCGAGAAGCTGGTCTCGAAGCTGAGGATTTTCGGTCAGCCCGGCGAGCCGGACGCATTCGCGAGCGTAGCCCGTGCATTCATCATTGGTGGCCATGACGGCACTCCCCTTGCTGTGCTGCAGGCGGGAGCGCGACTGGTCTCTCGGCCACCGGCGCCTGGCTCAGTGCCGCTGCCGGTGATGATGGAACCTTACACGAATTAAACCGGCCGTGCCCCCGGCGAAGTGACCCAGCACGACCCATGCCGGGCATCCAGGCTCGCGGGGCGCAGCGGTGGCGACGACAATGGCCTCCTCGGTGCGCTGCAGCCGCTCGATCTCCTGTTCGAGTTCGGCGATCCGCTGCTCGCGCTCTGGCAGCCAGCGAGCGGCTGAGCGCCAGCGTCCGCTTTCGAGCCGTGACCGGCCGTCCTTCGCGGCAGTCGCCACGGCTGGGATGTGCCGCCACAAGCGGACATCCAACTCAACGCGCCAACGGTCCATCTTTGTCTTGATACTGGCCGCCTCAATGATTGGCCAACGCTTGTCAACTCGGCCGGGCTGTCCGCGGCGCGTCACAATGCTCCTAATCCTCTATTTTCTGAAAATGGCGGATGAAGCTCGTGAACCACCAGACCAGCCCCACCAAATAAACAAGGACCATCGTGAGCAAGCGATCGGTTGCAAGTTGCGGCGGCGCGACTGCATTCGCACGCACTATCAAAACGTGGAGTCCGTAAATGACCGCGGCGGTCAGGCATCCGAGCCAGCAGGCATGGCGCAACAGGAAGCTCGCAGTTGAGCGCCGGCGTTCCGGCGCAAACCAGTACTCGTGATTGGGAACCTGTCCCTGTCCGCCGGTAAGGAGCGGGAGTCCTGCCATCGCCCAGACAAGCAGCAGCGGCACTCCCACCAAAAACAGCAACATGAAAACACGATAACGGTCCCGGGTTGTCCAGTTGTCGGGCAGCCCATCCGCGGTAAAATGGATTGCGACCTGTTCCGGCAAATCTCCGGCGCTGCTCAGCACAAAAAAAGCGCACACCGCGAGCAACGCAGCAAACAAGAGAACCGGCCACTGATTCATGTCATCGCTCGTGGATCAGGTTGCCCGGCAGAACACCAATCTCTGTTGCAACCGGGAACGTTTTCGACATCCGCTCGCGATGATTCTGGTCGGGATGCCAGCCGATAACGGCAAGCATAATGAAAAAACCGACCACATAGGCGACGGCGATATGCCATCCGTGGCGAAGCCAAAGTCCGACGGACCGCGCTTCCGGGTACATGTTCGCGAGAGCCACCCCGGCCGAAGAGCCGAACCAGATCATCGATCCGCCGAAGCCGACCGCGTAGGCAAGATAGCCCCAATCGTAACCGCTCTGCTTGAGGGCGGGAGTTGATCGGCGGCCGGCGAAGGGGCGCGCTCTCATCGCCCTGTCCTGAGGCGGCAACCCGACTGATTGCATCTCATAAGTCGACATTTGAAAACGGTAACATTATGAAATATCTCATGAAATCCGATCTGGCTTGGCGCCGATTGGGAACCTACCAGCTGCCTTCGCCGTCGCCACCAATGCGCTTGACCTGGCGACCTGGCGCCGAAGGCCCGCACTTGTCGAAGGAGGATTAATCCGCAGACGCGCCGTTCACGCATCCGTTCCTGCGACGGAACGAAGCCGCCGTTGAAGTCGCGGGTAAGCTATAAGAAGCCATCGCTTTACGGGAACCACCTGCCATGGAGGCTCTCCTCCCCCTTGCCGCCGACCCAGCGACGTGGGCCGCGCTGGCGGCCCTGATCCTCATGGAGGTCGTGCTCGGCATCGACAACTTGATCTTTATTGCCATCCTGACGAACCGACTCCCCGAGCATCAGCGTGCTCGGGGACGGCGGATTGGTATCGGACTTGCGCTGATCCTGCGCCTAGTGCTCCTGGGGTCGATCGCCTTCATCGTTACCCTGACCACGCCGATTTTCTCAGTATTGGGCCAGGAATTCTCATGGCGTGACCTGATCTTGATTGCAGGGGGATTATTCCTGGTGTGGAAGGCCACGAAGGAAATTCATCACCGAGTGGATCCAGACCCAGGACCCGACCTGTTCGATCGCAAGGATGTCAGCCTCGGCTTCGCGGCGGCGATGGGGCAGATCGTGTTGCTCGACCTTGTTTTCTCCATCGATAGCATCATCACCGCCGTCGGCATGACCGAACACGTTCCGATCATGGTCATTGCGGTTATTGTCGCGGTGCTCTCGATGATGCTGGCGGCAACGCCGCTCGCCAACTTCATCAACGCCAACCCGACGATCGTCATGCTGGCGCTGGGCTTTCTGATGATGATTGGCACCGCGCTGATCGCTGAAGGGTTCGGCGCGAAGGTGCCGAAGGGATATATCTACGCGGCGATGGCGTTCTCGGCACTGGTCGAAGGGCTCAACATGCTTGAACGTCGCGCGCGTAGAAAACCTCAGGCGAACAAATGATGTGTACACGACGGTTTGATACGCGCGGCCTGTTGCATCTGTCCTGCGGTGCATGTGTCAGCTTCTGATGCTGTAGACGGCTCCTCCACCGGCACGTGAGTGCCATGGATCTGGGTGGTGTTAGGACGCTCGAAGGAGCCAACATGGAAGCGGTCACGACAATCGGTCTCGACATCGCGAAGTCGATATTTCAGATCCACGGCGTCGACGCGGAAGGCAAGGTGATCATCCGCCGCAAGCTGAAGCGTCGCTACGTACTGTCATTCTTCAAGAAGCTGCAGCCGTGCATGGTAGGGGCAGAGCCGGACGGCGCGCGCTAGCAGGCTGCTGAAAATGCAACTCAAGTAGCATTGGCTCCGGGTTGGCGTTGTCTACGAGTTTAAAGCGTGCCGACATTGCCTGTTTGGCAGCCTGCTGTCATTCAAGCGGTTACTCCGATCAACCTGGGCAACTTGATGAGATCGTAGGCAGCCATTGTCAGCGTGAACTTGAAGTCCAGCTTCTTCACGCCACGCAGCATTGGCCGCGCCAATCCGCCCATGGTCTTGACGTTTGCGCTTCTGCTGGCTGACCTTGTATCCGCAGTGGCGGATAGTGCGACCGTCGATGGCGGAGAGTTGATTGGTCGTGTTTTGCGCCACGTGCGGTGTAACGTTGAAGTCCCGCATGTCGGATACAAAGTCAGCCGTATCGAAGCCCTTGTCGGCGCCCACGGTGATGCGCTTGGCGCCCGGCGAATAGCGCACGATCATGTCTTTCGCGGTTTCGCGCTCGACCGCGCCCGACACCTGTCGCAGTTCCGCCTCGACGACGAAGCCGTTGCGGTTCTCGGTCATGACATTGCCCGTATAGGCGAGCTTTGGAGGTGGGCGAGGCCGGCGACTTCTCGCCGTTTCGCGCACAACTAGTGGGAGAGCGATCGGCACCCCGGTGGCTCTCTTCTATCATGCACACAGCCAGGCAAGCTCGATAGTGAGCAGCGCGCGGACGGCGACGCCCTCGTGATCGGCCATCATCGCATTGGCTACATCAAAATCGAAGCGCTGCCGGACTGGCAGGCGCTCGGCGTCGGCCTCGTGGTGGATTGCAACCGGCCGGGCGACCGAACGCAGCGGGGCGCAGGCGCACCTCGAAAACCAGTCTGACCCCAAAGGGAGCTGCTCTCTTACGAAAGGCGCATCGGCATGCTCTGCGCATTGAGGGAAAGATGTTCGACGGGATTGCCGATAATGAGCGCATTCGCCTTGCCGCACTTCTTGCTTCCTGCGTCGCAAATCTGTCGAAGGCTACAGGCAAAGTCCTAAGGATGCCAGCGCTGCCAGCGAACGTCCGTTATCGGCAGTAGATCGGAAAACATTTGCTCGCCTTGCTGCCCGGCAAATCACGTCTGCGGATGCGCTTCGTTCAATCGCTTCAGAATCTCCATCACCGCCGCCAATCCGCTGCCTTCAGTCCAGCCCATGACGACGTTGTTATAGGCTTGGATGTGCCCCGGCTTTGCTGCTACCCCCAGCTTAGTGCGGATCGTTGTCCCTGAGGGGTTAAATAATAGGGGCGTCTTTGCCCTCATTTCAAAAATGAGCTGCATGTCTTCGTCGTCGAGCCCGTTAAGAGTGAGACTGCCAGTAATCATGTCTTACTCCCAGAATCAGTGGTTGCATGTCCTTGCCCGCCTATTTTCCTCGAGTATCGACCCATCCCAACGTCGCGATGATCAAGATGACGTCCGCTCTACTGTTCTCCAGCCGTGATCGGATTTGCGCGCTCGTGTTTGTCGCAACGTCAAGCGCACTCCAAGACACGCCGGCCGTGGCATTTCCAGTGGTGCCGCCCGTAAATGCGTTATTTTGCACGGGCTGCCAGTCGCGATCCGAGTAGACGACCACGCCAGTTGGCACTCCCAGATCGTCTGCTCGGTCAGCTCCGGATGGCGATGCGCTTTGGCATAGTGCACAGCTCCTGATCCTTGAGCTCCTCATCAAGTGACGCGTAACCAGCGGACAAGGCACTTCAGGGCCGACGGCTTCGTCCCGCTCCGCCCCAAAATACTGGTGCAGAAACGCGGACGAGCAATATGCGACGCGTTGTTGCGTTCAGCCGACCCGGCGTGGTCACCAGCGCTATCGAGTGACATGTTTACCGAGCCGACACTTCCAAGGTTACGCGTCACCTGTTACGCGTCACCGTATGCGATCTTGCGGTCCATTGTCCGATGGTTACGCGTCACGGCCGCGACGAGTTCAGAGCATCAGCCACCCCGCTGTTGCATGACCGGTTGCATGCTGATGCGATGCGTGACGATGAACGGGTCTGGTGCATGCACCACTGCACACGCATGCCGTTGGCGTACACGGATCCGTTGCCTCTCGTAGGGGCGACGTACGAGAAGGCTAGGGTCGTCAAAGACGCCCTCTAAATCATGAGGGCCTTAGCAGCCCCCATATCCATGGCACTCACGTGCCCGTGGAGGACCAGGGCATCAACTCGGAACTGCTGGGGCATTGCAGAAATATGTCTATTCGATCGCCTCGTCGGCGCGGGCGAACAGCGTCGGGGCGCCTTAATCCGAGCGCCTTGGCGGTCTTGAGGTTGATCGCCAACTCGTACTTGGTCGGCGCCTGCACCGGCAGATCGGCCGGCTTTTCGCCCTTGAGGATGCGGTTGACGTAGCCGGCGGCTCGTCGGTGCGCGTAGTGAACGCAATGGCCAACAAAACGTCCAAGAAGTCGGCGAAGGTCGCAAAGAAGGCCGCCGTCAAGCGGGTCGCTGCGAAGGCGGCCAAACCGCGCAAGGTGGCGCCGAAGTCGCAGTCCCGCAAGGTCGCGAAGCCGGCCCTCCTCGCAGGCGGCAACCCTCAGATCGCGAAGGCCGACGGCGACGCCCCAGTGCAGGCCTACATCGCGGCCATGCCGGGCTGGAAACGCGACGTCGGGCGCCGCCTCGACGCGCTCATCGTGCGCACCGTCCCCGGCGTGCGCAAGGCAGTCAAATGGAACTCGCCCTTCTATGGCATCGAGGGCCAGGGCTGGTTCCTCAGCTTTCATTGCTTCACGAAGTACATCAAAGTGACTTTCTTCCGCGGCACGTCACTGCGTCCTCTCCCCTCCGGCGAGTCCAAGCACAAGGAAGTGCGCTACCTAGACATCCATGAGGACGATCAGCTCGACGAAGCTCAACTCGCCGCTTGGGTGAAGCAAGCCAGCCAATTGCCCGGCTGGGGCAAGGCCTGACACTGTGAACTTCGAACTGAGCTCGGCGTCGATGCTTCGACCAACGTCACCATCGCTGGCGATAGTCGTTGCCGACGGGCCGCGGTGGAACCTCCGCTTGCGCAGGGTCTCCACTGCCTTGGCTATTGGGCTAGGTCGGCATGCGCGCGCCGGTTTCCAGCAGCGACTTGAGATCGCTGAGGATCCACGGCCAGCGCCGCCGCCCTTGGCCGGATCGCCACCGCCCGGCACCATGCCGGCGACCATCGGGGCGCCCGTGACATCATGAGTGATGGTGACCGTACACACGCCTTGCCCCTCCATGATTTCGTATGTGAGGCGTGAAGGCGGCTCCGCAATCATTTCCGGCGTGAACTGCGGGTGCCATGTCTGCACCAGCTTGCGCGGCGGATCGCTCTCTAGCACCTCGCCGAGGATGACTTTGTCGGGCAACCCGAACGATTTCATCTCGGGACTGGCCTCGTGGTGATAGTGTCCGCCGCGCTTCAGCTCGTATTGGACGCGGCCGCCATAGGCGTAGCGCTCGGTCCATTCGGGCTTGGTGATCGCATCCCAAATCGCCTGGGAGCTCGCCTTGATGACGATCCTGTAGACCAGAATGGTCGCTGCTTTGTCCGTCATGGTCATCTGTCCTTGTCCTCTAGCTCGGCCTTGAGCGCCAGCAGCGCGGAGACCTCGCGTTCCCTGTATTTATCGATCCACCGGTCGTGGATCATCCGGATGGGAACCGCATTGGGCTGATTGCTTCCACTCACGCGGTCGAAGGGACTCTGGCCTGCCGCCATGTCGCGGGTGGTGACCGCGCCGCCGAGCAGCGTGATGAATTCGCGCCTCCTCACTCGATCACCTCGTCGGCGCGGGCGATCGGACGCTCATCATCCAGAGAACTAGGCTTGGGCACACGAGCCGCCGCCACCATGTTGATTTTTCTGTACCTTGGATCGGCTGTCACCTCGGCCCCGATCCAGTCGGGAAGTGTCAATTTCTGGTCTGCATCCGTTAGCTCAATCTCCGCCAGTACAACGCCGTCCAAAAGTCCTTCATAAACATCGACCTGCCAAGTGTTGCCTGCATGTGATACAAAATGCCGAGCTTTATCGAGAACATTACCTTCACACATTATGCGCAGCATTTCCTGGGCGTCAGAATTTGGAATGACGTACTCAAACTCAGTGCGGCCAGGCCGCTTCTCCGACTTTTCAGCGCGATCGTTGCTGCACCGTTTGCGATACGCACTCTAGGGGACCTCGAAAAATCCCTCTCGCCAAGTCCGCGCGAATTTGACTCGGTGACCGCACGCGGTCATGGGCGGATGGAGCGAGCGAGTCATGGGGCAGAAGGGCTTTTTCGATGTTGAGCGCAGGCTGGAGGCGATCAGCGCCAAGGGCGATCCACTGGAGACGATCAAGAAGATCGTGCCATGGGAGGATTTCCGCGCTGGCATCGAGGCGGTGACGGAGACGAAGCCCGAGCAGCGCAAGAGCAACGCCGGCCGCAAGCCCTATGACACGATCCTGAAGTTGAAGATCGTGGTGCTGCAGTCGCTGCACAATCTCTCTGACGAGCGGACCGAATACCTGATCCGCGACCGCATATCGTTCATGCGCTTTCTCGATCTGGAACTCGAGGACCCGGTGCCGGATGCCACCACGATCTGGCTGTTTCGCGAGGCGTTGGCGCAGGCCGGGCTGATCGACAGGCTGTTCGAGCGCTTCGGCCAGCATCTCGAGGCCGAGGGCTATATTGCGCGCGGCGGCCAGATCATTGATGCCACGATTGTGTCGGTGCCCAAGCAGCGCAACACGAAGGAGGAGAACGAGGCGATCAAAGCCGGCAAGACGCCGGAGGGATGGGAGCAGCAGCCCGCCAACGCCGGGGGCGCCATCTGGAGGTCCGGGCAGAGGAGCTCGCCCGCCTCCGCTCCGACGCAGGGATTGGGGCGCGGCGCCACCGGCTCGGGGTACTGCGCGGGAGCGGTCGCGACCGCGCCGAGGCAGGTCGCAGCCGCCGTGAGCACGGCAAGTCCCGCCCCGATTCGTTCCCGCCGCTGCATCCGAAGCTGTTTAACAGACACCCCCACCGCGCGGTTGCGGCGCGCAGCCTCCATCCGACTTGCTATGGGTAGGCGCGGAGGGCGCGGACGCACGATGAGAAACACAAGCCGGACATCCAAGGGGCTTCGTCTCAGGACCGGAATCGCGGCGGCGGTGGTGGTCCTCGGGATCGCGGGATGTGGCGACTCCGATTCCGGCGACGATCCCGCAAAGCCCGCCGAGCCCGCGGTGATCCCCGCCGAGATCGGCCGCCAGCTCGCCGCCCGCAGCGACGAGGTCGAAGTGAAGCTGGACGCGGGCGATGTCTGCGGCGCCGCGCACGAGGCCGATGAGCTCGCCCGCGAGGTCGAGAAGGCCGGGGACCGGATCCCCGCGGAGCTCCGCGACGAGCTCGAGGCCGGGACCGAACAGCTCGTGAATACCGTCAACTGCCCGCCACCGCCCAAGCCGGAGAAGGAGAAGAAGGACAAGGACAAGGGGGATGACGAGGAGGACGAGGAAGGCGGCTACGGCGACGAGGAGATCATCGGCGAGGGTGACGGCGACGCCGGTCCCGGCAATTCCGAGGATGCGCCCGGACACAACAAGGACTGACATTGAAGCCCGACCGCCTGGACAACGACCGCTACGAGCTTGGGGACAGGCTCGGCCACGGCGGGATGGCGACCGTGTACCTGGCCGAGGACACCAAGCTCGGCCGGCCGGTGGCGATCAAGCTCCTGGCCGACAACCTCGCCCATGACGACGCCTTCCGTGAACGCTTCATGCGCGAGGCCAGGCTGGCGGCCCAACTCGACCATCCCAACGTCGTCAAGGTCTACGACGTCAGTGGCGACGCGGACCGCCCGTTCATCGTCATGGAGCACGTCGATGGCGGCACCCTCGGGGACATGATCGAGCGGCGACGCCGGCTCGACCCGGAGGACGGGATCCGCTTCCTGATCGAAGGGTGCTGCGGGCTCGGCCACGCCCACGAGCGCAAGCTGGTCCATCGCGACGTCAAGCCGCACAACTTCCTGATCCGCTCTCAGGACGGCTGCGTCAAGGTGGCCGACTTCGGGATCGCGCGAGCCGCCGAGGACTCGCACCTGACCAAGACAGGCCACGTGATCGGGACCGAGCGGTACATGGCCCCCGAGCAGCTGAACGGGGGCAGGGTCACCCCGGCCTCGGATGTCTACGCGCTGGGAGTGATGGCGACCGAGATCCTTCCCGCGGACCGCGAGCCGCTGCTGGGCACCGTCGTCGACCGCTGCCTCAGCGAGGACCCGGAGCGCCGCTACCGCAACGCGAACGAGCTGCGCGACGCCCTGACGGCGCTCGACACGGCGGGTGGGGGGGCTACGACCGTCCCACTCGCGCCGCGGCCGACCGGTGGCCCTGACACCGCGCCGACGGCCGCGATCCCGGAGCCGGCGGGCGCCCGCGCTCCCACGCACGTCCGCCGCACCCGCGGCGCCCGCGGCGGCAGGCGCCTGCTCGCGGTCGTGGCCCTGATCGCCGCGATCGCCGTGGCGGTCCTCGTCGCCGCCTCGATCGACGGTGGCGACGGCGGCGGGGATGGCGACCCGGTCACGGTGCCGCCCGCGCCCGTCGAGCCCGCGCCGCAGCTGGACGACCCAGCCCAGCAGGCGCCGGCGCTCTCGGACTGGATTCGCGAGAACAGCGGCTCTTAGCGTTTCCTCAAATCGAGGGCGGGTACCGACCTCGTAATGAGCGAAGAACTCCGACTCGGCTTCCACCGCCTCGCCCAGCGGCTCGAGGATCCGGTCAACCTCGGGCTCGGGATCGCGTTCCTGTGGGCGATCTGTGCCTGGCTGATCGGCGTCGCCTTCGCGATGAGCTTCCTGCAGGTGCTCCTCCTGGCGGTCGTCGGCATCGCCGCCGTCATCTTCCTGCGCGGCGAGATCGCCGAGGCCTCGCTCCGCATGCGCCAGACGCACGAGCGCCTCGAGCAGAGCCGTTCGGGCCCCGCCGCGAGCAACCGCTAGCGCCCGGTCGGGTCGGATAGGGTCGGCGAGCCGATGCGCCCGCTGGCGATCATCTGCGCCGTTCCTCTCCTGCTCCTCGCGTCCGGGTTGACCGTCGCCGGGTGCGACGACGACGAGGACTCGGAGGCGCAGAGCAGCTCCGAAGAGGCGGCGGCGGAGCAGCAGGTGGTCACCGAGAAGGGCGAGGTCACCGTGGCCACCGAAGGCGAGCCCCCGCAGGTCGGGAAGAAGGGCTATTCCCACCTGTCCGAGGCCGAGCCTCCCGAGATCGAGAGCAGCTTGATGGCTGCGCTGGATGAGTCACTCGACGAGCGTCAGGCGTTCAGCTCACAGGCCGAGGCGGACATCGCGTCCGCCTACAAGTTCTCGCTCGAGTACTGCCAGCAGCTCGTCAACTCCATCGGAAGCGGGACGTCCTGGACCTACAGTTGTGCGGTTCCCCCAGCGGAGTGCGTCTCGCTCAACGCGACAGTCGCTCGGTGCACCATCGAGATCCGCACGCAGGAGCTCGGCAGCGGCCATGGGGGAGTCGACCGTTGGCTGCGGCGCCAGTACCTGCAGGCCACCCGGGTGGGGGACAACATCTACAACACGAGCTTCGGCTTCTTCGATTTCACCGGCGGGCAGGCGATCTGCAGCGACGCCAACCTCCCCCCCGATCCCGCTCTGTTCGCCGAACGGGCCGTCGTGAGTCGCGTGAACGCCTAGCGCCGGGAAGTCCTGGCTAATGCGCTGGGGCAAGGGGGCCGATGCGTCTCCGATGGACTCCTCGCGCAGCAGTGGCTTGGCCCTGGTCGTCGTGGCGGCGCTGTTCGCGGCGATGCTGGTCGCCCAGGTCGCGCTCGCCGGTGGCAATGACTCGGCTACAACGGCCGCCGCTGGCGGCAAGCAGCTGAAGAAGCTGCAGAAGCGCCTCAGCGCCGTCGAGCAGGAGCTTGCCGTCCTCAAGGCGAAGCCGTCGACGCCGGCCGGCCAGGCCGGTGGCGATCTCACGGGGACCTATCCGAACCCCGAGATCGAGGCCGACGCCATCACCGCGTCGAAGCTCGCCGACGACGCCGTCGCTCCCGCGAACCTTCTGCCCTTCGGCACCGGCCTCAGCAACGGGCCCCCGATCCAGGGCGTCCCGTTCGTCGTCAAGGCCGTGATGGTGACGAGCGAGCTCAACATCGGCGCGGTCGGCAGCCTCACCTTCTACAACGCGAATGCTCCCCTGAACTTCCGCATCATCGATGCTTGGACCGTGAGAGGGGGCGGGGGAGAGCCGTTCAGCTGGCGTCTGCGCCAGGGCGCCGCCGGCCCGGCTGTGACGTCGAGCGTTCCGGTCGGGACGAACGCGGGGGATCTCAGCAGGATGGTGAACTTCGACCCGGCCTCCGACCAGACGATTTCGGCGGGCGGCACCTTGACGGTCGAGGTTACGAACACCGGCGCGGCGCCCGCCTCCCTGTTCCTGACCACCTACGTGCTCGCGATTCCCTTCTCCGAGTAGCGGAGAGAGGCGTCGCGTGAGTGCCGGAGGCAGGACTCGAACCTGCGACACGCGGATTATGATTCCGCTGCTCTAACCGACTGAGCTACTCCGGCGCGAGGGGAATCGTAGCCGCCGGACCCGCAGGCTCAGATCGGTCCTCAGACGTCGGGCGTCGAGGTGCTGATCTCCTCGCAGCTCTTCACGAGGTCCTCCGGCCGCACGAAGCAGATGTCGAAGCCCGGGCCTCCGTTCAGCCGGTCCATCACGTCGTCGAACCCGCCGTAGAGCACGTCCTTGTTGCTGCCGCCCAGCACGATGTCCCGGCCGAGGTCGCCGTCGACCGTGTCCCTGCCGGCCTCCCCGCGGTTCTCGTCGCCGCCCTTCCCGCCGAGCAGGGAGTCCTTCTCGGGTCCGCCGCGCAGCACGTCCACGCCGGGACCGCCTCTGAGCGCGTCGTCGCCCTTGCCGCCGAGGATGAAGTCGTTGTCCGGGCCCGCCGCGCAGGATGTCGGCGCTTCCGAAGCCCCAGAGCGTGTCGTTCAGCTCGAGGCCGTCGATCGTGTCGGAGGCGGGCGTGCCCTCGAGCTTGTCCTCCTTCGGCGTGCCGTTGATCACGGCGGCGCCGAGCGCGGTCGCCGGCACCAGCGCGATCGCGACCACCAGGGCCCCCAGACGTGTTCCTGCCATGCGCGTCATCTGCTCGGGCACAGTACTGACTAGGGTCCACGCCAAATGGCGGACCTTGAACAGGCGGTGCGCGCCGTCGTCAACGACTGCCTCGGCGTGAGCGAGGGCGAGGAGGTGCTGGTCGTCTGCAATCCGGCGACGCTCGGGCTGGGGGAGCGCATGCGCGCGGAGTCGGGACGCGCCGGCGCCGACGCCGTGGTCGCGCTGATGCACGAGCGCGAGTCGCACGCGGCCGAGCCGCCCGGCCCGGTCGCCGAGGCGATGGCCGCCGCCGACGTGGTCCTCGCCCCGACGATCCAGTCTCTCTCCCACACCGCCGCCCGCAAGCGCGCCAGCGAGGCCGGCACGCGGATCGCCACCCTCCCCGGTGTGACCGAGGAGATGCTCGCGCGGGTGATGAGCGCCGACATGGCGGAGCTGCGCCGGCGGGGAGGCGCGGTGGCCGAGCGGCTCGACGCCGCCTCCGAGGCGCGGATCACCTGTCCCAGCGGCAGCGACCTGCGCCTCGGGCTCGAGGGCCGGACCGCGATCCCGGACGCGGGGGAGCTGACCGAGCCCGGCGCCTTCGGCAACCTGCCCTGCGGCGAGGGATTCATCGCCCCGATGGAGGGAACGTCCTACGGGACGCTGGTGATCGACGGATCGATGGCCGGCGTCGGGCTCGCCGACGAGCCGGTGGAGCTGGTGGTCGAGGGCGGGCACCTGACCTCGGCTCGCGGCGGGCAGGGGATGGCGTTCATGGACCTGCTCACAGCCCATGGGGACGACGGGACCAACGTGGCCGAGCTCGGAATCGGCACCAACGAGAAGGCGATCCTCACAGGCAACATCCTCGAGGACGAGAAGATCCTCGGCACCTGCCACGTCGCCTTCGGCGCCTCGGCGGCGATCGGAGGCACGGTCCAGGTGCCGGTCCACCTGGACGCCGTCGTCATCAAGCCGACGGTCTCGCTCGATGGCGAGGACATCGTGCGCGAGGGCGAGCTGCTGGTCTGAGGGGCCGTGCTGATCGGCGCCCCCAACTTCTCTGAAGGTCGCGACGAGCAGGTCGTGGACGCGCTCGCGGCCACGCTCGGCGGCAAGGCTCGCGTCCTCAACGTCCACTTCGACGAGCAGCACAACCGCAGCGTCCTCACGATCGCGGCGGAGCGGGACGACCTGGTGGCCGCCCTGATCGCCGGAGCGCAGCACGCGCTGGACCTGATCGACCTCCGCTCCCACCAGGGCCTGCACCCGCATGTCGGCGCCCTCGACGTCTGCCCCGCGGTCTGGATCCACGACGACCGGCGCGAGGACGCGGTCGCCGCGGCCCGGTCGGCCGCCGAGGGCATCGCGGCGCTCGGGATCCCGGTCTTCCTCTACGGGGAGCTGGCGAGCGATCCCGAGCGGCGCGAGCGGGCCTTCTTCCGCACGGGCGGCCCGGCCGAGCTCGCGCGGCGGATGGGCTCGGGCGAGCTCGCGCCGGATCTCGGCCCGGCCGAGCCGCATCCGAGCGCCGGCGCCACCCTGGTCACGGCGCGACCGCCGCTGGTCGCCTTCAACGTCGAGCTCGACACCCCGAACCCCGAGATCGCGCGCGCGGTGGCTGCCGAGCTGCGCGAGGCCGGCGGCGGGCTGCCCGGTGTGCGGGCGCTGGGGCTGCCGCGCGATGGCGAGCGCTCCCAGGTCTCGACCAACGTCCACGATGCGGAGGCCGTCCCGCTGGCGAAGGTGGTCGAGGAGGTTCGGCGGCTGGCGGCCGAGCACGGTGCCCGCCCGGTGGACGCCGAGCTGGTCGGGCTCGCTCCTGAGGCTGCGCTGGCCGGCTACCCGGCCGAGCCGCCGATCCGCGGCTTCGACCCGGATCGACACGTCCTCGAGCGGGTGCTGAGGGAGCCCGCCGGGTAGATTGAGAGGGCATGGCGCAGACCAAGAAGAAGCGACGCCGCAAGCACCGCGGCACCCAGGGCGGCGGGATCAGCGCCAAGCCGAGGGGCCGTCCGCAGAACCGGGCCGAAGCGCGCGCCCGTGCGCAGGCGCGGCGCTCCGGAGGTAAAGGGGCCAAGGGCCGCGCTCCGACGCGCGGGATCGAGCCGCCGAGCTGGGGCAGCGCGATCCGCAAAGGGCTCTTCGCCGGGCTGCTCTTCTTCGTCCTGCTCGCGCTCCTGTTCAAGGAGCCGCTCCCTCAGTCGGCGGCCCTGGCGGGGTTCATGCTCGTCTTCTACGTCCCGATGGGCTACCTGACGGACAAGTTCTTCTACAACCGGGGGCTGCGCAAGCAGCAGCGCGAGAAGCAGGCGCGGCAGCAGGACGACGCCGGCTAGCGACTACCCTCGGAGAGACTATGGACGTACGGATGTTCACCGTCGGCCCCGTTGCCGAGAACTGCTTCGTGATCCGGGGGGACGACTCCGATGAGGCGCTGATCGTCGATCCCGGCGAGGAGGCCCCCCGCATCCTGAGCGCCGTCGAGGAGCTCGGCGCGGAGGTCAAGGCCATCCTGCTCACCCACACCCACTTCGACCACATCGGCGCGGTCGCCCCGGTGGCGGCCGCGACCGGAGCCGAGGTCTGGGTCCCCGAGATCGAGGCGCCGATCCTCGCCGACATCAACTCCTGGATTCCGCCCGGATTCGGCCCCTTCGAGAGCTATGAGGCGGAGCACAAGCTCAAGGGCGGCGAGGAGCTCGAGTTGGCGGGTTTCGAGATCGACGTGATCCACACTCCGGGACACAGCCCCGGCCACGTCACCTTCTCGATCCCCGACGAGCAGGCGATTTTCTCCGGCGACGTCCTCTTCCAGGGCTCGATCGGCCGGACCGACCTGCCCGGCGGGGACGCCCCGACGCTGATGGCGTCGATCCGCAATCTCATCGAGACCCTTCCCGAGGAGACGAAGGTTCACCCGGGCCACATGGGCCTCACCACGCTCGGCCGGGAGAAGCAGACCAACCCGTTTTTGCTCGAGCTCGTTCGATAGCCGCGTCCCCGGCTAGGCTCGCGTCCGATGGCTGAGAAGTTCAAGGCCCCCAGGGGGACCTTCGACGTCCTGCCCGAGCAACAGCGGGTCCGCCGCAGGATCGAGGAGACGGCGCGGCGGCTGCTGGAGGCCGCCGGCTACGGGCGGATCGACGTGCCCGCCTTCGAGGAGACGGAGCTGTTCGAGCGCGGCGTCGGCGAGTCCACGGACATCGTCCAGAAGCAGATGTTCAGCTTCGAGGACCAGGGCGGGCGCAACCTCACCCTCCGGCCCGAGGCGACCGCCTCGATCTGCCGCGCCTATCTCGAGCACGGCATGCACACCCTGCCGCAGCCCGTGAAGCTCTGGAGCTCAGGCCCGTTCTTCCGCCACGAGCGCCCGCAGGCCGGGCGCTTTCGCCAGTTCAGCCAGGTGGACGCCGAGGCGATCGGGTCCGACTCCCCGCTCGTCGACGCCGAGATGGTCATCCTGCTCAACGACCTGCTCGCCGAGCTCGGGGTCGAGGGCATCCGCCTCCGGCTCGGCAGTCTCGGGTCGCCTGAGGCCCGCGCCGCCTACCTCGAGGAGCTGCGCGAGTACCTGCGTTCCAACGAGGGCGAGCTCTCGGACGAGGTCAGGAGCCGCATCGACGCCAACCCCCTGCGCGCCTTCGACGCCGATCACGAGGGGACGCGCAAGGTGATGGCGGATGCGCCGACGCTGCTCGACAGGCTGGATGCGGCGGACGCGGAGCACTTCGAGCAGGTCCGCGCCCTGCTCGATGCCGAGGGGGTGGCCTACGACCTGGATCCGAGCCTGGTCCGCGGTCTCGACTACTACACGCGCACCGTGTTCGAGTTCGAGAGCGACCGCCTCGGCGCTCAGGCGGCGCTGGGCGGCGGCGGCCGTTACGACGGGCTGATCGAGCAGCTCGGCGGTCCCGCGACCCCCGCGATCGGGTGGGCGATCGGCATCGACCGCATCGCACTTGCCCTGGGCGAGGGGGATCAGCCCGAGCGCGCCGGCGTCTTCGTGGTCGCGGGCGACGAGGACCGGCAGGCCGCGCTCGCCCTGGTCACCGAGCTGCGCCGGGCCGGGCACCGGGCCGACCTCGACCTCGCCGGCCGCGCGCAGAAGGGCCAGATGAAGCAGGCAGACCGCTTCGGCGCCCGCCACGCCGTGATCCTCGACGGGTCGTCGGCGAAGCTTCGGGACATGGACACCGGCGAGGAGCGCGAGGTCGCGCCGGACCGGCTCGCCGAGGAAATCGCGGGAACCTAGACTCCGCCCGTCCCGATGAGACCCCACTGGGTCCTCACACACAAACGGCTGTCCCTAACGGAGGTTTCGTCGTGAGCGACGGATTCCCAGCGCTTCGGCCGAATGAGTACCGCGACGCCTGGTGCGGCCAGGTGCTGCCCGACCGTGTCGACTCGGAGGTCCGGGTTGCGGGTTGGGTCCACCGGCGCCGGGACCACGGCGGCCTGGTCTTCATCGACCTCAGGGACCGGACCGGCCTCGTGCAGCTCGTCTTCAACCCCGACGAGGCGGGCGAGGCCTTCAAGCTCGGGCACGAGCTGCGGGCGGAGGACGTGATCACCGCGGCTGGGCCGGTCGTCAAGCGCTCGGACGAGACGATCAACCCGAACCTGCCGACCGGGGAGATCGAGGTCAGGGTCACCGCCGCTGAGGTGCTCTCCGACGCCGACACGCCACCGTTCGAGATCGAGTCGTTCTCCGGCGAGGTGAGTGAGGAGACGCGCCTCAAGTACCGCTACCTCGACCTGCGCCGCGACCGCATGCGGGATGCGATGGAGCTGCGCCACCGCGTTGCGCTGTCGATGCGGGAGTTCCTCTCCGGGGAGGGCTTCCTCGAGATCGAGACGCCGGTCCTGACCCGCTCGACCCCGGAAGGCGCGCGCGACTTCCTGGTGCCGAGCCGCCAGCAGCGCGGCCGCTTCTACGCGCTCCCGCAGTCGCCGCAGCTGTTCAAGCAGCTGCTGATGGTCGGCGGCTTCGAGCGCTACTTCCAGATCGCCCGCTGCTTTCGCGACGAGGACCAGCGCGCGGACCGCCAGCTCGACTTCACCCAGCTCGACCTCGAGATGTCGTTCGTCGACGTCGAGGACGTGATCGACGTCAATGAGCGCCTGCTGGCCCACGTCCTCGGCGAGGCCGGCGTCGAGGTGAAGCTGCCGATGCAGCGCCTCACCTACGACGAGGCGATCTCCCGCTTCGGGACCGACAAGCCGGACCTGCGCTTCGGCCTGGAGTTGCGTGAGCTGACCGACGTCTTCCGCTCCAGCGAGTTCAAGGCCTTCCGCGGCGCGATCGAGGACGGCGCGATCGTCCGTGGGCTGAACGCGGGCGCCCATGAGATGTCCCGCAGCGACCTCGACGGGTTCGTCTCAGACGCGCAGGAGCTGGGGGCGAAGGGCCTGGTCTGGGCGGTGGTCGAGGCCGACGGCTGGCGCTCCCCGGTCGCGAAGTTCCTGTCGGCCGAGGAGATCTCCGCCGCCAACGAGGCGCTCGAGGCGAATAAGGGCGACGTGCTCCTGCTGGTGGCGGACGAGCCCCGGATCTCGGCGGCCGTGCTGGGGACGCTGCGCGCCCGCCTTGGCGAGCGGCTGGGCCTGATCGACTCCGAGGCGAACGCCCTGACGTGGGTCGTCGAATGGCCGCTGGTCGAGTGGAACGAGGAGGAGAAGCGCTGGGACCCGCTCAATCATCCGTTCACCTCTCCTGAGGGCGATTTCGACAGCGATGACCCAGGCGGAGGCCGGGCCAAGGCTTACGATGTCGTCTGGAACGGCTGGGAGATTGGCGGTGGATCGATCCGTATCTCCGACCCGGAAGTGCAGAGAAAGGTGTTCGCCGCGATCGGCATCGACTCGGAGCAGGCTGAAGAGCGCTTCGGCTTCCTTCTCGACGCGCTCCGCTTCGGCGCGCCGCCGCACGGTGGGATCGCCTACGGCCTCGACCGGATCGTCGCCTTGCTGCACCGCGCCGACTCGATCCGCGAGGTGATCGCCTTCCCGAAGACCGCCTCGGGCTCCGACCCATTGACCGGCGCCCCCGCTCCGGTCGACGAGCGCCAGCTGCGCGAGCTCGGCATGCAGCTCCGCGGCGGCGGGGCGGGCGGCTGAGCCATGCGCAGCGAGCGCCCCGGCGGCGGCGGGGAGACGACTGGTTCGGCGGCGAGGAGGACTGGCTCGAGATCGACACGTCGGAGCGCGACGCGATTCGCAAGGAGCGCCGCGAGCTCGAACGCTCGGCGCGCAAGGGATGGGAGGAATCCGAGGGCGACGAGCCGCCTGAGCCCACCGGCGACGAGCTCCGGGAGGCCCTCAAGGTCGATCGGGAGGAGCCCACCACGGGCGAGCGCCGCCGACTACGCGACGACCCGTTCACCCCGGCGAAGGTGCCGGTTCCCGGCGAGCGACGCAGCCGGCGCCGCGACATGCCCGCCAAGGTCCGCCGCCGCCAGGCCATCGGGATCGGCGTGGTGGCCGTCGTCCTGCTCATCCTCTTCGTCAGCCTTGTCTCCGGCGGAGACGACGAGCCGGAGCCGCTCCCCATGAAGGAGCTCGTGGGACAGACCGTGGTCGGCAAGGTCGGGAGGGGCGGGCCCGACGAGCAGCTGCTGAAGCGGGTGCGAAAGGGCCGCCTGGGCGGCGTGATCATGACCGACCCGCGCAACGAGACCCAGCTCAGCGAGCAAGTGGGCCAACTTCAACGCGCGGCGGAGCAAGGGGACAACCCACCGCTCTTGGTGATGATCGATCAGGAGGGCGGACCGGTGACGCGCCTGCCCGGCCCGCCGGACCTCTCACCCGCCGAGATGGGAGAGGCCGGGGACGCCGACGTCGCCCGCGAGCAGGGGGAGGCCACGGGCTCATACCTTGCGGCGCTCGGCGTGAACGTCGACCTCGCGCCGGTTCTCGACGTCGCCATTCCGCAGCGGACGGCCAAGAGCATCGCCTCCCGCACCTTCGGCGAGGATCCGGCGCTGGTCGCCGAGCTCGGCAGCGCGTTCGCCGAGGGGCTCCAGGAGGGCGGGGTCTCGGCGACCGCGAAGCACTTCCCGGGGCTCGGTCCGGCCACCACGAACACGGACGACGGTCCCGTTAGCGTCGCCGCCCCCTCCGAGGAGCTCGAAGTTGCGCTCGAGCCGTTCCGGGCCGCCGTGGACTCCGGAGTCGACCTGGTCATGGTCTCGTCGGCCGCCTACTCGGCATACGGCTCCGACCAGCCGGCCGTGCTGGCGCCGGAGGTGATCCAGACCCTGCTCCGCGACGATCTGGGCTTCGAGGGCCTGGTGATCACCGACGACCTCGAGGCGGGTGCGATCACCGACGAGCGCAACTCCGACCGCGTGGCGGTCGGCTCCCTGGCGGCGGGCAGCGACCTCGTCCTGTTTGCCACCAGCGTCGGCGCGTCGGGACGTGCGTTCGACACCATCGCGCGGGCCGTCAAGGAAGAGCGGCTGGATCGCTCCATCCTCGAGGCCGCGTACGACCGGATCACCGAGTTCAAGTCAGACCTCGAGCAGCCTCAATAGGCTTCTCGCGTTTCCCCGACAAGAAAATCCAACTCAAGGAGGCAGAGTGGCTGATCTGCTGAGACCTGATGACACGCGCGACGGACTGCGCAAACTTGGAGGGCTCCTGTTCGGCATCGGCGTCCTCATGTTGCTGCTGCGGAAGGGCGATGCTTGGGCCGACGGTGTGGTCCTGATCGTTCTCGCCATTCCGGCGGTGTTGCTCTACGGCGGAGGCGTGTTCACGACAGACGCAACGGGATCCGTACGACCGTGGCAGGCCGTGTTCAGCGTGTTCGGCCTGATCTTCGTGGCCGCAGCCCTGGCTCAGTTCGTCACGACGGTCGACGACACACCGGACGTCGCGCTCAACGTCGTCTGGATCTCGCTTGTCGTCGCCGCCCTGGCGTTCTACGCGGGCGCGATCCGGGGAATCAGGTTCCACCTCCTGGTGGGCTCGATCCTGCTGATCGTGGCCTGGACGGCGCTGTGGCAGAAGGTCTGGTTCGACGCGGAGTCCGACCCGCCCGACCTCGGGATCCTGTCCCACTGGGGCACCTACCGCGGTCTGCTCGGGCTGCTCTCCATCGGCCTGCTCGCCGGAGCGATCTACCTGTGGCGAACCGCTCCGCAGACCGAGGTCGAGGGAACCGGCACCGTGTCCGCCGGCGACAAGCGGCTGTGGAAGGCCTCCGAGCTGCTCACCGGCGCCGGAATCGCGGCTGTGATCGCGACCGGGCTGGGGATCATCACGTTCGGCGCGCTCGACAACATCGAGGCGCTGCTCGGCGGAGACACGACCGGGATCGTCCAGACGAGTCTCCTCTGGGACGTCCTCCTGCTGCTGGTCTCGCTGGGCCTGGTCGCTCTCGGCACCCAGATCGGGACGAGGGGACCGGTGTACGTCGGAGCGCTCGGGCTCCTGTTCTTCGTGATCATCGTCGGAGGCGATCTCGATTCGCTCGAGTTCGAGGGCGGCGAGATCTCCGAGACCCCCGACCCGACCAACCTCGGGGTGTGGCCGATCGTCCTGATCGTGCTCGGTGGGCTTGGGATCCTCCTGAGCGGGATCAAGGAGTCCAGCCTCGGCGACAAGCCGCGGCAGTTCATCAACAAGATCAAGAACCGCTGATCTCGACAGCCTGAGCTGAAGCCGGGGGTGCGGCGCTCGCGACTGCGGGCTCCGCGCCCCCGGCCTGCTCGCATCTAGGATCGAGCGATGGAGTCAGGCCAAGGGAGCGCCCCCGACGGGGAGCAGCCGGCCCCCGGCTGGTACCCCGACCCGATGGACTCCACCGGGCTCCGTTACTGGGACGGGAAGCGGTGGACGGTCGAGGAGGCCCCGACGGGATCCGGCCCCTCCGCGCCGGGCGAGGGAACCGCCGTCCAGCGTCCGCCGCGAACTCTGGTCTCGGCCGCCTGGCCCACGGTCGGCGTCCTCGTCCTCTGCGGAGTGATCAACGTCGCTCTGCTCGCGGCGGGGCTCCAGTACTCGGACCACGTCAACGCGGCGCTGACCAGCGACGGGCCCTCGCTGAGCGAGGCGGACACGGCCAAGGACTCGCTGGTCCTGATCAACGGCATCTTCACGTTCTCGATCCTGGTCGCCGCGATCGTGTTCCTGGTCTGGTTCCACCGCGCGTACTCGAACGCCGCCGGGCTGGCCAACGGGAGGCTGCGATGGGGCACCGGCTGGTCGGTGGGCGCCTGGTTCGTGCCGATCCTCTGGTGGTGGCGCCCGAAGCAGATCGCCAACGACATCTGGCGTGCCGGCGACCCGAAGGCGAAGGGGAACCCGGATTGGAACTCGCTGCCGGTCGCCGGCATCGTCCACTGGTGGTGGGCGCTCTACCTGCTCGGCGGGCTGGTGGGGGGAGTCGGCGGCGCCATGCTCTCGCCGGACCCAGTCCTGTTCGAGCACATCGAAGGATCGGGGGACGTGAGCCACGTCCGACCTCGAGCTCGAGCGGGCGGCGGCCACCGTGCTCGCCGCCTCCGGGGCGCTGATGGTGATCGCCGTCGCCGCCGCGATCACGTTCGTCCTCCAGGCGAGCCGGCGCCAGGACCAGCGCATTTCCGGTGGAGCCGGCTGAGCTGGCGCGGCGCTTTCTCGCCGCTCTCAGCGACAGCGATCGCGAGGCGGTGGGGGAGCTCGTCCATCCGGAGGTTGAGATCCGGACCGAGCGCGCGGTCCACCGGGGAAGGGAGGCTGCGATGGAGTGGTCCAGCAAGACCTTCGACCATCTCCAGCGCCGCTATGCGCCGCGCGCGATCGAGCCGGGGCCCGACGGTGTCCTGGTCCACGCGGACCTTCAGTACGTCTGGCGCGACGGCGGCGACGTGGGGGACAGCGCGCCGGTGCGGATCGAGCTCGGGATCCGCGACGGGCTGATCTCCTCCTGGGACCTGTTCGACGAGCCCGAGCGCTCCTGACCGCCGGAGGGCGTGGCTAGACTTGGCCGTGGGCCCGAGCCTGTGCGCCCACCGTCCCTTAATAAAACCCAACACGAATGGCTTGGGGGTCGAAGTCCGGAGGCCCTGTGGGGCTTTTGGCAGACCACCACCTGTGCAACACGGGTTTCCAAGCCGGGACGGAACGGCAGGCTGGAGCCCACCTAAGCTTTCAGCCGTGGCTTCAGAGGCGATCGAGCACTACCTGAGCGACGGCACCCGGCGCGGGCCGCCCCCGGACGGAGCCTTCTCCGGCTCGGCCGGCGGCGCCCCCTGCGGCGACCTGGTCCGGATCTCGCTGCAGATCGACTTGCGGTCACTTGTGGGTCCTATAGCCACCCAAAGTGACCACAAGGTCATTCGAGCGACGTTCGATACCGAGGGATGCGCTGCCACGAGAGCCGCGGCCGCGGCGGCCTGTGAGCTGGTCGAGGGGCAGACCATCCTCACTGCCGCCGTTCTGGACCCCGACCGCATCGCGGACGAGCTCGGTGGTCTCGCCCCGACGCACCGCCACGCCGCAGACCTGGCGGCGGACGCCCTTCATCGCGCCTTGTCGTCCCTCGCGGGTTCCGGTGAACAGCTCGCCGTTTCGCCTGCCAGCGGCTCTGCGGAGCTGCGCCAAGACCGCGTCCTCGTCGCGCTCAGCGGCGGGGTCGACTCGGCGGTCGCGGCGCTGCTCGAGCGCGAGCGCGGGGCGGAGGTCGTCGCCGTCACCCTCAAGCTCTGGGCTGACCCGGCGAACGACGGGGAACGGAGCTGCTGCTCCCCGGAGGCGGTGCTGCGCGCTCGGCGACTCGCGCACGGACTCGGCCTGCCCCACCTCACCCTCGACCTGCGCGAGGACTTCCGGGCCGGCGTGGTGCAGCCGTTCCTCGACGGACATGCAGCCGGCCGGACCCCCAACCCCTGCGTGCTCTGCAATGGCGACGTCAGGATCGACGCCATGATCGCCCTCGCCGACCGGATCGGCGCGGAGGCGCTCGTCACGGGGCACTACGCGCGGATCGCCGACGACGGCACTGGACCGCTGCTGGCGGCCCCGGCCGACGACGCCAAGGACCAGACCTACATGCTCTCCGGGCTGCGGCCGGAGTCGCTGGCGCGGCTGCGCTTCCCGCTTGCGGCGACGACGAAGCCCGAGGTCCGGCGCCTCGCGGCCGAGGCCGGCCTCGAGGTGGCCGGGCGAGCCGATAGCCAGGACCTCTGCTTCCTGGCCGGGGAGGGCAAGCGCGGGTTCCTCCGTCGCCACGGCGGCCTGGAGGAGCGCGAGGGGGAGATCGCCACCAGCTCCGGGGAGATCCTGGGAACGCACCGCGGCCAACACGAGTTCACCGTCGGCCAGCGACGGGGCCTCGGGGTGGCCGGTCCCGAGCCGCACTTCGTGCTCGCGAAGGACGCAGCCTGCGAACCGGGTGGTGGTCGGCTCGCGCGACGAGCTCCAGACCCGCCGGGTCCGGATTCGCGGCACGCGCCTGCACCGCGGCGCAGATCGGGTCAACGCCGTCCGCCTCCGCTACCACTCGGCGACGCGCTCCTGCACGCTCGAGCCGAACGGCGCCGACGGCGAGGCGACCATCGAGCTCGACGAGCCCTTCGCCGGCGCCGCCCCCGGCCAGGTCGCCTGTCTGCTTGACGGCGACCTCGTCGTCGGGCACGGCACCATCGCGTAGCTCCCGATAACGCCCGGCGTTCCTAGACTGGTCGCGTGAACGCCGAACAGATCCGCAAGATCTACTTCGACTTCTTCGCCGAGCGCGGGCACAAGATCGTGCCCTCGGCGTCCCTCGTGCCGTCGGTGCACGACCCGTCGGTGCTGCTGACGACCGCGGGGATGCAGCCGTTCAAGCCGTACTTCCTGGGACAGGAGGAGCCGCCCGCGAAGCGGATCGCCGACGTCCAGCGCTGCTTTCGCACGACGGACATCGACGAGGTCGGCAACACGGACCGGCACCTGACCTTCTTCGAGATGCTCGGCAACTGGAGCTTTGGGGACTACTTCAAGGAGGACTCGATCGCCTGGGGCTGGGAGCTCTCGATCGAGGGCTACGGCTTCGACCCCGAGCGGATCTGGGTGACCGTGTTCCAAGGCGACGACGAGCTGGGACTCGGGCCCGGACGAGGAGGCGATCGAGATCTGGAAGCGGACCGGCGTCCCCGACGAGCGGATCGTCCAGCTGCCGCGCTCCGAGAACTTCTGGCAGGCGGGTCCGACCGGGCCCGTGCGGCCCCTGCTCGGAGCTCTACTACGACCGCGGCGAGGAGTTCGGCGAAGCCGGACGACCTCCCGGGCGGCGACAACGACCGCTTCGTCGAGTTCTGGAACCACGTCTTCATGACCTACAACCTGGCCGAGGACGGCTCCCTGGCCGAGCTGCCGATGAAGAACATCGACACCGGGATGGGGGTGGAGCGGATGGCCCTGATCCTCCAGGACGCCCGCTCCGTCTACGACGTCGACACCATCCGCCCGCTGATCGATCTCGCGGAGGAGCTCTCGGGCCGCGCCTACGACGAGGGCGGCGAGACCACCCGAGCGATGCGCATCGTCGCCGACCACTCGCGCGGGACGGCGGCGCTGATCGCCGACGGCGTCGTCCCCTCGAACGAGGAGCGCGGCTACGTGCTCCGCCGGATCATGCGCCGCGCGATCCACCGCGGCCGGTCGCTGGGACTGGAGCCGCCCTTCCTCGATCAGTTCACCGACCGCGCCCTGGACCTCTTGGCGCCGGCCTACCCGGAGCTGGCGGCGGAGCGAGAGACGGTGCGGCGCTGGGCCCGCGACGAGGAGGAGAGCTTCGGCCGCACCCTCGACCGCGGCACGCAGATGCTCAACGAGCTGATCGAGCGGGCGAAGGGCGAGGGGACCTCCTGGGTCGAGGCGGGGGACGCCTTCCGCCTGCACGACACCTACGGGTTCCCCTACGACCTGACCAAGGAGCTGCTCGCGGAGCAGGGCCTGTCCGTGGACGACCAGGGCTTCGAGGAGCTGATGGAGGAGCAGCGCGAGCGCGCCCGGATGGGGACCGCCACCGCGCACGGCTCCGAGGACCACCACGGCGCGGTGCTCGACTTCGCCTCCGGCGCGCCGCCGTCGCGGTTCGTCGGTTACGAGAAGCTCGCCTCCGAGACAAGCGTCACCGCCGTCCAGGCGGACGACGGCCGCGTGCTGGCGAAGCTCGAGGAGAGCCCCTTCTATCCGGAGGGCGGCGGCCAGGTCGCCGACTCCGGCGCGATCTACTGGGACGGGGGCACCGCGACCGTCACCGACGTCTACCGCGTGGGGGACGACCAGGCTTTGGCCCTCGAGCCGCGCGAGGGCGAGCTCGACAGTCCGGCGCGCGCGTCGAGGCGGAGGTCGAGCACGCCACCCGCCACGCCACCATGCGCAACCACACCGCGACCCACCTGCTGCACGCGGCGCTGCGCGAGAAGCTCGGCGATCACGTGCGCCAGGCCGGCTCGGCGGTCCGCCCCGACAAGCTCCGCTTCGACTTCACCCACGGCTCATCCCTCAGCCAGGACGAGGTCCGCGAGGTCGAGGACCGCGTCAACGAGTGGATCAAGCAGAGCCTCCCGGTTCGGGCGATGCAGATGGAGCGCGCCGAGGCCGAGCGGCTCGGCGCGATGGCGCTGTTCGGCGAGAAGTACGGGGACTGGGTCCGCGTCGTCGAGGTCGAGGGCGTGTCCCGCGAGCTCTGCGGCGGCACCCACGTCGCCAACACCGCCGAGGTCGGCCTGTTCACGATCTCCTCCGAGGGCTCGAGCGCGGCCAACGTGCGCCGGATCGAGGCGCTGACGGGCCCGGCCGCAATGGACCTCTTCCGGGAGCGCTCCGAGCAGCTCGCCGAGGCCGGAGAGCTGCTCGGCTCCGCGCAGGACCCGGTGGCGGGCGCGAGGCGCGCGAAGGCGCGGATCGAGAAGCTCGAGGAGCAGGTCAAGCGGTCGGGCTCGCAGGACCTCTCCAAGCAGGCGGAGGAGATCGCCGCCTCCGGCCACACGATCGGCGGGGTCACGGTCTTCGTCGGGCGCGGCCAGGACTGCGACCAGAGAACGCTGATGGACCTGGCCAACCGGATCCGGCAGCAGTCCGGCGACTCCGCCATCGTCCTCGGGGGCACCGACGACGGCAAGGTCGCGATCGTGGCCAGCTTCAGCGACGCGGTGGTCGAGCGCGGTCTCTCCGCGGCGGACATCGTCCGCGAGGTCGCGCCGATCGTCGGTGGCGGGGGTGGGGGTCAGCCGGACATCGCCCAGGCGGGCGGCCGCGAGCCGGAGAAGCTGGACGAGGCCCTGGCGGCGGCCAAGGACGCGATCGAGGCGAAGCTCCAAGGATCGTGAGGGTGCTCGCGCTGGACTACGGAGCCGCCCGCTGCGGCTGCGCGGTCTCCGATCCCTCCGGGACCCTGGTGCGCCCCCTCTCGGCGATCGAGCCACCCGACCCGAACCGGATCGCGGAGCTCGTCCGGGAGCTCGAGGCGGAGCGCGTCGTGGTCGGTTTGCCGGTTACCCTCAGCGGGGATGAGGGGGTCCAAGCTCGCGCCAGCCGGGAGTTTGCGGCTGAGCTAGGGGAATCACTCGACGTGACCGTGGAGACATACGACGAGCGCCTGACGACGACCATGGCCGCCCGCACGGCCAGGGAGGGCGCGCGTGCCGACGAGGACTCGCTCGCGGCCGCCCATCTGCTCGAGTCCTACCTCGCTTCCATGGAGGGCGGCGATGGCTGAGCGACCGGACGAGCCCGAATGGCACGTCGACGCGGAGGGCAACCTCAGCCCTCCCGGCGGGCTGACGCCGGAGACCGACGAGTTCGGGCGCGACGATCCCGACACGCTGGAGCGCGAGCGGCGGCGCCGTGAGCGGGAGCAGCGTCGCGCGGGGCGAAAGCGGAAAGAGCCGAAGCGGCCGAAGCGTGCCAAGCAGCCGAGGCGGGCGAAGGAGCCCGAGGAGCCGAAGCAGCCGGAGGAGCCGAAGAAGCCCGAGGAGCCGAAGCAGCCGCGAAAGCCGCTGCTGCGGCGCGGCTCCGGTGAGGCGAAGCCGCCGAAGCCTCCAAAGCCGCCGAAGGAGCCGCGCACGGGCAACTTCGGCCGCCGCCGCGTCCTCGCCGCCGCCGCGGTCCTGGTCGGGCTGCTCGGCGCCTGGTTCCTGATCGCCTTCTTCCAGCCGTTCGCCGGCGACGGCGAGGGCCAGGGCTCGGTCACCGTCGAGATCCCCGAGGGCGCGACGGCGGGAGAGATCGCCGACCTCCTCGCGGACCAGGGCGTCGTCTCGAACGCCCAGCTCTTCGAGTGGCGGCTCAAGCTCGCCGGCAAGTCCGGCGACATCCAGGCCGATACCTACACCCTCGCCGAGGACATGAGCTACGGCACGGCGATCGACCGCCTGACCGAGGAGCAGGAGGTGGGCGACCTCGCGGTGACCATCCCCGAGGGTCTCGACCGCAACCAGATCGCCGCGGACGTCCTGCCCGAGGGCGTCAGCAGCGACCAGTACCTCCAGCTGACCGAGACGGCGCCGCAGGGCTTCAATCCGGCTCAGTACGGCGCGAAGTCCCAGAACCTCGAGGGCTTCCTGTTCCCGGCGACCTACGACCTGACCGGCATTGCCGAGAACCAGAACGTCCAGGCCCTGATGGACCAGCAGCTCCAGGCGTTCCGGGACAACATCGCCAAGGTGGACATGAGCTTCGCCCAGAAGAAGAACCTCACCCCCTACGACGTCCTGATCATCGCCTCGATGGTCGCCAAGGAGGCGCAGGACCCGAAGGAGCAGCCGATCATCGCTTCCGTGATCTACAACCGGCTGAGCCAGGGGATCCCGCTTGGGATCGACGCGACGACCCGCTACGAGACCCAGAACTACACCGAGCCGCTCACGAACGACGTCCTCCAGAGCGACACGCCCTACAACACCCGGACGAACCAGGGACTGCCCCCGACGCCGATCGGCAACCCCGGCCTCGACGCGATCCGGGCGGCCGCACGGCCCGCCAACACGAAGTTCATCTTCTTCGTCGTCAAGCCGGGAACCTGCGACCCGATCCAGCACGACTTTGCGACGACCGAGGCCGAGTTCGAGCAGCTGAACGCCGCCTACCAGCAGGCATTGTCCGAGCAGGGCGGCTCCCCGACCTGCTGAACGGGCTCCGTCCGCGTAAGTTGCGCCCATGAAGCGCCTCGCCGTCATCGGCCATCCGGTGGCTCATTCCCGCTCCCCGGCGATGCAGACCGCCGCCCTCGAGGCCCTCGGGCTCGCGGGCGAGTGGTCGTACGAGGCGATCGACCTGACGCCCGACCAGTTCGCCGAGGAGGTCAGGGCGCTGCCGGCCGACGGCTTCGTCGGGGTCAACGTCACGATCCCGCACAAGGAGGCCGCGCTCGAGCTGGCCTCCGAGGCGACCGAGCGCGGCGACCGAGATCGGCGCCGCCAACACGCTCAGCTTCGAGGGCGGCGAGATTCGCGCCGCCAACACGGATGCCCCCGGGTCTGATCGCTGCTCTGCCCGATTCGCCGACGGAACGGCGCGCGCTGGTGCTGGGCGCGGGGGAGCTCGGCCGCGCCGCGGCCTGGGCGCTGGCGCTGGAGCGGGCCGAGGTCGAGGTCTGGAACCGCACCGCCGGAGCGGGCCGACGATCTGGTCCGGGACATCGCCAACTGCTTCGCCGAAGGAGCCCGAGGCCGACCTGCCCCGTCTCGCGCCCGTCAGCCGCGAGCAGGCCTGGGCCGGCGAGCTACGAGCTGATCGTCAACTGCACCGCGGTCGGGATGGAGGGCGAGACCGATCCGTTCGACCAGCTCCCGATCGACGCCGAGCGGCTTGACGCCGGGATCGTCGTGGTCGACCTCGTCTACGCGGGGGGCGAGACGGAGCTGGTGCGCGAGGCGCGGCGGCGGGGGGCGACCGCCGTCGACGGCCTCGAGGTCCTGGTCCAGCAGGGGGCCGAGTCGCTGCGGATCTGGACCGGCCAAGACCCGCCCATCGACGCGATGCGCAAAGCTGCAGGCGATGGCTGAGACGACCTACAAGCTGACCCCGAGCGAGTCCGTCACCGTGAAGAAGCACGACGACGAGGTGCTCGAGGTCGAGGGCAACTACGGGCCGAAGGGCAAGCCGCCCCCGGCCCAC
This sequence comes from uncultured Solirubrobacterales bacterium, assembly GCA_963824785.1. Lineage (GTDB taxonomy): Bacteria > Actinomycetota > Thermoleophilia > Solirubrobacterales > 70-9 > CAWGQG01. Next base: position 29,152 of record CAWGQG010000001.1, read on the forward strand.
CTCCACCCGGACCAGGACGAGCACTTCGAGGTCCTGGAGGGAAGCCTGCGCACGAAGGTCGACGGGGAGGAGCGCGTGCTGGACGAGGGCGACACCCTCGACATCCCCCGGGGCACGTCGCACCAGATGTGGAACGACGGGGATGACCCCGCGCGCGTCAGGTGGGAGACCCGCCCCGCCGGCCGCACCGAGGAGTGGTTCAGCGCGATCAACGCCCTGTACGAGGACGGAACGGTGGACGAGGGCGACCGAGCCAGCCCGCTGGCGTTCGGCGTCCTGCTCAAGGAGTTCGACGACGTCTTCCGCCTGGCGACGGGCCCTGAGTTCGTCACGAAGCCGGTGGTCTCCGCGCTCGCCGCGCTCGGGCGGGTGCGCGGCTACCGCGCACCGTAACCCGACTGCTAATTTTTCGTTAGTGCCCAACCTCCGACTGATCGCCGACCGCAACGGCGCCGCGGCGCTTCCGTCCGACGAGCGCCTGCCCGACGCCGAAGCGTTCGACGCCTACTCGCGCACGGTGGCCGGCGTCGCCGAGAAGCTCGGGCCCGTCCGTCGCGCACCTCGCCGTCTCGCGCCGGACCAGGCGCGGCCGCCAGGACGGCGGGGGCAGCGCGGTCGCGATCACGCCGGACGGCTACATGCTGACCTCGGCGCACGTGGTCGAGTCCGGCGGCGGCCTGAGGGCGACGTTCGCCGACGGGCGCGAGCTCCGCACAGAGGTCGTGGGCTCGGATCCGCTCTCCGACCTGGCGGTGGTGCGGACGGAGGCCGGCGACCTGATGCCCGCGCGCCTCGGCGACGCCGACGACCTTCGGGTCGGCCAGCTGGTGGTGGCGATCGGAAGCCCGATGGGCCTGGCCGGCACCGTCACCGCCGGGGTGGTCTCGGCGCTGGGCCGTGCTCTGCCGACCAGGTCCCGAAACGCCGGGCGTCTGGTGGAGAACGTGATCCAGACCGACGCCGCCCTCAATCCCGGCAACTCGGGCGGTGCGCTCGCCGACGGCCTCGGACGCGTCGTCGGAATCAACACGGCGGTGGCCGGGGTCGGGCTGGGCCTGGCCGTCCCCATCAACGAGGCCACCCGCAAGATCGTCTCCGAGCTGATGGGTGAGGGCCGCGTGCGGCGCGCGTACCTCGGCATCGTCGGCGGCTCGCGGCCGCTGCCGCCCCGGGTGGCGAAGCGCGTCGGCCGCGATCGTGGGATCGAGGTGGTCGAGGTCGTCGAAGGCAGTCCGGCCGCTCGCGCCGGCCTGCGTCCCGAGGACCTGATCCTCGCGGTGGAGGGCGAGCCGATGTCGGACGTCGGCGATCTCCAGCGGCTGATGGTCGCCGAGCGGATCGGGCGCGGGCTCAGGATCGAGCTCGTTCGCGACGGCGCTTCTCTCGAGCTCGACCTGACTCCTCGCGAGCTTCAGGCCTGACCTCGATCCGGGCGACGAGCCGCTCGGCGCCGACGAGGCGCACGCCGAGGTTGCCTCTCTCGGTCGGCAGCAGCGCGAAGCGCGCGGGGGATCTGGGTGCGACCGGCTCGATCAGCCCGAGCGCCGGGATCTCGACCTGATCGGCGAGCCTCGAGCTGACGATCAGCAGGGCCCGCTGGCCGAGCTCCATCGGCACGACGGGGAACTTGCGGCCGCCGACGTTGATCCTGAACGTGAGCGCCTCCGCGTCCTTCGGGTCGACCTTCGTGGTGGTGTCCGGTGGGCTCGGGCGGCGTCTCGGTGCCCGTTGTCTCGTCGTCGCCCGAGTCGCGCTCAGGAACGAGGACCAGCGACGCCGCCGAGATTCCCAGCAGGATCAGCATGATGATCACCAGCCGCCGGGCGGCCATCAGAGCGTGGTCGGGGGGAGAGGCGGCCGGCATCGGTCGCTCCACACGATATGGCGGCGGCGATCCTCGCCACCTCGCTCGCGGCGCTGCTGGTGACGGTGACGGTCACCGACCTCCGCGAGCGGCTGATCCCGAACGGCGGCTGCTGGCCGCCGCGGCGGCCGTCGCGCTCGCGGTCCACGCGCTCTCCGAGCCGGCGGTGCTGCCCGAGCGGCTGGGCTGGGCCTGCGCCGCGGGCGGCTTCCTGGGTGCGGCGCACGCAGCTCGGCCGGAGGGAATGGGCCTCGGCGACGTCAAGCTCGCCGCCGTGCTGGGTCTGTACCTGGGCTCGGCCGTGACGGCCGCGCTGCTCGCCGCGCTCTCCGCCGGGGCGCTCGTCGGGGTCGCGCTGAGGGTCCGCGCGATCCCGTTTGCGCCGTTCCTCGCAATCGGGGCTGCGGTCGCCTGCCTGCCCCTCAGTACCGTAGGCGGGTGGAGCTGAACTTCACCACAGCCGGTGAGTCGCACGGGCCTGGGCTCGTGGCGATCGTCGAGGGCGCGCCCGCCGGGCTCGAGCTCGATCGCGAGGCGCTCGACCGCGACATGGCGCGGCGCCAGCTCGGCCATGGCCGCGGCGGCCGCATGAAGATCGAGTCCGACGCCGTCGAGATTCGCTCGGGCATCCGTCACGGGCGCACGCTCGGCAGCCCGATCGCGATCCTGGTCGACAACCGCGACTACCCGAACTGGGAGGAGCGGATGAACCCGTGGCCCGTGGACGCCGAGGTCGAGGAGTCCCACCTGCCCCGGCCCGGCCACGCCGACCTCGCGGGGGCGATGAAGTTCGGCCACCGCGACGTCCGCAACGTGCTCGAGCGCGCCAGCGCCCGGGAGACCGCGGCGCGCGTCGCCGCGGGGACGATCGCGCGCGCCTTCCTCGACGCCGTCGGGGTCAGCGTCCACAGCCACGTCACCCAGATCTCGTCGGTCAGCGCTCCGCACCGGGACGACCTGACGCCGGAGGACTTCGCGAACGTGGACGAGTCGCCGGTCCGCTGCCTGGATCAGGAAACGTCGGAGGAGATGGTCGAGGAGATCGACCGCCTGCGCAAGGAGAACGAGTCCCTCGGCGGCAAGTTCGAGGTGCGCGCCTTCGGACTGGTCCCCGGCCTCGGCTCCCACGTCTCCTGGCGGGAGAAGCTCGACGGCCGCCTGGCGCAGGCGGTCTGCTCGATCCAGTCGATCAAGGGCGTCTCGCTCGGGGAGGCCTGGGAGGTCGCCGGCGGACCGGGCTCCGAGGCCCACGACGAGATCTTCTACAACGACGAGCTCGGGTACCACCGGACCTCGAACCGCGCCGGGGGACTGGAGGGCGGCATGACCAACGGCGAGCCGCTGGTGGTCCAGGCGGCGATCAAGCCGATCTCCACCCTGACCAAGCCGCTGCAGTCGGTCGACACCGAGACCAAGGAGCCGGCCGAGGCGATGCGCGAGCGCACGGACTCGACCGTCGTGCCCGCGGCCGGCGTCGTCGGCGAGGCGATGGTCGCGCTGGTGCTCGCGAGCGCCTACCGGGAGAAGTTCGGCGGCGACCACATCGACGACGTCCTTTCCGCCCTCTCCGCATATAAGGAGCGGATCGGGTGGAAGAGATAAGCCAACAAGCCGGCGATCGTCTTCATCGGGTTCATGGCCGCCGGCAAGACCAGGGCGGCACAGGCCGCCGCCGACCGGCTCGGCACCCAGGCGATCGACGCGGACGAGCTGCTCGAGCGCGAGCTCGGCGCGCCGATCGCCGAGTTCTTCGAGCGCGAGGGCGAGGAAGAGTTCCGGCGGCGCGAGGAGGAGCTCGTGCTGCGCCTGCTCGACCAGGCGGAAGGCGACGAGCCGGCGGTGCTGGCGCTCGGGGGGCGGCGCGATCGAGAGCGAGGCCGTCAGGGACGCCCTGCGCTCGCACGTCGTCGCCTGGTGCGACGTCGACGAGGAGACCGCCTGGCGCCGGGCGGAGGGTTCGCCGCGGCCGCTCGCCGCCGACCGCGAGGGCTTCTCGCGCCGCTTCGCCGAGCGCCGGCCGCTCTATGAGTCGGTCGCCCGCGCCATCCTGCCCACACGGGCGAAGGAGGCCGCCGCAGCCGCCGCGCCCTGGCTGGCGGCGATGCGCGGGGACGCCCGGCGTCCGGATGATCTGGGCCGAGTCCTCCACCGGCGCCTACCCGGCCGCGGTCGGCGACGGCGCGATCGGATTGCTCGAGGCGGCGCGCGCAGCCGTGAGCGGCGCGGTGCCGGACCGGGCCTTCGCGATCGCCGACCGGGCGGCGCTGCCGCACCACGAGGCGCTGCTCCCCGATCGGGAGGCGACGATCGAGGTCGACGGCAGCGAGTCCTCCAAGACCATCGCCGAGGCCGAGCGGGTGCTGGCGGCGCTGGCCGACGCGGGCGCGCGACGGGACGACCTGGTGCTGGCGTTCGGCGGCGGAGTCGTCGGCGACCTCGCGGGGTTCTGCGCCGCCACCTACCAGCGCGGGGTTCCCGTGGTCCAGGTCCCAACGACGCTCGTCGCGCAGGTCGACTCCGCCTACGGCGGCAAGACCGGGGTGGACCTGCCCTCGGCCAAGAACTACGTCGGCGCCTTCCATCTCCCGCTCGCCGTGCTGGCCGACCCGAGGACGCTGGCGACGCTGCCGCCCGAGGAGCTCTCCGCCGGCTTCGTCGAGGTGGTCAAGACGGCGCTGATCGCCGGCGGGCCGCTGTGGGAGAGCGTGCGCGGCCTGCGGGCGCTCGAGCCCGCGGAGCTCTCCGACGTGATCTTCGCCTGCGCCCGGACGAAGATCGAGGTGGTGGCCGCCGACGAGCGCGACACCGGCCGCCGCGCCGTGCTGAACCTCGGGCACACCGTCGGCCACGCGATCGAGGCGGCGACCGGCTACGAGCGCTACCGCCACGGCGAGGCCGTCGGGCTGGGGCTGCTGGCGGCCCTGCGGCTCTCCGATGCCGAGGACCTGCGCACCGAGGTGGCCGGCCTGCTGGACCGCTCACGGCCTGCCGACCGAGCTCGATCCCGCGCGTCGACGTGGACGCCGTGCTCGAGGCGACCGGCCGTGACAAGAAGCGGACGAGCGAGGGCCTCGGCTTCGTCCTGCTCGAGCGGCCGGGCGAGCCCCGCTGGGGCGAGCGGGTGGAGCCGGATAGGGTCAGGGCGGCTGTGGAGGAATTGAAATGAGCCACCGCATCGAGGTCCTGCACGGGGTCAACCTGAACACCCTCGGCGAGCGCAACCCGCTGATCTACGGCGAGTTCACCCTGAACGAGCTGGAGCAGCACGTCACCGGCCTCGGCAGGGACATGGGCCTGGAGGTCGAGTGCTTCCAGACGAACGACGAGGGCAGAGTTCATCGAGCGCCTGCAGAACCTGCACGAGCGAGCCGACGGGGCGATCGTCAACGCCGGAGCATGGACGCACTACGCCTATGCCCTGCGGGACGCGCTCGAGGTCTCGCGCGTCCCCGCCGTCGAGGTTCACATCTCGGACATCTCCCAGCGCGAGCGCTGGCGGCAGCACTCCGTGTTCGCGGACCTCGACCAGGTGATCGCACAGATCTACGGGAAGGGCCCAGACGGATACCGCGAGGCGCTGGAGCTGATCGCGAAGCACCTGGAAGAGGCCTGATGGCCGGGACGGCCGCGGGCGAGCGCGGCGAGCGCCTCGCGGCAGCTGGTCACCCGCGACGGCCTCGATCTGCTCTTCGTCTCTGACCTGACGAACATCCGTTACCTGACCGGGTTCACCGGGACCAACGGCGCCTGCCTGGTGGGACCGAGCGACCGGATCTTCTTCACCGACTTCCGCTACACCGAGCGCGCGGAGCAGGAGGTGGGGGAGGGCTGGGAGCGCCCGAGAGCGGAGCGCGAGCTGCTGCCGCAGATCGGCGCGGGGATGAAGGGCCGGGTCGGCTTCGAGGACGCGAAGCTCAGCGTCCGGCAGCGCAAGAAGCTGGGCGACGTCGTCCCGGACGGGGTCGAGCTGGTGCCCGCCGGCGACCTGGTCGAGGAGCTGCGGGCGGTCAAGGACGACGAGGAGATCTCACGGATCGCGGCCGCGGCGGAGCTCGCCGACGAGGTCTACCGCTGGGCGACGGACCGCGGCCTCGCCGGCCGCAGCGAGCGGATGGTCGCCCGGGAGGCCGAGGCGCGGATCCGCGAGCTCGGCGCCGAGCCCTCGTTCCCCCCGATCGTCGCCGCGGCGGAGAACGGCGCGCTGCCGCACGCCGAGCCGGGCGATCGCGAGATCGGCGGCGGGGAGCTGGTCGTCTTCGACATGGGTGCCGAGCTGGACGGCTACTGCTCGGACTGCACCCGCACCTTCGCCACCGGCGAGCCCGGCGAGGAGGCCCGGGCCGTGTACGAGCTGGTTCGCGACGCGCAGGCGGCTGCCCTCGGCGCGATCAAGTCCGGGATCGGCGGGCGCGACGCGGACGCCGTCCCGCGAGAGCTGATCGAGCAGGCCGGCCACGGCGACCGCTTCGGCCACGGGACCGGCCACGGCGTCGGGCTCGAGGTGCACGAGGGCCCCCGGCTCGCGGCCAGCGCCGACGACGAGCTGCGCGCCGGGAACGTGGTCACCGTCGAGCCCGGGCGTCTACCTCCCCGGCCGGTTCGGCGTCCGCATCGAGGACCTGGTGGTCGTCACCGAGGACGGCCACCGCAACCTCAGCGGCCTGCCGAAGGAGCTCACGATCGTCGAGTAGCGCTGCGCGGCGTACCTAATATTCGTCCAGCAGGGGTCCGGTTCGGCGCCCGGGAGCCGATTCCAGGGCCATGGGCAAGCGTGGGAACAGGCGAGGAGGCAGGCTGGGCCTGCTCTGCGTCGTCGCGCTGGCGGCGTGCGGCGCATTCGCCTCCCACGCGGCGGCCGAGATCAAGCAGGTCGAGTTCAGCTTCGACGACGGCCGCGTCAACATCGGCCAGTTCAAGGGCGAGCAGCTCGTGGACCCGGCTCAGCCGGAGCGGATCGGCACGCTGATCGGCCTGATCGAGACGACGACCGGCGACTTCAGCCTCACCCCCCAGCGGGCTGATCATCCCGGACAAGGTCTTCCAGAATGTCGACAGCCCCGCCGGGCCGGTGGACGTCGTACTCCACTTCTCCGCGATCGGGCCGATCGCCGGCAACCTCGCTCCCGGAACCGGGGTCCTGCGCACCGATCAGCTCAACCTCGCCGCGCAGGCCAGCATCTACCGGGCCGCAGACGAGCCCGAGGCGGGGCCCACGCTGCTCGCCCGCTGCGAGATCAGCCCGGTGCCGCTCCCGCTGAGCTCGAGCGGCACGCTTGTGAACGACAGCGATCCGGAGAACCCCGTCTCCTACGAGGCCGAGCCCTTCGACCCGCGGGGCGCCGCGGTCGCCACCTGGGAGAGCCTGCCGCCCTCCCGTCCGGTCGACGGGCCCTTCGCGCCGATCGCCTGCCCGGCGCTCGACCAGATGGCAGCCGGCCCCGGAGGCGTCTGGCTGGCAGGGCTCGCGGACATCACCGAGGCCCCGGCCGCGCCGACCACCAGCGGCGGGGACGACAAGCGCTCCAAGTCCGCCCGGAAGTGCAAGAGGAAGGCGAAGAAGAAGGGCAAGCGGAAGGCGAAGCGCCGCTGCCGCAAGCGGGCGCGGACCTCAGCCACGGCTGTCTAGATTAGGGGCGTGGGCAGGACCCAGTACTACTGCGCCGCCACGCTCGACGGCTACATCGCCGATCCGATGACGGCATCGACTGGCTGACGGGCTATCAGGGGAGCTACGCGGGCGAGGACGCCGAGCCGAGCCCGATGAGCGACGGAGGCGCGTACGAGCGCTTCTACGAAGGTGTGGGGGCGCTGGTCAGCGGCTCGGTCACGTACGAGTTCGTCTTCGACCACTACGAGGGCGAGAAGTGGCCCTACGCCGGCAAGCCGTACTGGGTGCTGAGCTCACGCGACCTCGGCACCCCGGAGGGCGAGGACGTGCGGGTCGCCAAGGCCAAGGTCGCGGACCTGCACGCCGAGATGGTCGAGGCGGCCGGTGACCGGAACCTGTGGATCGTCGGCGGCGGCAACGTCGCCTCGCAGTTCGCCGAGGCCGGCCTGCTGGACGAGTTGATCCTCACGGTCGTCCCCGTCGTCCTGGGCGAGGGCAAGCCCCTGTTCGACAAACCGCTCCCCGGCGGCCCGCTGCAGCTCACGGGAACGCGGACGTTCGAGTCCGGGATGGTCGAGCTGAGCTACGAGATCAAGCGCTAGCGGGGCTACTTCTTCTTCTTGCGCTTCTTCTTCTTTTTGCCGCAGCGCTTCTTCTTGCGCTTTTTCTTCTTCTTCTTGACGCCCTTTTTCTTCGTCTTGCCGCCGACGCAGGTCTTGGGGGCGGTGCCTGGGGCCTGCTCGCCCGCGCCGGGCGTCTTCTCCGGGACGGTCAGCGGCGCCGCGGCGTTCTCGAAGCTGTCCTCGTAGTCGCGGCAGGGCTGGCCCCGCAGGCTGGGGCAGGGGGGCAGGTCGGTGGCCTCGTCGAGGCCTACGTCGGTGAGCGGGAGCAGCAGCCGCGAGGGCATCCCCGGGCCGCGCCCGATCGCGACGTCGGCGGTGATCTTGGGCGACCTGTCGAACGACCAGACCGGCATGTCGTGGCCGGGGGCGCTGATCCTGACCCTGATCCGTGAGCCCGCCCTGTAGACGTGGCCCTGGTAGTAGAGCGGGATCGTGGCCTTGACGAACGAGTCCGAGGGCAGCGGCTTCGCGTCGGCTTCCCGCAGGCTCAGCACCGGCTCCAGCTCGGTGCTCTTGCCTGGATCGAGCTCCCGCGCGTCACCCCTCATCCAGCCCCCCTGCACGAAGGTCTCGTTGCCGTCCGGCCTGATCTCGCTGATCGTCACCTCGAGGTCGACGTTGGGCCTCGAGGAGCGAACCCAGACGTCGACCGCGCCCGAGCCAAGCACCGTTGTGTCGGCCGCCAGCGGATCTGTCGCGTAGGCGACAGCGGTCCCCGCTGGATCCTGCTCCCACTCGTAATCGGGCAGCGCGCCCCAGAGCCCGCCGGTGCCGGTGTTGCCGTGGAAGTTGGTCTCGGCGGCGGTGGTGCCGTCGTAGGCGAAACCGTCCGCCGCGGCCGTGGAGGCGGGGCTGTCCTGGAGCTTGCCGTCATCCCCGAAGTACCAGGAGCGCCCAGTGGTCCCGGGGGCCAGGAAGGAGTCGTAGTCGCGGCGGAAAGCGGAGTGGGGATGGCCGTCCGTTGACCCCGCCCCGTTGTCGTACTCGATGCGGACCGGCTTCTGTGCCTCCCAGGCCGCCAGCGCCGAGCTGTAGCTCGGGTTCGTCAAGATCGGATCGGGCGGCACTGGCGGGGTCACCCCGTTGATCCCCATCGCCACCGCGTAGAGGGCCGGCATCCCGGCGATCAGGATGGGCGCCTTCGCGGCGGGGGCGGAATCGTTCACGTAGAGCTCCATGAAGCTGAGGAGGCGGGATGCCGTCTCGGGCTTGAGGGAGTCGACGTGGGTTCCGTTGGTGAACGTGAACCACTTCTTGTCCGCGTTGGGGCCGTTCAGCATCTTCGTTGCGAGGGTCGGGCAGTGCCCGCCGGTCTGCTCGTCGGTCCACTGGCAGGCCATGAAGGTCGGCACGTTGATCTTGTCCACGAAAGTCTGCGGCGAGAGCGGGTCGGCGACCTCGGGGATGTAGTGGTCGTTCTCGTCGATCTTCTGGAGGAGGTTTGCCGCTTCGGGGTGGAGCGCCTGGTTGGCCTCACAGGGGCCGCCTGCTCCCGGGCCGCCCTCATCCTCGATCTTGTCGTTCGCCCAGGGCTGGCCGTCGGGGGCCGGCTGCGCGTCATGGACTCGGTCAACCGCCCAGCTGTAGGCGAACCCGGTGTTGAGGATCCCGCCGGGGTAGAGGGTCGTCTGGGTCTGGTCGATCACCGAGAGCGGTGTGATCGCCGCGAGGCTCGGCGGCTGGTACTGGGCGGTGAAGAGCTGGCTGATCCCGCCGAACGAGATGCCGAACATCCCGACCTTGCCGCCCTTCACCCAGGGCTGGTTGGCCACGGTCTCGATCACGTCGTAGCCGTCGAGCCCCTGAAGCGGCTCGAAGAAGTCGTAGGCGCCGCCCGAGCAGCCGGTGCCGCGCATGTTGACGTCCACCACGGTGTAGCCGAGCAGGTTGGCGACGATCGAGATGCCGCTCTCGGGCCCGTCCGGGTCTGCGGTCCCGTAGCCCGAGTACTCGATCAGGGTCGGGGTCTGAGTTCGGGCGCGGAGCGGGAGCGTGCTCAGCAGGTCGGTGAGTTCGGAGGGAATCGGGATCCCCAGCGCGCCGAGGGCGCCGAGGGCGTCCGATGGAGGGTGCGTCGAGTACGCGAGCTTGACCCCGTCGCGCGTCTCCATGTAGCCGTAGCCGTCGGGCGTGACGGACTGGCTCTGGTAGGAGTCGTCGAGCGGCGCCGACTGCTTCGTCATCACCGTGAGCGGGCCCGAGGTCTCGGCGCCCGAGCGCACCCGATAGCCCGAGCCCGGGATCACGTTGCGAAACAGGATCCCTCCGAGATTGTTCGCCGTGTCGGTGCGGATCGTGTCGCCGCCCGCTGGCCAGGAGCTCGACGTCCGCCCCGGGAGTGAGGCCGGTCGCATAGACCTGCTCGACGCTGCCCCGCGCGTCGAACGCCGCGCGCGCTGCTCGCGAAGACGAGCGCAAGAACAACGACCCCCAGAGAGATACCCACTTTTCGCCCCATCCGGCGGCGGCACTAAAGCAGACGATTGCGGCCGCATGCGCCGATTCCCCGGCGTGCACCCCGCTACCCTGCGCCGTCGTGATCGCACCAACCAGTTCAAGAACGGCACCCACATCGAGGTCGACGGCAAGATCTTCAAGATCGTCGAGTTCCAGCACGTCAAGCCCGGCAAGGGCGGCGCCTTCGTGCGCTCGAAGCTGAAGCGGGTCGACGACGGCGCCGTGATCGACAAGACCTTCCGCGCCGGGGAGAAGTTCCGGCCGGTCCGGACCGAGAGCAAGAAGATGCAGTACCTCTACGAGTCCGGCGACAGCGTCGTGCTGATGGACAACCAGAGCTACGACCAGGTCGAGATCCCGCAAGTCGGTCGCCGAGGACGCGCTGAAGTGGGTGCCGCCGAACTCCGACGTGGACCTGCTGCTCGTCGACGAGCGGCCGTCCGACATCCAGGTGCCGAGCGCTGTCGAGCTCGCCGTGACCAAGACCGACCCGGGCCTGAAGGGCGACACCGCGTCCGGCGGCGGCACCAAGCCGGCCACGCTCGAGACCGGCGTGACGTCCAGGTGCCGCTGTTCATGAACGAGGGCGACCGGGTCCGGGTGGACACCCGCAGCGGCGAGTACGTCAGCCGCGCCTAGCTCGGCCGCTGTCAGGATTCACGCATGCGCCGATCCGACCAGAGGAAGGACGCGGTGTTCGCGCTCTACCAGCGCGACGTCACCGGCCGCCCGCTGGGGGAGCTGCTGGCCGACGCGAAGCCGTACAGCCGCGAGCTGGCCGAGGCGGTCGAGGCCAAGCGCGACGAGCTCGACGAGCTGATCGCGACCCACTCGCAAGGGGTGGGCGCTGGACCGGATCGCGCCGCTGGAGAAGAACATCATGCGCGTCGCGCTGTATGAGGCGATGAACGAGAGGACGTGCCGGTCGAGGTCGCGATCGACGAGGCGGTCGAGCTGGCGAAGGAGTACTGCGGCGCCGACGCGCCCGGGTTCATCAACGGCATCCTCGGCGCCGCCGCCGCGAGGAGAAGAGCGACGAGTGAGCGAGCTGGAGCGGATCACCGCGCGGCTGGAGCAGCTGGCCGAGGAGCTCGGCGCGGACCCGGGCGAGGAGCGGGCCGCGGAGCTCGTGGCCGAGGCCTCCAAGCTCGCCGCCGAGGCGGGCGCCGAGGTCGAGAGGGCCCTGAGGGGCGCCGCCGAGGCCACGCGACGAGTGAGCGAGTACCCCGAGGATCTCCGCGAGCTGGTCGACGACTACCTGGCCGGTCTCAGCTTCTGCTCGCTGGACGCCACCGCCGGCCTGGAGGAGGCGATGCGCTACTCGCTGCTCGCCGGCGGCAAGCGGATCAGGCCGGTGCTGGCGCTCGCGACCGCGCGGGCGATCGGCCTCGAGCCGGAGCGGGTCCTGCCGGCCGCGGCCGCGATCGAGCTGATCCACACCTACTCGCTGATCCACGACGACCTGCCGGCGATGGACGACGACGAGCTGCGGCGCGGCATGCCGACCTCGCACGTGAAGTTCGGCGAGAACGTGGCGATCCTCGCCGGCGACGGGCTGTTCGCCGAGGCGATGCGGCTCTACTGCGAGCGTCAGGAGGGCGAGCCGGACCGCGTCGTGGCCGCCCTCGGGGAGCTGGTGGCCGCGACCGGCGTGGGCGGGATGGTCGGCGGCCAGTACGTGGACGTGACGACCTTCGACCCGCGAAACGGCGGGGCGGCGGACGCCGATCCCGAGGCCCTGCGCCAGATGCACTCGCTGAAGACCGGGCCGGCTGATCGCCTCGAGCGTCGGCGTCGTACTGATTCTTGGGGACATGCCCGAACCTGAGACAATTTCGTACCGGCGCTACGCTGACGAGCTCGGCGTCCTGTTCCAGATCGTCGACGACATCCTCGACGTGACCGGTAGCGACGAGGAGCTGGGGAAGCCCAGCGGAAGCGATGAGAGACACGGCAAGGTGACCTACGTGAGCGCCTACGGACTCGACAAGGCACGCGAGCTGGCCTCGGAATCGCACCGCAACGCGCGGGGAGGCCCTCGCCGAGGCGGGCGCCCAGACCGACGACCTGGCCCGGATCACCGACTTCATCCACACCAGGCACACCTGATGCAAGCGACAAGGACAAGGACGAACCGCGCGCAGCGCCTGCTGCCGGCATCGACTCGCCCGGCGGACCTGAAGGAGCCTCGACGAGGAGCAGCTCCAGGGGCTGGCCCAGGAGACCCGCGAGCTGATCATCGACACGATCGGCGAGATCGGCGGCCATTTCGGCGCCAACCTCGGGACCTGCGAGCTGGCCGTCGCCCTCCACAGCGTCCTCGACTCGCCGAGGGACAAGATCCTCTGGGACGTCGGCCACCAGGCCTACCCGCACAAGATCCTCACCGGCCGCCGCGACCGGCTCGACACGATCCGCCAGTACGAGGGCCTCGCGCCGTTCTGCTCGGTCTTCGAGTCCGAGCACGACATCATGGGCGCCGGCCACGCCTCCACCTCGATCGGCTACGCCGTCGGCCTCAAGGAGGCCATGCGGAAGGGGATCGGCGAGGACGGCAGGGTCGTCGCCGTGATCGGCGACGGCGCCCTCACCGGCGGCGTCGCCTACGAGGCGCTGCACCAGGCGGGCGGCCTGCAGACGCCGATCGTGATCGTGCTGAACGACAACGGCATGTCGATCTCCCCGAACGTCGGCGCCCTCTCGCGCTACTTCCAGCGCGCCCGCCTGAACCGGCGCTGGTACGAGGCCCGCTCCAAGACGGAGGAGCGCCTGACGCAGCTGCCGCTGGGCCTGGGCCGCCGCATCGAGCGGCTCGGGCCGGAGGTCAAGGCGGCGATCAAGGCCTACTGGGCGCCCGGCCTGTTCTTCGAGGAGCTCGACCTCGCCTACATGGGGCGTGTCGACGGCCACGACGTCGGCGTTCTCCGCAGCGCCCTGGACGAGGCCTTCGCCGCCGAGCGCCCCGTCGTCCTCCACATCCACACCGTCAAGGGCAAGGGCTTCGAGCCCGCCGAGGAGGGCGGCCTCGAGGGGATGGAGAAGTGGCACGCCGCCAAGCCGGGCTCCATCGTCGACGGCAAGCCGGCGCCGAAGGACGAGCCCAAGCCGTCCCCGTCAGCGAGTCCGACGCCCCGGAGCAGATCGAGAAGCTGGAGAAGCCGCCGCCCAAGGCGCCGCCGCAGTACACGGCCGTCTTCGCCGAGGCGATGGTGGAGGAGGCCAAGCGCGACCCGCGCGTGATCGGGATCACCGCCGCGATGGCGGGGGGGACCGGCCTCGACAAGCTCTGCAAGGCGGTCCCCGAGCAGTACTACGACGTCGGCATCGCCGAGCAGGACGCGGTCCTGTTCGCCTCCGGCCTCGCGATCCAGGGCGCGAAGCCGGTCTGCGCGATCTACTCGACCTTCCTCCAGCGCGCCTTCGACCAGATCGTCCACGACGTCTGCCTCCAGAAGCTGAACGTCGTCTTCGCGATGGACCGCGCCGGCCTGGTCGGCGACGACGGCCCGACCCACCACGGCGCCTTCGACGTCTCCTACTTCCGCCCGCTCCCCAACGTGGTCGTGATGGCGCCCCGCGACGAGGCCAAGCTCGTCCACATGCTGCGCACCGCCCTGGAGTACGACGACGGCCCGATCGCCTTCCGCTATCCCCGCGGCGCGGCCGAGGGCGCGCCGATGCCGGACGAGCCCAAGGCGATCGAGATCGGCAAGGGCGAGTTCCTGCTGCCCGGCGAGCGGGTCGCGCTGCTGGGCTACGGCTACGGCGTCCAGGTGGCGCTGCGCGCCGCCGAGAAGCTGCGCGAGCACGGCCTCGAGCCGACCGTCGCCGACGCGCGCTTCGCCAAGCCGCTCGACGCCGAGCTGACCGAGAAGCTCGCGGCCGACCACGAGCTGCTGGTCACCGTCGAGGAGAACGTGCTGCCCGGCGGCTTCGGCTCGGCCGTGCTGGAGCACCTCGAGGACAACTTCGAGGGCGACCGCGCCCGTGTCCTGCGGGTCGGGCTGCCCGACCGCTACGTGACCCACGGCAAGCCGGCGCTGCTGCGCGAGGAGGTCGGCTTCACCGGCGAGGCGGTCGCCGAGCAGGTCTTGCCTCCGCGGGTCGGGCATCACCCGCGAGCGCTCCCGACGCGACCGACCGCTGGTCAGGCCGGGACCCGGCGGCGGGATGGCTCGTGCCGGAGGCCGGTGGGCTCGGCGGCTCGGCGGCTCCGTCAGCGGCCGCGAGCAGAGCATCTGGTAGACGCTGGAATGAGCCCGGTCTCGAACCCGTTGCGCGCGGCCCGCAGGTAGAGGCGCCAGACCCGCAGCCGCTCCGGCCTCGCCAGCCGCTCGGCCGTCTCGAGGTGGCTGTCGAGCCGGATCGCCCAATGGCGAAGCGTCTCGGCGTAATCGCGATGAAGGCTCTCGACGTGCAGGGTCTCGAGACCCGCGCGCTCGAGGGAGAGGATCATGCGCGACAGGTTCTGGACCTCGGCGTCGGGGAAGACGTAGCGGTTCGAGAACTCCCCACCGACGGTGTGATCCCCGTTCGGTTGGAGGCACCCAGGCGATCCCGTGGTTCAGCACGCGGCCGCCGGGGCGGAGCACCCTGGCGACCAGGCGCCCGTACTCGTCCGCCTGCGAGGCGCCGACGTGCTCGACCATCCCAATGCTCGCGACCGCGTCGAACTCCGCGTCCGCGCAGGTCCCTGTAGTCGCGGACCTCGGATCCGGACCCGGTCACCGACGTTGGCGTCTCGCGCGCGCTCGTTCGCCAGCTCGGCCTGGGGCGGGGAGAGCGTGATCCCCAGCACAGAGACGCCGTACTCGCGCGCGGCATGGATCGCGAGGCTGCCCCAGCCGCAGCCGATGTCGAGCATCCGCATGCCCGGGTGCGAGTTCGAGCTTGCGGCAGATCAGGTCGAGCTTCGCGCGCTGCGCGTCCTCGAGGGTCTCGACGCCGTCCTCGACACAGAGGCGCAGCTGTAGGTCATGGTGTCGTCGAGGAACAGGGCGAAGAACTCGTTCGAGACGTCGTAGTGGTGGCGCACGGCGCTGGGCGTCGCGGATCTCCTGCTGTCGATCGCCGCGCGGCCGCAACTCGGCCTCCGGCGGCTGAGGCAAACGATGGAGCCCAGCGGATCTGACGGCCGCGGCGCCCAGCCTGGCCTTGGCGATTGGGCCCGAGCCGCGGGCCCTTCCACCGTCCGAGCAGCGAGAGGCACGGCGTCGAGATCGTCGACGTCAATCTCACCGGTTGACGTAGGCCCGGCCGATGCCCGAGCTCCCCGGGCGCCCGCAGGATGTGCCCGAGCGCCCGCGGGCGAGCGGAACGTCAGGGTCGGCCCGGGACGGGTGGCCGCCACCTCGCCACCGTCCCAGAACCGGAGGGTGAACGGCCGGTCGTCAAACAGGTGCTCGATCGCGTTGCATAGCGGCGTCGATGCCGGATCGGCCATAAGCGCACGGTACTCCGGTGCGGCTCCGACTCAGCGCGGCGCCGGGTCGTCTTGGGGTGCTTCACTGCTGAGGTACCGGTTCGGAACCAAGGGTTTATGGACGAACCCGACCCCAAGGCGAAGCTGGAGCCGTTCGAAGCGCTGATCGGCGAGTGGACGATGGAGCTGACCCATCCGATGCTTCCTGACACGGTGGTGCGCGGGCGCGGCTCATCTTCGAGTGGCTCGAGGGCGGGCGGTTCCTGATCCAGCGTGCGGTCAACGAGCACCCGCAGTTTCCCGACTCGATCTCCGTGATCGGCGTAATGGAGGGCGAGGACGAGCTATCGATGCAGTACTTCGACTCGCGCGGCGTCCACCGGGTCTACGCGATCGGTTTCGACGGGAGTGAGCTGACGATGGAGCGCGATCAGCCCGGGTTCGCCCAGCGCGCCAGCGCGAACGCTGAGCGATGACGGCTCGACACTCGCCGGCGTCTGGCAGCTGAACGAGGACGACCAGGGATTCCGCGACGACCTCGCGTTCACCTACCGGCGCGTTGCGGGCTAGCGCCCAAAAAGAAACGCCCCGCGGGGTGGCGGGGCGTTTCCGGTGCTTCAGGGAGGAGAGATATGTGTGCTGCTTTTTTTGTCTGTGGGAGGAGGCCGGTCAGGCGCCGAGCGGGCGCGCTGTACCGCGTTGAGGCGGCCAGCGCCAGATGCGCGGAGCCGAAGCCGACCATGAAGACGGTTGCTGCGAAGTCGTCGGTGGCGACGCCGATCAGGGTGCCGAGCGCGATCGTGATCGCCGCGAGCAGGTAGTCGAAGCCCGCGTGGGCGCTCAGCGGGAGGGAGGCGGTGTTCCCCTCGCCGCCGTAGATCGAGACGGCGAGTCCGGTGAGCAGGGCGCCGAGCGCGATGCTGAAGGCGCCGGCGACGACGCCGAAGCCGAAGATGAAGGGAGCGGCCAGAAGAACCGGGGCCGCGATCACCTCGAGGGCGCCGTGGACGTGGATTGGGATTGCTCTGAAGACAGTCATCGTGAAAAACAGGGTACGAACGTATGTGCGATTTGTCTGTGAGTCGAATCACAGGGACCCCGGGCCTCAGCCGGCGCGCCCGATCGGAGCTCGGAGCGGTTACCGTTGGCGGCGTGCCCCGGCGTCGTGCTGACACCCTCCTGGCCGAGCGCGGCCTGGCGTCCTCGCGCACCGCTGCCGCCGCCTGCGTGCGTGCCGGGCGCGTACGCCTGGGCGAGGACGGTCCCGAGGTCTCGAAGCCGAGCGAGCTCCTCCCGGAGAACGCCGAGCTCGTCATCGAGGCGGGCCAGGACTTCGTCTCCAGGGGAGGGACCAAGCTCGAGAACGCGCTCGAGGCCCTGCCCGTCGAGGTCGAGGGGCGCCGATGCCTCGATGTCGGCGCCTCGACCGGGGGCTTCACCGACTGCCTGCTCCAGCGCGGCGCGTCCTGGGTGATCGCGCTCGACGTCGGCTACGGCCAGCTCGCCTGGAGCCTGCGCGAGGATCCCCGGGTGCTGGTGATGGAGCGGATCAACGCCAGGCATCTCGGCGAATCCCAGCTTCCCTTCGCGCCGGAGCTGATCACCGTCGACGTCTCCTTCATCTCGCTCGCCAAGATCCTGCCCGCGCTGGTCGCGGCCGGGGCCCCCGAACTCGACCTGGTCGCGATGGTGAAGCCCCAGTTCGAGCTCGGCAAGGACCGGGTCAAGGGAGGCGTGGTCAAGGACGAGGGCGATCGCCGCGAGGCCGTGCTCTCGGTGGCCGAGGCGGCGACCGAGGCCGGGCTCAGCGTGCGCGGGTTCGCCCCCTCGGGCCTGCCCGGGCCGAAGGGCAACATCGAGACCTTCATCTGGTGCGACCGCTCCGGCGACGCCGTGGACTTCGAGAGGGCGCTGGCGGAGGTCGAGGTGTAATGGCGACCGCGGTCCTCGTCACCCACACGCACCCCGAGAACTCCTCGGAGGCCGTCGCCACCGCGGCGGCGGCGGCGAAGAGCGCCGGGGTCGACCTGTACGCCGCGGCGGACGAGCACGAGAAACACGGCGAAGGCGGCGGCGGAGATCGGCCGGGCCGAGGAGCTCGACGGCGATCCCGGCGTCTGCGTGGTCCTCGGCGGCGACGGCAGCATCCTCTATGGCCTGCGCCGGTACGCCGGGACGAGCGTTCCGGTCTTCGGCATCAACTTCGGCACGATCGGGTTCCTGGCGGCGGTCGAGCGGGAACAGCTCGACGAGGGCCTGCGGCTCGCCTTCGCGGGCGAGTTCGAGCGGATGAGCCTGCCCGGCGCTCGACGCCCAGATCCCCGGGGACACGCGGATCGCGATGAACGACGTCTCGTTCGCCCGGCGCCCGCACGGCCGGGTCGCCGAGCTCTCGTACCGGGTCGGGGATGAGGAGGTCGGGCACGTCCGCTGCGACGGCCTGGTCGCCGCAACGCCGCAGGGCTCGACCGGCTACAACCTCGCGAACGCGGGGCCGATCCTGGCCTGGGGAGTGGAGGGCTACGTGGTCAGCTTCATCGCGCCGCACACCCTCACCGCTCGCGCCCTCGTCGTGGCGCCCGGCGATCCGCTGACCGTGCAGAACGCGGCCGGCCGCGACCCGGTGGACGTCCACATCGACGGCGAGCACTGCTGCGAGCTCGCGCCCGGCGACGAGCTCGCGGTCAGCTTCCGCAACGCCGCCGGCACCCTGGCCCAGCTGCCCGGCGCGAACTTCTACACGCGACTGCGCGAGAAGTTCGGCCGGCTGGCGCAGTGGCCGCCGGCCTCATAGGCCCCTAGTCCGTCCGCCCTCGGCCTTACAACGAGGGCATGCTCCTCGAGCTGCGGATCGAGAACCTGCTCCTGATCGAGCGGGCCGAGCTCCGCCTCGGGCCGGGCCTGAACGCGATCACGGGGGAGACCGGCGCCGGCAAGACGATCCTGGCCCACTCGCTGGACCTGATCATGGGCGGGAAGGCGCGGCCCCAGATCGTGCGGCCGGGCGCCTCGGAGGCCTACGTCGAGGGCGTGTTCGAGCTCCCGGCCGGGCTGCTCGACGATCCCGAGCTGGCGGAGATCGCCGAGCGCCTGCCCGAGGACGCGAGCGAGGTCGTGCTGGGAAGGCGCGTCTCGGCCTCGGGCCGGACCTCGGCCTTCCTGCAGGGCCGCTCGGCCTCCGCGCCGGAGCTGCGGGCGCTCGGCTCGCGGCTGCTCGCCTTCTACGGCCAGCACGAGCACCGCAAGCTGACCCTCTCCTCGGCGCAGCTGGAGACGCTGGACGGGTTCGCCGGCGAGGAGCACCTGGAGCGGCGCTCCCGCTACCGCGAGGCCCATGCCGAGGTCGCCGCGATCGAGCGCGAGCTCGCCGAGATCCGCGAGCGGCAGGGAAACCGTGAGCGCGACCTCGACATCCTCCGCTTCGAGCTCGCCGAGATCGAGGCGGCCGAGCCGGATCCCGCCGAGGAGGCCGAGCTGGCCCCGGAGCGGGAGCGGCTGCGCCATTCCGAGTCCCTGCGGCGGGCGGCATCGGAGGCCGTCGCGGCGGTCGCCGGCGACGACGGCGAGGGCGGCGCCACGGAGTCGGTGGCGGTGGCCGAGTCGGCGCTGGCGAGCCAGGAGGGAGTGGACCCGGCCCTCGACGCGCTCGCCGAGCGTGCCCGGGCGGTCACGGTCGAGGTGCAGGAGCTGGCCGCGGAGCTGCGGTCCTACGCCGAGGGGATCGAGGGGGAGCCGGGCCGCCTGGAGCAGGTCGAGGAGCGACTCGACGTCATCGACCGCCTCAAGCGCAAGCACGGGGGCGCGGTCGAGGCCGTGCTCGCCCATGCCGATCGCTGCCGGCGCGAGATCGAGCGGATCGAGGGCGCCGAGGAGCGGACCGGAGAGCTCGAGCGCGATCTGGAGCAGGCCTCGCGCCGCCGCGCCGAGCTGGCCTACGAGCTGACCGAGGCGCGCACGACGGCGGCGGGCCGCCTGCAAAAACGCGTGGCGGTGGAGCTCGAGCAGCTCGCGATGAGCGGGGCGAAGCTCGAGGTGACCCTGGAGCCGCATGCGGAGGGCTACGGCCCGAGCGGGCAGGAGCGGGTCGAGTTCCAGGTCGCGACGAACCCGGGGCTGCCGGTCTCACCCCTTCGCGACGCGGCCTCCGGCGGCGAGCTCTCCAGGGTGATGCTGGCGCTGGCCGGCGAGGGCGCCCGCGGCGGGGCCGCCACCTTCGTCTTCGACGAGATCGATGCGGGCGTCGGCGGCAACACCGCCCGCGCCGTGGGGGAACGGCTGCGATCCCTCGGCCGAGGAGCGCCAGGTGCTCTGCATCACCCACCTGCCGCAGGTGGCGTCCCAGGCCGCAACCCACTTCCGGATCGAGAAGCGGATCGACGGCGGCCAGACCACCGCATCGGTCGAGCGTGTGGACGGCGACGAGCTGGTCGCCGAGATCGTGCGCATGCTGGGTGCCGAGCGCGGGGACGAGACGGCGAGCCGTCACGCCCGGGACCTACTGCAAGCAGCGTAGGCAGCCCCGATAATGCGCGGGATGCCGACCGCGAGGGGCGAACGCCCCAGCCGCACATTCAGGCGCGCGTTTCGCCGGCCGACGGGCAATGGCCGCAGGGACGGCGGTCCGGTTCACGGGACGGCGCGTCTCGGCAAGAAGACCAAGGACCTGGTCAAGAACCTCGGGTCCCTCGACATCGCGGTGATCGACCACCGCAACCTCGACCGGATCGCCGCCGAGGAGCTGGTCGCGAGCGGCTGCCGGGCGGTCGTCAACGCCTCGCCCTCCTCGGACGGGAGCTACCCGAACGTCGGGCCGCTGACGCTGGTGCGCGCCGGGGTGCCGCTGATCGACGCGATCGGGGTCGATCTGTTCGACCGCCTCTCGGACGGGGACCCGCTGGTGATCGACGGCGGGCGGGTCGTCTCGGACGGCAAGCTGGTCGCCGAGGGAAGGCTGCTCGAGGCCGACCAGCTCGCCAGCGACCTGGACGAGCAGCGACGCCGGATCGGCAGGGCGGTACTCGACTTCACCGAGAACACGATGACCCACATGCGCGAGGAGGGCGAGCTGCTCTCGGGCACGATCGACTTCCCCGACACGCGCACCCGCTTCCGGGACCGCCACTGCCTGATCGTGGTCCGCGGCACCGACCACCTCAAGGACCTGCGGGCGCTGCGCGCCTACATCCGGGACGTGAAGCCGGTCCTGATCGGCGTGGACGGCGGAGCCGACGCGATCCGCAAGGAGGGCCACAAGCCGGACATCGTCCTCGGCGACATGGACTCGGCCCGTGAGGACACGCTGCGCTCCGGCCCGGAGCTGATCGTCCACGCGTATCCGGACGGCAGCGCGCCGGGCTCGGACCGGCTGGAGGGGCTCGGGCTCGACTACATGGTGGTGCCGGCGGGTGGGACGAGCCAGGACGTGGCGATGCTGCTCGCCTCGGAGAAGGGCGCCTCGCTGATCGTCACGGTCGGCGCGCACTTCAACCTGGTCGAGTTCCTCGACAAGCAGCGCGGCGGCATGTCGTCCACGTTCCTGACACGGCTCAGGGTGGGGGAGACGCTGGTGGACGCGAAGGGCGTGAGCCGTCTCTACAACCCGGGGCCGGGCCTCCGGCACATGACGCTGTTCTTCGCGGCGTTCCTGGTTCTGCTGGTGATCGTCGTGCTCAGCACTCCCGCGCTCGAGAACCTCGTGGACCTGCTCTGGCTCAAGATCAAGGTTCTCCTTGGGCTATAGCGCCCGCTACCACGCGGCATCGCTCGCCGCCGTCTTCCTCGCCCTCGCCATCGGAATCCTGATCGGAGCCGGCCTTGGGGACAACCTCGCCGACACCGAGGAGAACCTGCGCGAGAGTCTCGAGGGGGACATCGAGGACGCCCGCTCGCAGCGCGACGAGGTGCAGCAGGACCTGGATCGCGAGCGCGCGTTCACCGACCGCGCCTACCCGGCGCTGGTCGGCGACACCCTCGCCGACCAGCGGATCGGCGTGCTGGCCTTCGGCGACCTGCCGGGCAGCATCGCCGGGGACATCGAGGACGCGCTCGACCCCACCGGGGCGGAGCTCAGCGAGATCGCGGTCGTGCGCATCCCGCCCGACCTGGCGGGGCTCTCGGCCGGGGCGGGCCCCGGCTTCAAGGACCTCGAGGATCCCGAGCGCCTGGAGGAGCTCGGCGAGCGGCTCGGGGCGCAGTTCGTCCTCGGGGAGGGCAACCTGTTCGAGGACCTGCGCAGCACGCTCTTTCAGCGCTCGAGCGGGGAGGGCGGCAGCCTCGACGGGGTCATCCTGGTCCGCGGTGCCTCGGGCATCCCGGATCCCGAGGAGGACGACGGGACCGCGGAGCTCGAGTCGGGGCTGGTGCGCGGGGTGGCGGACTCCGGAGTCGACGCCGTGGCCGTCGAGCGCAGCGACACCGAGGAGTCCTCCGTTCCCTTCTTCTCATCCTTCGACGTCGCGACCGTGGACAGCATCGACCTGACCTCGGGCAAGGCGGCGATGGTGTTCGCGCTGCTGGGGGCGGACGGAAACTTCGGGATCAAGAGCACGGCGGGGAGCCTGCTCCCGGAGCTGCTCGAGCCGGCCGGCGACTGACCTCCCATGGACTGGGTTCCACTCGTCGTCTCGTTCGCGGTCGCCCTCGCGGTCGTGCCCGCGGGCGTCGTCGCTCTGCTCGACGCCGGGCTGGCCCGCGATAACTACCGGGGCCGCCGCGTCGCCTTCCCGCTGGGGGCGGTGCTGGTCGCGGCGGCGCTGGTGGCGCTCGCCCCGCTCGCACCCCTCGACGACCGGGCGGACCTCGACCTGCTCGATCCGGAGCTGCGGCGCTGGTTCGCCTACATCGTCGGGGTGGCCTTCCTCGGGTTGATGGACGATGCGGTGGGACGCGGGTCCGAGGCGGGGACCGCGCGCGGGTGGCGCGAGCACGGACGGGCGGTCCTCTCGGGGCGGCTCTCGACCGGCGCTGTGAAGGCGGTCGGCGCCCTGGCTCTCGCCGCGTACGCGACCTCCGGCCTCGGCCGGGAGGCCCCCGACTACCTCGTGGACCTGGCGCTGCTCCTCCTCGCCACCAACATGGCGAACCTGCTGGACCTTCGCCCCGGGCGGGTCGAGAAGACGCTGGTGCTGGTCGGCGCCGCGCTCTGCCTCGCCTACTGGACCGTGGAGCCGGTCGAGCTGCTGGGGCTGTTCATCGGGCCGGTCCTGGTGGGCGCCTGGTTCACCCTGCGCGAGCGGGCGATGCTCGGCGACACCGGCTCCAACGTCGTCGGCGCCCTGATCGGGATCTGTCTGGTGACCACGCTCTCGGACCCGGCGCGCCTGGTGGCGCTCGGGGTGCTGATCGTCTTGACGGTATATGGGGAGTTTCGTTCGATCTCGTCACTCATCGACCGGGTTCCGCCACTCAGGTGGCTAGACTCGCTCGGCAGAGTCGATTGACGGGACCAAAGCCAGGAGACACTCGATTTCTGTTCGTGACCGGGGGAGTGGTGTCTTCTCTCGGCAAGGGAATCGCCTCCGCCTCGATCGGCCGTCTGCTCGTCAGCCGCGGGTATCGGGTCCAGCTCCAGAAGCTCGATCCCTACATCAACGTCGACCCGGGGACGATGAGCCCCTTCCAGCACGGCGAGGTCTTCGTCACCGAGGACGGCGCCGAGACCGACCTCGACCTGGGCCACTACGAGCGCTACACGGACGAGAACACGTCGCGCGCATCCAACTTCACCGCGGGCGGGGTCTACAACTCGGTCATCCGCCGCGAGCGGCGCGGCGACTACCTCGGCGCGACCGTCCAGGTGATCCCGCACATCACCGACGAGATCAAGAACCGGGTCAAGATCGTCGCCGAATCGCAGGCCGTCGACTTCGTCATCACCGAGATCGGGGGCACGGTCGGCGACATCGAGTCGCTGCCGTTCCTGGAGGCGATTCGCCAGCTCTACACCGACCTCGGCCCCGAGCGCTGCATGTTCATCCACCTGACGCTGGTGCCCTACATCGGCCACGCGGGTGAGATGAAGACCAAGCCGACCCAGCACTCGGTCAACGAGCTTCGCCGCATCGGCATCCAGCCCCACGCGCTGGTCTGCCGCTCCGAGCAGGGCCTCGACCGCGACATCCGCCGCAAGATCGCGCTGTTCGCCAGCCTGCCGGAGGAGGCGGTCGTCTCGGCCCGCGACGTGGACAACACCTACAAGGTGCCGCTCGTCTTCCGGGCCGAGGGCATGGATGACCTGATCCTGGACCACTTCAAGATCGAGGATGCGCCCGCGCCCGAGCTGAGCGACTGGGACGAGATGATCAAGCGGGCCGACGCCTCGCGCGAGCGCAAGGTCAAGATCGCGCTGGTCGGCAAGTACGTCCAGCTCGAGGACGCCTACAAGTCGGTGATCGAGGCCCTGACCCACGGCGGCTGGCACCACGGGGTGCAGGCGGACGTCGAGCTCGTGTCCTCGGAGAACTTCGACGAGTCTGACCTCGATGACGCCGACGGGATCCTGATCCCCGGCGGGTTCGGCGAGCGCGGGATCGAGGGCAAGGTCCAGGCCGCTCGGATCGCGCGCGAGCGCGGCATCCCGTATCTGGGCATCTGCCTGGGGATGCAGATCGCGGTGGTCGAGTTCGCCCGCCACGTCTGCGGCATGGACGGGGCCAACTCCGCCGAGTTCGACCCGGAGACTCCATATCCGGTCGTCGACCTGCTGCCCGAGCAGAAGGAGGTCTCAGACCTCGGCGGGACGATGAGGCTGGGCGCCGACCCGGTCAAGCTGCACGAGGGCACGAAGGCCCGCGAGATCTTCGGCGACCCGGTCATCTACAAGCGCCACCGCCACCGCTATGAGGTCAACAACCAGCTCCGGCGCCGGCTCGAGGACGAGGGCCTGGTCATGGGCGGGACCTCGCCGGACGACCGCCTGGTCGAGATAGTCGAGCTGCCCGACCACCCGTTCTACGTCGCGTCCCAGTTCCACCCTGAATTCAACTCTCGGCCCACCAAGCCTGAGCCGCTCTTCCGCGACTTCGTCGGCGCGGCCGCGGAGCGCGCGGCGGATCGCCCGGCCGCCGAGGCCGAGGAAGCGCCGGAGCCCGCCACCGAGGCGGAGAGCTCCGAGGACATCAGCGCCCGCAAGTCCTAGCCGCACACCGCCGAGATAGCCTCCGGGCCTGTTGACCGATGCCGGCGAAGAGCTGATCCGCGACGTCTGGCGCCGCTGGAACGAGGGCGAGCGCATGCTCGACCCCGAGATCGGCGATCCGGAGATCGAGATCCATTCCGCCCTGGCCGGGGCGAGGTGTTCAGGGGCGAGGACGGGCTCCTGAAGTGGATGGCCGAGATCGACGAGCAGTTCGAGGCCTGGGAGATCGGCATCGGTGAGATCCACGAGGTCGCGCCCGAGCACTACCTGGTCCACGGTTCGATTCATGCTCGCGGGCGAGGGAGCGGCATGGATCTCGGTCAGCCGGCGAGCTGGCTGATCGACCTGCGCCAGGGACGGGTCCTGCGGATACGGAACTTCATCGGCCCTGACGCAGACGCTAGGGCGAAGGCGGCGGCGGAGTGAGACCCCACCGGGTCCTCATCTACCGCCGCCGGTCCCTTCGGGAGATTGCGCGATGAGCGGCGACCGACGCCTGCTCGACCGCTTTGCGCGGCTGTGCGAGATCCCCAGCGTGACCGGGGACGAGCGCGCGGTCGCCGACGACGTGCTTCGCGAGCTGAGGGAGCTGGGAGTCGAAGCGGCCGAGGACGACAGAGCCGAGGCGGCGCGATCGAATGCCGGAAACCTGATCGCCCGGATTCCGGGTCGGGGCGAGGGGTGGGTGGCGTTCTTCGCCCACCTGGACACGGTTCCCCATGACGGGCCGATCGAGGTGGTCGAGGACGGTGGCGTCTTCCGCAGCCGCGGCGACACGATCCTCGGCGCCGACAACAAGGCGGCCGTGACCGTGCTGATGGAGCTTGCGGCCCGCCACGTGGCCGAGGCCCCCGCGGTCGGCCTGGAGCTGGTCTTCACCGTGGCCGAGGAGGACGGGCTGCGCGGCGCGAACGCCGTCGACCTGGAGCAGCTGCGCTCGCCGTTCGGCTATGTCCTGGACCACGCGACGCCGATCGGGGAGGTGATCGTCGCGGCGCCGACCCACAAGCGGCTGGAGGTGACCTTCCACGGGCAGGAGGCGCACGCCGGGGTCAGGCCCGAGGAAGGGCAGAGCGCGATCCTGGCGGCGGCCGCCGCGATCACCGCGATGGAGCTCGGGCGCCTGGACGACGAGACCACCGCGAACATCGGGGTGATCGAGGGGGGCACGGCCTCGAACGTCGTGCCCGGGACCTGCCGGGTCTTGGGGGAGGCGCGCAGCATCGACGGGGCCCGCGCCGCGGAGGTGGTCGGGAACATGGTCGACGCCTGCACCTGGGCCGCCGGCGAGCACGGCTGTGACGCCGACGCGCACGTGACCGAGATCTTCAAGGGCTACCGGCTCGACCCAGAGGCGCCGTCGGTGAAGATCGCCTTCGGCGCACTTCGCGGCACGGGACACGAACCCAAGCTCGTCGCGACCGGCGGGGGGAGCGACGCCAACGCACTGGTGCCGCGGGGGTTCGAGGCGGTCCTGCTCGCCAACGGGACCGAGGCCAACCACACGCCGGAGGAGTCGGTGACCGCCGGCGCGCTGGTGGAGATGCTCGAGGTCTGCGAGGCGGCGATCGAGGTGGCGGCGGCTCTGGCCGCCTCCCCGGCGGAGGCCTGACCGCGTGCTGAAGCTGCGGCGCGGGACCGTGGTCTCGACGGATCCGCTCACGGTCCGGGTCGGGGACGAGGAGCGCCCGGCCTGGGCCGACACCGGCCTCGTCGGCGAGATGCGGGAGGGGGACGAGGTCGTCGTCAACGTCGAGGCCCTCGATCTCGAGCTCGGGTCCGGCGGGTTCGACGTCGTCCACGTCAACCTGACCCGGGGACTCGAGGGCGGCGGGGCCGACGGCCCCCATGTGATGAAGCTGAACTACACCTCGCTCCAGCACGCGGTCGCCCCTGTGGAGGAGGTGAAGCCGGCAGCCGGGGTGAGGTCTGAACACGATGTCGGACTTGACCCCGCTATAGGCAGGTCAAGTCCGACAGGGATGCCCGTACTCGTTGTTTTCCTCCACGGGCAACTCGCACCGGCGGCCTGGGCGGCTGCGGAGGCCGCCGCCGGCCTGAAGCTGGGCTACGTCCAGACGCAGGGGGCCGCGCTGCCCGGATCGCTCTCGCGCGTCGCGGCGGATCTCCGCGGGCGCGGCCTGCTCTGCGACCACATCAGCGCCGGCCCTGCATATGGAGGGGAGCGGGAGGCGATCAGCGTCGCCGGTGCACTCGACGCCGGCAGGCGGATGGGTTGGGACGCCGCCGTGGTCGGGCCGGGGCCAGGGATCCTCGGGTCGGCCAGCGTCTACGGCCACGGCGGGATGGCCGCGCTCGACAACGCGCACGCGGCGCTGGCGCTCGGCTGCGAGACGGTCGTGGCGCCCCGGCTTTCCTCCGGCGATCCCCGCTCGCACCACCGCGGACTCAGCCACCACGCCGAGACCGTGCTGCGGATGCTGCTGGCGCCGGTCCGGGTTCCCGTTCCCGAGGTGGACGAGGCCGAGTGGCCGGTGATGGGGGAGGAGGAGGGCGGGACCGCGCTCGATCTCCTGCGCGAGGCCTGCGGCGACCGGCACGACGTCTGGGTGCGTCAGGCGCGGCTGGACGAGTACGCGGCGAGCGGGCTGCCGGCCGAGACCATGGGCCGCGAGCTGAGCGAGGACCGGCTCTTCTTCGCCGCCGCACTGGCCGCCGGGGACGCGCTCGCGGCGCTGGCAAGTCAAGAGACCCCACGGGGTCCTCATCTATGACCCTGTGTCCCTTCTGAGAGAGTTCGGGATGAGTTCGATGGCAGAAGGCGGAGACCTAAAGAGAATCGGGGGGAAGCTGGTCCACAAGGGCCCGATCGCCTCGGTGCGGATGGACCGGTTCGAGTACCCCGACGGCAGTACGGACGTACGCCAGGTCGTGGTCCACCCGGGCGCGGTCGGCATCGTCGCCCACGATGGGCGCGTCCTCTACCTGGTCCGCCAGCCGCGGGAGGCGGTGGGGGAGGCGGCGCTGCTGGAGATCCCGGCCGGCAAGCTCGACCAGGAGGACGAGACGCCGCTCGAGTGCGCGCAGCGCGAGCTGGGCGAGGAGATCGGGAAGTCGGCGGGCGACTGGCGCGAGCTGAAGAGCTTCTACACCAGCCCTGGGTTCGCGACCGAGCGCGTGCATCTGTTCCTGGCGACCGAGCTGTATGACGTCCCCGGCGGCCCTGACGCCGAGGACGACGAGCGGATCGAGATCGTCCAGATCCCGCTCGAGAAGCTCGACGACGCGATCGCCCGCTGCGAGGACGCCAAGTCGCTCGTCGGGATGCTGATGCTGAAGGACATCCTCTAGGCGTCCACGTCTGCGTGCACGGGCAGGGACAGGCCTGCCTGTGCGGAAGTAGTCACGCATGGCCACCATGGCCCCCGAGATCGAGGGCGCCGACGCGCGCCCCTCGGAGCGGTTCGAGTCGCTGGTGCTCGACTTCCTCGCCCACCTGGAGTTCGAGCGCGGGCTTTCGCGCAACACGCTCTCCGCCTACCGGACCGACCTGCTCCAGTTCGGCCGCTTCCTCGCCGAGCGCGGAATCGAGGCGACGGCGGCGGAGCCGAGCACCCTCTCCGACTTCCTGGCGGACCTCGCCGCCGGCGACAACAACGGCCGGGCTCCCTGCTCGACCTCGACCGTGCATCGCAAGGCCGCCTGCCTGCGCTCCTTCTACCGGCACCTCCGCCGGGAGGAGGTCACCGACGACGACCCGGCGGCGCGGCTGGCCACGCCGAGGCGTGGTCGCAAACTTCCGGAGGTCCTGAGCTACAGCGAGGTGCAGAGGCTCCTCGCGCAGCCGCAGGGAAGCGACCCGGCCGCGGTCCGCGACCGGGCCCTGCTCGAGCTGATGTACGCGTCAGGGCTGAGGGCATCCGAGACGATCACGCTCGAGCTCAACGACATCGACCTGGACAACCGCATCGTTCGGGCGCGCGGCAAGGGAGCCAAGGAAAGACTGGTCCCCGTCGGCCAGAAGGCCATCGCGGCGGTTCGGAGCTACCTGCGCTCGGGCCGGCCTCACCTGGACCACTCCGCCGACGAGCGCAAGCTGTTCCTCAACTTCCGCGGCGGGCCCGCTGACCCGCCAGGGGCTCTACAAGATCGTGCTGCGCCACGCCAAGACGGCGGGGCTCGACGGCAAGATGAGCCCGCACACGCTGCGCCACTCGTTCGCGACCCACCTGCTGACCGGCGGCTGCGACCTGCGCTCGGTCCAGGAGATGCTCGGCCACGCGGACCTGTCGACCACCCAGCTCTACACCCACCTGTCGGGCGAGGAGCTGAAGGAGGTCTACTTCAAGGCGCACCCGCGGGCTACGGTGAGCGACCCCGGCTAGCCTCCGGGGAGTGCCCGAGCTCCCCGAGGTAGAGACAGTCCGCCGCCAGCTCGCCCCGGAGGTGAGCGGCCGCACGATCGCCTCGGCGGAGATGCTCGACGAGCGGCTGACCAGGCCGGCGAGCCCCGAGTCGCTCGCGCGCGGGCTTGAGGGGCGGCGAATCGAGGCGGTTGACAGGCGCGGGAAGTACCTGCTCGTCCGGCTCGAGGACGAGGGGGTTCTGGCTCTGCACCTGCGGATGACCGGCAACGTCCTTGTGCGACCCGCCGACTCAGGCGAGGACGTCGCCGACATGATGGAGCGCGGTGAGCGGCTCAGCGCCCCGCGGCTGTATGAGGCCCACCCGCAGCTGAAGCACCTGCGCGCCCGCCTCGAGCTCGACGACGGGACCGAGGTCCTGTTCACCGACGTGCGGCGTTTCGGCACGGCGGTGCTGCTGGAGGGGCAGGAGGCGCTCGACGAGTACCTGGCGCCTCGGGTCGGGATCGAGCCGCTGTCGGAGGAGATGACGCCCGAGGCGCTGCTGCGGATGGCGGAGGGGCGAACCGCTCCGCTGAAGTCGTTCCTGCTGACCCAGACCGGAGTTGCCGGCATCGGCAACATCTACGCGGACGAGGCGCTGCACCGCGCCGAGCTGCACCCCCTGTCGCCGGCCGGCTCGCTGCGCCGCGAGCACGCGGAGGCGCTGACGGAGGGGATCGTGGACGCGCTGGAGGCCGGACTCGCGAACGGCGGCTCGAGCATCGACGACTACCGCGACGCCCGCGGCGAGCGCGGCTCGATGCAGGACGAGTTCCTGGTCCACACGCGCGAGGGCGAGGACTGCCCCCGCTGCGGCG
This sequence comes from uncultured Solirubrobacterales bacterium, assembly GCA_963824785.1. Taxonomy (GTDB): domain Bacteria; phylum Actinomycetota; class Thermoleophilia; order Solirubrobacterales; family 70-9; genus CAWGQG01. The sequence goes on from CAWGQG010000001.1 coordinate 59,447, forward strand.
GCACGATCGAGCGGATCGTGGTCGGCGGGCGCTCGACCTACTTCTGCCCGGATTGCCAGGTCAAGCTGCGGAAGCGACCGAAGCGCCGGGCCAAGCGCGGCCGGAAGGCCGTGGCATGACGGAGATCCCGCCTCCGGACGGTTTCGCGATCGGCCACTGGGGGGACCCGGAGGGCCTGACCGGCTGCACGGTGGTGATTCCGCCCGACGGCACCCGCGGCGGGGTCGCGGTCCAGGGAGGTGGCCCCGGCACCCGGGAGACCGACAGCCTCAGCCCCCTGACCCGGTCCGAGGGGCCGAGCGCGGTCCTGCTCACCGGTGGCAGCGCCTTCGGGCTGGCGGCGGCCGACGGGGTGGCCCGCTGGATGGAGGAGCGGGACCGCGGCCACTGGACGCCGGCCGGGCTGGTGCCGGTCGTCCCGACTGCGGTCATCTATGACCTCGCGAGCGGCGATCCGAAGGCGCGGCCCGGCCCCGACGCCGGCTACGCCGCGTGCGAGGCCGCCGCCGAGGGCGTTCCCGAGCGCGGAGCGGTCGGGGTCGGCACAGGCGCCGTGGTGGCGAAGGTCCTGGGGCGAGAAGGCAGCAGCCGTGGCGGCTTCGGCTACGCCGCCGTCAGGACGGGCGCCGGCGAGACGGTGGCCGCGGTGGCGGCCGCGAACAGCGTGGGGGACGTCCTCGACGAGGACGGATCGGTGCTCGCCGGGCCGCGCGACGAGTCAGGGGAGGTGCGGCGCGGGATTGACCTGCTGATCGACCAGGCCGAGGTCGAGATTCCGACGGCGCCCGAGGGAAATACGACGCTGGTGTGCGTCTATACCGACGCTGCGCTGGACAAGCGGGAGTGCGGGATGGTGGCGCGTGCCGCGACCGCGGGGATCGCGCGCGCGGTCGATCCGACGTTCACCCCTGTGGACGGCGATGTCGCATTCTGCCTCGCGTCCGGAGCCGGGGAGTCGCGTCCGTACGCGGCGATGCAGATCGGCGCGGCGGCGGCGAAGGTGACGGCTGGGGCGATCCGCGACGCAATCCGGCAGGCCGGCTGACTGGCGATACTGAGGCCATCTTGTCCGAGAACCTCGAGTTCGTGAAGTCGATCTATGCGGCCTGGGAGAGGGGGGACTTCAGTGCCACCGAGTGGGCCGACCCGGAGATCGAGTTCACGATGGTGGGCGACCTGATCGAGGGCAAATGGAAAGGGCTGGCCGAAATGGCGGAGGCCTGGACGGGGATGCTCAGAAGCTGGGTCGACCTGAAGGCGATTCCCGACGAGATCCGCGACCTCGACGAGAATCTCGTGCTCGTGTTGCTACGGAACACGGGGCGCGGCAGGGCCAGCGGCATCCCGGTCCAGGAGATAGCCGCGAAGTCGGCGAACGTCTTCGAGGTCCGCAACGGGAAGGTGACCAGCCTGACCATCTACTGGGACCGCGAGGACGCACCCGGCGTTTGATCACCCCGATCCGTCCGGGCGTCGCGCAACGGTTGTTCAGTGGCCGGAACCTTCAAGACCGAGGTGGTGGTCCTGCGCAGCATTCGTTACGGCGAGGCCGATCGGGTGGTGCACCTCTACTCGGCTACGCGGGGGCGGATCGGGGCGATTGCAAAGGGGTCGCGCCGGCCGAGGTCGCGCTTCGGGGGGAGGCTGGAGCCGTTCTTCCGGCTCAACCTCGTCCTCTACGAGGGGCGGGGGGAGCTGTTCACCGTCACCGGCGCCTCCACGATCGACGGCTACCGGATGCTGCGCGAGGACGGCGGCGCGCTGCAGGCGGCGGGGCGTGCGTGCGACGCGGTGCTGCGCCTGTTCGACTCGGCCGAGGCGAACCAGCCCGCCTACAACCTGCTCTGCCACTACCTCGGTCTCCTGGATGACGACCCGGGCGCGATGAGCGGGGCGGGGACGGCGCTCGCCTTCCGGCTGAAGCTGGCGCTGGCGGCGGGGTTCTCGCCGGAGCTGGCGTCTTGCGCGACCTGCGGCGAGGCCGAGCACCTGTCCGCGTTCTCCGGTGCGGCGGGGGGCGTCGTCTGCGCCGGCTGCGAGGGGGGAGGCTTTCCGCTGTCGGAGGAGGCGCACCGGTTCATGGTCGAGGCGCTGGGCCGGCCGCTGGCCGAGGCGCCGTCCGCCGCGGGCGCGGTGGCGGTCCAGGCCGACCGCGCCGTCACCGAGACGCTGGAGCATCATGCGCACGTGCACCTGAGAGCCGCGGCGTAGCCGGATTACCCAATATGGCGGTTGATTCGCCCCGGGCCCGGGGCTAACGTCGTGGCAGATGTAGGGGGTCTCCGGACCCCGTGTCGGAGTCGGGCGGTGCGCGCGTCCGGCTCCGGCCTCGTTTTGGGGCTAGTCGCGCTTCGGCCCGGGCGCGTCGGTCTTCGGCCGGTACAGGCGCTCACCGATCCGGACCTTCATCGCGCGCGGTGACATGGCGTTGAAGCGCATGAAGTTGCGGAAGAAACGGCCGGGGACCATCGAGCGCTTGCCGCGGTCGTAGGCGCGGAGGGCCTCCCGGACGCACTGGTCGGCGTCGATCGCGCCGGGCATCATCTCGGCGCCCGTTTCGTCGTAGCCGGCGACCTGCTGCCACTCGGTGTGGACGGGCCCGGGGTTCACGGCGAGCATGCGGACCCCGGTGCCCTTGAGCTCGGCGTTGAGGGCTTCCGTGAAGTTGAGGGCAAAGGCCTTGGTGCCGCCGTAGGTGGCCTCGTAGGGGAGGGGCTGCATGCCCGCGGTGGATGCGACGGTGATGACGCCGCCGCGGCCGCGCTCGACCATCGGGCCGAGGAACGCGTGGGTCAGGACCACGACCGCCTCGCAGTTGACGCGGACCATCTCGGCCTGGCGGTCGGCGGCGACGTTGAGGAAGTAGTCGCGGGCGCCGAAGCCGGCGTTGTTGACCAGCAGGTCCACCCTGACGCTGAGGGCGTCGACCTTCGACTTCAGTTCATCCGCCTCGTTGGCGAGGTCGGCCGGCAGGACGTGCGCCGTCGTCGGCAGGGACCCGGCGAGCTCGTCGAGCCGGTCCTTGCGGCGGGCGACCAGCACGAGCTCGTAGCCGCGGGCGGCCAGCTGCCTGGCGAACTCCTCGCCGATGCCCGCGGACGCGCCGGTGATCAGTGCCGTTTCGGCCACGGGGGCAGCCTAGTCAACGCCCGTGGACGCGGCGCGCAGGGGCGGGGGTCCGAAAGAGTCCGCAGTTTCCGGCCATGCCCGTGGCGGAGAGGCGGGGCCGGGCGGGACTAAGGTTGGATAGGACGATGACCGCAGAGGCGACAGCGACGCTGGAGGACCGGGTTCGCGCCTGGGAGTCCGAGTACCTGTGGGAGCTGGGGACTCCGTCGTATCCCGCCGCGCGGGAGGTGCCCGAGGAGGACAGCCCGATGCGCACGCCGTTCCAGCGGGATCGCGACCGGATCGTGCACTCCAAGGCCTTCCGGAGGCTGAAGCACAAGACGCAGGTGTTCGTGGCGCCGGAGGGGGACCACTACCGCACGCGGCTGACCCACACGCTCGAGGCGAGCGGGATCTCGCGGACAGTGGCCCGGGCCCTGGGGCTGAACGAGGATCTGACCGAGGCGATCGGGCTCGGGCACGACCTGGGGCACCCCCCGTTCGGGCACATCGGCGAGGAGGTGCTGGACGAGGCGGTGGCGGAACGCGGGCAGCGGTTCCGGCACAACGAGCACTCGCTGCGGGTGGTGGACCGGCTGGAGCGGGACGGGCAGGGGCTGAACCTGACCGAGCCGGTGCGCGACGGGATCCTGCGCCACACCGGCCCCGACAAGCCGGCGACGCTTGAGGGGCGGGTGGTGCGGATCGTGGACCGGGTCGCGTACATCAACCACGACATCGACGACGCGCTGCGGGCGGGGATCGTGTCGGAGGGGGATCTGCCCATCGAGGAGATCGAGCTGCTGGGGCCGACGGGCACGAAGCGGATCGACACGCTGGTCCGGGACATGGTGGAGCGGTCCCGTGAGGCCGGGGACATCGTCCAGAGCGAGGAGGTGGGCGGGGCGATGCTGCGGCTGCGGAAGTTCATGTTCGACCGCGTCTATCTCGGCGAGGAGGCGCGGCGGGAGCAGGAGCAGGCGCGGGAGGCGCTGCGCGCGCTGTACGAGCACTACCTCGCCAATCCCGGGGAGGTGCCGACGCCGGACCCGGGTGCGGATGAGCTGCAGCGGGTGACCGACTACCTGGCTGGGATGACCGACCGCTTCTGCCTGGCGAGGTTCGCGGAACTGACGGGCAGCGGGCCGGGTGCGGACGGGGTGCACGGATAGTGGCGCGGTTCTCGGAGGAGAGCAAGCAGAGGGTGAAAGAGTCCGCGCAGATCGTCGAGGTCGTGTCGGCGTACACCGACCTGCGGCAGCGGGGAAAGGACTGGTGGGGGAACTGCCCGTTCCACGACGAGAACACGCCTTCGTTCAAGGTGAACCCCGTCGACAACCTCTACTACTGCTTCGGGTGCCAGGCGAGCGGGGACGTTTTCGGTTTCCTGCAGGAGAAGGAGGGGCTGACGTTTCCGGAGGCGGTGGAGTCGCTGGCGGAGCGGTACGGGGTGGAGCTGGAACGCGACGAGGAGGACCCGAAGGCGGAAGAGGCGCGGCGCAAGAAGGCGCGGCTGTACGAGCTGCTGGAGCGGACCGCGAAGTTCTATGTGACGTACCTCTGGGAGGGGACCAAGCCGGAGGCCGCCAAGGCGCGTGAGTACCTCGCGAGCCGGGGGCTCGAGAGGGAGGTGCTGGAGGCGTTCGGCGTGGGGATGGCGCCGAATCGGTGGGACTCGGTGCTGCTCGGGGGGCAACAGGCGGGCTACAAGCTGGACGAGCTGCTCGAGGCGGGGCTGGTCCGGAAGGGGAACCGGGGGCCGTACGACTACTTCCGGCAGCGGATCATGTTCCCGATCCGGGACCAGAGGGGGAGGGTGATCGGGTTCGGGGGCCGGGCCCAGAAGTCCGACGAGAAGGCGAAGTACGTGAACTCGCCGGAGAGCTCGCTCTATCGCAAGAGCGCGACGCTCTACGGGATCGAACGGGCCCGGGGGGCGATCGCGAAGGAAGGACGAGCGATCGCGGTCGAGGGCTATACGGACGTGTTGGCGCTGCACCAGGCTGGAATCGAGAACGCAGTGGCGATCTCAGGCACCGCGATGACGCCGGAACAGCTGCTCGGGTCGGGCCGGGTCACCGGGCTCGCGGGTCTGGCCGAACGGGTGGTGCTGGCGCTAGACGCCGACAGCGCGGGAGCCAACGCGATGATCCGGACTCAGAAGGTGGCCAGCGGGCGGGGCCTCGAGCTCCTCGTCGCCGAGATGCCGGCGGACGCCGATCCCGCGGACATGCTGAAGGAGGGGCAGCTCGACCGTTTCAGCGAGCTGGTGGAAACGGCGATCGACCTGGCCAGCTTCCAGGTCCGAACCTCGCTCGCGCGCGCCGATGTGACGGGTGTGGCCGGCAGGGAGCGGGCGCTGGGCGAGATCGCGCCGATGCTGAAGGCGAAGGGCAAGACCACGGTGGGGTTCGACGAGTTGGTGCGGGAGGTGGCGGACCGACTGGATACCGACCCGAGCCTGGTGCTCGAGCGGGTGCGGACGGCGCCGGATTCCGTGGAGGAGCCCGAGGCCGGTGCGGGGCGTGGGCCCGGCGGCGGTCCGGGCGGGGTGGAGCAGGCAAGGGCGGCGGTGCGGCGGATCGAGTCGCTGACGCCGCGCGAGCTGCGCGAGCGGGCGCTGCTGGCGATGTGCCTCGCGGAGCCGGAGGAGGGGGCGGAGTATCTGCGGCGGCTGAGCGAGGAGCACATGACGCCGCTGGGTGCGCGGGCGCTGGTCTGGGTGCGGGACCACCTGGCCGAGCCGATGGCGGGACTGCCGCGCGACGACGAGGAGCTGGTGTCGCTGGTGACCGAGCTGGTGATGGCCTCGAAGCGGGAGGCGGTGCAGGAAGGGGAGATGGAGCTGAACTTCATGCTGCTGGAGCAGCACCGGCTGGAGCGGGGCATCAGCGCGGCGCAGGAGGCGGGGAAGGACGACGAGCGGGCGCGGCTGATCCAGGAGCGGGCGCTACTGCGCGACCGGATCGCGCACACGGAGTCGCTGAGCGCCTAGTTTCAGCACCGCTGCGCCGATTGTCACACTCTCCACCGCGCGCCACGCGTCAAAAACTCCTGCAAATAAGGCACTTTTCAGGCCGGATCGATCCGATCCCACCGCGAAAATGCCTGCAAATGACCAAGGAATTCCTAGAGGGATGCCTCGCCGAAGGGCTCTCGCTCGACCAGATCGCAGCCCGCACCGGCAGGCATCCCTCGACGGTCAGCTACCACCTGAAGAAGCACGGCCTGCGGCCGGGGAATCGAGCGAGGTACGCGAGCAAGGGCGGGTCGTCAGGACACGTCCTCGAGGGCCTCGTTGCGGACGGCATTTCTCTGCGTGGATGGCGCGCCAGCTCGATCGAAGTCCATCGACTGTCCGGTGCTGGCTCGACAGGTCGGCCTGGAGATCGACGATATCGGAATCGAAACCGAGAACGAATTCAGGAAGCTCGCAGCTGCGGGTCGCAAGACGGCTGGAATGACGTGCCGACACCATGGCCCGACCGAGTTCTACCTCGCACCGAACGGCTGCCTACTCGCTGCAAACGCTGTCGCCGGCGAACGAGTCGCTGAGTGGCGCCGGAGGGTGAAGCGAAAGCTTGTCCAGGAGGCTGGAGGTCGATGCTGGCTGTGTGGATATGACGCTGCGCCGGCCGCCCTCCAGTTCCATCACCTCGACCCATGGAAGAAATCGTTCGGCCTGGCGATGGCCGGGAACACACGCTCCTTCGAGCGCATGCGCGAAGAGGCTAAGAAATGCGTGCTTCTATGCGCGAACTGTCACGCTGAGGTCGAAGTCGGCCTCACTGCAGCTGCCCCAAACCGAAGCTGCCGAGAACGAGTCGGCTGGCGCTAATCTGACGAGGAAAGCTGCATAGGAAGCCGTACATCTGTAATTACGCAGCTTTGTAATCCGGGGTGGCCGACTGGTAAGGCAACGCCCTGTTAAGGCGCAGGAATGTGGGTTCGAATCCCACCCCCGGAGCTCGTAACGAGTCACGCGCGAGCCGGCGAGAGCCGGCTCGGCGCCGTTCTGGCGGTCGCCTCGACCAGCTCCGCCGCCCGCACCGCGCCGTCGTGCGCCTTCGACCACTCCGCCACGGCCCGCGCCCTCTCCTTGAAGGAGGGGTCGCCGAGCACCTGCCGCGCCGCCAGCCTCACCCCGCGCGGGCTCAGCAGCCGCCGCGGCAGCGCCACCCCCGTCCCGGACCACGCCACCCGCGCCGCGTTCTCTCCCATATCCCCCACGGACGGGCACGCCACCAGCGGCACCCCTTCGTGCAGCGTCCGCACCACCGTCCCATGGCCGCCGTGGCAGATCACCAAATCGGCCAGCGGCATCACCTGCGAGTAGCTCACCCACCTCACCAGCACCGCGTTGTCCGGCACCTCCAGCGGCACACTCGGCCGCTGCCTGTTCGTCGTCGCCAGCACCCGCACCGGCTCATCCGCCAACCCATCCAGCGCCGCGCGCAGCAACTCGCACTCCGGGTCCTGGGACGTCGAAGGCGCGATCAGCACCAGCGGCCCATCCCCCTCAGGCACCTCAACGTCCTCATGATCGAGCTCGAAGAACAGCGGCCCGGTCACGTGCGCATGCCCCGGCCACCGCCGCGGATACTCCAACTGCGGAAACGTCCCCACCAGCGCCAGCAATTCGCTGATCCCCCCATGGAACCGCCGCTGCGCCGGCAGCCCCAGCCGCTCCCGCGTCTCGTTCAAGTCGTCCCGGCCGCGCCGCAACCCACTCTCCAGCACCGGCATCGTCGCCCGCCACCCCAACCGGCCCACGGGAGTGCGCGGCGGCCTGAATCCGAGCGAGTACATCGGCAGCCCCGGCTCCTGCACCGGAAAGACGTGCGGAATCAGGGTCGCGTGCGGCACCCCCGCCACCTCCGCGGCCAGCGTCGGCGCCAGGGTCAGGATGTCGCTCACCACCAGATCCGGCTCGAACTCCTCCATCAACCCCGCCAGCGCCCGCGCCGCATCCGCCGCGGTCCGTCCGTCCGCCGTGTCCGGCCCCGGCGGCGGATACACCACGTACTCCTGCGCGGCCGTAAACGCCAGCCCCTCACCCTCGATCGCCTCGCGCCAGTTGTCCCAGCTCTCGATCAGCACCTCGTGACCGCGCCGGTGCAGCTCGCGCGCCAGCGCGATCGCCGGAAACGCATGCCCGGGATCGCCGAACGCGGCCACGATCAGCCGCAGTTTCTCCCGCACGGATGCCATCGGACCCAGGCTACGCAAGCCGGCGCCCCCGCCACGCACCCGCCGGGCGCGCCCTGGTACCCACGCAAAGGATCATCCGCCGCCGCGCCGAACTCCGGGTATCCCATGCACATGGCCCGCAACAGACGCGGCAACGCGATGCGCCTCCGCCACGCGGTCGAGGCCCTCCCCACGCACACGAAGCAGGGCATGCTCAAGGGCATCCAGACCAACCGCGTCGTCGTCGGCGCCTACACCGACAAGCGCGGCGGCGTCTGCCCGATGCTCGCCGCCCACCGCAACGGCGGCCGAACCGACTTCGGCGCCTTCGCACGCGCCTGGGACGCATACGTCGGCGCGAAGAAGCCGCGGCGCGCCTCCGCGCGCGAGGTCCGCACCCTCAAGGGCTACCTCGAGCTGTCGCTCGTCCGCGACGGCATCCGACCCGAGCAGCCCATCCGCCGCGAGAACACCCTCACCGAGACCGTGCGAGAGGTGAAGGCCGCCCGTCGACGCACCGCCGCCGAGGCAGCCCGCGAGGCGTCCGAGGTAACGGTCGAGGAGCTCCTCGCCGAGGCGCAGCGCCACCACAGCATCGCCCCGCCCGGCGTGGACGTCCACGAGGGCCCGCTCGACCGCTAGACGCGACGTTCACGAGGGCGCGCTGGACCGCACCACGGACTGACCCCCGTTCGCCCGCCCGTTCCCCTTCACCTTCGCGGCCACAGGGGCGCCGAGGGCCCAAACCCCCGACGCGCCCACCCGCACCTCTCGCCCCAACTGCTCAGCCGCCGCCTCCACCGCATCTTGCACAGGCAGCCGCCGGCCACCCCCGTCTTCCTCGATCCCGTAGTCATCGCCGATCACCAGGGCATCGGGCCAGGCCTCCGCGCTGGTCACCACGTCGTGCAGGCACGTCTCGTAGCTGTGGTCACCGTCGATGAACACCATGTCCGGAGACCTGCCCTGGCGCTTCAGCTCCGCGGCGATCGCCGGCAGCCCGTCGACCGACCGCAACCGGATCGGCGTGATCCACTGGCGAAAATGCCAGCAGTTGGCGACGAACTGCTCCCAGGCGCTGGACGTGCGCGCCACCAGATCGTCCGCTTCCCACTGCGGCAGCCCCTCCCACGGATCGATGCAGACGATCGCCGCATGCTCGTGAGACTCGCCCCGGTGGATGGGACCTGAGAACGTCTCAGCGAACCAGCGAGTCGAGGCCCCCAGCCAGCTCCCGATCTCGACGATCAGCTTGACCGGGGCGTCGTCGACGAACCCCAGCACGTCCCGCGCCTTCTCCCGCGCGAACATCGACTGCCTGTCGAACGGCCTGTCGGGACAGTCGGCGGGAAAGAATCCCAGTCCCTCCGGCCCGTCCGCCACCAGCTCGCGGTTCGGCACCCGAGTGCCACCCGCCGCGATTCGCCGCACCTCGCTCAGCAATGCGTCCTTGTCCTCCAGCGCGCAGAAGTTGGCGTGAAAGAGCAAAGTCTGCGGCGGCGGCGAGAACGTCGCCCGCCCGAACACGAGCGGGAGCGGATACCCCAGGTTGCCCGGGTTGGCGAACCTCTGATCCAGCGCGACCGAATCCACCCCGTGCTGCTCGATCCCGTCGGCCAGGGCCGTCCCGTCGCCCGGCCACTCCCCCCAGCGCTCCAGCAGGTCCCGCAGCATCCTCCGCAGGCGCGGCGTCGCCCGCGCAATCCAGAACGCGGGACTGAACCCCGGCTCGGCCATGCTCGCCATCTCGTGCCCGTCGAGCGTCGCCAGCGCCGCATCCACCCACGGCGCCAGGAACGCGATATCCGCGTCGCAGAACACGATCGGCACCCCGTCATCCGCCTTCTCGACGGCGGTCGCCGCCACGGCCAGCTTCTCGCGGGCCTGCCGCTGCCAGCCATCGCTCCGGTAACGACCGCTCGGACAGTGCTGGGCGACCTGATGCGCCACTAGCCTCGTCCGGTCCCCGGCCGTGGCCTCCAGCGTCGGCACAAAATGCCGCTCGAGCAGGTGCGCATGGCTCGGGCTGACGATGACGTGGACCTCCAGGCTCCCTTCGCTCGGCACCAGAGGATCCTAGGACGTACCGCTCCAGCCGCGCTTCGTTCCCGCACGCCGTAACTTCACCCCCATGGCGCATCCCGGCGGCGAACCCCTGTTCACGTCCGTCGTCGTCCCCGTGCGCAACGGCGCCGGAACCATCGGCGAGTGCATCGAAGCGCTCCTCGCCGGCGATTACCCGGCCGAGCGACGCGAGCTCCTGATCGTCGACAACGACTCCGACGACGCCACCGCCGACGTCATCCGCGCCCACGCCGGCGTCCGCTATCTCCACGAGCCCCGCCGCGGCGTCTCCAACGCCCGCAACCGCGGGATCGCCGAGAGCAGGGGCGAGATCGTCGCCTTCCTCGACGGCGACTGCATCCCAGACCCCGGCTGGCTCACCGCGCTCATTCATCCCTTCAGCGACGCGGAGGTCGGCGCCGTCGCCGGCGAGCTCCGCCACGTCGAGCCCGCCACCGCCGCCGAGCGCCAGGCGGTCCGCATCCTCGGCAACTGGCAGCGCTTCGCCGTCAGCTCCAGCCCGCCCTACGTCGTCACGGCGAACGCCGCGATCCGCCGCACCGTCCTCGACCAGATCGGCCACTTCGACCCCCGGCTGCCCCGCGCCCAGGACGTCGAATTCGGCATCCGTCTCCACGACCTCAGCAATCTCCGCGTCGCCTACAGCGCCGACGCAATCGCCCGGCACCGCCACCACTCGACCCAACTCGGCTTCTTCCGCCAGCAGCTCGGCTGGTCCTACGGCGCCGGGCTCGTCGGCGCCAAGTACCGCGACGTCAACGGCCGCCGCAACGATCCCCCCCGGCTGGGCGAGCTGGGCCGCTCCATGCGCGGCCTCGGCATCGTGCTTGCACTCCAGGCGCGGGGCAGGGGCCGCGCCGAATGGACCGAGGACGCCTGGTTCGGCTTCCTGCGCCAGCTCGCCTGGTACTCAGGAGGACGCGCGGGCCTGATCCGCGGCCGCCGCGTCTTCCCGGAGGGCTAGAGCGCCAGCCCTCCCTGGGCGCCCATGTCCTCGTGCCGGACGAACGCGATCTCCGGCACCAGGCAGTTCCGCGACGTATTGAGCAGGAACCGCACGCTCTCCGCGATGTCCTCGGGCCGGATCATCTCCTCCGCATCCACCTGTTGCTTCACGAACTCGGTCATCGGCGTGTCCACGAACGCCGGCGCCAGCGCGGTCACCTGAATCCCCTGGCCGGCCACCTCCCGCTGGGTCGCCTGCGAGAACCCGATCACGGCCGCCTTCGTCGCCGAGTACACCGACAGCCACGGCTGTCCCGCCTTGCCCGAGATCGAGGCCGTGTTGACGATCAGCGCCTTGCCGTGCTCCTTGCCCGCCTCGCGCAGCAGCGGCAGGCCCTCGCGCGTCATCAGGATCACGGCGCGGAAGTTCACGCCGAGCTGCATGTCCACGTACTTGGTCGTTAGCGCGTCCATCGCCTCACCGATCCCGACCCCGGCGTTGTTGATCAGGACGTCGAGCCGCCCGAACTTCTCCCGGTGTTGCTCGACCAGGCCCTTCATCCCCTCCTCATCCGCCATGTTGACCGGCGCCGCGAGCACCTCCAGGCCCTCCGACTCGAGCTGCTTCGCCGACTCCTCCAGCTTCTCCGGCCGCCGCGCCGAGACGGTGAGCCCGTAGCCCTCGCTCCCGAGCATCCGCGCCATCGCAAGTCCGATGCCGCTCGATGCCCCAGTGATCAACGCCGCCCTCTCAGCCACATCGCTCCCTTCGTCGCCCGGCACCTGCCATCGGGCCGCACCCTACTGTCACCGCCGCCGAAATCGCCATGCCCCTAGCATCTGGCCAATGCACGTTCGCTGGGCAGCCGGGGCAGCGCTCGTCGCAGCCGCACTCGTCGCGGGCTGCGGTGACGACGATGGGGGCGGGGGAGAGGGAGTCGCCTCCCAGCCCGCATCACCCCCAAGCGACTTTCCCGCCACCGAGGGGAGGACGCTCCAGGAGGTCCTGACCGCGGTCGGCCAGGACGGCCCGGTCGTCGCGCCCGCCGCCGCCGTCCTCCGCGAGGGCAACAACCGCTTCAGCTTCGGAGTCTTCACCGTCGAGAGGGAGCAGATCACCGACGCCGACGTCGCCCTCTACGCCGCGCCGGGCGGCATCAACGATGCCCCCGCCATCGGCCCCTTCCCCGCGCGAATCGAGGACCTCACCACCGAGCCCGCGTTCCGCGCCCGCAGCACCTCCGAGGACCCCGACGCCGCGAAGGTCATCTACGTCACCGACCTCCCCCTGAACCGCCGCGGCGAGTGGTCCTTCGGCGCCCTCGTCAAGCAGGGCTCGGGATACGGCGCCAGCCTCCTCGCCACCCCCAGCCTCGTGGGCCAGTTCGACCCGGTCGGGGTGGGGGACACGGCCCCGCGCGTCTCCACGCCGACCGCCGACGAGGTCGCGGACATCGCCGAGATCGACACCCGCACCCCGCCGGGCACCATGCACGACCAGGACCTCGCCGACGTACTGGGCAAGAAGCCCGTCGTCCTCCTCTTCGCGACCCCGGCCCTGTGCCAGAGCCGGATCTGCGGCCCGGTCGTGGACGTGGCCGAGCAGGTGAAGCGCGACCACGGCGACGAGGTGGCGTTCATCCACCAGGAGGTCTACCTCGACAACGACCTGTCGAAGGGACTGCGCCCGCCGCTCAAGGCCTACCGCCTGGAGAGCGAGCCGTGGCTCTACGTGATCGACCGCGAGGGTAAGGTCAGCACCGTGATCGAGGGCGCCTACAGCGTTGACGAGCTCGAGGCGGCGGTCCAGAAGGTGCTGGGCCAGTGAGCGAGACCGAGCTTCTGGACATGCTCGCGGCGGAGACCGACCGCCGCACCGACACGATCTGCAGCGGCATCAAGCAGCTGATCTCCTCCGGGGACCCGGACACGAAGCAGGTGGAGGCCATGCGCGTCGAGGTCCACGGGATCAAGGGCGCGGCCCTGATGGTCGGCCAGCACCGCCTCGCCAAGATCGGCGGGTGGGTCGAGGACAACCTCGCGGCCAGGATCGACTCCGGCCTGATCGAGAAGGACCTCGGCGAGCGGATGATCGAGTACGTCACGGCGATCCAGGACGGCGCCCACGCGGCCGCCAAGGGCCAGGACGAGCCGGCGTCGATCGGCAACGCGCTCGACCAGATGGCCTGATCAGCTCTCCAAGCGGTCCACCGCGAAGGCGAGCCCGGCGAGGATCATCGCCGCCATCACGGCCCAGGCGACGATCAGCCAGCCGGTGATCATCGCCACGTTCAGCAGCCGCGCCCGCTGGGCCGGCAGCACCAGGGCGAGCAGGCTGGCGAAGAACACGATCAGGCACATCACGATCACCGGCGCGGCGACCAGCGCCCGCCCCGGCCCCTCGAGCCTCGCGGCGGCATCCCGCCCCAGGTCGGTATCGAGGAACGCAACAACCAGAACGGCCACGAAGGCCGAGAAGAGGGCGCCGAACGCCGCCAGCGCCATCCCGCGCATCTGGTCCTGCTCAGGGCTCTTTCCCGGGTCCGGCACTGCCGCGAATCTAGCCCGGCGCGGCCGCTAGGCTCGGCACCGGTCCTGCAGGGACCCGGGCCGGTAGCTCAGCTGGTCAGAGCAGCGGACTCATAATCCGTAGGTCGGAGGTTCGAGTCCTCCCCGGCCCATCGACAATCACCTGGACGTAGCCACCTTGCCGCTCGAATGGGTTGAGTGAGCGGTGATAGCGTCAGAGTCTCGGCGCATGGCCAGTCCGACTGGAGGGTGAGATGGGAATTCCGGGCATCGCAGGCCGCAATGGGAAGCTGATTGCTCTTACGGCGTTCGGCGTCACCGCGATCGCGTTTCTTCTTGCAGCGCTGGCCGTGGATCGGTCCGAGGCCGCCTTCCCGGGCACGCAGGGCAGAATCGTCTTCAACTCGGATCGCGACGGGAACAACGAGATCTACACGATGAATGCCACTGGTGGGGATCAGCGGCGCCTGACCTTCAATGCTCCCGGCGATGACTCCCGCGCATCCTTCTCGCCTGACGGGACCAAGATCGTCTTCCGAAGCAATCGCCCGCCCCATTCCGGGAACAACGAGATCTACATCATGAATGCAGACGGCTCGAACCAGACCCGCCTGACGTTCGTCGGTGAAGAGTCCCGACCCGCGTTCACCTACGACGGCAGGATCGTTTTCCGAAGTGCCCGCGCGCCGCATGGGGGCGATGAGGAGCTCTACATCATGGACGCCGAAGGCAGCAACCAGACCAGGCTCACGGTCAGTACGGGAACCGACAGTGAGGCCGTCGGTGCGCCTGATGGCTCGATCGTCTTCAGCAGCGTACGTGCGCCGCACGCGCCGGTCCAGGAGATCTACCGCATGAACGCCGACGGCAGCAACCAGACGAGGCTGACGTTCTCCCCCGGGGCGAACGCGCTGAGCGGTCATGCGGATATCTCGCAGTTCGGCCGAATCGCCTTCGTCAGCGACAGGACGCCGCATCTCGGAAACCAGCAGATCTACGCGATGAACGCCGACGGATCGGGTGTCGTCCGCCTGATCTCGAATGGCGACTTCGAGTTCGGACCGGCGTTCTCGCCCGACGCCGCCAAGATCGCGTTCTCGAGCGATCGCCCGCCAGGTGCGGGCGACGAAATCTACGCGATGAACCCGGATGGCTCGGGGCAGGTGCGGTTGACATTCGCAACAGGCGATGACTCACTTCCCGACTGGCAACCGATACCGGTGAAGTGCGGCGGCAAGACGGCTACCCAGGTTGGCACGGCGGGGGCCGACTCGCTTACCGGCACCGGCGGCAAGGACGTGTTGGCCGGACTCGGCGGCAAGGACGTGTTGGCCGGGCTAGGCGGCAAGGACATCCTCTGCGGCGGACCGGCGAAGGACACCCTGAAGGGCGGCGGCGGCAAGGACCGGCTGCTCGGCCAGGGCGGCAAGGACAAGCTCAAGGGTGGCAAGGGCGTCGACACCTGCAAGGGCAACAAGGGCAAGGACACCGCCACCGGATGCGAGAAGGGCAAGGCCTAGCTGATCGCCTGACAAGCCATGTCGTAAGGTCGTCTGGCTGCTCCGACCCGAATGTGCTGATCGCGTGTTCTGTCGGAGAAGGGGAGGGCAGCGGCCAGCGCCGCTTCAAACCAAGAGGAGAGGAACGAATCTTGAAGCTGAACCGTGTGCTGATCGTCGCCGTCGTCGTGTCGCTTGCCTTCGGTGTGGGTGCGGCCCATGCCGAGGCCGCCAAGCCGAAGTCGCCCGGAAAGGGAAAGGCGAAGGCCAACTGCAAGAACAAGCGGGGCAAGGCCAAGCAGGCGTGCCAGAAGGCCGAGGCGAAGAAGCGCCGCGCGGTCGAGTTCCCGCGCGTCACGATCAGGACCACGGAGTACGGCATCCCGCGCATCGTTGCCGACGACTGGCGCGGTCTCGGCTACGGCTATGGCTGGTCGCTGGCCAAGGAGAACATCTGCTCGATGGCCGAGATCTACACCACCAACCGCGGCGAGCGCTCGAAGTACTGGGGCCCCGACGGCAAGTGGCAGTTGACCGGCAACGGCATCGAGTTCACCAACCTCGAGGCTGACTTCGCCCACAAGCGCGTGATCGCCACCAAGACGATCGAGAAGCTGATCAAGAAGAAGCCGGCCAAGGGTGGGCCGAGGCCGCAGGTGAAGAAGGTGGTCGACGGCTACGTCAAGGGCTACAACGCCTGGCTCAAGAAGAACCGCAAGAGGATCCAGGACCAGACCTGCTCCGGAGCGCCCTGGGTCTCGAAGATCTCCAAGATGGACGTCTACCGCCGGTTCTTCGAGCTCGGCACCATGGCCGGTCTCGGCGCTGCCGTCGACGGGATCGCGAACGCCGCCCCACCGGCGAGCAGGGCTGCGTCCGCGCGGGCTGAGGCTCGAACGGAGAGCGCCACCGCCGCCGACTTCCAGCGGATGAACGCGCTCAATCCGGACGTGGGCTCGAACGCTGTCGGACTGGGCTCCGACGCGACCAAGACCGGCAAGGGCATGCTCTTCGGCAACCCGCACTTCCCGTGGTCCGGATCGGAGCGCTTCTTTCAGTCGCAGCTGACCATCCCGGGCAAGATCAACGCCTCCGGTGGCAGCCTTCTGGGCGCCCCGGTCATCTTGATCGGTCACACCCAGAAGCTGGCCTGGAGCCACACCGTCTCGACCGCGAGGCGCTTCGCCTTCGTGCGGGAGACGCTGGTCTCGGGTGACCCGACCTCGTACGTGGTCGATGGCCAGGCGAGGAAGATGGACGCTGTCAAGGTGACGGTCGAGGTCAGGCAGCCGAACGGCTCGATCGTGCCGCAGACCCGCACCCTCTATTCGACGAAGCACGGTCCGATCGCGACCTCGGTCCAGAAGAACCCCCTCTTCGGCTGGACGAACTTCGTGGCGTACGCGTTGCGCGACCCGAACGCCGACGGGCTGCGGTTCATCAACCACTTCTTCGACACCAACCGGGCCCAGAGCGTGAACCAACTGGTCGCATCGCTCAAGAACAACCAGGGCGTGCCGTGGGTGAACACCATCGCCGCCGACGCGACCGGCAAGGCGCTGTACTCGGACATCGGCGCGGTCCCGAATCTGACCGACGCGCGTGTGGCGGAGTGCAACACACCGGGCATCGGCGCTCTCGCGTGGGCGAACTCGAAGGTGGCGGTCCTCAACGGCTCGACGTCGTCGTGCGATCTCCAGAAGGCGCCGGGAGCGGCCGCGCCGGGCATCCTGCCGCCGAGTCAGATGCCCCTCCAGATCCGCACCGACTACACCTCGAACATGAACGACAGCTACTGGCTGTCCAACCCCGAGGCTCCGCTGGAGGGGTTCCCGTCGATCATCGGCGACGAGCGTTCGACGCGGGCGCTACGGACCCGGAACGGACTGGTCCAGATCGAGCAGAAGCTCGCCTCCGGCAAGTTCGACCTGCACGACGTGGCGGCGTTCATCACCAACAACCGGAACTACAGCGCGGAGCTGCTCGCTCCGCAGATGGTCGCCTACTGCCAGGCGAATCCGACGATCAACGGCACCGACGTCTCCGAGGCCTGCGCCGTGCTGGCGGCCTGGGACAAGACGGAGAACCTCGATTCGCCCGGTGCGCTGCTCTGGCGCGAGGTCATGAACAGAATGCCGAGCAACCGCTACTCGACCCCGTTCGACGTCAACGATCCGGTCCACACGCCGGCAAACCTGAACACCGGCGATCCGCTGGTCGTGAATGCTCTGCCCGATGCGGTCAACTTCCTCGACTCGAGGGGCATCCCGGTCAATGCGAAGTACCGCGACTACCAGTACGTGACCAAGGCCGGCGAGAGGATCCCGATCCCCGGCGGCTTCGGCGGACACGGCGTCTTCAACGTCATCACCGCCGTGAGGAATTCGACGACCGGTGTCTACGACTCGGTCAGGCACGGGTCCAGCTTCATCCAGGCGGCGAACATGAACGGCAAGAAGTGCCCGCCGGTGCTGACGATGCTGACCTACTCGCAGGCCGCGACGAACGAGAGGTCCAAGCACTATGCCGACATGACCAAGCTCTTCTCGCAGGAGCAGATGGGTCAAGGATCGGTTCTGCGCGAAGCAGCAGAAGGGCTCGCCGGGCCTGAAGGTGCAGAAGCTGAACGGTGGCGCCAAGGCCGCCAAGGAGGGCTGGTAGCCCAGCCCGAGAGCTGGCGATCGCGGTGCGCCGGATCGCGCTGCTTCCCTGACCTGGCTCAGCTCAGCGCGGCCGGCAGCTCTTCGCGGGATGTGATGTCGAGCTTCCGGTAGGCATTGGTCAGGTGCATCTCGACGGTGCGCCGGGTGAGAAAGAGAGCCTGTGCGATCTGAGGGTTGCTCATCCCCTCCGCGGCCATCGCGCCGATCCGCCGCTCGCTCGGCGTGAGGGACTCGACCCCGGTCAGCTCGACCCGCCGCGGGCGCGCGCCCGCGGCGGCGAGCTCCACCTGGGCCTTCTCCGCGATCACGACGGCGCCGCAGCGATGCGCCATGTCGAGCCCCTCCCTGAGCGGCTCCCGCGACTCGCGGCGGTGGCCCGCGCGGCGCAGCGCGGCGCCGAGCTCCACCAGCGCGCGCGAGTGCTCCATCCGGGCCTGGGACGGCTCGAAGACGCTCACCGCCTCCCGGATCCGCTCGATCCCCTCGTCCTCTCCGCCGATGAGCCCGAGCGTCATCAGGGATACGCCGATCGCGCGAGGGGTCCCGAAGTCCCGGGCGAGCCGCAGCTCGGTCTCCGCGAGCTCGCGGGCCTGGTCGTGCTGGCCCAGGCGGTTCGCCGCGAGGGCGGCGCCGGAGCGCCAGGCGAGCACCGACGGGTTGGTGAGCAACGCGCGGTCGCGCAGCTCGCCGCACTCGAGAAGCGCCTTCAGCGCCGACTCCGCATCACCACGCTCGAGGTCGATCCGCGCGCGCGTGTCCATCAGCCAGGTGTAGGCGATCAACTGGCTCCAGCGCTCGTCCCCGTCGGGGAGCTTGCACGCCTCGGCGGCGCGATCGATCTCGCCGCGCTCGAGCAGCGCCTCGCCCAGCACGGAGGCGCCGGACGGGAGCCCGACGCGCCAGCCTCGCTCGGCGCCCTCCACGGTGGTCCGGGCGTCCGCCACGGCGGCTTCGACGTTCCCCTTGCGCAGGTGGACGAAGCTGCGCGGGTGGTGGGCGGCGGCGGCCTGCACGATCGAGCCGTGCGCCTGCGCGAGACGCAGGGCCTTCTCGATCGCCTCCTCCGCGAGCTCGAACTCGTCCGAGTCCTCGTACGCGTAGGCGGAGAAGAAGTAGGCCCAGAACGCCATCGGGTCGTTTTCGTCGAGGCCGGGGGCGGTCGCCCGCGCGGCGAGGTCCCGGAGCTCGGTCAGCGAGCCGCCCTGGTACGCGCGCTCGGACGCGGCGTGGGCCAGCAGGGCGCGGCCCGTCGCGGTCTCGTCGATCTCCGGGGCCTGGATCAGAGCCTCCATCCGGGGGAGGTTGCGGACCCGGGTATCGAGTGTCGCGTTGAGGCCGATTGCGAACATGGCCTCGAGGTTTCGCGCCATCGGCCCTCCGATCTCGGCGATCTCGGCGAGCCCCCGCTCGAGGGCTGTCGTGGACTCGCTGACCCGCGCCTGCAGGGTCGCCGCCGTTCCGAGTGCGAGCAGGGCGGCCGCGCGCTCCTCGGGCTCCGGCAGCAGCTCGCTCGCGGCGGTCAGCCGCTCCGCGCCCTCCGGGATCCCGGCCTCGGTCTCGGCGAGGCCGAGGGTGACCAGCAGCCGCCCCCGCCGGTCCTCAGGCGGATTCTCCTCCAGGGCTCGCCGCAGGAAGCGAGCGGCTCCGTCGGGAGACCCCTGGGTCATCTCCTCGACCGCGGCCTGCTCGAGCTCGTCCACGACCCAGTCGCCACCGCGGCGCTCAGCGCTCAGCAGGTGGACGCCGATCGCCTTGTGGGAGGTCGCACCCTCGCGCAGCAGCTCGGCGACCCGCAGATGCAACCCGGCCCGCTCGGCGTCGGGGACCGAGCCGTATACGGCGCTCTGGACGAGGGGATGGGCGAAGCGAAGCGGTTCGCCGCTGGAGAGGATCGCGGCGGCCGCCAGCGCGTCCGCGGCGCGCCGGCTCGATTCGACGTCCAAGCCGGCGAGTCCGGCGGCGTCGCGGAGCCGGAGCCTGCCGCCGCCCACGGCGGCCACCGCGGCGAGCGCCTTCGCCTCCTTGCCCAAGCCCGAGAGCCGGGCAAGGACCGAGTCGGCAACGCCCTCCGGCTGCAGTCCGGAGAGCGCCTCGACCCCCCGGCTGGTCTGCTCGATCCCGAGATCGCCCGCGCTCCGCAGCAGCTCGAGCAGGTAGAGCGGATTCCCACCGCTGAGCCGGTGACAGGCCTCGACGAACCCGGGGTCCGCCTCACTGAACATGTCACCAACGACTCGCGAGACCGCCTCGGGGCTGAGGCTGCTCGGAGCGAGGCTGACGCAGTCGACCTGCGCCGACAGCGCCGCGAACACGTCGCCGTGATGGGTGCCGCGCTCCCGAGGCCGTGCGGCCACGAGCAGCACCGCCCGCAGGCCCTCGAGCCGCCGCGCGAGGTAGTGCATGAACCGCAGCGAGGGGATGTCAGCCCAGTGTGCGTCGTCCACGCAGAGAAGCAGTGGATCGTCCTCGGCGAGGTTCGCGCAGAGCCAGTAGAGGCCGTGGATCAGCGACATCAGCCTGTCCTCGCCGATCGCCTGGGGAATTCCCATCGCACCGCCGAAGATCGGCTTGGCGTTGGCCGCCGCGCCATCGAACAGGTCTGGGCTGTCGCCGCCGGCCGGCGGCTCGGTCAGTCCGCCGAAGAGGTGCGCGGCGACGCCGAACGAGAGTTCCACCTCGAGCGCGTCCGCCCTCACCGTCAGCACCCTGAAACTTCGCGCGCGGCCCGCCTGCACACCCGCCTCGAGCAGGGTCGTCTTCCCGATTCCGGGATCCCCCTGCACCATCACGGCGCGCCCCTCGCCGTTCACGGCGGAGTCGAGGACCCCCTCGATCTGACCCAGCTCGCGCTCGCGCTCGAGCAGCTGAACGCTCTGCAGAGTCGACGGCACGAAGTCGATTATTGCGCCCGTCGCAGTGAGCGCGGGCGGAGGGTCAGACGCGTGCGCGCTGCGGGTTGCGGATGAGCCGCTTCTCGACCTTGTCGGCCATCAGCGCGTCGTCGGCGTGGGCCAGGAGCTCGTTCAGCGACTCGGCGTCGTCGGGGAAGATCGCGCAACCGGTGGTGGCCGCCATCCTGCGGCTGCCGACGCTGATGCTCTCGATCGCGTCCTGGAGGCGGAGGCAGAGCGACTCCGCCTCGTCGCGGCTCGTCTCGGGGGCGATCACGGAGAACTCGTCGCCGCCGTGGCGGACCACGACGTCATGGTTGCGGACCGAGGCGACCAGAGCCGTGGCGACCTCCTGCAGGACCCGGTCGCCGTACTGATGGCCGTGCTCGTCGTTCACGAGCTTGAAGTCGTCGAGGTCGAGCAGGAGCAGGGCGAGCTGGCTGTCGTGCCGGCGGTGGCGCTCGAGTTCCTGCGGCAGTCGCTCGGTCAGCACGCGGTAGTTGCTCACGCCGGTGAGCGGATCGCTCTCGGAGAGCAGCCGGTACCGGCTCTCGCTGGCCTGGAGCTGCTCGCGCAGGAACGTGATCGCCCCCGCGGTGAGGAGGAGCGTGGGGATCAGGACAGTCGCCTGGGCGATGGTCTCACGGGCGTGCGCCGGGTCGTACGCGACCGGCAGCAGCACGCAGAGCGCAGCCAGGCCGAACTGGAACGCGACCATCCGGCGGCTTTCGAAGACGTAGGCCGCGTAGAACGCCACCAGGATGTAGAAGACGGCGAAGTTGCTGTCATCGGTGAGCCAGACGGTGAGCGCGATCTCGAGCGTCGCCACCGCCGGCAGGACCGGCAGCCAGCGCTCGCTCGCGCGCTTCGCCACCGCCGCGCAGAACAGCCCGGAGACGATCGCCAGCACGGGCAGCAGGTAGATCGCCGGCGGGTGCTCGGGCCGGTGCAGCGCGTCGGTGGGGAACGCCCCAAGGCCGCCTCCCAGGAACAGGATCGCCGCGAGCTGCCAGTTGCGGACGACCTGAAGGCGCCGCTCTGGGCAATCCGGACGGGACTCCGGGCTCATTGCGCGCCCTCCTCCAGGATCTCGAGCAGCGCCCCGGCGGAGGTCGGGCAGAACTGCGTGCCGGCACCGGCCCTGATCTCCGCCCGAGCCGTCTCCGGCGAAAGCGCCGCACGGTAGGGACGGTCGCTGGTCATCGCGTGGTAAGCGTCGCAGACGAAGGTAATGCGGCTGGAGAGGGGAATCTCCTCGCCGGCCAGCCCATCCGGGTATCCGTTCCCGTCCCAGCGCTCGTGCTCGGAGCGGATCGCGGGAGCGAGGTGGGCGAGGCCCGGTGTGTTGCAGATCAGCTCCTCGCCGCTGACCGAGTGCGACTGCATCGTCTCCCACTCCTTGGGATCGAGCGGTCCAGGCTTCGAGAGGATCGTGTCCGGGACCGCGAGCTTCCCGATGTCGTGGAGCATCGCGACCTGCTCCACCTCCGCCACCTCGGCGTCGTCCAGTTCGAGCCGGCGCGCCACGGCCCCGGCGTGCGCCACCACGTTGCGGGAGTGCTCTCCGGTGTAGGCGTCCCGGGCCTCGACGGCGGCGATCAGGGTTTGCGCGGCGGCGGCCTGGATTGCGAATGCCCTGTTCTCTTTTTCGAGGGCCTCTCGCTCGAGCAGGTCGGCCACCATCCGCGCGAAGACGTGGAGGAACTGCAACTCGCGGTAGCCGAGTGACGGGTTGGCCTCGTGGCTCGCCGCGCAGAGCGTTCCGTGGAGCGTCCCGTCCGAGAACCGAAGCGGCATCGAGACGTAGGAGCCCACGCCGGCCGCCTCCGTGACCTCCAGCGACGCGGCGCGCGGCTCCGCTTGGACGTCGGGGATCAGGTTCGGAAGCCGGCCGCTCAGGACCCGCTTGCAGTAGGTCTGGTCGAAGGGCATCGACTCGCCCTCGGAGATGCCGAAGGACTTGCCGTCGCCGTCGATCGCCTGGAAGTGCTGGTACGTCCCGTCGATCCGCGAGACGTAGGCGACGTCCATTCCGAGGAACTGGCGCACGGCCTCGACCGCCCGCTCGACGCTCGGGGTCTGGGCGACCTCGCGCAGCGTCAGGAGGTCCTCGGTGGGCGCGCTGCGGTCGCCCCCCACGCCGGTGCGGGGTGCTGTGCTCCTCACGCATGATTGATCGGTCTGTAGGCGCCGACGCTTGAGGAACTTGCACTCTTTTTTCCGTGCCTGGGCGTGCGTGACCAGGTGTGTCCAAAGGAAAGGGCCGCCCCCGCTGAGCGGGGACGGCCCTCGAACTTCACACGCGGTCTGTAACGGGCGCGAGATTGGCGGTGGGGCGGGACAGCTCCCACCTCTCGGTGTCCGTCGGTGCCCGGGTTGGATTCCGCCGGGTGGCCGCGTGCCACCCACCGGACCCCGGCACTCGGTGGGCCCCATTCGGAGCCCGAGCGCCTGGCCCTAGCGGCCCTGCACCTCCGGTGTCCCGTCAAGCATGGAATTCAAGTTAGGACCACCTCCTTTCTCCGGTAGCCCCAATTCAATCAGGCCGCGCAGTCGTGCTCGCCGGCTACTTCGCCTTGCGGCGCTTCATCACCCGGAACTTCGCGGCCGCCGGGCTGTCGTCGTCGCGTCCTGTGCCGCTGCGCGCGGCCACCTGGAAGCTGTGCTTGCGGCGCGTCTGGCGGGGCAGCGTGAGCGGGGAGGAGCAGTTCTGGAACGGCTGGCCGTCGACGCTGCAGCGGAAGGTCGAGCCCTGCACGGTGGAGACGAAGCCGAACGTCGGCGTGGGGTCCTTGGTCTTCGCCCCGGGGCGCATGACGATCCTCGTGTCCGGTGCCGCCTCCGCGGAGGGCGCCGCCGACGGCGGGGTGGGGGGAACGCCGCCCTGCGCGCAGGTGTTGACGGTGCACATGAAGACCGAGTTGAACAGGTTCCAGTGGGTGGCCAGGTAGCTACCCGCGGCCGGGCTGGGGTCGAAGTAGTCGTCCTGGTTGCAGTCGAAAAGCTGGCCGGTCGACGAGCTGCAGGCGGAGTAGGTGGCGAAGCCGGCGCTGCCGTCGTCGTCGTAGCAGAGGATGTCCATCTCGTCGAGGCAGTGCCACGAGGCGGAGCGGTGCGGGGCCGAGCGCTGCACCGCGCCGAGGTTGTGGGAGATCTCGTGGATCGCGGTGTCGACGTGGGAGCGGCTCGTCGTCCCGGCGGGGAAGGAGGTGGAGGACCCGAAGAAGTCGGTCCCGCCCCGGCCGTAGAGCATCGCCCAGAGCCCACCGGACCTGTGGGCGCTGCCCGCGAAGGTGTCGTCGCTGCGGACCTGGGCCTCACCGGCGACGCCCGGGACCGCGATGCCATCGGCGTAGACGAGGAAGTTGCGCGTCCCGGTGATCGCTCCGACCTTCGCGGTGAGCTCGGTGCGGAGCATGCTGAAGGTCTGTCCCGATGTGGCGAGGTAGGCCGAGGAGGGCAGGGAGAGGGCGACCGCCTGGATGTCGACGCAACCGGACCCGGCGGGGGTGCCGAGGTCGAACCGAAGCGACTTCAGGCTCCCGGACTCGAACGCGATCCGCTCGGTCATCGTCTTGACGCCGGACTGGATGACCGGCGCGTAGGTCGCGAAGCGGTTCCCGATGTCGGTCGGATATGCGTAGATCACCTTGATCACGGCGCTGGAGGAGGGATGGACCGCGTTCGCCGTGTTGTCGGTGCCGCTCTGGTTCGCCGTGCAGCTCGCGGCGACGTCGCGCGCGCTGCGCGACTGCGCGGCACCGGGCGACAGCGCGGGGGTCGAGCCGGCGCCCTCGTCCGTGAAGTCCTCGAGCGGGTCACCGTGGCGGCTGACGACGACCTCCTCGCCACCGACCC
Organism: uncultured Solirubrobacterales bacterium; assembly: GCA_963824785.1. Classification (GTDB taxonomy): domain Bacteria; phylum Actinomycetota; class Thermoleophilia; order Solirubrobacterales; family 70-9; genus CAWGQG01. The sequence continues at coordinate 84,215 of CAWGQG010000001.1, forward strand.
GCTGAACCTTGGTGACCTCACTGGTCGCTCCGGTCAGGGGGTGATCCGCAGCCGCGGGTGCGGCCGCAGCGGCGAGCACGACGAGGCAGCCCGAGAGTGCCCCTCGGACATAGCCCAGATGGGGGATGCCGCGCATGAGGCCATCATCGGCGCGCTACTCATCAATTGTGAGTAGGCATGGACGAAAATCGGGCCGCGTAGGATGCTGCGCCCATGGCATTCCCACTTCGCATGGCCATCGCCCTCGCCGCCGCGTCGCTGGCCGCCGCAGGCTGCGGCGAGGACGGCCCGCAGGAGGTCAGCCCCGAGGAGCTGGTGGCGAAGGGCGATGCCGCATGCCGGCAGGGCCAGGAGCGCTTCGCCGAGGTCCAGTCCGAGCCCCTGCGGAACGCGAACGACGCGGCCGGGCAGACCCGGCGCCTGATCGAAGCTGCGGAGGACGAGCTCAACGAGCTTCGCGATCTGATCCCCCCGGACGAGCTCGAGGAGCAGTACAACGAATACCTCGAGGCGCGGGTGCGCGCGATCGAGGTCTTCAAGCAGGGGCTCGACGCGGCAGAGCGCGACGACGACGAGGCCTACGTCGACGCCCAGTCGCGTGCCACCGCCGGCTCAGCGAAGCGGCAGGAGCTGGCCCGGGCCCTCGGGTTCCAGGTCTGCTCGAAGAACGGTTAGCGGTTCGTCCCGCCGTTGCGGGCGAGTTGGCCGAAGCCGATCGCCATCGCCAGGTTGCTCGCTCCGGCGAACCAGAGTCCCGCGCGGGCGCCGGGCCGAGAGAACGCCCGCGAGCGGGCCCAGAGGATGTCGGTGAAGAGCTCCGTGGCCCGAAGCCACGACAGCGCCCACCAGTCGCGGGAGCTCCCGCGCCGGTCGGCGATCGCGTGGGCCACCGCGAAGGTCAGCCAGATCGGCGCGCACCGGCGGAACAGCTCGCGAGCGTCGTCGGATGGCTCCTCGTGACCCAGCACCTTCAGGGTCGCGTCGGGTGCGAACAGGGCGCCGGAGCCGAGCGCGAGGTCGAACGCGATCATGTTGCGGTTCAGTCGGCGCAGCTCCTTCTCCATCAGAAGCGCGATACAACCACATAGCGGATGCCGACCGTCAGCCGACCGGATGGAGCGACTCTCGATTGGGAGTCGGAGGAGGAGGGCCCGACGGCGGTCATCACCGCCCAGGTCTTCTCCGACCGCCTGGTGCTGCGTCCTCTGGCCGATGAGCTGGCCCGGGACCACCGGGTAATCACCTACGACGCACGCGGTACCGGCAAATCGAGCTCCGACGGCCCCTATGACCTGGCCACGGACGCCGCGGACCTCGCTGCGATCATGGAGGCGGCTGCGGCGGAGTCCGCGGTGGTGGTCGGCCTCGGCAACGCCTCGGACTCCTCGGTGCTTCTGGCCGCGGAGCGCCCCGACCTCGTTCGCGCCCTCGTCGTTGCCTTCGGCAACCCGGCGGGGCTCCGCGCCTCGCGCGACAGTGAGGCGCTGAGTGGATCGGGCTCGGTCCTCGATGCGCTCACCGAGATGCTCGCGAAGGACTACCGGGGCGCCCTGCGCAGCGTCATCGGCACCGGAAACCCCCAGATGCCGGAGGACGAGATCCGCGAGCGCGTCCGCCGTCAGGAGGCCTACTGCCCGGGCGACGTCGCCGCGGCCCGGATGACGGCATGGCGCGAGTCGCGGGTCTTCGAAGAGGCTCGCGCACTCGGCGACCGGCTCTGGATCCTCCAGCACGACCACAACCCGTGGTTCCCGAGCGCTCTGATCGAGCCGATACGCGGGCTTCTGCCCGAGGCCCAGATCAGGCTCGTCGAGGACGGCCATCTCTCGCGCCCGGACCTGACGGCGGACGTGGTCAGGGAGATCACGGCAACGAGTTGAGACTCCTTTTGAAGGGAAACGCCCAGTTGAGGCGAAATCAGGCGCCGTGGCACGGACCGCGACCAAGGCACGGGCGGCTCGAAAGAGCCTGTCGGACTACATAACCGAGCGCTTCGACGACTTCTCGCGGTCGCAGAAGGACGTGGCCCGGTACATCGTGGATCACCTGGACGAGGCCGCCTTCCAGACGGCCGAGGAACTGGCCCGCCGGGCCAACACGTCGTCCTCGACCGTCGTTCGCTTCTCCCAGGCACTTGGCTTCGACGGATATCCCGAACTGCAGCAGGCGGCCATCGAGGAGTACCGCCAGAAGGTCGCCGAGGGGGCCACCAACGGGAACACCGCGGGCGCGGGGGCGCTCTTCAACTTCGACCACTCCGAGTTCGAGGCCTCGCTGGGGGCGGACTACTCGAACATCGAGGAGACCGCGCGCACCCTGACCCGCGAGCAGATCGAGGCATCGGTATCGGCCCTCGCGACCTCGCGGCGGGTCCTGATCGTCGGGGTCGAGCAGATGGCCTTCTTCGCCAGCTACCTTCGCCATCTGTTGGGCCTGCTCGACATCCGGGCCGAGATCGTCGCCTCGCCGAGCCAGGACAACATCCAGAAGCTTTCGCGCATGGACGAGGACACGCTGCTGGTCGCGCTCACGGCCGGCCGCGCGCACCCGCTGATCCTGCGCGCCCTGAAGCTGGCCCGCCACCGCCGCGCGCGGACGATGTCGATCACCGACGCGACGCTCTCCGACGTGGCCGAGCACTCCGAGCTGATCCTCTACTACTCGTCGAACGGGCCTTCCTACATCCGTTCCAACGCCGCGCTGATGGGCCTGGTCCAGGCCCTCGCCCACGGGGTCTACGCCCGCGACGAGGCCGCGCACCGGGATCGGATCCGCGCCTTCAAGCTGAAGTAGCCGCGCTCCGTTCCTGAAAAAGGAAACAGGCCCGGGGGGCGATCCGGACCTGTCCTTTACCTCCCAGGGCCCGGGGGAGGGCCCTGCGAAAACGTTGTCGCCTTCCACCTGTGCCCTCATCACAATCAGGTAAACCGGAAAGACTCGGTCATTACTCGTAATAGACGAGTCGGAGCAGGCGCCAGGCACGCCTGAGCGGCCATCGGCGCAGCGCCTGTCTATATTGGAGCGCGATGGCCGAGCGCGCGACATTCCGGGTCAAGACGGGTCTCGCCGAGATGCTCAAGGGCGGCGTGATCATGGACGTGACGAACGCCGAGCAGGCGCGGATCGCCGAGGACGCCGGCGCCTGCGCGGTGATGGCGCTGGAGCGGGTCCCCGCCGACATCCGCGCGCGACGGCGGCGTCGCCCGCATGTCCAACCCCGCGGTGATCAAGGAGATCCAGGAGGCGGTCACGATCCCGGTCATGGCGAAGGCGCGGATCGGCCACTTCGCCGAGGCCCAGGTTCTCCAGTCCCTCGAGGTCGACTACGTCGACGAATCCGAGGTGCTGACGCCGGCGGACGAGGCCCACCACATCGACAAGTTCGCGTTCGAGGTCCCATTCGTCTGCGGCGCGACCAACCTCGGCGAGGCGCTCCGCCGGCTCGGAGAGGGCGCGGCGATGATCCGCTCCAAGGGTGAGGCCGGGACCGGCAACGTGGTCGAGGCGGTCCGTCACATGCGGGAGATCACCGAGGGCATCCGGCGCCTCGCCTCGACGCGGCAGGAGACGCTTCCCGACGCGGCCAAGAGCCTCCGGGCTCCGCTCGACGTCGTCCAGGACGTCGCCGAGCGCGGCTCGCTGCCCGTCCCGCTCTTCTGCGCCGGTGGGATCGCCACCCCGGCCGACGCCGCCCTGATGATGCAGCTCGGCGCCGAGGGCAACTTCGTCGGCTCGGGGATCTTCAAGAGCTCCGACCCCGAGCGGCGGGCCCGGGCGATCGTCGAGGCGACCACGCACTTCGAGGATCCCGAGCGCGTCGCCAAGGCGTCCGCGGAGCTGGGCGACGCGATGCCGGGCCTGGAGATCGAGGGGCTCGCCGAGGACGGCGGCCTGCTGCAGACCCGGGGCTCTTGAGACTCAAGGTCGGGGTGCTCGCGGTCCAGGGGGACTTCGAGGCCCACCGGCGGATGCTGCGTTCCCTCGGGGCGGAGGTGTCGGAGGTCCGCACCCCGGAGCAGCTCCGAGATCTCGACGGCCTCGTCATCCCCGGAGGGGAGTCGACGACGATCAGCAAGGGGATGGCGCGGGACGGCCTCGATGACGCCGTCAGGGCCCACGCGGAGGCCGGGCGGCCGATCCTCGGCAGCTGCGCCGGGATGATCGTCTGCGGCCGCGACCACCTCGGCATCGGCGACTACCGCTGCCGCCGCAATGCCTTCGGCCGCCAGCTCGCGAGCTTCGAGCAGGACCTGCGGCTCGACGGCATCGGCGACGAGCCGCTGCGCGCCGTCTTCATCCGCGCCCCCTGGGTCGAGGAACACGGGCCCGGGGTCGAGGTGCTCGCCGAGGTGGACGGCCAACCGGTCGCGGTCCGTGACGGAAAGCTGCTCGCGGTCGCCTTCCACGCGGAGCTGACCGACGACAGCCGCTTGCACGCCCTGTTCATGGCATCCGTCACGGCATCCCAGGAGGCCACCGCCGATGCGTGACCCGCGGGTGACCAACCTCGCGCGGATCCTGGTCGAGCACTCGGCGCAGGTGAAGCAGGGCGACGTCTGCACGATCGAGGGCGGCTCCGCCGCCGAGCCGCTGCTCCAGGCCGTCTACGAGGAGGTGCTGCGGGCCGGGGGCAACCCGATCGTGCAGATGGCCCTGGACGAGCAGCAGCCGGCCTTCTTCGAGCACGCGTCGGAGGCGCAGCTCGAGTGGGTCTCGCCGACCTCGGAGTGGATCGTCGAGAACGCCGACGTGCGGATCGCGGTGATGGCGTCCCAGAACACCCGCGCTCTGTCCCAGGTGCCGCCGGAGAGGCAGACGAAGGTCCAGGCGGCGAGACAGCACCTGATGAAGCGGATGATGGAGCGCGCCGCGGCCGGCGAATACCGCTGGGCGCTGACCCTGTTCCCGACGAACGCCTACGCCTCGGAGGCGGGGATGAGCCTGAGCGCGTACGAGGACTTCTACTACGGCGCCTGCCTTGCGACCGAGGACGACCCCGTCGCCGCCTGGAGGCGCCAGTCCGAGGAGACCGAGCGCCTCAAGGAGTGGATCGAGGGTCGCTCGGAGGTGCACGTGACCGGAGAGGGAACCGATCTGCGCCTCGGCATCGAGGGCCGCAAGTTCATCGCCGCCGGCGGCCGCCACAACATGCCGGACGGCGAGTTCTTCACCGGCCCGGTCGAGGACTCGGCCGAGGGCGAGGTCACCTTCCACCTCCCGGCGACCTACGCTGGCCGCGAGGTCTCAGGGGTCCGCTTCCGGTTCGAAGTCGGGAAGGGTCGTCGACGCGAGCGCGGAGAAGGGCGAGGAGTTCCTGATCCAGATGCTCGACACCGACGAGGGGGCGCGGCGGCTGGGCGAGCTCGGCATCGGGACGAACTACGGCATCACCGACGGCACCGGCGAGATCCTGCTCGACGAGAAGATCGGCGGCACCGTTCACCTCGCCGTGGGCCGGTCCTACCCGGAGACGGGCGGGGTGAACGAGTCGGCCATCCACTGGGACATGATCTGCGACCTCCGGCGAGGCGGCCGCATCGAGGTGGACGGCGAGCCCCTGCAGACCGACGGTCAATTCATCGTCTAGCGGCGGTACCTCCGCATCTTTCTGCCTGCACCGGGGTTATCTTGCGTCGATCCGGGCGGCTCGAGAAGGGACGGGCGGGACCCGGACTTTCGGACTCAGGGAGGTATCACCTGATGCACTCCAGGAAGCGCGGCCGTTTGGCGCTGCTCGGCTCGCTGGCCTTGACGCTCTGCGTCACGGTCGGGCTTGTCGGCGCCGCCGACGCGGCCAAGAAGAAGGGCAAGAAGAAGCCCAGCAAGGCAACGATCCAGAAGACCAATATCTCGATCGCCGATCGCGCCGCCGGGGGGCCGCAGGCAGCGGTCACCCCCGTGGACCTCGTGGTCCCGGGCTCGTTCGGCAAGAAGCAGGTCGGGAATGTCGACCTCACGCTCCAGGTCACCGGCTCCGCCGATGACTACCTGTTCGATCTGGAGGCGCGCCTGGTCGCGCCGAACGGCCGTACGGCTCGCCTCGAAGTCCCGGCGAGCGGGGCCCTGACCCCGGCCCAGAACCGGTCCTTCGGGCCGACGAGGTACACGCCGAATTCGTCGGTCGAGTTCTGTTTCGACCCGACGCCGCCGTGCACCGACCCCGATGACAGCCTCGGGCCGCCCTTTGCAGGGACGGTCAGGGAGCTCGTCCTGACCGATTTCAACGGCATCAAGATGAAGGGCACCTGGAGGCTGAAGCTGTTGGACTTCGAGGACAACGGCTTCACCGGGACCCTGAACCTGGCCAAGCTGGAGATCAAGGCTGCGAAGCCGCCTCCCGTCTGAGCCGGTCCACATGGCTGTGCGAGAGGGGCCGCGTTCGCGCGGCCCCTTCTCGTTTGGACCGCAACACCGTGCCCGCTTGCGGGTTGTCTCTACCGACAAATCGGTAGGCGCTCGCCGGGGAGGACGGGGCCTCCGCGACATCAGGAGGGAACGATGCGCAAGCTGAAGCTCAGTCGCGTGGCGGGCGCCGCGCTGGCGGTCGCGCTGGTCGGGATCCGTCGCGCTCGTGCCGGCGGCACAGGGCGCGAAGAAGGCGACCAAGACCTACACGAAGGGCGTCGGCGGCAGCCTCGGTGGCGTGCCGATCACGATTCCGGACGGCGGTGGCACGACGACGCAGATCGTGCGGTCCGGCATTCCGGTCAAGGGGCTGAACCCCCGCGGCAAGATCGTCGACGTCAACGTCGGCGTTCGGGCGACCCACGTCCAGGCGCAGGACCTCGAGTTCTATCTCGCCGGTCCGCGCGGCGTGATCAACCTGAGCTCTGACAACGGCGGCGCCGGCAACAACTACGGGTCCGGGCCTGCGAGCTGCGTCGGCCAGTTCACGCTGTTCGACAGCGAGAACCCGACGTTCATCAGCACGCCGGGCCTGTCGGCGCCGTTCGCCGGCAGCTTCGCGCCGGAGGAGAGCCTGAAGACGTTGAACGGGCTCGGCAACAAGAAGGCGACCAACGCCACCTGGACGCTGCTGGCGGAGGACGACAACAACGCCAACCCGGCCGGGACGCTGGACTGCTTCAAGCTGACGATCACGTCCACCAACCCGAAGAAGAAGTAGGCAGCAGCGCAGATCCATTCCGCAGCGGGGCGCCGGTCGGCGCCCCGCTTGCGTTTCTGCCAGCCGCCTGCGGCGGCCTAGAATCGGGGCCATGTCCGGACACTCCAAGTGGTCCTCGATCAAGCACAAGAAGGGCGCCAAGGACGCCAAGCGGGGGAAGCTCTTCACCAAGCTTGCGCGCGCCATCACGGTCGCCGCCCGCGACGGTGGCGGCGACCCCGACGCCAACTCCACCCTGGGCCTGGCGGTCCAGAAGGCGCGCGACGCCTCGATGCCCAAGGACAACATCCAGCGGGCGATCGACCGCGGGACCGGGGAGGGCGAAGACGCCGCTGCGATCGAGAGCGTCGTCTACGAGGGCTACGGCCCGGGCGGCGCGGCCATCCTCGTCGAGGCGCTGACGGACAACCGCAACCGAACGGGGTCCGAGGTGAGGCATGCCTTCGAGAAGCACGGCGGCAGCCTGGGGGAGCCCGGCTCGGTCTCATGGCAGTTCGAGAAGCGCGGGGTGATCCTGGTCGACGGCGACCGCTACGGCGAGGACGACCTGATGACGGCGATCGAGGCCGGGGCGGAGGACGTCGAGGAGGACGGCGACGTGCTCAAGGTGATCACCGCCGCGGGGGACCTCGCGGCGGTCCGAGCCGCGCTCGAGGACGCCGGCGTGGACCTGGAGTCCGCGGAGCTGTCGATGGAGCCTAAGAGCACCGTCGAGGTGGGCGAGGGCGAGGCGCCGGCGCTGCTTCGCCTGATGGACCTGCTCGAGGACCACGACGACGTGGACTCGGTCAACGCGAACTTCGACGTCCCCGACGAGATCATCGAGCGAGTCGCCGCGACGACCTAGACGGGCGCCGCACGTCGTGGTACGTTCCGAACGCCTTGGCTCTACGGGGGACTCGAAAAGTGGGATTGGGACTGCTGGTCGCGGCCGCTGTCTGCGCCTTGGCCCTCGCCATGCCGGCCGCCGAGGCCGCCAAGGGCAAGAAGAAGGGCGGCAACAAGACGGTCACGGCCTCCACCGGGAACGTCAACCTCACGATCCCGGACGCCACGATGGATCTCCCAGGGATCCTCAACGTGCCGATCACCGCCGGCAAGAAGCTGAAGGGCAAGGAGATCGCAGACGTCAACGTGAGGATTCGGCTCACGGGAACCGACGTGGGGCCCTATGAGGCCGCCATCTCCGCGCCGGACGGGGCCTTCGTTTTCCTGGGCGGCCCCGGAACAGAGGGCACCACCTGGGGGACGGGTCCGACCGACTGCGCCGGCACGCCCCTCACGTTCGACGACGAGAGTCCGAATCAGCTCGGCTCGGCCGACCCGGACGAGCCGGACATCCTGACCCCGCCCTACGCAGGCAGTGCCCAGCCAAACGGCTATCCGCTCGCAATCATGGACGGCGGGAGAGCGAAGGGCACGTTCAACCTCCGAATCTTCGACCTCGCCCCAGGTGACGCCGCCACGCTCCACTGCGCCCAGGTCCAGATCAAGCCCAGGAAGCCCCTGAAATGACGTCGCTCCCTGCAATCCGCCGCCGCCCGGTCCACATTGCCGCCGGCGTCCTCGTCGTGGCTCTTGCACTCGTGCTGACACTGGGCCCGGCCACGTCGGGAGCCGCCAAGGGCAAGAAGAAGCCCTCCTCGACGTTCACGCTGTCCAGCGGCGACATCAACGTCCTCGTCCCCGAGGAGGGTCCGCCTCCCGGTGAAATCGACGGTTTCGCCAAGCTGCCGATCGTCGGGGGCAAGAAGCTGAAGGGCCGCGAGATCGCGGACGTTGACGTGAACCTCCGGGCGACGGGCGTCGTCGAGACCCTCAGTATGCGCGTCACCGCGCCCAACGGGGCCTCTGCTTGGCTGCTTCGCCCCGGGGGCGTCGAGGGGGAGACGCTGGGCTCGGGGGCGGCGAGCTGCGCCGGTTCGTTCCTGACCTTTGCCGACGAGACGCCGTTCTTCACGGGGACCGCGCCATTCACGCATCCGCTGGAGCTGCCGCCCCCGTATGTCGGCCGGGTTCAGCCGGACGACAACAGGCCGCTGTTCGTCATGGACGGCGGCAAGCCGAAGGGCACCTGGACCGTGACGCTCCTTGACGACGATGACGGCGTCGGCCAGGCGACGGTCCACTGCGTCCAGATCGTCGTCAAGACCCGGAAGCCGGTGAAGTGAGGCGCTCCAGGACCATCGTCGCCGCAATGGCCGCGCTGGCGCTCGTCGCCACCGTGGGACTCGTCACCGGAGACGTCGCCGCCGGCGCCAAGAAGAAGGCCGCCAACAAGGTGAAGACGTTCCAGAACGCGGCGTCGCAGACCATCCCGGACCGGCCGGCGGGCGTCGACCAGCCGCTCGGGACGCTGAACTCGACGATCACCGTCGGCAAGGCCCTCAAGGGCAAGCAGGTCGCCGATGTCGACGTGAGCATCGCGGCCACGCACCCCGATCTCGACGAGCTCGACTTCTACCTCACGGCACCCGACGGCGCCACGACCTTCCTGACCGGGGAGAACTCCGGGATCGGAGGCGCCGCGACGACTTACGGCACGGGCGGCGGCTGCGGAGGGACCCTGACCACGTTCAGCGACGAGACCTCGAACTTCATCTCCAACAACGACACGCCCAGCGGCTTCCCCGGCGAGGTCCTCTCGCCCTGGGCCGCCACCGTCCAGCCGAACGGGTTCCCCCTCAGGATCATGGACGGCGGCCCAGCCAGGGGAACCTGGACCCTGCGCGTCTTTGACTTCACCAACGGGGACGTCGGCACGCTGACCTGCTGGAAGCTGAGCATCAAGCCGCGCAACAAGCTGCCCTAGCGCCGGTTCACCTTCACTGGGTACGCGATCGCTCCGACTGTTCGCGCAAAGCCCGCGAACGTGTTTCCGGCGCGTTAAAGGACATCCGGTGGGGGGACGAGAATGAATGTGCGTGATCGTCATCGGCATCGACCCTGGAGCTGCGAACACCGGATTCGGCGTGATCCGGACTGTCGGTGACCGCATGGTCGCCCTCGACGGGGGTGTGATCGAGACCGCGCCGGACCATGCCCCCGAGGCGCGCCTGAAGGAAGTGCACCGCTCCCTGGTTCAGCTGATCGACTGGCACGAGCCGGACGCGATGGCCCTCGAGGATCTCTTCTTCGGCAAGAACGTCGGCTCGGCCCTGTCCGTCGGACAGGCCCGCGGCGTGGCGATGCTGGCCGCGGCTCAGGCCGAGGTGCAGTGCTTCGACTACACGCCGCAGGCCGTGAAGAAGGCCGTCTGCGGCTCGGGGTCGGCGGACAAGGGCCAGGTCCAGCGGATGGTCGCGAGCCTGCTGGGGCTGTCCGAGCCTCCGACACCCGATCACGCGGCGGACGCCTTCGCCGTCGCCATCTGCCACGCCGGGGGAGCTCGGAACAGGTCCCAGGCGGAGCACGGAAGCCGGCGGCGGGTCGGCACCCGCAGCGCGGTCGCGGCCCGCCAGCGCCTCGCCGGATAAAGGCATCCGGGCGTAAGACCAGAATCAAGGGCCATGATCGCCTCCGTCGCAGGCGAGGTGCTGGTGCGCCGTCCCGACCACGTCGTGATCGACGCGGCCGGCGTCGGCTACCGCCTGGCGGTGTCGTCAGAGACTTTGAAATCGGTGCCGGCCCGGGGCAAGCGGACCGTCCTGCACGCGCATCTGGTCCCCAGAGACGATGCCCTCAACCTCTATGGCTTCGGCAGTGAGGAGGAGCGTGACCTCTTCCTGCACCTGATCTCCGTCGGCGGGGTCGGTCCCAAGGTGGCTCTGGCCGCGCTCTCGGGCGGGCCGGTGCGCGAGCTGCTGCGGGCCATCGCGGCCGGTGACGCCAAGCGCTTTCAGGCCGTTCCCGGGATCGGCAAACGGACGGCCGAGCGGATCATCGTCGAGCTGCGCGAGAAGGTCGCTGGGGAAATCGAGGGGGACGCGGACGCAGCCGCTGTCGAGGGCACTCCGGACGAGGCTCGCTCACTCGCGCGGGACGGGCTCCTGAACCTCGGCTATACGCCGATCGAGGCCGAGCGCCTGCTGGACAAGGCGAGCGGTGACACTCCCGAGGAGATCGTCGAGGCGGCGCTCCGGCAGGCGGCGGGGGCAAAGGCGGCCTGATGAGAGCTCGAGAATGAGCATCGAGCCCGGCAAGGGGATCCGCACGCCCGACGCGGACGAGATCGAGATCCACGATGCCCGCGCCGTGGGAGCGGATGACGACTTCGACCGCTCGCTGCGCCCGCCGACGCTGGACGGACTTCGTCAACCAGGCTCAGGTCACCGAGCAGCTCGGGATCTTCATCGAGGCGGCGAGGCGCCGCGGCGAGGCGCTCGACCACGTCCTGCTCGCCGGCCCGCCCGGCCTCGGCAAGACCTCGCTGGCCCACATCATCGCCTCGGAGCTGAGCGCGCCGATGGTCCAGACGGCGGGCCCGGCTCTCGAGCGCAAGGCCGACATCGCCGCGTTCCTCACCGCGCTCGAGCCCGGCAGCGTCTTCTTCATCGACGAGATCCACCGCCTCGGCCGCGCGGTCGAGGAGACGCTCTACCCGGCCATGGAGGACAGGCGGCTGCCCGTCGTCCTCGGCCAGGGCGCGGGCGCTCGAACGGTCACGCTCGACCTGCCGCCGTTCACGCTGATCGGGGCGACGACCCGGACCGGGTTGCTGACCACGCCTCTGCGTGACCGCTTCGGCGTCTGCCACCGGTTGGAGCACTACGACGCCGCCGACCTGAAGCAGATCGTCACCCGCTCGGCGGGGATCCTCTCGATCGCGGTCACGGACGAGGGCGCCTCGGCGATCGCCTCCCGCGCCCGCGGGACGCCGCGCGTCGCCAACCGGTTGCTGCGCCGGGTCCGGGACTACGCCGAGGTGAGGGGAACCGGCGCCATCGACGACGCGATCGCCGCCGAGGCCCTGGAGATGCTCGAGGTCGACTCGGCCGGGCTCGACCGACACGACCGCCAGCTGCTGCAGGCCGTCGCCGGGAAGTTCGGCGGCGGGCCCGTCGGCCTCTCGACCCTCGCGGTCGCGGTCGGGGAGGAGGCCGACACGATCGAGGACGTCTTCGAGCCCTACCTGCTCCAGCAGGGCCTGATCAAGCGGACGCCGCGGGGCCGGGTGCTGACCGAACGGGCCTACGAGCACCTCGGGCTGCCGGTTCCCGAGGGCATGGCGAGTCTCTTCTAGGCACAGGGGCTTGTCTCCGGTTTAGGCGTTTGGCTAGCCTTGGCGCGTGCCTTTCTTCATCTGCCCCAACTGCGGCAACAGGGAGCTCAGCGGGGAGCGGACGGTGGGGTTCTCCAATCGGCCCAAGGGCTGCTCCAAATGCGGCTTCGGCTTCCTGTTCGAGCTCCTCGACGACTACTACCCGGCGCCCGGCGCGGCCTTCTTCACCTGCGACAAGGACGGCAGGCTGCTCGACCTCGGCAAGAACGCGTTCGAGCTGACCGGGCTCAAGGACGAGGAGGTCATCGGCCGCCCGGTGAAGGACGTGCTCGGGCTCGAGTTCATCGACACGGGGGAGGGCCCGCCCGACTACGGACACCGACGGCGACGGGCAGAACGACCCGATCGAGACGACCCTGGAATGGGGGGTGCGCTCGCTGGGCAAGCGGGTCGCCGTCCGCGCGGAGGGTGACCTGCCGACCGAGGCGGTCGCGGACGTCTTCCCGGCCTACGACGACGACGGCGGGCTTCTGCTTGTCCTGACGCCCGAGTAGCGGGACGTCTCAGGGACCCAAATGGCAAACCGCCGCCGCAACCTCCTGATCCTGCTGTTCGTCGTGGGCATCGTGATCGCCTCGGCGTTGGTGATCCGCGCCAAGGAGACCAAGCTCGGCCTCGACCTGCAGGGCGGGACCGAGCTCGTCTACCAGGGCCGCCCGACCCCGCAGAACCCGGAGATCGACGGGACCGACATGGACCGCTCGATCGAGATCATCCGCGACCGCTGCGACGCCCTCGGCGTCGCCGAGCCGGAGTTCTCGCGCCTCGGCTCCGACCAGCTGCGGGCAGGCATCCCCGGCGAGGACGACGTCGAGCAGGCGACGCGCTGCGTCGGCACCACGGCGAAGCTCCAGTTCTACGACTGGGAGCCGAACGTCATCGCAAACCCCGACGCCCAGGATGGGCCCGAGGACCCCTTCCCGCGCCTCTACAACGCGGTCCAGTTCGCAGCGACGCAGGAGCCGCAGTGCCCCGAGAACCGCTGCACCACCACCGGGTCCCAGCTTCTACCTCTTCGACTCCCAGAGCCAGCAGCTGCTCGCGGGCCCCGCCGGGAGCGAGAAGGACCTCTACGCCGACCAGCCGGGTGAGAAGCAGCCTCCGGGATCGGAGGTGATCGCCATCCCGCAGGGAACCCTGGTGGTCCTCCAGGAGCCCCCGAACGACAACCCGGACACGGACGAGGACGAGTCCGACAACGACGAGCTCCGCGGCTACTTCGTGATCCGCGACGCGCCCGAGATCTCCGGCGACGACATCAAGGATCCCGAGCAGAGCACGGACCCGACCACGAACGCGCCCAACGTCACCTTCAACTTCACCGACGACGGTGAGGCGGCGTTCCAGGAGGTCACCAAGCGGATCGCCGAGCGGGGGTTCCGCAACGCTCCGCCCGGGCTGCCCCCCGGTGAGGCCCCGAACTTCTCCGATCACTTCGCGGTGGTGCTGGACGGAGAGATCGTCTCTCGGCCGATCATCGACTTCGAGCAGAACCCCGCCGGCATCGACGGGCGCACCGGCGCCCAAATCGAGGGCGGGTTCTCGATCGGCGAGGCCCAGGACCTCGCCGAGTTCCTGAAGAAGGGCGCGCTGCCGGTCGACCTGAGGCTGATCTCGCAGTCGACCGTCTCCGCGAGCCTCGGCGAGGAAGCGCTTGACCAGGGCCTCAAGGCGGGCCTCGCCGGCCTGATCCTCGTGATCCTCTTCCTGATCGCCTACTACCGCTTCCTCGGAGTGGTGGCGACGCTCGGCCTGGCGCTCTACGGCGTCTTCTTCTACGCGCTGGTCGAGCTGATCCCGATCACGCTGACCCTGCCGGGAATCGCGGGATTGATCCTGACGATCGGGGTGGCGGCGGACTCGAACGTCGTCATCTTCGAGCGAATAAAGGAGGAGGCGCGCTCGGGCAAATCCATGGCCTCCGCGATCGCCTCCGGATACCGCAAGGGCATCGCCACGATCATCGACGCGAACGTGATCACGCTGATCACGGCGTTCATCCTGTTCGTGCTCTCGACCTCGAGCGTCAAGGGTTTCGCCCTGGTGCTCGGCCTGGGAACGATCGCCTCGCTGTTCACCGCCGTCGCCTTCACCCAGGCGTTCCTCGGGATCTTCGGCCGCCGCTTCCTGCGCTCGCCGCGGATGATGGGAGCCGGCGAGGAGCGGGTGCGCTGGCACTTCGACTTCACCGGCCTCAGCAAGTGGTTCTTCTCGATGTCCGGGGTGATCCTGCTGATCGGCGCGGTCTCGTTCGCGACGCTCCAGCTCAACCTCGGCATCGACTTCGAGTCCGGCAGCCGGATCACGGCCGGCCTCGAGGAGGAGGCGAGCGTCGAGGACGTGCGCGGGACCCTCGAGACGATCGGCGCCGGGGATGCCGAGGTGACCGAGGTCAGCAACGAGGAGCTCGGCGACAACGCCTTCCAGATCGACGGAGACCTGCCGCCCGACCAGGTGGCCCAGGTCCAGACCACGCTCGACAACGAGTACACGATCATCGAGGACGGGTTCGACAACCAGAGCATCGGCCCGACCTTCGGCCAGCAGGTCGCTCGCAGCGCCGCGATCGCGATCATCTTCTCGCTGCTGGTCATCTGCGCGTACGTCGCCTTCCGGTTCGAGCCGAAGTACGCCGTGCCGGTGATCATCGCCGTGATCCACGACATCCTGATCACGGGCGGCGTCTACTCCCTGGCCGAGCGGGAGGTGACCTCGGGAACCGTCGCGGCCTTCCTCACGATCCTCGGCTACTCGCTCTACGACACCGTGATCGTCTTCGACCGAATACGCGAGAACGTGCCGCGGCTGCCGCGGGCGACCTTCTCGCAGATCGTCAACCGCTCCATGAGCGAGGTCCTGACCCGATCGTTGATCACGGGACTCTCGAGCGTCTTCCTGGTCGGGGTGCTGATGATCTTCGGCGGCGAGACGCTGCAGGACTTCGCCTTCGCGATGCTGATCGGGATCGCGTCCGGGACCTACTCGTCAATCTTCATCGCCTCACCGGTGCTGACCGCCTGGAAGGAGCGCGAACCCGCCTATCGGCGCCGCCGCGAGCGGATCGAGGAGCAGATGGGCTACGTGCCGCCATTCCCCGAAGAGAACGTGATCCAGCGAGTCGAGGAGGAGCGCCCGCCGCGCGGCGAGGCCGCGCCCGCCGCCACGGCACGGCCCGAGCCGGCGCCGCCTGCCCCCGCGCACCCATCGGCCGCCCCCGGCGTGCTGGGCGAGACGCCGACGGTCGCTCCGCCGCCGACGGTGACGGAGCCCGAGCCGGTCGAGCCGGAAGGGGGCGACGGCGCGGGGGACGCCCCCGAGGAGGATCAGCCGTCGAAGCCGGAGCAGGAACTCAGCGAGGCGAGCGCCGCGGCGCTCCGGCGCGCTCGCGAGCAGCGCCAGGGAGGCGGCAAGCGCGGCCGCCGTAAGCACGGGAGGAACCGCTGATGGCCGCAGTCGTCTGGTTCACCATGGGCGTCGCGATCTGGCACTTCACGGTGTTCGTTCCCGACCGCTTCCGCTGGGGCATCGTCGGCGCCTTCGTCGGCGCGGCGATCGGCGCGATGGTTACCGGAGCCGCGGCCCAGCTCGCCATGGACAAGAGCCTCGGCGACACCGACATCGCCACGGCCCTGTTCGCCGTCCCCGGCACCCTGTTGGGGATGGGCGTGATGTACCTGCTGGGCTCGCGCGACGAGCGCCGCTACGCCGGGCCCGGCTAGCGGCACCTCGGTTCCGTCTGACATCGAACCTAGCGTGGGGCGGTGGCCACGAATGCCGTCGCCAAGGAGTTCGAGCTTGCGCCGTACGACTACGGCGAGGCGCGGCGGATCGCCTCGGCTCTGAGCCTCGCGGAGCCGATCGCGGTGATGCTGGTCCGGCGCGGCTACCGCACCGTCGAGGACGCTCGGGAGTTCCTCGAGGCGAAGGAGGCCCACGACCCGTTCGAGTTCGAGGGAATGGAGGCCGTCTGCGAGCTGGTCCGGTCGGTCGCCGGCCGCGGCGAGCGGATCACGGTTCACGGGGACTACGACGTCGACGGGGTGACCTCGACGGCGATCCTGATCGGGGCGCTGCGGGAGCTCGGAGCCGAGTGCGACTGGCTGATCCCCGACCGGCTCGCCGACGGGTACGGGCTGACGATGTCCACGGTCGAGGAGCTGCAGCGGCGCGGCACGGGTCTCCTGATCACCGCCGACTGCGGGATCGCCTCGGCCGCCGAGGTGGAGGCGGCGAAGGCCGCTGGGATCGAGGTCGTGGTGACCGACCACCACGAGCCGCCGGAGCGGCTGCCGGACTGCCCGATCCTGCATCCCGAGGTCTCGTCCTATCCCTTCCGTGGCCTCTGCGCGGCCGGGGTCGCGCACAAGCTGGCCACCGCCCTCCGCCTCTCGGCGCCCGGCCAAGTCGCGCCCGCACGCGTTCTCGAGGCGGTCGACCTTGACCTGGTCGCGCTGGCGACGGTCGCGGACATGGTTCCCCTGATCGGGGAGAACCGGCGGCTGGTCCGCGCGGGCCTTGCGCAGCTGCGGGCCGCTCCGCGCCCCGGCCTCAGCGCCCTGATGGCGGCGGCCCGCGTCGATCGCGAGACCGTGGACGCGGGAGACCTCGGCTTCAAGCTCGCGCCGCGGATCAACGCCGCCGGCCGCCTCTACCGCGCCGACGGCGGGGTGGAGCTGATGCTGACCGAGGACGCCGGCCGGGCCGAGGCGATCGCCGCCGAGCTCGACCGGGCGAACACCGAGCGCCGCGCCACCGAGCGGGAGGTCGCGGAGGGGGCCGAGCGCGCCGTCACCGAGCTTTCCCCCGAGCAGGCGGAGGCGCCCGCCTTGGTCCTGGCGGGCGAGGGCTGGCACCCGGGCGTCGTCGGGATCGCCGCCTCCCGGATCGCCGACAGGCACTGGCGTCCCACGATCCTGCTCTCGCTCGACGGGGACCGCGCCCGCGGCTCGGCCCGGAGCATCCCCGGCTTCGACCTGATCGAGGCGCTCGACGCGTGCGCCGAGCACCTGGGGCGCTACGGCGGCCACCGGGCTGCCGCCGGGCTCGAGCTGCCGAGGGAGAACCTCGACGCCTTCCGCCGGGCGTTCCTCGAACACGCCGCCGGCGTCCTGAGCCCGGACGAGCTGGTCCGCAGCGAACGCGTCGACGCGCTGGTGGGCGTCGGCCGCGACGGGATCGGCCTCGAGCTCGCGGAGCAGCTCGAGCGACTGGGGCCGTTCGGGGTCGGGAACCCCGGTCCGCGCCTGCTCGTGCCCGCCGGGAGGCTGAGCTCGATCCAGCCGCTCGGGGAGGAGGGCCGCCACTCACGCTTCCACCTCGAGGGCGGGACCGGCAGGGCGATGGGGGTGGCCTTCGGCATGAACGGCGAGGTGACGAAGCGGGAGGGCGAGCAGGTCGACCTGGCGATCGAGCTCGAGGTCGACCGCTGGAACGGGGCGATCCAGCCCCGCGTGGTCCTCCGCGAGATCTATCCGCTCGGCGCTCGCGGTTCGGATGAGGACCCGGGCACGTGCGGGGACGCCTGCCCCGCCTCCGCGGAGGAATGGTGGCGCCGCGTGGAGACGCGCGCGTTCCGCCGGGCCCGCCTCCTGCGCACGCCGGCCACCAGCGCGATCCCGACGCCAGACAGTCCCGTGAGGTGGTCGACCGCCGCCGCGGGGCCGCCGTCGCCGCCGTCGCCGAATTGATCTCGACGGGTGAGCCCGTGCTCGCCGTCTGCGCCGACGCGTCACGCCGCCGCGGCTTGGCGCTGGCTGCCGCGGATCCCCGCCGCTTCGGGGCGGTCGCGCCGCGCTTCGCCTGTTGTCGCTGCGGGGAGCCGGCTCTCGACGCAGCGCTGCCCGAGGCCGGGGAGGCCGAGCCCGGTTTGGTCCTGACCGACTGGTGGGCGCTGGCGCGCCGTCCGGACGCCCCCCGGGCGTTCCGTCACGTGGTAGCGATCGACCCGGCCCCGTTCGAGGGCCTCGAGGACCTGGTCCGGACGGGGCCGGGATTCCTGCACCTCGCCTGGGGAGCGTCCGAGCTGGAGTTCGCCGAGCTCTGTTTCGCCCGCGACTGGGACCTGCGCGGGACTGTCGCGAGCGTCTGGAGGGCGGTCAGGGACACCGGAGGCGTTTCGGGGGAGGAGCTGCGATTGATCCTGGCCGGGGTGAGCCGTCACCCCCGCACGCCCGAGCTGGCGGGGCGCTGCGTGGCGATCCTCTGCGAGCTCGGCCTGTGCGAGTGGAGCGGCGATCCCATGGCTCCGGAGCTCAGGGTCGTATCCTCATCACGGACCGAGCTGGAGCGGTCTCAGGTCTACCGGGCCTGCGCGGAACGGCACCAGGAGGGCATCCGATACCTGCGAAGCAGAGCACAGGAGAGCGGGGCGGCGGCAACAGCGGCGCGCTGACCCCCAGCGATCGCCGCGGCCACACCCGCGTCGGCGAGCCCATCGGCGCGCCCACCGCGCCGAAGGCAGACGACATCACCCGCGAGCTCACGGCCGAGCAGCGGGCGCTGCTCGGCGACCTCTTCGCCGTCATCGAGGAGCACAAGGCCGAGCTCGCGGAGCCGATTGAGCGCGACGAGATCGAGCGGGCCTTCGCGTTCGCCTGCGAGAGCCACGCCGACCAGGTCCGCAAGTCCGGCGAGGACTTCATCACGCACCCGCTCGGGGTCGCGCGGATCTGCGCGGGCCTGCGCCTGGACACGGCGACGCTCTGCGCGGCCCTGCTGCACGACACCGTCGAGGACACCAGCGCCAGCCTCGAGGAGGTCCGCGAGCGCTTCGGCGACGAGATCGCCCAGCTCGTCGACGGCGTCACGAAGCTGACCGAGATCACCTTCAAGAGCCGCGACGAGCGGCAGGCCGAGAACTACCGCAAGATGATGGTGGCGATGGCCACCGACGTCAGGGTCATCCTGATCAAGCTGGCCGACCGCCTCCACAACATGCGCACCCTCGAAGCGCTGCCGAAGCAGAAGCAGCAGGAGAAGGCGCGCGAGACGCTCGAGATCTTCGCCCCGCTGGCCCACCGGCTCGGGATCCACGCGATCAAGTGGGAGCTGGAGGACCTGGCGTTCTCCACGCTGCACCCGCGCAAGTACGAGGAGATCAAGGAACTCGTCGCCCAGCAGCGTGCGGAGCGAGAGAGCTACGTGACGGAGGCGGGGAAGTTCCTACAGAAGGAGCTGAAGCAGGTCGGCGTCGAGGCCGAGATCTCGGGCCGGGCCAAGCACTTCTACTCGATCTACACCAAGATGACCCGCAAGGGCCGGGAGTTCAACGAGATCTTCGACCTGACAGCGATGCGGGTGATCGTCGGGTCCGTCAAGGACTGCTACGGCGCGGTCGGGATCGTCCACTCGCTGTGGAAGCCGCTGCCCGGGCGCTTCAAGGACTTCGTCGCCATGCCCAAGGCGAACATGTACCAGGCGCTGCACACGACGGTGATCGGACCCGAGGGCCAGCCCCTGGAGATCCAGATCCGGACGCCGGACATGCACGAGCTGGCGGAGTACGGGATCGCCGCGCACGTTCTCTACAAGGAGGGCTCGGACGCGCCTGAGGACCGCAAGGAGAAGATGACCTGGCTGCGCCAGCTGCTCGAGGCGGAGAAGGACGCCGATCCCTCGCAGTTTCTGGAGGCGCTGAAGGTCGACCTGTTCGAGGACGAGGTCTTCGTCTTCACCCCGAAGGGCGAGGTCAAGAACCTCTCGGCCGGCTCGACGCCGCTCGACTTCGCCTACTCGATCCACACCGATGTCGGCCACCACTGCGTCGGCTCCAAGGTGAACGGGAAGATCGTGCCGCTCCACTACCAGCTCAGGAGCGGCGACATCGTCGAGGTGCTGACCGCCAAGCAGGGCCGGGGGCCCTCCCGCGATTGGCTCAAGCTCGTCCGCACCTCGCGCGCCCGCAACAAGATCCGCGCCTTCTTCCAGAAGGAGGGGCGCGAGGACGCCGAGCACCGAGGTCGCGAGCAGCTCGCGCAGGTCCTGAAGAAGAACGGCCTGCCGTACCAGAAGGTCGCTGGCTCGCCGCTGCTGGTGGACGTGATCCGCGAGATGGGCTTCCGCAAGGCCGACGACTTCTACATCGCGCTCGGCGAGTCCAAGATCTCCACCAAGGTCGTCGCCAACAAGGTGATGCAGCGCCTGAAGCGGGGCGAGGCGGTCGAGGAGGAGCCGGCGGAGGGCCTGGTCAAGGGCACGGACGACTCCCGTCGCCGCACCGAGGAGGCCGGCGACTTCGGAATCAAGGTGAAGGGCGTCGACGACGTGGCGGTGCGCCTGGCCAAGTGCTGCCGGCCCGTTCCGGGGGACGAGATCGTCGGCTACGTCTCGCTCGGCCGCGGCATCACCGTCCACCGCGAGGACTGCCGCAACGTCGCCGCTTTGAAGAAGGCGCCCGAGCGGTTCACCGACGTCACCTGGGACGGCGACAACGAGGCCTCCTACCGGGTCGAGCTGCAGGTGGACGCCTGGGACCGCACCCGCCTGCTCGAGGACCTCACCAGAACGTTCGCCGAGGCGGGCCTCAACATCCTCGAGGCCCGCTGCACGACCAAGCACCCGATGGTGAAGAACCGCTTCGTCGTCGAGGTGGGGGACACCGAGCAGCTGAAGGCCTGCGTCTCTCGGCTCCGCAACCTGGACTCGGTCTTCGACGCTTATCGCGTCACGCCGACCAACTGAGCGCTACTAAGCCTTAACTCGCGTGTCTTATGATCGATGCCGATGCTGAGGCGCGGGACACGCAGGGGATGGGTGAGGATCGCTGGCGTCTGTGCGGCGCTGGGCGCCTTCGTCGTTGCGGGGATGGCCTTCGCGGCGCAGCAGCCCGTGGTCGCGGCTGACGGCGCGGGCAACTCCTACTCCCAGCCCAACTACACGATGGACCAGGGCGAGCAGCTTCAGTTCCAGAATGTCGGCCCCGGCAATCAGCACGACGTCTTCTCGCGCCTCAGCGGCCCGGACGGCAAGAAGCTCTTCATCAGCTCGACGATCAACCCCGGCACGAACGCGACCGTCAGGGGCACCGAGTACCTGACCGCCGGCACCTATGCGTTCTTCTGCAACGTCCATCCGTTCGAGATGACTGCGAACCTCAACGTCACCGGCAACGGCACCCCGGTCGCTCGACCCGACATCGAGGTCAAGATCGGCAAGGCCAAGCTGGACACCGTGGCGAGCAAGGGCAAGGTCCCGGTCGTCGTCACGGCGCTCACACAGAGCAATGGCCTGTCCATGACCCTGAAGCTCGGCAAGCTGACCCTCGGCACTCAGCAGGCCTTCAACCTCGCTGCGGGCAGGACTCAAAAGGTCGTGATGGGCGTCAACAAGAAGGGCAAGGCGAAGCTCGCCGATCGCAACAGCGCCAAGCTCAAGGTGACCGCCGAGGTTCCCTTCGGCTCGCCGGACACCGCCAAGAAGACCATCAAGTAGCGCCGGTCTGGCGCAGGCGGGTCACGGCGTCGCGCAAGGCGCCCGCGACCTTTTCCATCTCCTTCGCGCTCTCGTACTTCGTGCGGGGCCAGAAGAACCCGCGCAGCCCGTCCTTCGGCTTGCGCGGGACGACGTGGACGTGCAGGTGGGGGACGCTCTGGGAGACGACGTTGTTGAGGGCGACAAAGGACCCCGGCTTGCCCATCGCCTCCGGGACGGCGCGGGACAGGAGCTGGGCACGCTCGAACAGCGGTCCGATCAACTCGGCCGGAAGGTCGGCGAGCGTCTCGTGGTGCGCGCGGGGGACAAGCAGAGTGTGCCCAGGGAAGAGCGGCCGGTGGTCGAGGAAGGCGACGAACCCGTCGTCCTCGAGCACGATCGCGGCGTCCTCCTCGCCCGCGGCGATCCGGCAGAAGAGGCAGTCGGGATCGTTCGACGGGGCGGCCACGGCTGTGGGAATCTAGTCCTCACGCCCGCGACGGACGCGGGCCCTCAATCGAAAAGGGGAAGCCATGAGAGGTAGGAGAACGCGGGCAGCCATGGTCGGCGTGCTTGCACTGACACTGTGCGCCACTGTCGGGCTGACCGCCGGCGGTGCCGAGGCAGCGAAGAAGAAGAAGAAGACAGCCAAGAGCAAGGTCTTCACCGAGACCATGAACGTGAACGCGCCGATCCCGGACGCGTTCGCGGCCGCAGGACCCTCGACACCGGTCAGGGTGAACTTCACCTTGGGCAAGAAGTTCAAGAACAAGGTGGTCGGGGACGTCGACCTGACGTTCCAGACGACTGGCAACGGGCCGGGCGCTGCGTCTGATCTGTCCGTCTGGCTCACCGCGCCGAATGGGCGAACGGTGCTCCCGTTCGAGACTCTCGGCGACGTCTCGATCGGACCGCTGACGCTTGACGACGACACGACTACGTCGCTATGCGACTCGGCGACGCCGACCTGCGCGAACCCGAACGCGACGCTGATTCAGCCGTTCGCGGGCAGGGCGAACACGATGGACGAGGACGACGACGCGCGCCCCCTCAGCACCTTCGACGGTGTCCGGATGAAGGGGACCTGGACGTTCATGGTCTACGACAACACGTTCAACGGAGATACGAGCGTCCTGAACCTGGTCGGTCTCAGGGTGGCCTCGGCCACGCCGGTCCAGTAGGTCAGGTGCTTTAAGCCACGACGGTGAGCGCGCGGGGGTGGACCGACCAGGTCATCTCCGCGTGCTCGCCGATGTAGTCGCCGTCCACCTGGACCGGAAGGCGGCGGATCTCGCCTGACTCGTCGGTCGAGATGGAGCGCAGCTTCGCCTCGCGGACGCCCTCGAACATGTCGATCTGGTTGTGCTTCGTGGCGGACATCCGCTCGCTCAGCACGCGCATCGCGATCGTCGGCATGTCCCGCTGAGTGGCCCGCTTCAGCACGGCCAGGGAGAGCATGCCGTCGTCGAAGCTGACGTTTCCCGCGATCCGGACCGGAGTGTTCGCGAAGTAGGTGAAGGGGTCGGAGTTCTGAGCGATCGCGGTGACCCCCTCCACCTTCTGGCCCCCGACCTCCAGCTCAAGCCGGAGCGGGTTCCGCAGGTAGTCCTTGTAGAAGCTCGTCACCGCCGCCCAGGTGTAGTACCACTGGCCGGCGCGGGCCTTCAGCTTCGGGTGAGAGTCCACGCGGCGCACGACGGTGGCGTCGAGGCCGACACCGCAGGCGAAGACGAAGTGCCGCCCGTTGACCCGGCCGAGGTCGATCTTGCGAGGGCGGAAGTCGTCGGCGATCCCGATCAGGTGCTCGGTGGCGTCGACGACGTCGTTCGGGATCCCGAGCGTGCGGCAGACGACGTTGGTCGAGCCGCCGGGCAGGACCGAGACCGGGACGTCGCTGCCGGCCAGGCCGTTGGCGACCTCGTTGAGGGTGCCGTCGCCGCCGAAGGCGACGACGATGTCGTAATCGCCGTCGCGGGCCTCGCGCCCGATCTCGATCGCGTGCTCGGCCGCCTCGGTGTCGACCGCCTCCACCTCGTAACGAGACTGAAGCGCGTAGACGACGAGGTTCTTGAGCCGGTCGGAGACCGTCGTCGCGTACGGGTTGACGATGATCAGCATCCGCTTCTTCACCGCGCCGGGAGCGATCGGCTGGGCGGGCGCTGCGGACGGGAGCTCGTTCGGGTGCAGGGGCGATGGTCGGCGGCACTCTCGGTTCCTAACCCTACGCCGTCGCCGGGTTACCGCCAGGGATCAGGTCCCCGAGCTCCTCCCGCGTGGCGTCGGACGTGGCCCGGTATCGGATCACCCCGTCCTCCTCGACCTCGCGCACGTAGTCCGCGTTGATGAGCAGGTCGACGTGGCCGATGATCTCCGAGAGCGTCAGGAAGGCCTGGGTCACGGCCACGTCACCCCAGAGCTCCTGGGCCAGCTCGTGACCTGTTCGCGACTGTTCGGAGATCAGGGAGTAGAGCTTCCCGGCGCGGCGCTGGTGCAGTGCGAAGCGCTCGGCGATCAGCTCGCGGTGGTTGGTGATCGGCTCCCCGTGGCCCGAGAGCACGATCTCGGCCGGCAGGTCCCTGGTCTTCTGAAGCGATTCGATGTACTCGACCAGCGCCTGCCGCCGCTCGCTGGACCCGTCGAGCGGCCGCGAGATCAGCGGGTTCGAGGAGATGTGCTTGATCAGGTGATCGGCGGCGATCAGGATCTTCCGCTCCGCGTCCCAGAAGACCGTGTCCGACGGGCTGTGGCCCGGCCTCAGCTGGACCTCGAGTGCACGGTCCCGGAACCGGAGCACGTCGCCGTCGGAGAAGGGGGCGGTGACCTTGGTCTTCGATCCCCAGGCCCGGAAGCTGCCGGTCACCTGCCTCAGGGCGGTCACCACCTCCTGCGAGATCCCGTGCCGCAGCATCAGCTCGGCCGCCTCCTCGTCGTCGCGCTCGGCGTCGCTGCCGAAGTTCTCGACGAAGGGCACGACCACGTCGATGGCGGAGACCTCGGCGCCGGAGCGCTGGGCGACGATGTCCACCAGCCCCAGATGGTCGATGTGCTGGTGGGTGATGATCACGCGTTCGATGTCCTCGAGCCGATGGCCGAGCGCTTCGAGTTGGTGCTCGAGCTCGTTCAGGGCCTTGCCCGAGTTCGGCCCCGCGTCGACCAGGGTGAGGGGCTCGTCCTCGAGCAGGTAGCAGTTGACCCGTCCGACCTGAAACGGCGTGGGGATCCTCAGGGTCTGGATCCCGGCGCCGGTGATCCTTTCCCAGATCGCCGGGTCGACTGCGTCGTTCACGAGCGATCAAAGCGAGCACCTCGTCCCGCCTCTCCTCCATGTGCTCGCGGGAGACCAGGGACTCGAGATTCAGGCGCAGCAGCGGCTCGGTGTTCGAGGGCCGGACGTTGAAGTGCCAGTCGGCGTAGTCGACCGAGACGCCGTCGAGCTTCGTGATCTCGCCGTCCGAGTACCGCTCCTCGATCTCGCGCATCTTGGCCGGCTGGTCCTCGACCTCCGAGTTGATCTCGCCGGAGATGAAGTACTTGGAGCGGAACTCGGCCATCAGCTCGGAGAGCGAGCGGCCCTCCTGGGAGATCAGCTCGAGGATCAGCAGGGCGGGGATCGTGCCCGAGTCCGCGCAGTAGAAGTCGCGGAAGTAGTAGTGGCCCGAGACCTCGCCGCCGAAGACGGCCTCCGCCTCGCGCATCCGCACCTTGAAGAACGCGTGACCGACGCGGCTCAGCTCCGAGCGGCCGCCGGCCGCGGCGACCATGTCGGGAACGGCCCTGCTGGAGCGGGGGTCGTAGAGGATCATCGCCCCCGGGTCCTTGCGCAGCGCCGCGCGCGCCAGCAGCGCGCAGACGAAGTCGCCGTCGCAGAACTCGCCCTCCCCGTCGATGAAGAAGCAGCGATCGGCGTCGCCGTCCCAGGCGATCGCCAGGTCCGGCTTCTCCTCGAGGACCCGTCTCGACGATGAAGCGGCGGTTCTCCTCGAGCAGGGGGTTGGGCTCGCGGTCGGGGAAGTCGCCGTCCGGCTCCCAGTAGGTCGCGATCACATCCAAATTGAGGTCCTCCAGCAGCGGCCCGACCATCGGCCCGGCCATCCCGTTGCCCCCGTCCGCGAGCACCCGAGCGGGCCGATCCGCCCGGGGCTCGACGATCTTCCGCATGTGGTCGTGGAACTCGGAATAGATGTCGATCTCCTCGGCCGAACCGCCGCCGGGCGGGTCCGGCATCCCGGCCTCGATCTCGGCCCGGACATCCTGAATCCCCTCGTCGCCGGAGAAGGCCAGCGCCCCCTCGCGCATCAGCTTCACGCCGGTGTACGGCTTCGGGTTGTGCGAGGCGGTGACCATGGCGCCCCCGTCGAGCCCGCGTGAGCCGACGAGGAAGTAGGTCATCTCGGTCCCGACCTGGCCCGCGTCCAGAACCGACGCCCCCTCGTCCACCAGACCCTCGCGCAGCCTGCCGGCCATCTCGGGCGACGGTGAGGCGCATGTCTCGCCCCATCCCGATCCGTAGCTCGGAGGTCTCCTTCTCACGGAGTCTCGCCAGCACCCGGGCGAAGGCGCGCCCGACGAGGTAGGCGGTCTCGCCGTCCATCTCCTCGCCGTGGAGGCCGCGGATGTCGTAGGCCTTGAAGATCCCGGCCGGGGGAGAGGTGACCGCCATCAGTCGAAGCTGCCCGCCAGTGCGTCGTACGACTGCTCCAGCGACTGCGGCATCACCCGCGTGTCCGCCAGGACGGGCATGAAGTTCGTGTCGCCGCCCCAGCGCGGGACCACGTGCATGTGGATGTGGTGTTCCACCCCGGCGCCCGCCACCCGTCCCTGGTTGAAGCCGACGTTGTAGCCGTGAGGGGAGTACTGGCCTTCGAGGATGCGCATCCCCTGCTGGGCAAGGCCCATCATCTCGCCGACGGTGTCCTGATCGAGATCCGGCAGCGTCGCCAGGTGCTCGTAGGGAGCGACCATCAGGTGCCCGTTCGTATACGGGAACTTGTTCAGGATCACGAAGCAGCGCTCGCCCCGGTGGACGATCAGTGCCTCGGTGTCATCTCCCTGCGCCGGCTTCGCGCAGAAGATGCACTCCTCCTCGACATCCTTGCTCGCGTCCTTCACGTACTCCAGCCTCCATGGAGCCCAGATCCGGTGGTTGGCCACCGGGCGGATGCTACGACTAGAGCCAGCCGCGGCGGCGGAAGGCCAGGAGCATGCCGATGAGCAGCACGACCATGCCGCCGACGACCGCCCAGAAGGCGGTTTCGTCGCCTTCGCCGGGGACGCCGACGTTCATGCCCCAGATGCTGGCGATCAGGGTCAGCGGCAGGACGATGACGCTGATCGAGGTGAGTACCCGCAGGATGTCGTTGACGCGGTGCGAGATGACGGACTCGTTCGTCTCCTCCAGCGCTTCGCCGACCTCCTTGTAGTTCTCGAGCATGTCCCAGATTCGCTCGTGGGCGTCGACGATGTCGTCGAAGTAGATCTCGAGGTCGAGGTCCTCGGCCAGGTAGCGCTGCTTCACGCGCTCGAGGTCGCGGAGGACCGGCCGCTGCGGGCGGATCACCTTGCGGAAGTTGATGATCTCCTGCTTGACGTTGGAGATGTCGCGGACCAGGTCCTTGTCGGAGCGCCCCTCGAAGATGTCCTCCTCCAGCGCGTCGAGCTTGTTCCCGATCTTGCGCAGCATCGGGAAGCAGTAGTCGAAGCCGTCGTCGACGATCCGGTAGAGCAGGTAGCCGGAGCCGCGCGAGAAGAGCTGGTCGCGCAGCTCCTCCTTCTGGCGGCAGCGCTCGAACAGGTACTCGACCGGCTGCAGGGGCTGGTTCGGGATCGTGATCAGGAAGCCCGGTCCGACGAACAGGTCCAGCTCGCCCGCTCCCAGGCGCCCCGCGGCGCTGTCGAACACGGGGAAGTGCAGGACGATGAAGAGGTAGTCGTCGTAGACGTCGATCTTCGGGCGCTGGTTGCGCGAGAGCACGTCCTCGAGGTCCAGCGCGTGGAAGTCGAAGTTCTCCTGCAGCCATTGCTGCTCGGGCGGACCGGGGTGGTCGAGCTTGACCCAGCGCAGGCCCTCGCCCGCGATCTCCTCGACGTTGGGGCCCCTCGGCTCAGGCGAGGACGGCGCGACGAGGCGATCGCCGGCGCGTGCCGCCCTGCGCAGTCTGGGGCGAGGGAGGTTCGGCATCTGGCTGTGTCGTCGCGTCGTCTTCCATTGCGTGAATGACTTTACGCGGTCAGTCCGGCGAAACGTGCCGGAGGCGTTGCTATATTCGTCGCACATAGCTGCACCACATCACGAGGGGTGGAGGGACTGGCCCGAAGAAACCCCGGCAACCCCCGCAAGAAGTTCTTTGCGGAAGGTGCCAAATCCAGCAGGTGGATGTAAGGCCTGGAAGATGTGGGAGACGTCCTCGGACCTCTGCCCCTCACTTCCCGGCAGAGGTTTTTTTCGTAGAGGACGGCAATGGCACTCGAATCACTCAACTGCAAGGAATGCGGCGCCGCCTATCCGCTCGAGGCTCGCTTCGTCTGTGAAGACTGCTTCGGCCCGCTGGAGGCGAGATACGACCTCTCGGGCCTCGATGCGGCTGAGACCAAGCGCAAGATCCAGGCCGGCTCGCACGGCATCTGGCGCTACGCGGACTTCCTGCCCTTCGACGGCCGTCCGGGAGATCCGCTCGAGCCCGGCCTGACTCCCTTGGTCAGGGCCGACCGCCTCGCCGAGCGGCTCGGGCTGGGCGAGCTCTGGATCAAGAACGACGCGGCGAACCCGACCCATTCGTTCAAGGACCGCGTGGTGGCGGTGGCCGTCGCCAAGGCGAAGGAGCTCGGCTTCGACACCGTCGCCTGCGCATCCACCGGGAACCTCGCCAACGCGGTCGCGGCCCACGCGGCCGCCGCGGGCCTCGACAGCTACGTCTTCGTACCGGCCGACCTCGAGGAGCAGAAGCTCCTGGCGACCGGCATCTACGGCACCAACCTGGTCGGCGTCAACGGGAACTACGACGACGTCAACCGGCTCTGTACCGAGCTGGCGCAGACCCGCCCCTGGGCCTTCGTCAACGTCAACCTGCGTCCCTACTACGCGGAGGGCTCCAAGACCCTCGCCTACGAGACGATCGAGCAGCTCGGCTGGGAGCTGCCGGACCGAATCGTCGCGCCGATCGCGTCGGGCTCCCTGTTCACCAAGCTCGGCCGTGGCATCGAGGAGTGGCTGGAGGTCGGGCTGGTGGAGGGCAAGCTCCCGACCTTCTGCGGCGCCCAGGCCGAGGGCTGCTCGCCGGTCGCGACCGCGTTCTCGGCGGGGGCCGACGTCTGCAAGCCGCAGAAGCCGGACACGATCGCAAAGAGCCTCGCCATCGGCGACCCCGCCGACGGTCCCTATGCGCTCGACCTCGCCCGCGAGACCGGCGGCGTGGTCGAGTCCGTCAACGATGACGAGATTCGCGATGCGATCCGGCTGCTGGCCGAGACGACCGGCATCTTCACCGAGACCGCGGGCGGGGTCACCATCGGCGTCCTCGCGAAACTGGCGGAGCAGGGCGCGATCGACCAGAGCGAGCGGGTCGTCGCCTACATCACCGGCGAGGGGCTGAAGACCCTCGACGCGGCACGGGAGTCGTTCCGCATGCACGAGATCGAGCCGACGCTCGACGCGTTCGAGGCCGAGTTCCAGCCCGCGGAGGCCTCGGTCTAGGATTCCGGCGATGGCGGTGACGGTGAAGATCCCGGCCCAGCTGCGAACCGCGACCGGCGGCGAGGCCGAGGTCGCGGTCGACGGCGGGACGGTGGGCGAGGCCCTCGACGCCGTCTTCAGCCAGCACGACGGACTCCGCGACCGCATCACCCAGGACGGCGACCTCCGGCGCTTCGTCAACGTCTACGTCTCGGGCGAGGACATTCGCTTCCAGGACGGCCTCAACACGTCCGTGTCGGACGGCGACGAGGTCACGATCCTCCCGGCCGTCGCCGGCGGCTAGATGCGGGCAGCCCCTCGGTCGATCCCCGCGAGGGGTCGCCTTGCGGGGGCACTGGTCGCCTGCCTCCTGGCCGGCCTCCTGTCCGCGACGGCGGAGGCTCAGGTCACGTCGGGTCCGCTGCGCGCCTCGATCACACCCGACCCCTGGCGGCTCCAGCTCGCCGACGGCGCCCGGGCCAACGTGCTCACCGAGCACGCGGGGCGGGGTCTGGGCCCGACCGGCTCCCTGGGTTTCCGCACGCCCGTAGGCTGGTTCCACGCAACCCGCGTCGCATCCGGTGGCATGCAGGGCGGCTCCTTCGTCGCCACCCTCGACACGACCGACCCGCTGCACGACCTGCAGGTCACGATCGAGCCTGGGCGCGAGGGCGTGATCCGCCTGACTGCCTCGGTCCTGGGCGATCCGACCGGGATCACCGCGACGGGCATGGGCTTCGACGCCCCTGCCGGCGAGCGCTACCTCGGCTTCGGGGAGCGCAACGTGGCCGTGGATCACCGCGGTCAGGTGGTCGAGAACTTCGTCAGCGACGGGCCGTATCAGCCGGAGGAGCGCCCGGCGATCTCGGTCATCGTGCCGGAGCAGGGCTTCCGCTTCCGCGACGACGCGACCTACTTCCCGATGCCGTGGCTGCTGTCGACGGCGGGCTACGGCGTACTGATCGGCAACACGGAGACGAGCTACTTCCGGCTCGGCACCGAGGATCCAACGGCCTGGAGCCTCGAGGCGGAAGCCACGCAGCTCACGCTGAGCTTCGTGGCGGGGCCCAATCCGGCTGACGTCGTGCGCCGCCTGACCGAGTTGGTGGGGCGACAGCCGCCGCTGGCGGCTCCCTGGGTCCTGGGCCCCTGGCACCAGCCCTACGGCTCCGGCGACCGGCTCGCCCAGGCGCGCGCCCTTCGGGACGGAGACGTCCCCGGGTCGGCCGTCAACACCTATCTCCACTACCTGCCCTGTGGCGACCAGCAGGGTGTCGAGGCTCAGCAGCCGCAGACCACCGGCGCGTTCCACGACGCCGGCTACGCGATCACGACCTACTTCAACCCGATGATCTGCACCGGTTACCAGCCGGCGTACGACGACGCCGTCGCCGCGGGCGTGCTGACGGAGGACTCGATGGGGAACCCGTACGTCTACCAGTACGGCTCCAGCCCGACCTCGTTGTTCAACGTCTCCCAGTTCGACTACTCGGCGCCGGGGGCGACGGAGTTCTACGGAAGCCTGCTCGCCGAGGCGGTGGGGCACGGCTACGACGGATGGATGGAGGACTTCGGCGAATACACGCCGCCCGACTCGATGTCCGCCAACGGAATGACCGGGGAGCAGATGCACAACCTCTACCCGACCCTCTACCACTGCGCCAGCCACGCGTACACGAGCAAGCAGTCACGACCGGTGGTCGCGTTCATCCGCTCGGGCTGGACCGGGGTCCATCCGTGCGCCCAGATCGTCTGGGGCGGGGATCCGACCACAGGGTGGGACTACGACGGGATCAACTCGGCGATCAAGCAGGCACTGACCCTGGGCGTCTCCGGGATCTCCCGATGGGGCTCGGACATCGGCGGGTTCTTCGCGCTCGGCTTCAACCGGCTGACCGACGAGATGCTCGTCCGCTGGATCCAGCTCGGCGCCGTGTCGGGCGTGATGCGCACCGAGGCGAACGGAGTCGCCGTCCCCGAGAAGGCGCGGCCTCAGATCAACCACCCCCAGATCCTTCCCCACTGGCGCCGCTACGCGAAGCTGCGTACCCAGCTCTACCCGTACATCCTGGCCGCCGAGGCCGAGTACCGCCGCAGCGGCATGCCTCTGATGCGACACCTGGCGCTCACTCATCCGACGGACGCGGCGGCCATCGCCCAGGAGGACGAGTTCATGTTCGGGCCCGACCTGCTCGCGGCACCCGTGCACCAGCCCGGTGCGACGTCGCGGTCCGTGTACGTGCCGCCGGGCCGCTGGGTCGACTTCTGGCGCACCGTCGCCTACAACGCGGGACCGGGATCGCTGCGGCTCGGCAGGGCGGACCCGTTCCGCGGCGGAGGTCAGCGCACGATCCCGGCGCCGCTTGGCGAGCTTCCGATGCTGATCCGCGCCGGAGCGGTCCTGGCGTTGCTGCCTTCGCACGTCGACACGCTCGCCGCATACGGATCGGACTCGACCGTGCGTCTCGACGAGGTGCCGCGGTCGCTGCACCTGCTCGCGTTCCCGCGCGGCAAGTCGAGTTCCACGTTCGGCGACGCGGGCACCCTGCGCTCGAAGGAGAAGAAGGACCGCTGGCGCCTGACGATCAAGGGCGCGCCACGCCACAAGATCGACCTGGAGGCGGCGCTGGGCACGCTCAAGCGCGACCTTCGCCCGTGCCGCGTGGAGCGCAACGGCAAGCCCCTCAAGAAGAAGAAGTGGAGCGCGAAGAAGGGCGTGCTGCGGGTGAAGTTCAAAACCAAGCGCAAGGGCAAGACGAACATCAAGGTGTTCGA
This sequence comes from uncultured Solirubrobacterales bacterium, assembly GCA_963824785.1. Taxonomy (GTDB): domain Bacteria; phylum Actinomycetota; class Thermoleophilia; order Solirubrobacterales; family 70-9; genus CAWGQG01. Next base: position 116,414 of record CAWGQG010000001.1, read on the forward strand.
CAAAGCGACCTGCCGGGCGGCGCGCAAGCGCGGCTAAGGTCCCCGCTGTGGCGGGCCCACCTGTTGCCATTCTCTGCGGTGGACGAGGCACGCGCCTGCGCGAGCGGACGGAGTCGATCCCGAAGGCGCTGGTGGAGATCGGCGGACGCCCGATCCTCTGGCATGTGATCGCGATCTACGCCGCGCAGGGGTTCGAGCGGTTCCTGCTGCTCACCGGATACAAGGGCGAGCAGATCGCGGACTGGGTCACGCAGGCCGACTGGCCCGCTGGACTCGACGTGCGCTGCGTCGACACGGGGCTGGACACGCCGACCGGCGGCCGGATCAAGCTGGCCGAGCCGGAGCTCGCCGGCGAGCCGTTCTGCGCCACCTACGCCGACGGTGTCGCGGACATCGACCTGTCGGCGCTGCTCGACACCCACCGCGCCAGCGGCGCCACCGGGACGGTCACCGTCGTCCAACCCACGCTCCAGTTCGGGATCGCCGATCTCGACGAGGACGGCCAGGTGCGAGCGATCCACGAGAAGCCGAGGCTCGACCGCTGGATCAACGGCGGGTTCTTCTGCTTCGAGCCGGGCCTGTTCGACCGCCTCGAGGTGGACAGCGTGCTGGAGCGCGAGCCGCTGGAGGGTCTGGCGGCCGACGGGGAGCTGCACGCGTACAGGCACGAGGGATTCTGGGACTGCATGGACACCTACAAGGACGCGGTGCTGCTGAACGACCTCTGGGCCACCGGGGATCCGCCCTGGAAGGTGTGGGCGGAGGAGGCGATCGGTTGAAGGCGCTGATCACCGGAGCGCGAGGGTTCGGCGGCTCCTGGCTCGCGAAGGGGCTGCTGGAGCGGGGGGACCAGGTGGTCGGGCTCGACCTTCCCCACGACGCCGGAAGCTCCGGGCTGGAGCTGCTCGGCATCGAGTCCGAGCTTGCCGACGAGACCGCGGACCTGCGCGACCGCGAGCGGCTCGCTGGGCTGATCGGTGAGCACGGGATCGACACCGTCTTTCACCTTGCGGCCCAGGCCATCGTGGGTGACGCCAACGAGTCGCCGGTCCCGACGTTCCAGGCCAACATCGAGGGAACCTGGAACGTGCTCGAGGCGGCGCGGACGTCAGGGGTGGAGAGGGTGGTCGTTGCCTCCTCCGACAAGGCGTACGGGGACCACGACGAGCTGCCCTACACCGAGGAGGCGGCGCTCCAGCCGACCTATCCCTACGACGTCTCGAAGGCCGCGGCCGACCTGATCGCGCGCAGCTACTGGCATACCTTTGAACTGCCGGTGGCGGTGACGCGGTTCGCCAACATCTACGGCGGCGGCGACCTGAACTTCTCGCGCTTGGTGCCCGGGGTCGTGACCGCCGTGATCGACGGCCGGCGGCCGGAGATCAGGTCGGACGGCAGCCCGGAGCGGGACTTCCTCTATGTCGAGGACGTGGCCGATGCCTACATGGCTATCGCTGATGCCCTCACCGGCGGGCAGGGGCGGGGGGAGGCATTCAACGCCGGCTGGGGGAGGCCACACGCCGTGCGGGAGGTGATCGAGCTGATCTGCGAGCTGGCCGGCACCGACGTCGAGCCCGACTTCCAGGGCGAGGGAACGCCTCCGGGCGAGATCGACCGCCAGTACCTCGAGGCGACGAAGATCCGCGAGGTGACCGGGTGGGAGCCGCGGGTCGACCTCCGGGAGGGGCTCGAGAGGACGATCGACTGGTATCGCGAGCACGCGGACGTGCGCCCGGTCGCGGCCTGATCCCAGGCACGGGGCTGCAAGCTGCGTTACAAGTTTTGGGTAGCCGGCCGGAGGCCCCGAGTGCAGTTACATGGGACAGCTTGGAATTCGTACGCTCACGATCGCCCTCGCGGCGGCGCTGATCGCGACCGCGGCGGCACCGCCGGCGCGGGCCGCGAACTCCGACGTGGCCGCGCTTCAGGTGGCGATGATCGGTGTCGGCCGCTACCCGCACCCGGTTGACGGCGTCACCGGGCCGTGGACGCTGAAGGCGGTTCAGGGGTTCCAGAGTGAGCGCGGCCTGGCCGCCGATGGGGTGGCGGGCCCGAAGACGCGCGCGGCGCTCGGGAAGCGCGGCAAGCCGAATCTTGGAGATCGCCCGCTGGAGCGGGGGGACCGTGGCTGGGACGTGGCGGCGCTGCAGTTCCTGCTCAAGGTCAGGGGGTACCCGCAGGGCGGGCTGGACGGCGGGTTCGGTCCCAATACCGACGCAGCCGTTCGCAGTTTCCAGAGCGGCGCCGGACTGGAAGCCGACGGGGTGGCGGGAGCGCAGACGCTGGCAGCGCTGCGGCAGGTGCCCTCGTCCGCCGGAGGGCCGGTGCGGTTCCTGCGGCCCCTGGGCGGCGCGCCGGGCGATGGGTTCGGCTGGGTCGGTGGCCGGCGGCACACGGGCATCGACTACCCGGCCGCGGAGGGAACGCCGGTCGGCGCCGCGGGCCGTGGGACCGTCGTCTTCGCCGGGTGGAACAGCGGCGGCTACGGCTATCTGGTGGTGGTCAAGCACCGGCTCGGCTGGGAGAGCTGGTACGCGCACCTCTCGGCGATCTACACCTCGGTCGGCCAGTCCGTGGTGGGCGGAAGCACGATCGGCTACGTCGGTTCGACCGGCCGCTCGACCGGCCCACACCTGCACTTCGAGACCCGCTACCTGGGGACCCCGGTCGACCCGCTCGCCGCGGCTGCTCTATTCCGCGCACAGCTCCGGCAAGCGCAAGCTCAAGTGCCGCCCGAACGCCGACATGCGCCGGACCAAGCACACCGACCCGTACCGGGCCCGCTTCGGCCGCTGCCCCTAGCGGCCGGCGAGTAACGCGCCCGGCAGGATTCGAACCTGCGGCTTCCTGCTCCGGAGGCAGGCGCTCTATCCACTGAGCTACGGGCGCGGGGCGGCAAGTCTAGGCTAGGCCGATGGACCTCTCGGTCGTCTTCTACGGCACCGGCGGCTCCGTGCCCACGGCGCGGAGGGCCACCGCCTGCGTGATGATCCGTGCCGGCGGGCGGCGCATCCTGATCGACGCGGGGGAGGGGGCCCAGCGCCAGATGATGCTCTCGACCGGGCTGGTCCAGGTCGACGACATCCTGATCACCCACTTCCACGCCGATCACTACCTCGGCCTGCCGGGCCTGCTCAAGACGTACGACCTCCAGGACCGCCAGGCGCCACTGCGGATCGCGGGACCGCCAGGGCTGAACGGCCTCTTCGACGGGCTTCGCCGGATCTTCGGAAAGATCCGCTACGAGCTCGAGCTGGTGGAGCTGCCGCCCGGCGAGGCCCTGCCGCCGGGCGACGGCGACGAGTTCGAGCTCCGATCCTTCGCCGTCGAGCACCGGATGCCGGCCAACGGCTACGCCTTCGTCGAGTCCGAGCGGCCCGGCCACTTCGACCCGGAGGCCGCGAAGAAGCTCGGCGTCACCGACGTCCGCGAGTTCGGCCGCCTCCAGCGCGGCGAGACCGTCTCGGTCGACGGCGGCGAGGTCACGCCCGAGCAGGTCATGGGCGAGGGCAGGACCGGGCGGAAGATCGTCGTCACCGGCGACACCGCGCCCACCGAGATGACCCGCATTGCCGCCCACGGCGCTCAGCTCCTGATCCACGACGGCACCTTCTCCGACGAGGAGCAGGGGAGGGCCGCCGAGACCGGTCACTCAACGGCGCGACAGGCCGCGACGCTCGCGTCCGAGGCCGAGGTGGAGATGCTCGCCCTGGTCCACGTCTCCACCCGCTACAACGTCACGACCGTGCTCGACGAGGCCCGCGAGGTGCTGTCGAACACGCACGCCCCGCGCGACTTCGACCTCGTCGAGGTCCCGTTCCCCGAGCGCGGGAAGCCGGAACTCATCCCGAAGGGGGCGAAGGAGCAGAGGGAAGTGACGGACCCGGAGCCGGCCGAGGCGGTCGGGAAGGAGTAGCTCGGCGGTTCAGGCGGCGGAGAGCGCGGCGATCCGCTCGGCGAGCGCCGGCGCCTGATCCTCCTGGAGGAAGTGCTTGGCCCGGAGCACCGTCGGCTTCACGCCCAGCACCCCCGCGATCGCGTCGCGCTGGTCGGCGCCGAGAGCCGGATCGTCGCTCGCCCAGATCACCTGGGAGGGCCAGCCGGCCTCGCGCAGCCCGCCGAGGTAGAACGCCTCCTTCTCGGCATTCGCCTCGAAGCCCCGGACGATCTTCCGGAAGCTGCGCCCGCCGCCGTCGTGGTGGAGCAGCGCGATATGAGCGTCGACCTCGTGCGCCGGGGTCGCCGAGCGGTCCTCGATCCCCTGCATGTAGAAGAGCCAGCGGGCGGCCGGCGGCCGCGACCCAGCCACCCAGAGCGGCCCGATCACCGGCGGAGCGGCCAGCGCCATGGTCCATACCCGCCGGAAGCCGTCCACGGCCAGCGGCGTGTCGAGCACGGTCAGCGTCCTGACGCGGTCCCGGTTGGCCAGCGCCCACTCGAGTCCGACCGGTCCGCCGATGTCGTGCAGCACCAGATGGCAGCTTTCGATCCCCAGCGCGTCGATCGCCTCGCCGGTCCAGCGTCCGAGCCCCGACCACGTGTAGTCGAACTCGTGCGGCTTCTCGGCCAGCCCCAGCCCGGGCAGGTCGAACGCCACACCGCGCAAGCCACGCTCGGCCAGGAGCGGCACCAGCTTGCGATAGAGGAACGAGCTGACCGGGATCCCGTGCATCAGCACCACGGGTCGCCCTCGCCCTGCTCACGCACGAAGCTGCGCACGCCGCCGGCCTCGAACTCCCGTCCGGCTGCCCGGTGGGCTCGATTGCCTCCGCAACCTGCGGCTTCACTGATAACGCGATCCTCTCAGGCTGCCGCCAGCCCCGCTGCTAGGCTGGCCCCGCAGCACAACTGAGCCCCTTTAACCGCGGTCCCGAGAGGCCGGGAAGGAGCAGAAGATGAGCGACGAACGAGTCGTGCTCGATCACGACGATCTGCGCCGGGCGCTGGTCCGCATCGCGCACGAGATCGTCGAGAAGAACTCCGATGGCGAGGGCATCGCCCTGGTCGGCATTCACACCAGAGGGGCGGTCCTGTCCAAGCGCCTGCACGCGCTCGTCGGCGAGCTGAGTGACGCCGAGGTCCCGCTCGGCGACATCGACATCTCCTTCTACCGCGACGACGCGGCGAGCCGCGAGCCCCAGAGCGCCCCGGTCGTCCACGCCTCCCACCTCGACTTCGACCTCGAGGGCCGCACGGTGATCCTGGTTGACGACGTGCTCTACACGGGCCGCACCGTCCGCGCCGCCATCGACGCCCTCTTCGACTACGGACGGCCCGCCCGGGTCCAGCTCGCGGTGATCGCCGACCGCGGCCACCGGGAGCTGCCGATCCGCCCCGACTACGTCGGCAAGAACCTGCCGACCGCGCCGGGCGAGCGGGTCAACGTCCGCCTGGCAGGAGAGCGACGGCCGCGACGAGGTCGCGATCACACCCGCCGGAACTCCCACGACCGTGGAGGGAGAGCGATGAAGCACCTGCTTGGGATCGAGGGCATGAGCCGCGAGGAGATGGAGCGCATCCTCGACCGCGCCGAGAGCTTCGCCGAGGTCGGCAAACGCGACATCAAGAAGGTGCCGACCCTCCGCGGCCGGACCATCGTCAACCTCTTCTACGAGTCGAGCACCCGCACCAGCTCGTCGTTCGAGCTGGCCGCCAAGCGCCTCTCGGCCGACGTCGTCTCGATCAAGTCCGCGGGCTCGGCGGTGGACAAGGGCGAGTCGCTGAAGGACACGATCGCCACGCTCTCGGCCTACGACCCGGCCGCGATCGTCATCCGCTCGCCCCACGCCGGCGCCGCCGAGCTGGTCGCGCGCTGGACCGACGCCTCGGTCGTCAACGCCGGGGACGGCAAGCACGAGCACCCGAGCCAGGCCCTGCTCGACCTGTTCACGCTGCGCCAGCGCCTCGGCGACATCGAGGGGACCAAGATCTGGATCGTCGGAGACGTGCTGCACAGCCGCGTCGCCCGCTCCTGCCTGCTGGCCTTCCAGGCCCTCGGGGCGGAGGTGACCCTTTGCGGCCCGCCGACCCTGATCCCACGCGAGATCGAGTCGCTGGGCTGCGCGGTCAGCTACGACCTCGACGGGCTGGGCGAGGCCGACGTCGTCTACGCGCTGCGGATGCAGCGCGAGCGCATGGGCGAGAGCTTCGTTCCCTCCCTGCGCGAGTACGCCGCCCGCTACCAGATCGACTCCCGCCGGCTCGGGTCTCGCCAGCTGCTGATGCACCCCGGGCCGGTCAACCGCGGCGTCGAGCTGGCGCCCGACGTGATCGACTCGCCCCAGTCGCTGATGACCGCACAGGTCGAGAGCGGCCTGGTCGTCCGCATGGCCATCCTGTTCGAGCTTCTCACCGGCACCGACCGGGTGGAGCCCGAGCAGCAGCCGGCGCCGGACGAGCCGCCGAGGATCGGACAGCCGGCGTGAACGCGATCAGCGAGAACGGGGGCGGTCCCGAGCCGGACCGGATGAGCTGGCGAGAGGGCGATGCCGCCGATCTGATCATCCGCGGCGCGCGGGTCGTCGATCCCCGGGCAGGCCTGGACGAGGTTCGCGACGTCGTGGTCCGCGGCGGCGAGATCGCCGAGCTCGCCGACCCCGGCTCGGCCGAGCTGGACGGCGCCGAGGTGGTCGATGGGGAGGGCAAGCTCGCCGTCCCGGCCTTCGTCGATCCCCACGTCCACCTGCGCACTCCCGGCGACGAGCACGAGGAGGACATCGAGACCGGGAGTCGCGCGGCCGCGGCCGGCGGCTACTGCGCGATCGTCGCCATGGCGAACACGAAGCCGGCGGTCGACTCGGCCTCAGTGCTGGGATCCCTGCGCGAGCGCGCGCAGGCCGAGGCGTCGATCCCCGTCGGCTTCGTCGCGAACGTCACCCGCGAGATGGCCGGGTCGGAGCTGACCGAGATGGCCGAGCTGCGCGACGCCGGCGCCGTCGGCTTCTCCGACGACGGCCTCCCGGTGCAGAGCGCTCGCGTCCTGCGGCGCGCCCTGGAGTACCAGCGCCTCGCCGGTGGGGTGATCGCCCTGCACGAGGAGGACCCCGAGCTCTCGGGCGACGGGGTCATGCACGAGGGCGAGGCCTCGGCGATGCTCGGCATGGCGGGGATCCCGGCGGTCTCCGAGTCGACGATGATCGCCCGCGACTGTGCGCTGGCCCTCTACGAGGACGCCGCGATCCACGTCCAGCACCTCTCGGCGCGCGCCTCGGTCGAGGCCATCGCCGCCGCCAAGGAGGCCGGCACCCGCGTCACCTGCGAGGCGACGCCGCACCACCTGACGCTGACCGACGATGCCGTGCGCAGCATCGACGCCCGCTTCAAGATGAACCCACCGCTGCGCTCCGAGGACGACCGCCAGGCGCTGATCGAGGGCCTCCGCGACGGCACCATCGACTGCGTCGCCACCGACCATGCGCCGCACGCGCTGGAGGAGAAGGAGGTCCCCTTCGAGCAGGCCGCGATGGGAGTGACAGGGCTCGAGACGGCGTTCGCCGTGCTGCACACCGACCTGGTCCTGTCGGGCGAGCTGCCGCTGGAGATCCTGCTGGAGCGGCTGACCGCGGGCGGCGAGCCCTTCGGCATCGCACCTCCGCGCATCGAGCCCGGCGCCGCCGCCGACATCGCGCTGATCGACCCCGAGCTCGGCTGGGTCGTCGGCGAAGACGGCTACGAGAGCCGCTCCACCAACAGCTGCTTCGCCGGGCGCCGGCTGACCGGCCGCGTCCTGATGACGGTTGCCCGCGGCCGCGTCGCCTTCCGCCAGCGGACCTTCGCCCTGGGGGTCGCCTAGATGGCCGGCGAGCGGCTCGATCCCAAGCGCGCGGTCCTGGTGGTGATCGACGTCCAGGAGGGCTTCCGCCCGGCGGTGGCCGACTTCGACCAGGTCGCCCGGGCGACGGGCACCCTGATCCAGGGCGCCGAGGCGGTGGGGATCCCGGTCCTGATCACCGAGCAGTATCCAAAGGGGCTGGGGGAGACCGTCCCCGAGGTGGCCGAGCAGCTGCCCGACGGGGTCAGCCCGATCGAGAAGGTCTGCTTCTCGGTCGCGGAGGCGGATGGCTTCGACCTCGGCGAGCGTGACCAGGTCATCCTCGCCGGAGTCGAGACGCACGTCTGTGTCAACCAGACGGCCCTTGACCTGCTCTCCCAGGGCGTGCAGGTGCAGGTGGCCGAGGACGCCGTCGGGTCCCGCTTCCCCGACGCCAAGCGCATCGGCCTGCACAAGATGGAGCAGGCGGGCGCGGTTCTGACGAGCGTCGAGACCGCGCTGTTCGAGCTGGTCCGCAAGGCCGGCGGCGACGACTTCAAGGCTGGTCCACAAGCTGATCCTGGAGCTGCGCCCCGACACCCGAGGAGCGGAGGCGGCGGATGTCTGACGCCGGCTTCCTCCTGCTCGAGGACGGCACCCGGCTCGACGGTGAGCTCTGCGGCCAGCTCGAGGCGGCGACCGGCGAGGTCGTCTTCAACACCTCGATGACCGGCTACCAGGAGGCGGTCACCGACCCGTCCTACGCCGGCCAGATCATCACCTTCACCTACCCGATGGTCGGGAACTACGGCGTCTCGGCCGAGGCGATGGAGTCCGACCGCCCGCACGCCCGCGCCGTGATCATGCGCGAGGCGAGGAACTCCGAGGACGCGGCCACCGCCGAGGGCGGCTGGCTGGACTGGCTCCGCGACCACGGCGTCGCGGCGATCACCGGGGTCGACACCCGCACCCTTGTCCGCCACATCCGCGACCGCGGCGCCATGCGCGGCGGGATCTTCTCGGCGGAGGTCTCCGACGACGAGGCCCGCGAGCGGGTCAACGCGGAGCCCTCGATGACCGGCGCCGACTTCGCGCGCGAGGTGACTCCCGGCGAGCCGGTCGAGTTCGACGGCGACGGCCCCCACGTGGTCGGCATCGACACCGGGATCAAGCACTCGATCATCCGGCAGCTCCGGGAGCGCGGCTGCCGCGTGACGCTGGTCCCCTGCGACACCTCGGCCGAAGACGTCCTCGCGCGTGACCCAGATCTCGTCTTCCTCGCCAACGGGCCCGGCGACCCCGCCGCACTCGACTACGTCGTCGAGAACGTGCGCGGCGTCGTCGGCAAGGCGCCGGTCGTCGGCATCTGCCTCGGCCACCAGCTGCTCTGCAGAGCGGTCGGCCTCGACACCTACAAGCTCCCGTTCGGCCACCGCGGCGCCAATCACCCGGTCAAGGACCTCGACACCGGTCGGATCGACATCACCTCCCAGAATCACGGCTTCGCGGTCAGCGGTCCGGGCGGGGAGGGCAGGATCGAGGGCGATGAGCCGGTCCGCTGGACCACGGACTTCGGCGAGGCCGAGCTGACCCACCTCAATCTCTACGACCGCACGGTCGAGGGCCTGGCCCTCAAGGACGTCCCGGGCTGCACCGTCCAGTACCACCCCGAGGCGGGCCCCGGCCCGCACGACGCCCGCTACCTCTTCGACCGCTTCCTGGAGCTGGCGGCGTGAGCCGGGCGGAGGAGAACGTGGCGGTCGCGAGGCGCTTCGTCGAACTGATGGACGAAGGCGGCTCGAAGGCGGTGCTGGACAGGGTCGAAGAGTTCATCGACCCCGCGTGGCGGTGGACGGGTGCGGCTGTCGGCCGGGATGCCCCCGGCGGCGACGTTGTCTATGAAGGCTATGAAGGGGTCCGGCAGTTCTGGACGGACAACGAGGAGGCCTTCGACGACATCCATTTCGCGGACACCGAGTTCGAGTCGTTCGGAGACAGGGTCGTCCTGGTTCGCACCAATGTCTCGGGTACCGGCGTCGAAAGCGGTGTCCGCGTGGAGCTCCCGCTGGGCATCGTCTATGAGTTCGCCCGGGGACGGATGGTCGGTGGCGAAAACATCTTCGATCCCGAAGAGGCCGAAAAGCGCGCTCGCGCGCTTGCGGAGGAGGGCGTCGATGCCCAGGCGTGACGACATCCAGAAGATCCTGCTGATCGGCTCCGGGCCGATCGTGATCGGGCAGGCCGCCGAGTTCGACTACTCCGGCGTGCAGGCCTGCAAGGTCCTGCTGGAGGAGGGCTACGAGGTCGTCCTGGTCAACTCGAACCCGGCGACGATCATGACCGACCCCGAGTTCGCCGACCGCACGTACGTCGAGCCGCTCCTTCCCGGCCCGGTCGCGAAGGTGATCGAGAAGGAGAAGCCGGACGCCCTGCTGCCGACGCTCGGCGGGCAGACCGCGCTGAACCTCGCCAAGGCCCTCTACGACGACGGGACGCTCGAGAAGTTCGGCGTCGAGCTGATCGGCGCGGACTACGAGGCGATCCACCGGGCCGAGGACCGCGAGGAGTTCCGCAAGACGATGGAGACCGCGGGGCTCCGGGTCCCGTTCTCGATGATCGTGGAGTCGATCACCGAGGGTGAGCAGGCACTCGCGTCCGGTGACCTCAAACTCCCGATCATCGTCCGGCCGGCATTCACCCTCGGCGGCCAGGGCGGCGGCGTGGCCAACACCGAAACGGAGTTCGCCCAGGTCGTGTCCGAGGGGCTCGCAGCGAGCCCGATCAACCAGGTGCTGGTCGAAGAGTCGGTGATCGGTTGGGGCGAGTTCGAGCTCGAGGTGATGCGCGACCGCAACGACAACGTCGTGATCATCTGCTCGATCGAGAACGTGGACCCGATGGGGGTCCACACCGGCGACTCGGTCACGATCGCGCCCGCCCAGACGCTTCCCGACCCGCTCTACCAGGAGCTCCGCGACCAGGCGATCCGCGTCATCCGCGCGGTCGGAGTCGAGACCGGCGGCTCGAACATCCAGTTCGCGGTCAACCCCGAGAGCGGCGAGGTCGTGGTGATCGAGATGAACCCGCGCGTCTCGCGCTCTTCGGCGCTGGCGTCGAAGGCGACCGGGTTCCCGATCGCGAAGATGGCGGCGAAGCTGGCTGTCGGCTACGCGCTCGAGGAGATTCCCAACGACATCACCCGGGCGACGCCGGCATCGTTCGAGCCGACCATCGACTACGTGGTGACGAAGATTCCGCGCTTCGCCTTCGAGAAGTTCCCCGGGGCGGAGGGGCAGCTCACGACCCACATGAAGTCCGTGGGCGAGGCGATGGCGATCGGCCGGACCTTCCGCGAGTCCTTCGCCAAGGCGATGCGCTCACGCGAACTGGACGACGCGCCGGACATCCCGGAGTCGAACGGGGAGCTGCTGGAGCGGCTTGCCACCCCCTCGTCGGACCGCTTCGACCTGATCCATGCCGGCTTCGAGCGCGGGGTGGAGCTGGAGCTGATCCAGAAGGCGACGATGATCGACCCCTGGTTCCTGCGCGAGCTCCAGGCACTCGCCACCGAGGGCGACGGCACCGAGGGCATGGAGCGCACCTACCGGGCCGTCGACACCTGCGCCGCCGAGTTCGAGGCGCGAACCCCCTATTTCTACTCCGCGCACGAACGTGCGAACGGCGGTCCTTCGAAGTCAGAGGTGGAGCGCGGCGACAACCCGTCGGTCGTCATCCTCGGCTCCGGCCCGAACCGCATCGGCCAGGGCATCGAGTTCGACTACTGCTGCGTGCACGCCGCGATGACCGTCCGGGAGCTGGGCCGCGACGCGGTGATGATCAACTGCAACCCGGAGACGGTGTCGACCGACTACGACACCTCGGACCGCCTCTACTTCGAGCCGCTCACCGCCGAGGACGTGCTGGCGGTCACCGGCCAGGAGAACCCGGAGGGAGTGATCGTCCAGTTCGGCGGGCAGACGCCGCTGCGACTGGCCAAGGCGCTGGAGGAGGCGGGGGTGCGGCTGCTGGGAACCCCGGTGGACGCGATCGACCTGGCCGAGGACCGCGGGCGCTTCGGCGCGCTGCTGCGTCGGCTGGAGATCAAGCACCCGCCGTACGGAACCGCCTTCTCCGCCGACGAAGCCCTGGCGATTGCGGAGGACGTCGGCTTCCCGCTGCTGGTCCGCCCGTCCTACGTGCTCGGCGGCCGCGCGATGGAGATCTGTTACGACGCCGAGCAACTCCGGTCTTACCTAGAGCTGAATGTGAAGGCCGATCAGGAGCACCCGCTACTTCTCGATCGTTTTCTTGAAAACGCGATCGAGGTGGACGTCGATGCGCTCTCCGACGGCGAGGACTGCTGGGTCGCCGGAATCCTCCAGCACGTCGAGGAGGCGGGGGTCCACTCCGGCGACTCGGCCTGCGTGCTGCCGGCGATGAGCCTCGGCGAGGAGATGCTGGAGGAGATCCGTGCCACCAGCTGCCGGATGGCGAAGGAGCTCGGGGTCATCGGCCTGATCAACGTCCAGTACGCGGTGAGTGCGGGCGAGCTCTTCGTGATCGAGGCCAACCCCCGCGCGTCTCGCACCGTCCCCTTCGTCAGCAAGGCGATCGGAACGCCGCTGGCGAAGATCGCCTGCCGGCTGATGCTCGGCGAGAAGCTGGCCGACCAGGACCTGCCCAGCGAGCAGCCGGACCACATCAGCGTCAAGGAGGCCGTCCTTCCCTTCGCCCGCTTCGCCGGCGCCGATGCGGTCCTGGGCCCGGAGATGCGGAGCACCGGCGAGGTGATGGGCATCGCCGCGGACTTCCCGACCGCCTTCGGCAAGGCCCAGGCGGCGGCGGGCGTCGCCCTCCCGGAGAAGGGCACGATCTTCATCAGCGTCACCGATTCGGACAAGCCGGCGGCCACCCAGATCGCCACGCGCTTCCACGACCTCGGCTTCAAGGTGATCGCGACCGGCGGCACCGCCCAGGCGATTTCGGCGATGGGCGTGCCGGTGCGGAAGATCAACAAGATCGCCGAGGGTTCGCCTCACGTCGTGGACTGCATCCGCAGCGGAGAGGTGGACATGCTCATCAACACGCCGACCGGCAGCGGCGCCCGCACCGACGGATACGAGATCCGCAGCGAAGCGGTCCGCCACGGCATCCCCTGCATAACCACCATGACCGGCGCCTCCGCGGCGGCTCGCGCGATCTTCGCCCAGGTCGAGGGGGACGTCGACGTGGTCGCCCTCCAGGACCTCCACCGGCCGCCCGCCGAGGTGCCGAGCCAGTGAGCAGGCAGGTCGCGTCCCCGCTGGGTCAGCGGGTGGAGGCGCCGTTCGGGAGGCGGGCGTGTGAGGTGACCCGGAACCTCGAGAGCGGGGGCTACCGGATCTTCTCGGTTCGCGACGAGTCCGGACCCGAGCCGGCGGCCGGTCAGTTCTACATGCTGGCCGCGGAGCGGGACTGGGGTGGGGAGGACGGCCGCCCGTATCTCGGCCGCGCGTTCTCGGTGGCGGACTGCGCCCCCGAGGGCGACGGGTTGAGGCTCGACTTCCTCGTCCAGGCGGTCGGCCCGGGAACCGAGCGGCTGGCCTCCCTCGAGGCCGGCGAACGGCTCTTCATCACCGGTCCACTCGGCCGCCCGTTCAGCCCACCGGGCGAGGTCGTGCCCGGCGCCGCCGGAGCGATCCTCGTCGGCGGCGGCATCGGGATCGCGCCCCTGGCGATCTGGCGACGCCAGCTCGTCGGCGCCGGGATCGCGTCCCGGGTCCTGCTCGGCTTTCGCGACGAGGCCAACTCCGGCGGGCTCGAGCTCTTCGACTGCAGCGAGGTCCGGCTCGCCTCCGAGGACGGACACACCGGGCACCGTGGCTTCGTCACCGACCTGCTCTCGGTGCTGCTGAAGGGGGATGACGCCGACAGCGCCGCGATCTACGCCTGCGGCCCCCCGGCGATGCTCGAGGCGGTGCGGGCCATGTGCGCCGAGCGGGGTCTGCCCTCGGAGCTGGCGATGGAGGCCCCGATGGCCTGCGGCTTCGGCGCCTGCTTCGGGTGCGCGGTCCCTCTCGCCGCCGGCGGATACATGCGCCTCTGCGTGGACGGCCCCGTCGTCCGCGGCGATCAGGTCGAGACGGCGCTGGTACCCGGGTCGGGGCATTGATCGACTTCTGTGGCATCGAGTTGCGCCACCCGGTCATCAACGGGTCGGGGACCTTCGATGCGATCGCGGCCCGGCGGGCCTTCGGGGACGAGCTCAACGAGCGGTTTCCGTTCAGCGCCTTCGTCTCCAAGACGATCACCCCGGAGCCGCGACCGGGCAACCCGCCCCCGCGGATCTATGAGACCCCGAACGGGATGGTCAACTCGATCGGGCTTCCGAACAAGGGGCTCGAGGGCTTCCTCTCGGCCGACCTGCCGCAGCTCGCCGAGCTGCCGGTGCCGCTGATCGTCTCGGTGATGGCGACGAGCCACGACGAGTTCGCCCGGTTGGTCGAGGGAGTCGCCGCGCGCGACGAGGTCGCCGGCCTGGAGCTGAACGTCTCCTGTCCCAACGTCGAGTCGGGACTGCTGATCGGCGGCTCCCCCGATGAAACCCGCTCTCTGATGGAGAGGCTGCGGCCGCTCACCCGGACGCCCCTGATCGTCAAGCTCTCCCCGAACGTCGAGGACCCCGCACCGATCGCCGCGGCCGCCGAGGCCGGCGGGGCAGACGCGGTTTCGCTCATCAACACGGTCCACCCGGAGACGGTGGGCGCCGCCGGCGGCGAGTTCCGCGTCGGCGCCGGGTCCGGCGGGCTGTCGGGGGCAGCCGTCCGTGAGATCGCGCTGACCCAGGTCCGCCAGGTCGCAGCCGCGGTGTCCATCCCGATCGTCGGGATGGGGGGGGTCGCGACCGGACGGCACGCCAGGGATTTGATCGACGCCGGCGCCGAGGTCGTTGCAGTCGGCACAGAGAGCTTCCGTGATCCGATGGCCGGCGAGCGGATCGCGTCCGAGCTGATGGAGGACGTTGTCGCCGGTTAGCCGGAAGTTCCACGGACTTTTTTTCGCAAAGCCCGAAAACCTGTGAACGCATCGCCGAGCCGCGGATATACTGCCGCCCTTGATGAAGGCTCCGGTTCAGCCCTCCGCCAACGCCGCTCCCGAGAGGTCACTGGACCAGAGAATGGAGGCCCTCAAGAGGGCCAACGACATTCGCTCGGCTCGGGCCAAGCTGAAGAAGGACCTGAAGGCGGGCAAGGTCAAGATCCAGACTCTGCTCCTAGATCCACCGGAATACGTCCAGACCGCCAAGGTCGTGGACATGTTGATGGCGGTCCCGAAGTACGGCCGGGTCAAGACGAACCGCATCCTGAACCAGTGCCGGATCTCTCCGTCGAAGACCATCGGCGGACTCTCCGAGCGCCAGCGCGGCGAGCTCGTCACCCAGCTCCGCAGGTAACGCCGCACTCCACGCGCATTCCGTTCGCCCTTCCCACTAGGGTCGGGTCGTTGACCGAGTCGGGGAAGGTGTTCGTCATCACGGGCCCGTCGGGGGTCGGGAAGGGGACGCTGATCGCGAAGCTGCTGGACGCGGTCCCAGAGCTCGAGCTGTCGGTCTCCGCGACCACACGCGAGCCCAGGGCCGGTGAACAGGATGGCCGCGAGTACAACTTCCTCACCCAAGGCGGACTTCGAGCATCGCGTGCGCGAGGACGACTTTCTCGAACACGCCACGTACAGCGGCAATCGCTACGGGACGCTGCGGTCGGCGGTCGAGGACCGGCTGGCGGCGGGGAAGTCCGTGGTCCTCGAGATCGAGCTGCAGGGCGCTCGTCAGGTTCGGAAGGAGAAGCCCGAGGCCGTGCTGATCTTCATCGCTCCGCCCAACCCCGAGGCACTGCGCGAGCGTCTGCGGGAGCGAGGAACGGACTCGGAGGAGGCGATCGACGCGCGGCTGCAGACGGCCGAAGGAGAGCTCGCCGCGCAGGAGGAGTTCTCACACAAGATCGTGAACGACGATGTGCAAAAAGCGGCGTCGGAGCTCGAGCGTCTCGTCCGCGGGGAGCTACCCCTACACTCCTCGGAGTGATCAAGCCCCGCGTCGACAAACTTCTGGAGCACACCGACTCGCACTACGCCGCCGTGCTGGTGGCTGCGAAGCGTGCGCGCCAGATCAACGCGTACTACCACTCGCTCTCCGAAGGCGCCTACGGCGAGTACACACCGCCGATGGTCGAGACCGGCTCAGGCAACTACCTGACCATCTCGCTCGAGGAGCTGGCGGAGGGCAAGATCAAGTACGAGTACAAGGACTAGCTACTCGGGAGGGCTGATGGCCCGCATCCTGCTCGGAGTCAGCGGAGGCATCGCGGCCTACAAGGCGCTCGAATTCGCGCGGCTGGCGACCAAGGAGGGGCATGCCGTCCGGGTCCTGATGACACCCGCGGCCGAGAAGTTCGTCGGACCCGCGAGCTTCGAGGGAATCGTCGGCGCGCCGGTCTTGCGCGACGAGTTCGAGCGCGACCCGATGCGCGGCGCCTTCCCCGGAGATCCCGCTCCGGACCACGACCCGATCGGCCACCTCGAGGTCGTCGCGAACGCCGACGCCTACATCGTCGCCCCGGCGTCCGCCAACACCATCGCGAAGCTCGCGACGGGGATCGCCGATTCGATGGTGACCACCTCCTTCCTCGCGGCAACCGGTCCGCGGCTCGTCGCTCCGGCGATGAACGACCGCATGTATCGCGACGCCGCGACGCAGGCCAACCTGGCAACGCTGCGCGAGCGCGGCATCACCGTGATCGATCCGGACACTGGAGCGCTCGCGTCCCGAGGAGAGCACGGCGTCGGGCGCCTGCCGGACCCCGAGCGACTGCTCGACGCGGTCAAGGCAGCGCTGCCCCGTGCGAGCGGGCCGTGGGACGGCCTTCGGGTCCTGGTCTCCGCCGGCGGCACCCGCGAGCCCATCGACCCGGTCCGGTTCATCGGCAACCGCTCGAGCGGCCGGATGGGCCTCGCACTCGCGGAGCGCGCGGCCCAGCGGGGAGCGGAGGTGACGCTCGTCGCCGCCAACGTCAACCTCGATGCGCCGTCGGGCGTGCGGCGGGTGGACGTCGAGACCGCGGCCGAGCTGGAGCAGGCGCTGGCCGCCGAGTTCGAGTCCGCCGACGTCCTGCTGATGGCCGCCGCCCCCGCCGACTTCCGTCCGCGAGACGCCGCCGACCAGAAGATCCACCGGGAGGTCTCCGGCGAGCTGGAGCTGGACCTCGAGCCGACCCACGACATCCTCGCGGCGCTCACGGCCCGCAGGCGCGACGGCCAGACGATCGTCGGGCTTCGCAGCCGAGACCGGTGAGGGTCTGGACCGGGCCCGCGCCAAGCTCGAGCGCAAGGGGGCGGACGCGATCGTCCTCAACGACGTCTCGCGCCCGGAGATCGGCTTCGAGTCGGCCGAGAACGAGGTCACCATCGTCGAGCGCGACGGGGAGCACCCCGTCCCTCTTTCCTCGAAGGAGCAGGTCGCCGACGCGATCCTGGACCGGGTCGAATCGCTGCGGGCGGCCCCTCGTACACTGGATATGAATGAGCGATCGTCAGGATCTGAACCCGTCTGAGTCGGATTACAGCCTCTATAGGAGGGGCGTCGAGCTGCTCGAGGACGGGGACTTCGAGCAGGCGACGGTGCCACTGAGCGAGGTCGCAAAGCGCGCGCCGGAGAAGAGCTCGGTCCGCGAGGCGCTCGGCCGCGCGCTGTTCCGCAGCCACCGCTACCGGGAGGCCGCCGCCGAGTTCGAGGCCGTCGTCGAGACGCATCCCGTCAACGACTTCGCGCACTTCTGCCTCGGCCGCGCGCTCAGCAAGACCGGCGACACCGCCCGGGCCCGCCATCACCTGGCGCTGGCTTCGAACCTGCGCCCGGATCGCCGCGACTACCGCATCTACCGCGAGCGCCTCGCGCGCGGCTGATCGACCCCACGCGGGATACTTCCGGCTGATGTCGGAGGCCCATGTCGAAAGGCTGCGCAGGAGCTACGAGGCCTTCAACCGCCGGGACCTCGACGCGACGTTCGAAATCTTTCGGGACGACGCGACCCTGGAGCCGTTTCTCTCCCGGGCCGAGACCGACTTACTCCGAGGAAGGCAGCAGATCCGAGAGGCGTTTGAGGCCCAGATCGAGGCGATGGACCTTCGGGTCGAGCCGCAGGCGTTCATCTCGGTCGGCGAGGACACCGTCATCGTGCCGACGGAGCTGACCACCCACGGCAGCGCCAGCGAGATGGACCTGACGGCCTCGGTCACCTGGCTTGTGGTCATGGACGAGGAGGGGCTCGTCGTCACCGCCCGGTCCTTCGATTCGCCCGAGGAGGCCCTGGAGGCTGCCGAGCGTGCCGATTAGCGGATGAGGGCGCTGGTCCAGAGGGTGAGCCAGGCGGCGGTTGACGTCGAGGGCGAACGCGTGTCGCAGATCGGCCTGGGGATGCTGGTGCTGCTGGGGATCTCGCGCGAGGACACCGAGGCCGAGGCCGACAGGCTCGCCGACAAGGTCTCCAAGCTGCGGATCTTCGACGACGCGGACGGCGATGATGAACGAGCCGCTCGGCGACCGGGAGGTCCTCTGCGTCAGCCAGTTCACGCTCTACGGCGACGCCCGCAAGGGCAACCGGCCGAGCTACCTCGATGCCGCCCCCGGCGAGCAGGCCGAGCCGCTGTACGACCGCTTCTGCGAGCGGCTCGGCGCCGAAGAAGGGAGTGTTCGGCGCGTGCATGGGGGTCGCGCTGGTGAACGACGGCCCGGTCACCCTCTTGATCGAGGCGTGAGCGCGGGGCTATACTCGCCCGCGAAGGACCTTTTTTCGCACCGGATATCCCGTTGTCGAAAGGTGGGCGAGCGCCCGCCTTTTTTTGGGCACTGAGCCGGTTGCAGGCGAGGAAAAGAGCGAAATGAACGAGAGAGAGCTGAAGCAGATCGAAACGAATATCGAGACCAGGCTGCAGCGACGTCGAGCCCGACGTCGAGCTGGTCGCGCTCGAGCAGGCCGCCGCCGAGCGCCTGCGCTTGGTGATCGACAGCCCCGAGGGCGTCGACTTGGCGCTGTGCGAGCGGGTCACCAAGCACTTCCCCGACCTGCTCGAGGAATGGTCGCTGGAGGTTGCCTCCCCGGGGCCCGAGCGCCCGCTGACCAAGCCCGAGCACTTTCGCCGCTTCATCGGCCGCCGCGTCCGCGTCAAGACGACCGAGGACGTGCACGGCCACACGGAGCTTCACCGGCCGGCTGGCGGACGCTGACGACGAGCAGATCAGCGTCGACTCCGGCGACGGCCCTCAGAGAATCCCCCTGGCGGCGATCCGCCGCTCGAATCTGTTGCCCGACACATCGGAGGTGGCCGCGTGACTCAGGAGATCGTTGACGCCGTCAAGACGCTCGAGCAGGAGAAGGGGATCGCGTCCGACACCCTGATGGACGCCTTGGAGGACGCCCTGCTCTCCGCCTACAAGAAGACCCCCGGTGCCGCCAAGTACGCGACCGTCGAGCTCGACCACTCCAGCGCCGACTTCCGCGTCTTCGAGCTGAAGGTCCCCGAGGACCTCGAGCAGCGGCTGCTCGACGAGCAGTTCGAGGCGCAGATCGTCGCGGCCGAGGAGGCCGAGGCGCGCGGCGAGGAGATCGACCGCGACCTGCTTCCCAAGAGCCAGGTCGACCCCGAGACAGGCGAGCGGCGTGAGCCGGCCGAGCCCGAGCTCGAGCCCGAGAGGCTCGAGCCCTTCCTCGGCGACATCAAGCGCAGCGACGTCACCCCGGACAACTTCGGGCGCATCGCCGCCCAGACGGCCAAGCAGGTGATCCTCCAGCGGATCCGCGAGGCCGAGCGCGGGATGATGTACGAGGAATACAAGGACCGCGTCGGCGAGCTGGTCACCGGGATCATCCAGCAGTCCGACAACCGCTACACGCTGGTTCAGCTGCGCGAGCGGGTCGAGGCACTGCTTCCCCGCTCCGAGCAGGTCTACAACGAGCGCTACGACCACGGCATGCGGGTCAAGGCCGTGATCACCGACGTCTCGGCCGAGAACAAGGGCCCGAGCATCGTCGTCTCGCGCCGCAATCCCGAGCTGATCAAGAAGCTGTTCGCCCTCGAGGTGCCGGAGATCGCCGACGGCCTCGTCGAGATCACCGGCGTCGCTCGCGAGCCGGGCTGGCGCTCGAAGATCGCCGTGATCTCGCACGCCGACGGGGTGGACCCGGTCGGCGCCTGCGTCGGGCCGCGAGGCTCGCGCGTGCGCATGGTCGTCTCCGAGTTGCGCGGCGAGAAGATCGACATCATTCCCTACAACGAGGAGCCCGCCCGCTTCGTGGCGAAGGCGCTCTCGCCGGCCCGCGTCCGCGAGGTCCTGGTGGAGGACGAGACCAAGGAGGCGACGGTCATCGTCCCCGACGACCAGCTCTCGCTGGCGATCGGGCGCGACGGGCAGAACGCTCGCCTCGCCGCCCGCCTGACCGGCTGGAAGGTGGACATCACCTCCGAGACCGAGTTCGCCCAGAACGAGGACGACATCGAGTACGAGGGCGAGGAGGCCGCCGACGGCCGCTGCATGGCGGTGCTGACCACGGGCCGCCGCTGCCCGAACGCCGCGCTCGAGGCCTCCCAGTACTGCGGGCTGCCCCAGCACCAGTCCCTGGCCCGGTTCAAGACCAACCAGGTCGCCGTCCTCGACGGGCTCAGCGACGACCAGATCACGGTCCTCTCCAACCCGGACGCCGCTGAGGACGAGGTGAAGGCGATCGTCGAGCCGGCCGAGGCGGAGTTCGACGAGCAGGCGGCCGCGGCCGCGGCGGAGGCGGAGCGGGCCGAGGCCGCCGCTGCCGAGGCCGCGAGCGGCCGCCGAGGCCGAGGCCGCCGAGGCGGGAGCCGAGGCCGACGAGGCCGACGAAGAGGACGACCGGCGAAGAGGCTGAAGAGGATGAGGGACGGCGACGAGGAGGCCGCCGAGGAGGAGCCGGCGGCTGAGGCGGAAGAGGCTGCCGAGGAAGAGGCCGACGACACGTCCGATGACACCTCTGACGACACCTCGGATGACACGTCCGACGACACCTCGGGCGACGACGACGCCGACGAGGCGCCCGCCGCGGAGGCCGAGGCCGAGGAGTCGGGCGACGACTCCGGCGAGGAGCTTGCGTCGGAGGAGGAGGGCATCGTCGACCAGCAGGAGGCGGCCGTGAAGGCAGCCGCCGATGGGGAAGAAGACAGCGGGGAGTAGGCCGGAGAGTTGGCGAAGAAGCGCGTTCACGAGATTGCCAAGGCCAAGGGCCTGACCAGCAAGGAGGTCCTCGCCGCGCTCAAGGCCGCGGGGATCGAGGCGAAGGCGGCTCAGTCGAGCGTCGAGGAATCGGATGCCCTGGCCGCGCTCAAGGCCGGGAACGGCTCAGGTGCGGCCGAGGCGAAGCGCGAAGCCGAAGGCCAAGGCGAAGGCCAAGCCCGCGAAGGCCACCAAGCCGCCACGGGCGAAGGGGGACACAGACGCCGCGCCGACAGACCCATCCAAGGCTGACGCGGCCTCGGGTGACGGCGCTGCCGGGCGGCCGGTGCCGCAGCGTCCGGCCCGTCGTCCCGACGGCGGTGGCGGCGGCGCGGGCGGCAAGAAGCGCCGCCGGGTCGTGATCGACTCCCAGGCCGCCCGCCGCGACCATCTTGCGAAGAGCCAGCCGCCTCCGAGGCCCCCGCGCCGCCGCGGCGGACGCCGCCGCAAGCCGCTGCTGGAGGAGCCCGATACGACGCAGAAGGCACCGGAGGAGGCGCCGACCAACAAGGTCAACGCCGGTGCCACCGTGCGGGAGGTCGCCGAGTCGCTCGGACTCGGGTCATCCGAGGTGATCAAGGCCCTGATGGAGGGTGGCGAGATGGCCACGCTGACCCAGACCCTTTCCGACGACTCGATCGAGGCGATCGCGAAGAAGTTCGATCGGAAGGTCGAGATCGTCACCGCGGCGGAGGAGGTCGTCGAGGAGCCGAAGGAGCTCGACGAAGACGCCGACCTGCAGGACCGGCCGCCGGTGGTCACCGTGATGGGCCACGTCGATCACGGCAAGACCTCGCTGCTGGACGCGATCCGCCAGACCCAGGTGGCGGCCGGTGAGGCGGGCGGGATCACGCAGCACATCGGCGCATACCAGGTCAGCCACGACGGCAAGACGATCACCTTCCTCGACACCCCGGGCCACCAGGCCTTCACCGCCATGCGCGCCCGCGGCGCCAAGGTCACCGATGTGGCCGTGATCGTCGTCGCCGCCGACGACGGCGTGATGCCGCAGACGCTCGAGGCGATCGACCACGCCCGCGCCGCGGACGTCCCGATGCTCGTCGCGGTCAACAAGGTGGACAAGGAGGGGGCCGACCCGAATCGGGTGCGCACCGAGCTTGCAGGCCACGACCTCAATCCCGAGGAGTGGGGCGGGGACACCGTCTACGCCGACGTCTCGGCCAAGACCAAGGACGGCCTCGACAACCTGCTCGAGATGATCGTCCTGGTCACCGACCTCGAGGAGCTCGGCGCCAATCCCGACGCTCCGGCCTCCGGCGCCGTGATCGAGTCCGAGCTGGATCCCGGTCGCGGTCCCGTCACCGGCGTCCTCGTCCAGCGGGGCACGCTCCGGATCGGGGACGCCGTTGTCGCAGGCGCCCAGTGGGGCAAGGTACGCGCGATGCTCGACCACACCGGCGAGCGCGTCGAGACGGCAACTCCCGGTATGCCGGTCGAGGTGTTGGGCTTCGACGGCGTCGCCGATGCCGGCGAGCACGTCCAGGTCGTGGAGAACGAGCGCCGCGCCCGCTCAATGGCGCAGGAGCGCGAGACCCGCCTGAAGAACGAGCAGGTCGCCCGCCGCCAGACCCGCAAGGTCACGCTCGAGGAGGTCTTCGAGAAGGCGCGCGAGGGCGAGCTCAAGGAGCTCAACATCGTGCTCAAGGCCGACGTCGCCGGCTCGCTGGAGGCGCTCGAGGACGAGATCGCCAAGCTGCCGCAGGACCAGGTCCCGGTCAACGTCATCCACGCGCAGACCGGAGGCATCAACGAATCGGACGTGATGCTGGCCTCCGCCTCCGAGGCGATCGTCATCGGCTTCAATGTCCGCCCGCTCACCGAGGCGAAGCGCGCCGCGGACCGAGAGGGCGTCGACGTCCGCACCTACACCGTCATCTACAAGGTCACCGAGGACCTCCGGGCCGCGATGGAGGGAATGCTCGAGCCGGAGGAGGTCGAGCAGGCGCTCGGCCAGGCCGAGATTCTGCAGACCTTCAAGGCATCGAGGGTCGGCACGATCGCCGGCTGCCAGGTCAGCGACGGGAAGGCCACCCGCACCGCCCAGGTGCGACTGGTCCGCGACGGCACGATCATCTGGACGGGCCGGGTCGGCTCGTTGCGCCGCTTCAAGGAGAACGTCGAGGAGGTCGAGGAGGGCCTCGAGTGCGGCATCGTGCTCGAGGGCTATGCCGACGTCAAGGAGGACGACGTCCTCGAGTTCTTCGAGACCAAGCAGGTCGAGAAGACGCTCGAATAGCGGGTGGCCGCGTTCGTGTACCTGGTGGAGGTGCGGCTGCACTTCGGCGAGGTCCAGGACCTGAAGGGCAAGCGCAAGCTCGTCAAGTCGCTGAAGGAACAGCTGCGCAAGCGCTTCGGTGCCGCCGTCGCGGAGATCGACGGCCATGACAAGTGGCAGCGATCCACGCTCCTCTGCTCGCTCGTGGGCGGCGGTGACGTGCGGGACCGCGGCGACGGGATGGAGCGCTTCATCGAGAGCCGCTGCCCCGAAGGGTGCTCCTTCGAGCGCGAGCTGCTGAGCCTGGAGGATCTCCGCGGCTAGCCCGGCCCGCCTGGCGCGGCTGTGCTGTTAACGTGGCTGAGGGGATGCCTTCTGCCCGACTGAGGCGCGTCAACGAGGCGATTCGTGAGGTCCTCGGCGAGGCGATCACGACGGAGCTCAAGGATCCTCGAATCGGATTCGTGACAGTGACCGGCGTAGACACCTCTCCAGACCTGCGTACCGCGCGCGTGCACGTGAGCGTGCTCGGCGACCAGGAGCAGCGGGACCAGACGCTCGAGGGGCTGAAGTCCGCGCACGGCTTCCTGCAGGGCAAGATCGCGAGCGCAATGCGGATGAAGCGAACGCCGACCTTGACCTTCCACTACGACGAGAGCGTGGATCGCGGCGTTCGCATCTCTCGGCTGCTCGACGAGTGAGGCCCGTGCAGTCGGAGGTGGGCACCGATCTTGAGAAGGTCGCTGAGGAGCTGCGCACCTCGGACCGCTTCCTTCTCACCACCCACGAGAACCCCGACGGCGACGCGCTCGGATCGCTGCTCGCGATGAACCAGATCCTCAAGGCGCTCGGCAAGGACTCGGTGATGTTTCTCGCCTCGAAGGAGTTTCCGCTGCCGGTCGAGTACCGGTTCCTGCAGCTGGAGGAGGTCTTCCACGAGGCCCCGGTGGACCTGGCGGACCGCACGGTCGTGTTCCTCGACTGCGGAAACATCGACCGGATGCCGGTCGACTGGCTCCAGAACAACGGCAACCCGATGCTCAACATCGACCACCACCACGACAACACCCGCTTCGGCACGATCAACCTCGTTGACGTCGAGGCTTCCTCCACCGCGGAGATCGTGTTCGACCTGGTCAGCTCGCTCGGGGTCCAGCTGACGCACGAGATCGCCGACGCGCTCTACGTCGGCCTGGTGACCGACACGGGCAAGTTCATGTACGACAACACCGACGCGCGCTCGCACCGAATGGCCGCCGCCCTGGTCGAGGCCGGGGTGGACGTCAACGACGTCTACCGCCGGCTCTACGAGCACGTGCCGATCGAGAAGCTGCGGCTCGTCGCCAGGGCGCTGGAGAACATCCAGATCCACGACGGCACGCTGGCGGTCACCTACATCTCCAACGAGGACTACGAGCAGACCGGCGCCGACGAGTCTCTGACCGAGGGCATCATTGACCACCTCCGCACCCTCGACGGCACCGCGGTCGCGGCGGTCGTGCGCGACCAGCGCGAGACCGGACGCGCCGCCCGCAAGGTCAGCCTGCGCTCGACGGACGGCAAGGTCGACGTCTCCGCGATCGCCCGCAAGAACGGAGGCGGCGGCCACCAGCGCGCCTCGGGTTTCGGCACGGATCTTCCGTACGACGAGGTCGTCGAGTTCCTGCGGGCCGAGGTTGCGGCCCAGCTTTGAGCGGCGCCCTGCTGGTGGACAAGCCGGCCGGGATCACCTCCCACGACGTCGTGGCGCGGGTGCGACGCGAGCACGAGGGCAAGGTCGGCCATGCCGGCACGCTGGACCCGTTCGCGACGGGCCTGCTGATCGTCCTGCTGGGCCGGGCCACCCGCCTCCAGCGCTACCTCCTCGACCTGCCGAAGACATACGTCGCCACCGCCCGCCTCGGCTGGCGCTCGACCACCGGCGACCCGGACGGCGAGCTGAGCGAGACCGGCCGGATCCCGGAGAGCCTGGAGCTGCCGACCGGCGAGGTGACCCAGCAGGTCCCGATGACGTCGGCCGTCAAGGTCGAGGGGGAACGTCTCTACAAGAAGGCCCACCGCGGCGAGTCCATCGAAACTCCGACTCGCACGGTCCTGATCCACCGAGCCGAACTCATGGAGAGCGATGACGAGCGAGCGACCTTCGAGATCGAGTGCTCCTCGGGCACCTACATTCGCACGCTGATCGAGACGCTCGAGGACGCCTACTGCGAATCGCTGCGCCGCACCGCGATCGGCCCGTTCGCCGTCCCGGACTCGGATGATCAAGAGATCCCGGTCGAAGACCTGATGGCCTTTCTGCCCGAACGGCCGCTCGACGGCGACGAAGCCGACCGGGTGGGAAATGGGGTCGCAATCCGCCGCGGGGATCACCCCGGTCCCCCTCAGGACAACAGCGCATTTGGGACTGTCCTTCGGGGGACCGGGGCACTCCCCGCGGAGGAACGCGTCCGCCTGACGCACGATGGGCGGGTCGTGGCAATTGCGCGGGTCGATGGTGACAATCTGCGGCCTGAGGTCGTCCTGACATGAGCATCCAGGTCACAAAGCTCCCCGACGCCGAGCCGCGCGATCGCCACGTCGCGATCGGGACGTTCGACGGGGTGCATCTGGGGCACCAGGCCGTGATCGACGACGCGGACACGGTGCTCACCTTCGATCCCCATCCGGTCCAGGTCATACATCCGGAGGCGGCGCCGAAGCTGATCCAGCCGTTCAAGGTCAAGCGCGACGTCATCGACGGGCTTGGGGTCGAGGAGCTGGTCGTGATCCCCTTCGACAAGGAGTTCTCGTCGAAGTCGGCCGAGCAGTTCATCGAGGAGGTTTTGCTCGCTCAGCTTGGCGCCAAGGTGGTCTCGGTTGGTGAGAACTTCCGGTTCGGAGCGAAGGCCAAGGGGACACCGGAGATGCTTGCCTCTCGTGACGAGTTCGAGACCCGAGTGGTGCCCCTGGTCGAGGTCGACGGCGAAACCGTCAGCTCGACTCAGATCAGGGCGCTGATCGCGGCCGGGAACGTCGAGCAGGCGATGAAGTGCCTCGGCGCGCCGTTCATGGTCGAGGGGCCGGTCGTGGAAGGCGACAAGCGGGGAAGGGAGCTCGGGTTCCGGACGGCGAATCTCGTGCCAGACGACGCGCTGGTCGTTCCCGGGCACGGCGTCTTCGCCGCCTTCGCCAACGGCGTCCCCGCCGCGGTCAACGTGGGCGTCCGCCCGATGTTCGAGACGGGGCGCGGCCTGCTGATCGAAGCGCACCTGATCGACTTCGACGAGGACCTCTATGGCCAGAACCTGCGCGTCGCTTTCGTCAAGCGGCTCCGCGGGGAGAAGCGCTTCCCGAGCGTCGAGGACCTGATCAGCCAGATGAAGCGCGACGTGGTCGAGGCTCGCGAGGTCTGTGCGAGCTACGAGCGCGAGTAGCTAACCTTCCCCGCTCGATGCCGCTGACGAAGGACAAGAAGCAGGAGCTGGTCGGCAAGCACGGCCGCCAGGACAAGGACACGGGCTCGCCCGAGGTCCAGGTCGCGATGCTCACCGAACGCATCAACGAGCTGACCGAGCACCTGCGCACCCACGTCAAGGACCACCACTCGCGCGTCGGCCTGCTGAAGATGGTCGGCCGCCGCCGGCGGCTGCTGCGCTACCTCGAGCGCAACGACCTCGAGCGCTACCGCTCCCTGGTCACCGAGCTCGGCCTGCGGCGCTAGCGCCCGAGCCGGTGAGCGATCCGGACGCGCAGCCCAGCGCCAATCTGAGATCGGCCCTGGCGGGTTTCGATGCATTCAGCCGCGGCGACCTCGAACGCTCTCTGCAGACGCTTCACCCCGAGATCGAGTGGCACCTGCTGATTCGCCTGCCGGATCTACCGTTCGACAAAGAGGTCTACCGCGGGCGCGACGAGGTCCGCATCGTCTGGGAATCGTTCCGCTCGACCTGGGAGGAACTGACCCTCGATCTCGAGGAGATCCTCTGGGAGGGCGATGACACCATCGTGGCCCGGGCGCGCTTCATCGGCCGGGGCGAGGGAAGCGGTGTGTCCGTCGATCGCGTCGTCTACTACGTCATACGCATGCGCGACGAGTTGCTGGCCATGCTGAAGGGGTTCGACAAACCGGCCGAGGCGCTCGCCTTCGCCGGCGCGCCTGACGACGCCTAGGCGGCTACTTCCGCTTCTTCTTCCGCTTGCACTTCTTCTTCTTGGCGGAGGCCGCTGACTTCTTCTTCGCCTTCCGCTTCTTGCACTTCTTGCGCTTCGTGGACTTGGGCTCGGCCTGGGGGCAGCCGTTGTTGTCGGCGATCCCGATCACGGTCGGGCATAGGTCCCGGGAGTTCGGGATGCCATCGCGGTCGGTGTCGCCGGGTGCGCCGGGGCAGCCGTTGGCAGAGCCCTGGCCGTGGACGGTGGGGCACGAGTCGCTCGCGTTCGGGATGCCGTCGCCGTCGAAGTCTCCGCCGCTCAGGGGGACGAAGTCCGCCGCCAGCTCGTAGCCGGGGGGCAGAACCTTCTCACCGGGCGTCGTCACGAACCCGCCCAGCGCGCCCGGCGCCTGGATGACGGGTAGGCGCAGCTCGAGATCGGCGATCGTGACGGCGGTCTGGCCGTTCGAGGGACGGCCGTAGGGGCTGTCCTGCGAGAGCAGCTCGAGCTTGATCTCGTGCCCGTCCGCGAAGTGGTAGCCGTTGGGGTGAAGCTGGAAGAGTTGGGCCGTGGGGGTGGCATCGCCATTGACGTCGGGCCGGTACAGCGCGCGAGCCACGAGCACGCCATCTCCGCTCATCGGGTCAACGTCGATCAGCCGCGCCGCAATCTGGTTGTTGGCGCCGGTGGTGTTGATGTCCGCGATCACAGTGGGCGAGCCCATCAGCGTGACGCCGCCGGCCGGGACCGGATCGAGGCGGTAGGACGCGGTGCCGGGAACGTCGGTGGCGTCCGCCGTCGTGCAGGGATCGTCCATCGAGCCCTGCGGGTCCCAGGCTGCCGCGGCCCCGGGGTTACCCGGAGTCGGTGTGATGGTCGTGTCCGTGTCGTCGCTGAACCGGACCTCGCCGGGGGCCATTGCCGCCCAGCTCGGGGCCTGGAACGGATCGTCGACGTCGGCGTCGGCAAACGGACCGTTGGCGCCACCGGAGGGCGTGGCGTCGTCGCTCGGGCAGCTCTGCGTCAGCGTCTGGACCCCGTCGAAGGGCTCCGGTCCCGAGCCCTTGACGTAGTGATCGAACCAGGCGTGGAGCTCCTGGTTCCGGAACTCGGAGTCCTCGGGCTTGCCGGCGCCCCGCGCGTGTCCGTGGTCGGTGAAGATCAGCGAGATCGGCGTGCCTGGGTGCCGGGTTCGTGTCCGGTTGTAGAAGCGGATGGCCTCGTCGGCGGGGAAGAGGTCATCGGTCCAGCCGTTGGAGATCAGGAGCGGGGCGGGCGCCGGCATGTCGTCGATGTAGTAGCTCGAGTGGTGCGCCGTGAGCTCGTTGACCATGTCCTCGGACGATCGGATCGCCGTCGTAGGGCTCGCCGACGGTGTCGGCGCGGGTGTACCAGCCGTTCAGGTCCGCGTCCGGGTCCACGCCCCCCATCGGCCCGGTGCCCGGGCCGGCGTAGTTCGACAGGGCCTGGCCGGTCGTGTAGAGGAGGTTCACCCACGACTTCTTCAAGACCCCGATGTGCGCCTGGCCCGAGGCCGGGTGGCGCCGGTAGGGAGCGTCCTCGACGTAGTCGAGCGTGTAGCCGTTGGGGGCGAGGGAGTAGGAGAGGTCGGTCCACGGGATGTCGGGCTGCGCGGCGGCGATCTGCATCGCCTTGCCGCCCTCGCTGATCCAGGGGACGATCGTGTTCTCCGCGTGCATCTCCCGGTTCTTCAGCGCGGCCAGCGCCATCGAAAGGCCGCCGCCGTAGGAGCCGCCATGTACGCCGATCCGCTGCGGGATCGATCAGGCCCTCGTTCGCGGCCGTGGCGCCGGTCGCGTCGCGGTCGGCGAGCGCCTCGAATACCTCCTGGGCGTCACGGACTTCGAACCGGGTGTCCATCAGGTGGTTGTAGCCCTCGGCGCAGACCGGCATCAGCTTCTGAGGGTCGCTCGCACCGCATGACTGGCCCCATCCGCGGTCGCTCATGGAGAAGAAGGCGTAGCCCGCGTCGAGCCACTGCTGGGCGCCGCCGGCCGTGGGAAGGGTCTTGGACCCGCCCCAGCCGTGAAACTGGCCGACGACCGCGAAGTTGCCGTCCGGCCCTGAGCCGGGAGCGGGCGGGAAGGCCACGGTGATGTCGATCGGGGTCCCGTCGAAGGTGAGGAACTCGCCCGGAGCAGTGGCGCTCGCCGGCGTTCGGGCCCGCTCCCTGCACGGTGCAGGCGATGTCCGTCGTGGCGCCGTTGGTGTCCCCGTCCTGCTCGGGGATGCCGGGGATGGCCCCGTTGGCGGCGGGCGCGCAGGCGAACAGCGCCACTGCGGCGCAGAACCCCGTGAGTGAGAGCCTCCCGCTCGCGTTCACAGGTCGTAGGTTCGACCATCAAGCCGCCCATTGCAAGTCCCAACGGCGGGAGGCCGCGCAGGTATGAGAGCGACCGCTAACATCGCGCGGGACAGAGAACGAGAGTTCTTAAGCGAAAGGCCGTCAACCGGGCGGCTGAAGGAGCACAACATATGAGCATGTTTGACGTCAAGCGCGTCTCGGCGGAAGTCGGCGGCACGGAGATTTCATTCGAGACGGGCAAGCTCGCCCGACAGGCGAGCGGAGCGGTCGTCGTACGCGCAGGAGAGACCATGGTCCTCTGCACCGCGACCGCCGGCAACGTACGCGATGTCGACTTCCTGCCTCTCACGGTCGACGTCGAGGAGCGCCACTACGCCGCGGGCAAGATCCCCGGCTCATTCTTCCGCCGTGAGGCCCGCGCGGGCGAGAAGGCGACGCTGACCGCGCGCATGATCGACCGGCCGATCCGGCCGCTCTTCCCCAAGGGATGGCACCGCGAGACCCAGCTGGTCTGCCAGCCGATGTCCGTGGACCACGTCAACCCCTACGACATCCTCGCGATGAACGGCGCCTCCGCGGCGCTGGCCATCTCCGAGATCCCCGTCGCCAAGCACGTCGGCTCAGTACGGGTCGGCAAGCTCGACGGCGAGTTCGTCGTCAACCCCGAGGAGGAGTGCCTCGAGGAGCTCGAGCTCGACCTGATCGTGGCCGGCACCGACGAGGCCATCCTGATGGTCGAGGCCGGCGCCGACGGCGTCTCCGAGCAGGAGATCCTCGACGCCCTCGACATCGCGCACACCGAGATCAAGAAGCTCGTCGCTGCGTTCGAGGACCTCGCCAAGCAGGTCGGCAAGGAGAAGATCCAGATCGAGGAGCCCAAGGTCGACGAGGAGCTGATCGAGTCCATCCGCGGCTCGCACGGCGGCCCGCTCGACGAGGCCACCCAGGTTCAGGCGAAGCTCGAGCGCCAGGACGCGATCGACGCCGTCGAGGAGGAGGTGCTGGCCCAGTACGCGCCGGCAGGCGAGGACGAGGAGGCCGACCGCGAGCGCCATTCCGAGGTCAAGGCCGCATTCGCCAAGCTCGAGAAGGAGACGATCCGCAAGCGCATCGCCGTCGACAAGAAGCGCCCCGACGGCCGCGCGACCGACGAGATCCGCCCGATCGAGACCGAGATCGACATCGCACCGCGGGTCCACGGCTCTGCGCTGTTCACGCGAGGGGAGACTCAGATCTTCTCGAGCGTCGCGCTCGGCACGACCCGGATGGACATGAAGGTCGACAACCTGGGCCTCCAGGAGAAGAAGACCTTCTGGCACCACTACAACTTCCCGCCGTTCTCGGTGGGCGAGGCCGGCTTCATGCGCGGCCCGAAGCGGCGTGACATCGGCCACGGCGCGCTCGCCGAGCGGGCGCTCGAGCCGATCATCCCCGACATCGAGGAGTTCCCCTACGTGATCCGGGTCGTCTCGGAGACGCTCGAGTCCAACGGGTCGTCCTCGATGGGGTCCGTCTGCGCCTCGGCGATGGCGCTGGAGGCGGCCGGCGTGCCGGTCACCGCGCCCGTCGCCGGTGTGGCGATGGGCCTGATCAAGGAGGGCGACGACTACGTCGTGCTCACCGACATCGCCGGCGTCGAGGACCACCTGGGCGACATGGACTTCAAGGTCGCCGGCTCTGAGGAGGGCATCACCGCCCTGCAGATGGACATCAAGATCACGGGCGTCACGTTCGAGATCCTGACTGACGCCCTGGAGCAGGCCCGCAAGGGACGCCTGTTCATCCTCGACAAGATGGCCGAGACGATCGAGAAGCCGCGCGAGGAGCTCTCGGAGTACGCGCCGCGGATCACCACGATCCACATCGACCCCGAGAAGATCGGGGCGCTCATCGGCAAGGGCGGCGAGACGATTCGGGCCATCTCCGAGGAGTTCGAGGCCCAGATCGACGTCGAGGACGACGGCTCCGTTCGCGTCTACGCGCCGACCGGCCAGCTCGTCGAGGCTTGCGTCGGCCGGATCGAGTCGATCACCAAGGAGGCCGAGGTCGGCGATCGCTACGAGGTCGCCAAGGTCGTGAAGACGACCAACTTCGGCGCCTTCGTCGAGCTGACCAAGGGCACCGACGGCCTGCTTCACATCTCCAACGTGAAGCCGGGCGAGCGCGTCGGCACCGTCGAGGACGTCCTGAACCAGGGCGACGAGATCGACGTGACCGTGGTCGAGGTCGACAAGGAGCGCGGCCGGATCGGCCTGCGCCTGACCGAGGACCCCGACGTCTCCGGCAAGAGCCCGGAGGAGCTGGCCGGGGTCGGCACCGGTGACCCGGGCCCGCCCCGCCGTGACGGCAATCGTGGGCGCGGGGGAGACCGCGGCGGACGCGGCGGAGGTCGCGGCCGTGAGCGCAGCGGCGACCGCGGCGGACGCGGGCGCTAAGCACCGGTTTGTCCGACGCTCAACTCACCGAGCTGGAGGGCGGCACCCGCGTCGTCACCGAGGTCGTGCCCGAGGTGCGGTCGGTGGCGCTCGGGCTGTGGGTCAGAACAGGCTCTCGTGACGAGACGCCCGCGCAGGCGGGCGTCTCGCACTTCCTCGAGCACCTGCTGTTCAAGGGGACCAAGCGCTACAGCTCGATCGAGATCGCCGAGATCTTCGACGGGATGGGCGCGGCGACCAACGCCGCCACGGGCAAGGAGTCGACGCATCTGTACGCGCGCTTCCTCGACACCCACACCGACGAGGCGTTCGACCTGCTCTCCGAGATGCTGCTCGGGCCCACGTTCCCGGAGATCGATTCCGAGCGAGAGGTTGTCCTGGAGGAGATCGCGATGTACGAGGACGAGCCCTCCGACAAGGTCCACGACGTCCTCGACGAGGCCGTCTACGGCACCCATCCGCTCGGCCGCCGCATCCTCGGCAAGGCCGAGGTGATCAGCTCGATCCCGGTCCCTGACATCGGCGCCTATCACCAGGCCCACTACACGGGCAACAACATCGTGGTCGCCGCGGCCGGCAACGTCGATCACAAGAAGATCGTCGAGCTGGCCGAGAAGCACGTGCAGCCACCGGGCGGCGAGGGCAACGGCAAGCTCGAGCCTCCCGAGGTGATCGAGGCCCGCGTCTGCTTCCAGCGCAAGGACACCGAGCAGTACCACGTCTGCTTCGGCGGCCGTGGCATCGACCGCGACGACGACCGCCGCTTCGCGCTCGCGATTCTGGACTCCACCTTCGGCGGCTCCACCTCGTCCCGGCTGTTCCGCGAGGTCCGCGAGAAGCGCGGCCTGGCGTACGCGGTCGGTTCCTACTCCCAGCAGTACGCGGACAGCGGCATGGTCGGCATCTACGTCGGGACCCGCGCGGACAAGGTCGAGGAGGCCTGCGACGTGATCGGGGCCGAGCTCCGCAGCCTGCACGAGGACGGGATCTCCGACGAGGAGCTGAACCGGGCGAAGGAGAGCGTCAAGGGCCGGATGGTTCTCTCGAGCGAGTCCACCTCGGCCCGCATGTCGCGGATCGGCAAGGCGGTGCTGTTCGGCACCGACCTCCTCACCCTGGACGAGATGCTCGCGAAGATCGATGAGGTCACGGCCGAGAACGTCGCGGAGCTCGCCGACGAGCTCTACTCGCCCGAGGCCCTCTCGGCCGCGGCGATCGCCCCGGACGAGGACCGCTTCCGCAAGGCGCTGGCCCCCGTGAGCGAGTCACTGGCCGCCGCGGCTTAGTCGTCCGGCGAGATCCCGGCCTCCGCGAAGGCGTCGTCGATGTCCGTGAAGCCCTGGAAGCGAATGACCTTGCCGTCGCGGAGCGTGAACACGCAGCCCCCCATGATCTCGTCGACCGGAATCCCGCTGGAGCGGCCCTTTCCGTAGAACGCCTGCCGCGTAACGACGACATCGCCTTCTCCCTCGAAGTACTCGGTGGCCTTGAGGCTGAGGTCGCTGTACGCCTGGAGAAAGCTGAACCAGGTCTCGCGCATCTTCTCCAGCCCTTGGGCCTCGGGGTCCGGCCCGGGGATGCTGAAGCGAATCTCGGGGTCGGCCCAGTCGTTCGACCTGAAGTCGCCGCGCTCCCAGCTCTCGTAGATCCGCTTGACGATCTCGACGTTCTCGGACACGGTCTCAGTCTCTCAGGGCCGTCGGCCTCCCAACCGTAAGATCACGCCCGTGGCCGATCCGATCCGAGTAGTCGTTTCCGGCGCCGCCGGGCGCATGGGGCAGGCCGTCGTCGAGGCGGTCGAGGCAGCCGATGGCATGGAGGTCGCCGCGAAGGCTGATCCCCAGCTCGACACATCGTTGGCCGACGCGCTGGGCAACGCCGACGTGATGGTCGAGTTCAGCACTCCCGACACCGTGCTCGAGAACGCGGTCGCCGCCGTCGAGGCCGGCGTCCACGCTGTCGTCGGCGCCACCGGCTTCGATCTCGACGAGCTGCGCAAGAGGGTCGAGGGCGCCGACGGCGATGCGAAGTGCTTTGTCGCTCCCAACTTCGCGATCGGCGCGGTGCTGATGATGCAGGCCTCGCAGCTCGCGGCGAAGCACATGTCGCCGGCCGAGATCATCGAGCTGCATCACGACCAGAAGAAGGACGCGCCCTCGGGCACCGCCAAGCGCACCGGCGAGCTGATCACCGAAGCGGGGGGAGAGGTGAACGCGATCCACTCGGTGCGCCTGCCGGGCCTGGTCGCGCACCAGGAGGTGATCTTCGGCGGGGAGGGCCAGACGCTCACGATCCGCCACGACTCGATCGACCGGCGCAGCTTCATGCCGGGGGTGGTCCTGGCCGTCCGTAACGTCGCAGACATGGACGAACGCTTCGTGGTCGGGCTCGAGAACCTCCTCTAGCCCCGAATCCGAGACACTCCAGGGGATGAGCGATGAGTTCGCCTCCCTGGATGGGACGGCGCAGGCGGAGCTGGTCCGCAAGGGGGACGCAAGCCCGGCGGAGCTGACCGAGGCCGCGATCGAGCGCGCGGAGGCGCTCAATCCCGAGCTCAACGCGATCATCCACGAGCTGTATGACCAGGGCAGGGCGGAGGCCGAGACCGACCTGCCCGACGGGCCGTTTCGCGGCGTGCCGTTCCTGTTCAAGGACCTCGGCGGCGGCCTGGCGGGCCAGCCGATGCACATCGGCAACAAGGCGCTGAAGGAGGCCGACTTTCGCCTGCCGGTCGACACATTCCTCGGCCAGCGCTTCCGCGCGGCGGGGTTCGTCGGCATCGGCAAGACCAACCTTCCCGAGCTGGGAATCCTGCCGACCACCGAGCCGGACGCCTACGGCGCGACCCACAATCCCTGGGACCTGGAGCGCAGCCCGGGTGGCTCCAGCGGAGGCTCAGCCGCGGCGGTGGCTGCCGGGATCGTTCCGATCGCCCACGCCAACGACGGCGGCGGCTCGATTCGGATCCCGGCGAGCCACTGCGGCCTGGTCGGGCTGAAGCCGACGCGCCAGCGGATCACCGAGGGCCCCCTCGTCGGCGACACGATGTCGGGCCTCACCCACGAGGGATGCGTGACCCGCTCGGTCCGGGACACCGCGGCGGTCCTCGACGCCGTTCAGGGGCCGGGGCCCGGCGACCCATACGCCGTGCCGCCGCCCGAGCGCCCATACGTCGAGGAGCTGAAGGCGGACCCGGGCAAGCTTCGGATCGCGATGGTCGAGGAGACGCTCCGGCCGGAGATCGAGATCGATCCCATCGTTGTCGAGGCGGTTCGCGACGCCGGCAAGCTGCTCGAGGGCCTCGGCCACACCGTCGACAACGACTGGCCGCGCCTGCCCGAGGGCGGGCGTGACTGGGTCGAGGACTTCCTCACCCGCTGGAACGCGGGGCAGGCCGCGCTGGTCGGCCAGATCGGTTTGCTGCTCGGCCGTGCCATGACCTCGAACGACGTCGAGCCCCTGACCTGGGCGATGGCGCAGGAGGGGCGGAAGCGCAGCGCCGCCGAGTACCTCGCGTCGGTCGGGAGCCACCAGGCGATCGCGCGCCTCAGCGCGGTCTGGTTCGACCAGGGCCACGACCTGCTCCTGACCCCGACGGCGGGCGAGCCGCCGACGCCGCTCGGCACCTTCGACGATTCGGGGGAGAACCCGATGCGGGCGATCCACCGGGCCAAGCGGACCGCCGTCTTCACCGCGCTCATGAACGCGACCGGCCAGCCGGCGATCTCGCTGCCGCTCTACTGGACCGACGATGGACTGCCCATCGGCGCCCAGCTGATCGCGCCCTTCGGCCGCGAGGACGTTCTGATCCGAGTCGCCGCGCAGCTCGAGCAGGCCCGGCCCTGGGCGGATCGCCGCCCGCCGGTCTTCGCGACGGCCTAGCGCGGCCCTAGCCGCCGACGCGGCAGACGGGGACGCCCTTCAGGTTCTCGTTGCCAAGCCTGCAGCGGCTGGCGTCATAGGCGCGGGGGCCGTTCGTCGTGCAGTTCATCTGCCCGGGCCCGAAGTCGACGTCGCTGACGTCAAAGCTGCCGACCGCTCGCGCCGGGGACCGGGTGACCTTGCCGCGCAGCGTGCCGGAGAAACCCTCTTCCGCGAAGTCATGCGTGAACTTCCCCTGGGCGATCTTGATCGGGTCGTTCGGGCCGAACCCGGCCATGAAGTGCTCCCCGGCCGGGTTGCAGCTGACCGGGACGATCTCGAGCAGGTAGAGCACGACGCGGCGCGGTGTGAATTTGCCCTTGGGCTGCTTGTTGGCATAGACGACGTCCAGCCGGATCTCGCCGCCTCCGGAGACGGACCGGTCCTGGAAGCGGAGCGTCTTCGAGCCCGCCTGAGCCCCGGGGGCGAGCAGCGCCACGGCGAGCAGCGAAATCACGACGACTGTGAGCAGGCGTTTCACGGGCAGGGGACTAAACACCGCTGCGCCCAGAAGGGTGCGGCGGCGTGGCGGCCGTGCGAACAGTTGCGATACTGGGCCCCGATGGCTGAGATCAAGGGAGTGCTCACAGCGATGGTGACCCCGTTCACCGAGGACGGGTCGCTCGACGAGGCAGCGCGCGGAAGCTCGCGCGGCACCTGGTCGAGAACGGCTCGCACGGCGTGGTCGTCGCGGGCACGACGGGGGAGAGCCCGACGCTCAGCGACGAGGAGGACGCGCAGCTGGTGCGTGCTGTCCGCGACGAGCTGGGGCCGGATGTGACGGTCATCTGCGGCACGGGCACCAACGACACCCGCCACTCCGAGCACCTCTCCGCCGCGGCGGCCGAGGCCGGCGCCGACGCGGTCTTGGCGGTGACGCCGTACTACAACAAGCCCAACCGGGCCGGGCTGATCGCCCACTACGAGGCGATCTCCAAGGCGGCCGGGATCCCGGTGATCGCCTACAACATCCCCTCCCGCGTGGTGATGAACGTCGCGCCCGACGTGCTCAAGGAGCTCGGCCAGATCGAGAACGTCGTCGCGGTGAAGCAGGCGAACAACGACGAGATCGACAAGGTCGAGGGACTCGACGTCCTGGCCGGCAACGACGACATCTTCCTCCGCTGCCTCGAGACGGGCGGGATCGGCGGCATCCTGGTCGCCTCGCACTTGGTCGGCAACGAGATGCGCCAGATCTTCGACGCGGTGCAGTCGGGCGACGCCGACAGGGCCCGCGAGGTCGACCAGCAGATCCGGCCGATCTACGAGGCCATCTCGATCGACACCAATCCGATCCCCGTCAAGGCCGCGGTCGAGCTCATGGGGCTGATCCCCTCGGCGCGGATGCGCCTGCCGATGGTCGAGGCGACCGAGGAGCAGCGCGCGCAGCTCCGCTCGGCCCTCGAGTCCCAGGGACTGCTGACGGCGAGCGCGGCGTAGCTTGAGCTCGAAGGTGCGGATCATTCCCCTGGGGGGCCTGGGGGAGATAGGCAAGAACATGACGGTCGTCGAGTACGACGGCCGGCTGGTGATCGTCGACACCGGCCTGATGTTCCCCACGGCCGACATGCTCGGGATCGATCTGGTCCTGCCCGACTTCTCGATGCTGCGCGACCGCGCCGAGGACATCGAGGCGATCGTCCTCACGCACGGCCACGAGGACCACGTCGGCGCGCTGCCCTACGTCCTGCGCGAGATCGGCATCCCGCCGGTCATCTACGGCGGGCTGCTGACGATCAACATGGTCCGCTCGAAGCTCGACGAGCACAAGCAGCGCGACGTCCCGCTCGAGGAGCTGCCGCCCGGCCAGGTCGTCCAAGCCGGGCCCGTTCGAGCTGGAGATGGTCCACATGTCGCACTCGATCCCCGACGCCTGCGCCGTCGCGCTGAAGACCGACGCCGGCACCGTGCTGATCACCGGCGACTACAAGTTCGACCAGACCCCGGTCGACGGCAATCCCGCCGACGTCAGCCGGCTCGCCGAGCTGGGGCGGGAGGGCGTGCTGTGCCTGTGCGGCGACTCGACCAACGCCGACCGGCCCGGCGTGGCCCCGTCGGAGTCAAGCGTCGGCCCGGCGCTGCTGGAGGTCTTCGGCCGCTGCGAGGGCCGCGTCATCGTCACCTCGTTCGCCTCCAACATCCACCGCGTCCAGCAGGCGATCGACGCCGCCGCGGCGCTCGACCGCAAGGTCGCCCTGGTCGGCCGCTCGATGAGAAAGAACTTCAACATCGCCTCCAGCCTCGGGATCGCGAACGCGCCCGACGGCATCTTCATCCAGCCGAAGGAGATCGAGGACTTCCCTGACGAGCAGGTGGTCGTGATCTCAACCGGCAGCCAGGGCGAGCCGCTGTCAGCCCTGCGGCGCATGGCCCACAACGACCACCGGGACGTCGAACTCCACTCCGGCGACACCGTCATCTTTTCCGCTACCCCGATCCCCGGCAACGAGCGCTCGGTCAACGAGACGATCGACCGCATCTTCCAGATCGGCGCCTCGGTGGTGACCGCCGCCGACGCGCCCATCCACGCCTCGGGCCACGGCTGGCAGGAGGAGCTGAAGCTGATGCTCAACCTGACCAAACCGCGCTACGTCTTCCCCTTCCACGGCGACCACAAGCGGCAGCGGCTGCACGCCGACCTGGCGGAGGCGGTCGGCGTCAAGCGCGAGGACATCTTCATCGGGAAGAACGGCCTGGCGCTGGACATCGACGAGAAGGGCGCCCGCTTCGGCGAGGACTTCCACGCCAGCATGATCTTCGTCGACGGCGTCTCGGTGGGGGAGCCGGACGAGTTCACCCTCCGCGACCGCCGCAAGCTCTCCGCCGACGGCGTCTTCATCGTCGTCGCGACGATCTCAGCCGACGACGGCTCCCAGGTCGCCGAACCCGAGGTGATCCTGCGCGGCGTCCCCTTCAGCGACGAGGTCGAGGGCCTCCGCGAGGAGATCAGCGACGTCATCGCCGAAACCCTCGCCGACGCCGCCAAGGAC
The DNA here is from genome assembly GCA_963824785.1 of uncultured Solirubrobacterales bacterium. Taxonomy (GTDB): domain Bacteria; phylum Actinomycetota; class Thermoleophilia; order Solirubrobacterales; family 70-9; genus CAWGQG01. The sequence goes on from CAWGQG010000001.1 coordinate 155,476, forward strand.
CAGGTCACCGAGATCCAACTCCTCCAAGAGGACCTCCACGACGACGTGGCCCAGTTCGTCCACGAAAAGCTGCGCCGCCGGCCGCTGGTGCTGCCTGTTGTGGTCGAGGTCTAGCCCGCAGAACTAGTGCTTTGCATGGAAAGCAGATGTCTTGCGGATTGCTCCTGCTACTCGCTCATTGGAGCTGCAATGGAGGGGGTTCGAGTCCCGCCGGCTCCACTGGGTGGGCCACGTCCGAACCCTTCGGACCTTGCCGCTCTTCCCTGACTCCCGCGGGTTGATGGGTGGTAGGGTCGCGACACGGTGCCGCTCGTGTAAGCAGAGAGACGGGAGCTGGGAAATGGGAAGTCGTTGTTTCGCGGGACGTAGGCTGATGATCGCACTGGCCGCATTCGGGATATCGGCGACGACATGTCTCTGGGCGACGCTGGCCGCGGACAGGGGCGAGGCTGCGTTCCCCGGAGAGCCAGGCAAGATCGTCTTCAACTCCCAGCGTGACGGGAACGGCGAGATCTACACGATGAACTCGGACGGCTCGGGTCAGCAGCGCCTGACGTTCAGCGCTGCCGGAGACGACAGCCGCGGCGCCTTCTCGCCCGACGGCACCAGGATCGTCTTCCGCAGCAACCGCCCCCCGCACGCGGGCACCAACCAGATCTACATCATGAACGCGGACGGCTCCGGCCAGACGCAGCTGACGTCCGACGGCGACCAGAGCCGTCCTGCGTTCGCCCCGGACGGCACCAAGATCGTCTTCCGAAGCGACCGGGACGCGGGCGACGAGGAGCTCTACCTCATGAACGCCGACGGCTCCAGCCAGCAGCGAATCACCTTCAGCGCGGGGACCGACAGCGAGGCAGTCTTCACTTCCGACGGTAGCCGAATCGTCTTCACGAGTGATCGCGCCCCCCACGCCGGCAACCAGGAGATCTACGTCATGAACGCGGACGGTTCGAACCAGCAGCGGCTGACTTTCACCTCGAGCGGCATCGACGCCCAGAGCCAGCAGGCCGACATTTCGCCAGACGGGCGCAGGATCGTGTTCAACAGCAGGCGCGATTCGCACCTGGATGACGACGAGATCTACGTGATGAACATCGACGGCTCCGGCCAGACCCGGCTCACCACCGCGACGGATGACGACCTGCAGCCGGTTTTCTCTCCTGACGGCTCGAAGATCGCGTTCAGCAGCGGTCGGGACGGGGCTGCGGATGAGATCTACGTGATGAACGCCGACGGCTCAAATCAGCAACGGTTGACCACGGTCACCGGCGACGACTCCTTGCCGGACTGGCAGCCGATCCCGGTCAACTGCGGCGGCAAGACCGCGACCCAGGTCGGAACCGCGGGCAACGACAACCTGACGGGGACGGCCGGCGTCGACGTGCTCGCGGGCCTCGGCGGCAAGGACAAGCTCAAGGGCCTGGGCGGCAAGGACCGCCTCTGCGGCGGCCCGGCCAAGGACACGCTGGTGGGCGGAGGAGGCAAGGACCGCCTTCTCGGTCAGGCCGGCAAGGACAGAATGAAGGGCGGCAAGGGACGCGACGTCTGTAAGGGCGGCAAGGGCAAGGACACCGCTGCCGGCTGCGAGAGCGAGAAGTCGATCTGACATCGGCATAGGCGCCGGCATGGAACCCGCGTTCTGCGGGTCGCTTCGCGCCAAATAGCAAGGCGTCTCCCGGTCACACTTAGATGCTGCTTGGGACCAAGAGTAGCTTCGGTGCGCCTGTTACCGCCGCGTCTCCCTTCGCGTGAAGGGAGGCAGCCCGCGGGTTCCGACGTGATCCCATGCCGGCTCCTGCTTTCCATGCAAAGCAGAACTTCGCCCGCGCGGCACGCAAGAGAGCCCGCGGAGGCCGAGGGAGGGACGGCCCCCGCGGGCTGGTGTCTCGTCCTGCTGCGGAAGGTAGGGGGCGGAGTTGAACGCGCCCTAAGTCTTGGCGCGGGTCTCGGCGTCCGGGGCCGGTTGCGGCTCCGCGGAGCTGCCTGAGGCGGAGAGGGGGAGGCGCACCACGAACAGAGCGCCGCCGTGCTCCGACTCGCGGACCTCGACCGAGCCGCCGTGGGATTCGGCGACGGCGCGGACGATGGCGAGGCCCAGGCCGCTGCCGCCGCCGGCCTTCGTGTCGGCGGGGCCGTCGCCGCGGACGAAGCGGTTGAAGACCTGGGGGCGGAGACCCTCGGGGATGCCGGGGCCGTCGTCGGCGACCGTCAGGACCGCCTCGTTGCGGTCGCGCTCGGCCGTGATCGTGATGCGGGTCTGCGGTGGGGTGTGGCGGATCGCGTTCTCGACCAGGTTCAGGACCAGGCGATGCAGCTCGTCCGGGTTGCCCTCCAGGGGGAGCGGGGCGTCGATCTGTGTGTCGATCGGGTGTGTGTCGTCGAGAGGCGCCGCCTCATCGAGCGCGGCCTTGATGCAGTCGGCGAGGTCGACCTCGGTGCGGGCGGCGCGGCGGCCGGCGTCGGCGCGGGCCAGCAGGGAGAGGTCGGCGACGAGCCGGGCCATGCGCTTGGTGGAGTCGAGCGCGGAGTCGACGGCGTGGCGGTCGTCGGGGTCCTTGACCGAGCCCTGAAGCAGCTCGAGGTTGGCCTGGACGCTCGTGAGCGGCGTGCGCAGCTCGTGGGAGGCGTCGGCGACGAACTCGCGCTGGCGTTCGTAGGCCTTCTCCCGCCGGACGTGCGCCTCGTCGAGGGACTCGAGCATCGTGTCCATGGTGTGGGCGAGCTCCCCGACCTCGTCGTCGGCGGCCTGCACGGGCATGCGCTCGGAGGGGTCGCCGGTGGAGGTGATGCGGCGGGCCAGAGCGGTCAGTGCGGCGATCGGGCGCATCGCGCGGTCGGCGACGGCGAGGCCGCCGAGCAGGGCGAGGATGGTGCCGCCGAGAACGCCGGCGCCGAGGAAGAGCCAGAGCCGGTCGATCGTCGCCTCGACGTCGCCGTCGGGCTCTGCGTACTGGATGAAGGCGGGGGAGTCCGGGATCTGCTCGCTGGCCACGTCGAAGTCCCCCGCCGAACGCACCTCGGAGCTTGGCGGTCCGAGATCCATCGACTCGTCCGTTGTGGCGAGAGCGTTGCCCTGACCGTCCACGATCCGGATCACGGCCTTGTCGGCCATCGCCGAGTCGGGCAGCCGCGGGCTGTTGATGATCGGGCCGACCGCGGGGTCCATCCTCACGTCGGTCTCGTTGGCGAGCGACTCGGCCGCGCTGTTCAGCTCCTCCTCGAAGTCGCCGCGGATGCGGTCGCCGACGACGTTGCCGAGGACCGCGGCGAAGCCGACCAGGATCAGCATCGTCAGCCCCGCGCAGGTGATCGCGATGCGCCAGCGGACCGGGATCCGCTCGATCAGCGGCAGCCCGCCCTCCATCACGCCGGCTTCAGCACGTAGCCGGCGCCCCGCTTGGTGTGCAGCAGACGCGGCTCGCCGCCCTCCTCGAGCTTCTTGCGCAGGTTGGAGACGAAGACGTCGATCGTGTTTGTCTGCTCGAACGGGTCATAGCCCCAGACGTCCTCCAGCAGGCGCTCGCGGCTGACGACCAGCTTCTGGTTCTGGGCCAGGTACTCGAGCAGCTCGAACTCGCGGTTGGTCAGGTCGATCTGGCGATCGCCGCGCTTGACCTCGCGGGTGTCCGGGTTGAGGGCGAGGTCACCGACCACGATCGAGGCGCTGCCGCGCGGCGGGCGGCGGCGCAGCAGGGCGCGGATGCGGGCCAGCAGCTCCTCGCGCTCGAACGGCTTCGGCAGGTAGTCGTCGGCGCCGGTGTCGAGGCCGGCGACGCGGTCCTCGGTCTCGGTCCGCGCGGTCAGGATCAGGACCGGGACGTCGCTGCCGTCGTCGCGCAGGCGCTTCAGCACCTCGATGCCGTCGACGCGGGGGAGGCCCAGGTCGAGAATCACCAGGTCCGGGGCGAAGTGCTCGGCGGTGAGCAGGGCCTGGGCGCCGTCGCCGGCTGACTCGACCTCGTGCCCCTCGGCGCGCAGCGAGCGGCGCAGGACGTCGGCGATCGCCTCGTCGTCCTCGACGACGAGGACGCGGGCGGAGGCTGTTGCTGACTCCATCACTCGGGCCAGCTTAGACCCGGATCCGCGGTTTTCAGGGAACTCTTATGGCCTCTTTAGAGCACCGGACTTCATGCCTGGGCACGCATGGATCGACGCAGGGGCAGGCACGCAGGGGACTCCTTATGCGCGTCGAATCAGGAGCGGATGCTGGCAGACCGGATCTTCGGCGCGCCCGAGCGGGAGGACCCGCCGCGGCGCCGCAAGAGGCAGCCCGCCCGCAAGGGCAAGGGGGCCGCGCGTGGGCGCAAGCCCTCGCGCAGGCGTGCATCCGCCCGTGACCGCCGCGAGCCCACGCGACGCGTTTCGCGCGGGCGCAGGCGCGGGCGGAAGCCCTCCCCGGAGGTGATGCAGCGCCGGATGGACCTGGCCGGCCTCTGCTGCATGGCCATGGCGGTCTATCTCGGCTACGTCATCTACCTGGACTGGAACGGCGGCACCGTCGGCAACGGGGCCGAGAACGGGCTCGCGCATGCTGTCGGCGCGGCTGTCGTGGTGATGCCGGCCGTCTTCCTGCTGGTCGGCCTCGGGCTGATCCTGCGGCCGCTGCTGCCCTCGCCGCGGGCGGTCGCCGTGGGCGTGTTCGCGATCGCCGCCGGACTGCTGCTGGCGTTCGCCGCGCAGACCGCCGGCCTGGGACCCGATGGCGCCCGCGGGGACGAGCTGTTCAAGCCCGAGTTCTTCAGCGAGCACGGGGGAGGCCTCGGCGAGGTCCTCTACTGGGCCAGCACGACCCTGTTCCAGCGGATCGGCGCGCACATCATCGCCGTGCTGCTGGTCGTCGCGGGACTGCTGCTCGTCACGGGCAAGTCCGTATCCGACCTGATCTCCGCCTTCCACAGCGGCATCGTGCACGCGCGCGAGGGCGCCTCCGACTTCGTCACGCTGGCCCGCGACGCCAGTCCGTTCACCACGGACCCGGACTACCGCAGCACCGACGCCAAGGACACCGATCCGGTCTTCGGTCCTCCGGAGCCGATCGAGATGGACCCGACGATCCGCCGCGCCGAGAGTCCGCCGCCTCCGGCCGAGTCGGCGGAGGGCAGCGTCGCCAACTTCGACGAGGCCGTCAGCGTCGCCTCTGGGGACGAGCCCGACACCGAGGCGATCAAGGCCGCCAAGGCCCAGGCCGAGGGCGAGGAGGAGAAGACCGCCGAGGTCATCGACCTCACCCCGATGGGGAACAAGCGCACCGAGAACGGCATCACCGAGTCCGAGGAGATCGACTACGTCCCGCCCAACGCCGAGGCCGTGCTCGAGCGCGGCAAGCCCGACAAGGGCCCCGACGTCCAGGACCACAAGGCCGTCGGGCAGAGGCTGCTCGAGGCGCTCGGGCACTTCGGAGTCGAGGCCCAGATCGTCGGCACCGTCGTCGGCCCGCACGTAAGCCGCTACGAGCTTCGCCTCGCGCCCGGCACCAAGGTCTCCAAGATCACCCAACTGAAGGACGACCTGGCCTACGCGCTGGCCTCCACCGACATCCGCATCCTCGCCCCGATCCCCGGCAAGCAGGCCGTCGGGGTGGAGGTGCCGAACCAGCGCCGCAAGCTCGTCCGCCTCGGCGACATCTACGGCGGGCGCCCGCACGACGCCAGCCCGCTCGCCGCCTGGATCGGCAAGGACATCGCCGGCCACGCCGTCTGGACCGACCTGCAGAAGATGCCGCACGCGCTGATCGCCGGCACCACCGGCTCCGGTAAGTCCGGCAGCGTCAACGCGATCCTGAGCTCGATCCTGCTGCACGCCTCGCCGAACGAGGTGCGGCTCGTCCTGGTCGACCCCAAGCGGGTCGAGCTGAACCACTACGAGAAGATCCCGCACCTGCTGACGCCGGTCGTGACCTCGCCGCGGCTGGCCGCGAACGTGCTCAACAACCTGATCGCCGAGATGGAGAGCCGCTACGGGGTGATGGAGCAGGCCCGCTCCCGGAACCTCGCCGAGCTCAATCGCGCCCGCGCCAAGGAGGGCGAGCCCCCGCTGCCCCACATCCTCTGCGTGATCGACGAGCTCGCCGACCTGATGATGGTCGCCCCGGCCGAGGTCGAGGACGCGATCATCCGTCTCGCTCAGAAGTCCCGTGCGGTCGGCATCCACCTGCTGCTGGCCACCCAGCGCCCGTCCACGGACATCATCACCGGCACGATCAAGGTGAACATCCCGGCGCGCGTCGCGTTCGCCGTCTCCTCGCAGGTCGACTCCCGCGTGATCCTGGACCAGGGCGGCGCCGAGACCCTGCTCGGCCAGGGCGACATGCTGTTCCGCCCGGCCGGCACCTCGAAGCTGCAGCGGATCCAGGGCGCCTATCGTGAGCGAAGAGGAGATCGCCAAGATCACCAACCACTGGTCCGAGCAGGGCGAGCCCGAGTTCGCCGAGGAGCTGCTCGAGGCGAGCGTGCCGGCCTCCGAGGAGGGCTCAGACGACGACTTCGATCCCGACTCCGACGACCTGCTGGAGCAGGCCGCCAACCTGGTCGTCGAGAGCGGGACCGCCTCCGTCTCGATGGTCCAGCGCCGCCTGCGCGTCGGCTACACCCGCGCCGGCCGCCTGATCGACATGCTCGAGCGCCGGGGGATCATCTCCGGCTACGAGGGATCCAAGCCGCGCCAGGTGCTGGTCAGCGTGGCCGACCTGCCGCGGGTGCTCGGCGGCCCCGCGGAGCCGGCCCCCGGCGACTCACCCGATGCCGAGGCCGACCCGGTCGACGAGGACACCGGCCCGCTCGAGGCCGTCGGCGCTCCCGACGACTGAACCTCTCCGGCGGTTCGGCCCGCGCGACGCCGTCCCGAATAGAGTGCGATTTGCAGTGCTTTCTCGGCTCTCATGCATGCTCGCGGCGGCCGTACTGGCGCTCGCTTTCGCGGGCTGCGACCTCGACGACGATCCCAAGCGAGACGCTCCGGTGGTGGCCGTGCCGGAGGACCCGTTCGCCGCGGAGGCGGGCGACGGGGCCAAGACGGTCGCCGGCCAGCATTCGGTCGAGGACGTGCTGAACGCCTACAGCGAGCGGATCGGCTTCGGGCTGCGGATCGACGACCGGGTGAAGACCGGCCCGTTCCGGTACCTCACCCTCGCTCCGCTGCCCGGTCCGCCCTACGCGCCCGCCGCGCCGGACCTGGGCTTGTTCAGCATCTACGTCCTGCCGAGCGAGGAGGCGGCGACCGCGTTCGTCGGCAGCAGCGGCCTCGAGGAGGAAGAGGTGAACACGGCCGAGCCCGGCGTCCGCTTCGTCGCCAGCCCGGGGGGTATCAGCGCGAAGTCGATCTTCGGGAACGTGGTCCTGGATTGGAACGCCGACGACGTGGAGGAGACCGACGAGCGCTTCCAGCGGCTGGTGGACCCGCTCGAGTCGCTCGGCGGCGACGCCATCACGCGTCCGGCGTTGAGGCCCTGCGAGGAGCTGGCTCCGGCCGAGACTCCGGAGGCGGGCCCGCCGAGCGGCCGTACCTGTCGCCTGGGCCCGCAGGTGATCACCTTCGCCGACCCCGAGACGACCCTCGACTTCGGCGGGGTGGAGGTGGAGCTGGTGGGCGTCGGCCCTGGCGGGCTGAAGGGCCCCGAGCTCTACGACGTCTTGCCCAATCCCCGGAAGGACCTGACCGTCGGCCCCAAGCCCCGGAAGCCGCCGCAGCCGATCACCTCGAAGAAGGGCCAGTTCCTGGTCCTGCGCCTGAAGCTCGAGAACAAGACCGATGTGGCCCTGGCGGATCTCGAGGCCGGCCTGGTGATCGGAGGCAGGCTGTTCATCCGCGACCTCGACAACGCCTTCTACGTCGACAAGGAGAACCCGCCGTTCCCGCTGGCGCCCGGCGACACCAAGGAGCTGCTGCTGCTCTTCGACCTGCCCGGGCCGGTGCTGGAGGGGCTCACCGCTCCCGACACCGCGCTGGTCCTGATCGACCCGCGTAACCAGAACAGCCTGGCGGCGCCGGGCAGCGCACCGACGGTCACGCGCCTACGGCTCTTCAAGTAGCCCGGCGGCCCGGTTGGGGAGAATGCGCCCCGTGAGCGTTCGCGCGGGCATCCTTGTCACCGGCACCGAGGTTCTGAGCGGCTACGTCACCGACCGCAACGGGCCGTGGATCTCGGAGCGGCTGGCCGAGCTTGGGGTCGAGGTGACCCAGATCACGACGGTCGGCGACCGCCCCGAGGACCTGGAGAGGGCGCTGCTCGCGATGCGCGAGCAGAACGTGGACCTGGTCGTGACCAGCGGAGGCCTAGGACCGACCGCGGACGACCTGACCGCCGAGGTGGTCGCCCGCTTCAGCGGCCGCGAGCTCAAGCTCGACGCGGAGATGGAGGAGCGGATCGCCGAGATCCTGCGGGGCTTCGCGAAGCGGATGAAGTTCGACCCCGAGGCGCTGCGCGAGGCGAACCGCAAGCAGGCGATGGTGCCGGCGGGCTCCGTGCCGATCGATCCGGCGGGAACCGCTCCGGGCCTCGTGGTGCCCGCGAACGGGCAGGTGGTGATCGTGCTGCCGGGGCCGCCGCGAGAGCTCCAGGCGATGTGGCCGAAGGCGATCGAGACCGACCCGGTGCGGAGCGTGCTGGAGGGGACCGAGCCGTTCCGGACGCTCTCGATCCGGATGTTCGGGCTGCCGGAGTCGGAACTGGCGATGGCGCTGCGCGAGATCGAGCAGGAGACCGACCTGGGCGCGCTGGAGATCACCACCTGCCTACGCGGCGGAGAGCTGGTCACCGATGTGCGCCACCGCGCCGGCGCCGAGGAGACGGCCGAGGCGCTCCGCCGGGGACTCGACGAGCGGCTGGGGCGCTGGACCTACAGCGAGAGCGGGGAGGGGGTCGTCGAGGTGATCGCCAAGCTGATCGGCGACCGGACCCTGGCCGTTGCCGAGTCCTGCACCGCCGGCCTGCTGGCGGCCAGGCTGACCGATCTGCCCGGCGCCTCGCAGTGGTTTACGGGGGGCGTCGTCGCCTACTCGAACGAGGCCAAGGCTGAGCTGCTCGGGGTCGATCCGGCGCTGATCGAGGCACACGGTGCCGTGTCTCCGCAGGTCGCCGAGGCGATGGCGGACGGGGCCCTGGCGCGCTTCGATGCCGACGTCGCCTGCGCCGTCACCGGGGTCGCGGGACCTGACGGCGGGACCGAGGAGAAGCCGGTCGGATACGTCTGCTTCTGCGCGAAGACCGCGGACGGCGCCGTGCTGGCGCGGGACCCGGTCCTGCCGGGCAACCGTGCCGACATCCGCGACCGCTCGGCGATGGTGGCGATGCACCTGATCCGCTACCTGCTCGAGGGGCGCGAGCCGCCGCGATGGGGAAGCCGCTCCGGTGACGACCAGGACTGAGCGCTTCGAGATCGAGGTGCCCGACGAAGTGGTCACCGACCTTCGGGAACGACTGGAGCGAACTCGCTTGCCGGAGCAGCCCGAGGAGGGCTGGGCGCTCGGCACCGACATCGGCTACGCCCGCGAGCTCTGCGAGCACTGGCGCACCGCCTACGACTTCACCCGCCTGACGCGGCTGAACGCACTCGCTAGCCGCCGCTGGGACGGGATCCACTTCCTCGAGGCCGAGCCGACCCCCGGGCACGAGGCCAGCGAGGTCCCGCTGGTGCTCCTGCACGGCTGGCCGAGCGGGCCGCTCGAGTACGTGCGCGCGGCGGAGCTGCTCGCTGAGGCCGGGCACCGGGCGATCGTCCCCTCGTTGCCCGGATTCGCCTGGTCCGCCGCCCCGGGGGAGCCGCTGAACGTGACCGGGCTGGCCGACCGCCTCCGGCAGCTGCTCGATGAGTGCCTCGGCCTCGACCGGTACCTCGTCGCCGGCGGCGACTGGGGCGGGATCGTGGCTGCGCGGATGGCCTTCGACGAGCCGGACCGGATCGCCGGGCTCTACGTCAGCACGCCAGGGGTCCTGCCGCGCCCAGCCGATTGGGAGGACCCGCCGCCCAGCGAGGCCGAGCAGGCCTACATGCGGACGGCGATGGGCTGGCTGCGCCGCGAGGGCCACCACATCGCGATCCAGTCCGCGGCTCCGGACGCGCTCTCGCCGGGACTGGCGGACTCGCCGGCCGGCCTCGCGGCCTACCTGCTCGAGAAGTACCGGCGCTGGAGCGACTCCGGCGGCGACGTGGAGCGGCGCTTCTCGAAGGACGAGCTCTGCGACTTCCTGACGATGTTCTGGTCCACGGGCGCGATCGCTCCCTCCATGCGGCTCTACTGGGCCGAGCGTCACGACCGCTGGCGCCTCGAGTCCGGCGAGCGGATCGGCGTTCCCTCGGGGATCGGCGTCTTCCCGGGCGACGCGGAGGGCGGGACCGACTCGAACACGCTGGCGACGCTGAACCCGCCGCGGGAGTGGTCGGAGCGCGTGCTGTCGGACCTGCGCCGCTGGACCGAGCTGCCCTCCGGCGGCCACTTCGGCGCCTGGGAGGAGCCGGAGCTCTACATCGAGGACCTGCTCGCCTTCGTCGGCGGGCTCGAGACCGCCTAGCCGGCGAACAGGGCTCGGGCGCGTTCCAGCGCCAGCTCTGGCCGCTCGTCAACGATGAAGTGGCAGGTGTCAGGGACGACCTCGATCCGCATGTTCGGGGCGTTCTGCTCGAAGCCGTCCAGGTTGATGCTCTTCTGGACCGCATCCTCGCCGGGGAAGAGCAGGAGCGTTTCGTGGTCCATGGTCATGCGCCGGAGCTCCGGCAGGTCGAGCTGCATCCGGACCGCCGCCCATCGGTACAGCAGGGTGGTCGCGTTGGCGCGGTCGGGCTCCCGGAGCAGGCCGGTGTAGAGCTCCAGCTCCTGGTCGCTCCACACCTTCGAGTCGGCGCCGAGGTAGAGGAGCACCGGATTCCGATCGAGGGCGATCCGCAGCGCGGCCCGGCCGAGCCCGGGCGTGCCCAGCAGCCACTGGTACCAGAACCGCCAGCCGCCGAGGATCGCTCCGAGGTCCGGGCGGACGAAGGGGTGGACGATCCCGGCGGCGAGCAGGCGCCTCAAACGGTCCGGGAAGCGAAGCGCCAGCATGAAGCCGGTCCATCCGCCCCAGTCGTGGCCCATGTAGTCGACGGGCCCCTCGATCTCGAGCGCGTCGAGCAGGGCGGTGAGGTCGGCGGCGAAAACGTCGGCGTTGTAGCCGGCCGGGGGCGCCGCGGTCCAGCCAAAGCCGCGCAGGTCGGGAGCGATCACATGGTGGGTCTCGGCGAGCGGGCCGATGTGCCGCCGCCACATGAACCAGTTCTGCGGCCAGCCGTGGACCAGCAGCAGCGGCGGCGCCTCGGGGTCGCCCGCCTCGGCGACGTGCATGCGCAGCCCGCCGGCGTTGACGAACCGGTGCTCGACACCTTCGACCTCGGGCAGCTCGCGCTCCAAGGCCGAGTCCGGACGCTGTGCCTCCGCTACAGCCATCGTCTGACGCTGCGCTTGTAGGCGAGGTACTCCTCGCCGAACTTCGCCTCCAGGTAGCGCTCCTCGCGGGCGATCACGTAACGGTCGATCACGATGACCACCCAAGGCAGCACGGTCAGGGCCCAGATCAGGTCGAATCCGACCGCGAGGCCGATGTACAGCGCGGTCATCCCGAGGTACATCGGGTTGCGGGTGAAGCGGAAGGGGCCGTCGGTGATGATGGCGCTGGTCGGGCGGAAGGGAGGGAGCTGGGTTCCCGCTCGGCGGAAGCGGCTCATGGCCGGCGGGTCCAGGAAGGCGAAGACGCCTATGCCGACGCCGAGCACGATCCAGCGCCAGGGCGAATCCAGCCCGTCGATCGGCTCGATCGCCTCCAGCAAGCCTCCCAGCAGCAGCCCGGCGAGGAAGATGAACGGCGGCGGAACCTTGACGCCGGCGTGATCGGGCGCCTCCATGCCCGGAGCCTATTCGGGCCGCCCCGCTGGGTCTGTGCGGGTCGTCCGCGGCTAGGCGGTCTTCGGCCGGTCCGGCTCCTCGCGGCGCTCGAGCTGGAGCTGCTTCTCGGCGCCGGGCATTCCCTTCCTCAGCTGGACGTCGCGCTCGCGCTCGGCGTTGAGCTCGGCCCCCAGCAGCACCGCGATGTTTGTGATCCAGAGCCAGACGAGCAATGCGACGAGGCCGCCGAGGGTGCCGTAAGTCTTGTCGTAGGAGCCGAACTGGCTGACGTAGGCGGCGAACCCGGCGGATACGACCAGCCAGAGGACGAGGGCGAAGATGCAGCCAGGGGTGATGAACTTGAAGCCGCGCAGCTTCACGTTCGGGGTCGTGTAGTAGAGGACGTTGAAGATCAGCAGGACGACGAGCGACCAGCACCGGCCACTTGGCGATGTTCCAGACGTCCACCGCCTCCTCGCCGACGCCGATCGGTCCGGCGACCGCGTCCACGACAGGCCCCGTGAGGACCAGGGCCAGCGCGACCAGCGCGACCAGGATCACCATGACCAGCGTGACCAGGAGTTGGAGCGGGCGGAGCTTCCAGAACGGGCGGCCTTCGGAGGTCTCGTAGATCACGTTCTGGGCACGCGTGAACGCGCCGACGTACGAGGAGGCCGACCAGAGCGCGACGCCCAGGCCGGCGAAGAAGAGGAGGCCGGCGGTTCTGCGGTTGGAGGTGATCGACTCGATCGGTCCCTGGAAGGTGTCGGCGGCGGTCTCCGGCCCGATCGCGGTGACGATGTCGGTGATCGAGCTGGTGGTGCGCTCGGGGTCGCCGAAGAGGCCGAGGATCGAGACCAGCGCGATCAGCGCGGGGAAGAGGGCGAGCAGCCCGTAGTAGGTGAGCGCTGCGGCCCAGTCGGTCATGTCGTCCTCGCGGAACTCGGTGACGGTGCGCTTGATCGTCGGCCACCAGCCCGTCTCCCGGTCGAGGCCGACCGGCTCGCGCTCCTGCAGGGAGACGGGGTCGATCGTCTCGTCGTCGGCGGCCTGCGGCCGCGTGCTGCGAGTGGTCTTGTCTCGTCGCCGGCTTCATTCGGCCGTTCGTTACCCGCGGTGGGGCGAGATACGAACGCCTGCGCCGCTTAGGTTCTGGTGCGTGGCGAAGGAGAGGTTGAAGAGCCCTCGGGCGCGGTTGTTCGTGGCGCTGGACCTTCCGGAGGACGTCCGGGAGGGAATCGTCGCTGGCAGCGGTCGTTCGAGGACCCGCGCTGCGGCCGGTCCGGCCGGAGAACCTGCACATGACCCTGGTGTTCCTCGGCTACCGGCCGGAGAAGGAGATCGACCGGATCGGCGAGGTGATTCGGGCCGTGGGCGCGCCGGCGCCCGAGCTGACGCTCAAGCCCGATCCGGTGGGCGTCCCGCGAGGGAAGCGCCCGCGGCTGTTCGCGATCGACGTCGATGCGCCCGGCGTCGGTGGAGCTGCAGGCGGAGGTCGAGCGGGGGCTGGTCGAGGGCGGCTTCTACGAGCCCGAGAAGCGGCCGTTCTGGCCCCACCTGACCGTCGCGAGGGTGAGGCCGGAGCGGAAGGGCGGGCGCAAGCCTGCGCGCGTGGAGAGGCCGCCGGGGCGCCTTCCAGAACGTATGTTCGCTCCGTTCCGTCCGACCCGTCTTGTTCTCTTTCGTTCGCACCTGAAGCGTTCGCGGTGCCGAGTACGTGCCCGTGGCTGAGTTGGAGCTTCCGACGGCCTGAACAAGAGGAGAGGTGATTCAGAGATGGCAGAGACGAAGCCCGACGCAAAGCCCAACCTGAGGGAGGCCGGGGGAGAGAAGGAGGCCAAGGCGCGCGACCAGGCACTGCAGGCGGCCGTCACGCAGATCGAGAAGGAGTTCGGTGCCGGCGCGCTGATGCGCCTTGGGGACCAGGGCGCGCTGAAGGTGGACACGATCCCGACCGGCGCGCTGCCTCTCGACATCGCCCTCGGCGTGGGCGGCGTCCCGCGCGGGCGGATCGTCGAGATCTTCGGCCCGGAGTCCTCGGGCAAGACCACGCTCGTCTACCACGTGATCGCCGAGGCCCAGGCCCGCGGCGGCGTGTGCGCCTTCATCGACACCGAGCACGCGCTCGATCCCGATCTACGCGCGGCGGATCGGCGTCAACACCGACGAGCTGCTTGATCTCCCAGCCCGACTACGGCGAGCAGGCGCTCGAGATCGTGGACGTGCTGGTCCGCTCCGGCGCCGTGGACGTGGTCGCGGTCGACTCGGTGGCGGCGCTGACGCCCCGCGCCGAGCTGGAGGGCCAGATGGGCGACTCCCACGTCGGCCTCCAGGCGCGGCTGATGTCCCAGGCGCTGCGGAAGCTGGCCGGCAACCTGAACCGCTCCAACACGCTCTGCCTGTTCACCAACCAGATCCGGGAGAAGATCGGCGTGATGTTCGGCTCGCCGGAGACCCAGCCCGGCGGGCGCGCGCTCAAGTTCTATTCGAGCCAGCGCCTCGACATTCGCCGGATCGAGACCCTGAAGGAGGGGACCGAGGCGGTCGGCAACCGCGTCCGGGTCAAGGTCGTCAAGAACAAGGTGGCGCCGCCGTTCCGCCAGGCCGAGTTCGACATCGAGTACGGCGTCGGCATCTCCAAGGAGGGCGGCCTGCTGGACCTCGCGATCGAGCACGACCTGGTGCAGAAGTCCGGCTCGTTCTTCTCCTACGGCGAGACGCGGCTGGGGCAGGGGCGCAACAACACCAAGGAGTTCCTGCGCCAGAACCCGGAGGTGTTCGCCGAGATCCAGGGCAAGCTCTACGAGAAGCTCGGGCTCGAGGTGGACGCCGTGCAGGTGAAGCCGTTCGAGGCCGCGCCGGAGCCGGCGGAGGAGCCGGAGGAGCCGGCGGCGAAGGCCGAGCCCGAGGCAAAGGCGAAGCCCGCGGCGAAGCCGCAGAAGAAGGCTGCCAGCGGCTGTCAGGCCGCACTACTTGGGAGCGAAGGGCGCAGCCCGAAGCGACTAATGCAGGCGGCCGCTACAGCTGCGATCTGATGGCGAAGCCGGATCCAGACGCCTATGCACTGGCGCTGAAGGCGCTGGGGCGGAAGGAGCGCACCGAGGCCCAGCTCACGGACTGGCTGCGCGAGCGCGGGGTGGAGGAGGAAGAGCTCGCGGACGTGATGTCCCGCCTCTTCGAGGCGGAGCTGCTCGACGACCAGGCCTATGCGATCCAGTTCGCCGCCGACAAGCGGGAGCTGCGGGGCTGGGGGCCCGACCGCATCCGCGAGGCGCTGCGGCAGCGCGGTGTGGCCGAGGCGTTCATCGAGCAGGCCGTCGAGTGCGAGGACGAGAGCGAACAGCTCGAGCGGGCGGTCGGGCTGCTCTCCGAGCGCGAGCTCGCATGCGACTCCGACGCCGAGCGCGGCCGGGCGCTGCAGCTGCTGGTGCGGCGGGGGTTCCCGCTCGAGGTCGGATACGCCGCCGTCCGCAGCCGCGAGTCGGGGGCAGCGTGAGTTGGATGGAAGGTAGGATCAGCCGCCGATGAGCGGTGAATCCTTCTATTACGCGGGCGGGGTCCTCGTCCTCGCGGCCCTCGTCATCGCGTTCATCGGGATCCGCGGCCACGAGAAGTTCCCGAACAGCCGCGGCGCCATGGTCGGCGTCGTGGCCGTCTTCCTCCTCTTGGTCGTCGCGGCCACCGCCACCGCGGTGATCAACGCGCGCGAGGAGCAGGACCACCGTGAGCACGAGCTCGCCGAGGAGGCCGAGCACGCGGCGGCCGAGGGTGAGCAGTCCTCCGGCGAGAACGAGTCCAAGCCGCCACCACCGAACCCCGAGGACGTGGACATCGGCACGCCACCCGGAGGCGGCTCTCAGACCGAGCTCAACGTGACCTCCCCCGAGGACGGCGGGCTCGTGTTCGAGCCCGCCCAGCTCGAGGCGCCGGTCGGGTCGATCACCATGCTCTACACCAACCCCTCGGCGGTTCCGCACAGCATCGCCATCGAGTCTGCCGGGGACGTCCTCGAGGAGAGCGAGACCGTCACCGACGCCGAGACCGAGGTCTCAGCCGAGCTGGGGCCCGGCGAGTTCATCTTCTTCTGCACCGTCCCCGGGCATCGGGAGTCGGGCATGGAGGGGACGCTGACTGTCACCGGTCCGGCCGGCAGCTAGCGGCGCGTCGGCCACGAGTCTCGCCGGTACCCTGAGCGCGATGTCGCGCAGCTACCACGTCACCACCTTCGGGTGCCAGATGAACGAGCACGACTCCGAGCGGATGAAGGGGATGCTCGAGTCGCTTGGCTACCGCGAGAGCCCCGAGCGCGAGGGCGCCGACCTGATCCTGTTCAACACCTGCTCGATTCGCGAGTCCGCCGACAACCGCTTCATCGCCCATCTCGGCGAGGCGAAGCGACTGAAGAGCGAGGACCCCGAGCGGGTGGTCGGCGTCGGCGGCTGCTGGGCGCAGTCGGTGAAGGACGAGGTCTTCCGCCGCTTCCCGTTCGTGGAC
Source organism: uncultured Solirubrobacterales bacterium (assembly GCA_963824785.1). GTDB lineage: Bacteria > Actinomycetota > Thermoleophilia > Solirubrobacterales > 70-9 > CAWGQG01. The sequence continues at coordinate 171,823 of CAWGQG010000001.1, forward strand.
GTCGCGTTCGGCCCCGGCCAGATCCACCGTCTCGCCGAATTCCTCACCTCCGACTCGCTGACGGCGCAGGGCTACTTCGAGTTCGAGGACGTCAGCGGCCACCTGCCGATGAAGCGCGCCCGGGAGTTCCAGGGCTGGGTCCAGATCTCCCAGGGCTGCAACTGCGTCTGCGCGTACTGCATCGTCCCGTCCACCCGCGGCCGCGAGGTCAGCCGCGACCCGGATGAGCTGGTCGCCGAGGTCGAGCGCCTCGCCGCCGACGGGGTCCGCGAGGTGACCCTGCTGGGACAGAACGTCAACTCCTACGGGCGGGATCTCGGCCCCGCCAGGATCAGCTTCGCCGAGCTGCTCACGCGGATCGACGCCGTCGACGGCGTCGACCGGCTCCGGTACACGAGCCCGCACCCCAAGGACATGAAGGAGGACGTGATCCGCGCCCATGCCGAGGTCCCCTCGGTCTGCGAGCACATTCATCTACCCCTCCAGTCCGGCTCGAGTGCGGTGCTGAAGCGGATGCGGCGCACCTACAACCGTCAGCGCTACATGGACCGCGTCGCCCTGATCCGTGAGCACGTGCCGGACTGCGCGATCACGAGCGACATCATCGTCGGCTTTCCGGGCGAGACCGAGGACGATTTCGCCGAGACGCTCGAGGTCGTCGACGAGGTCGGCTACGACGGCGCCTTCACCTTCATCTTCTCGCCGCGGCGGGGGACCGAGGCGGCCGGCTTCGACGACCAGGTGCCGCACCCCGTCAAGGTCGAGCGCATGGAGCGGCTGGTGGAGCTGGTGCAGCGCCGCGCCCGTGAGCGCGCCGAGCGCTTCGTCGGCCGGTCGATGGAGGTGCTGGTCGAGGGGCCGAGCCGCAACGACCCAGCCCGGCTGCGCGGCCGCACGCGCCACAACAAGACCGTCAACTTCGACGGGACCGCAGCGGCCGGCGAGCTGGTCGAGGTCGAGATCGGCGCCGCGACGTCGCAGACGCTGAGCGGCACCGAGCGGCTCCTGAGCCGCGCCTAGCGCCGCCGTGGACGTCCTGGCCCTGTTCGGCCCGACGGCGGCCGGTAAGACGGGCGTAGCGATTCGGGTGGCCGAGCTGCTGCGGGAGCGCGGGGAGGACCCCGTGGCGGTCAATTGCGACTCGATCCAGGTCTACCGCGGGCTGGAGATCCTGTCGGGAGCGGCCGATGCGGACCAGCGCGAGCGGTTGGAGCATCGCCTGCTCAGCTTCGTGGACCCGTCCGGCGAGTTCAGCGCCGGGCGCTTCGCAGAGCTCGCCCACGCCGAGATCGACGGGCTCCTGGACCAGGGCCGGCGGCCCATCGTGGTCGGCGGCACCGGGCTGTATCTCCGCGCTGCCCTCTCGGAGCTGGAGCTGCGGCCTCCGGTCCCGGCGGAGATCCGCGAAGGGGTGGAGCGCGAGGTCGCCGAGCGCGGCAGCGAGGCCATGCACGCCGAGCTGCCGCCGGAGGCCGCGGCGAGCGTGGAGCCCGCCGACCGCAAGCGCGTCGCGCGGCTCACCGAGCTCCGCCGAGCCGGGATCGAGCCGCACGGCGACGCCGAGAAGCTCTGGACCACCGAGCTGCGCCGGCCGACCCGGCTGGCCGGGCTGGTCATCGACCGCGGGGAGCTGGCCGACCGGATCGAGGCCCGGGTGGACGAGATGGTCGCGGCGGGGGTCGCCGAGGAGGTCCGTGCCGTCGCCGAGGCGGGCGCCTCGCGCACCGCCCGCGCGGCACTGGGCTTCGAGCCGCTGCTCGAGGATCACGACGCCGCGCCATCGGCGGACACGATCGAGGCGATCAAGACCTCCCACCGTGCCTACGCCCGCCGCCAGCTGACCTGGATGCGCCGCATGGAGGGGGTCGAGCTGATCGATCGCACGGGGCTGAGCGACGTCGAGATCGCCGAGCGGGTTGTGACGTCGCTCGGGTAGCGATACTGCGGGCGTGAGCGAGAGCAGCGCAGATTCCGTGCCCGACGCCGCGGCCCTGGCGAACCGGCTGCTAGACGCATTTGACGAAGCGTCCGGGTCGCCGGAGGGGTTCGCCCGCGTGCGCGATGCCATGGCCGAGGAGACTGGGTTCGAGGCGGTCGCCGAACGAATCGGAGGCGCCATGGGTCGGGCCCAGCTGGAGCTGATCGACCCCGAAATCGTTTGTGACTACGGTGCTCTCAGCGCGGCGACGATGGATGGGCCCAGCACCTTCGAAGGCCACGAGGGATGGATCGAGATGTGGCGCCTCTGGTTCGATCCATGGGAGTGGTTTGAATGGGCCGAGCGCACGATCGAGCCGATCGACGATGACCACGCGTTGTTCACCGCGACCGGGCGCTGCAAGGGCCGCGCAAGTGGGGCGGTCGTCGAGATTCCGCAGAACGGGGTGTGGACGGCGCGAGACGGCCGGCTGGTCGCCTACCGGGCGTACGACACTCCGGAGGCCGCCCTCGCTTCCCTCAAGCCCGATGAAGGGGACGAACCATGAAGTTCGAGAAGTGGCAGGCGCTCGGCAACGACTACGTGATCGTCGAGCAGCGTGACCTCCCCTGGGAGCTGAGCGAGGAGCGAATCCGCCGGATCTGTCCCCGCACACCGGCGTCGGATCCGACGGGATCCTGCTGCTCTCGCCGGCGGAGAACCCCGAGCACGTCGCCGAGCTGAGGATCTTCAACCCCGACGGGTCGGAGGCCGAGCTCTCGGGCAATGGCGCGCGGGAGGCGGTGCTCTACCTGCGCCGGGCGGGCTGGACGGAGAAGGACGAGTTCACGATCGGCACCGCGGCAGGGCCGATCACACCGACCCTGACCTCCGAGCGGACAGCGACGATCGCGATGGGCCGAGCGGCAACCCAATCCAAGGACTTTCCGGAGGGATCGCCCGACGGCCGGGGCGAGCTCGAGGCCGCGGGTCGCAAGTTCCGCTTCCAGCACGTCTCGATCGGCAACCCTCAGTGCGCGATCGACGCCGGGGATGAGGTCGAGAGCCTCGACCTCGCGGAGATCGGCTCCGCGATCGAGACCCACATCCATTTTCCCAACCGAACCAACGTCTCGTTCTTCCGGGTCCTCGACGGACGCGTGCGGGCGCGGATCTTCGAGCGCGGGGTGGGGAGACGATGTCATCGGGTACCGGCGCGAGCGGGGCGGCCGTCGCCGCGTTCCTCGGCGGGACTCCCAGTCCGATCACGGTCCAGCTCGACGGGGGCGATCTGGAGGTCGAGGTGTCCGACGACCTCGAGGTCCGCCTGACCGGTTGGGCCGAACCGGTGTACTCAGGCGAACTCTCGCCGCAGTTCGTCCGTAGTCTGTCCGGCCCGTGAGCGAGCCCAAGGCCGGAAAGAGAGAACTCGGCGCGCCGGCCGCGCGCCTGGACGCGATCCCGCCGTACATGTTCGCCGAGCTCGAGCGGAAGATCGAGGAGAAGCATGAGGCCGGGATCGAGGTGATCAGCCTCGGCATCGGCGATCCGGACCTCCCGACCTATCGGTACATCGTCGATGCGATGCGCGCGGCGGTCGGCGATCCCAGCACCCACCGCTATCCCTCGAATCGCGGGCGGAAGGAGTTCCGCGAGGCCTTCGCCGAGTTCTACCGCCGCCGGTTCGGGGTGGAGATCGACGCGGTCACCGAGGTGATCCCGGCGATCGGGGCCAAGGAGTGCATCTACAACCTCTGCTTCGCCTTCCTCGACCGCGGCGACGTCGCCCTGGCCGCCGATCCCGGTTATCCCGTCTACACGGCCGGGCCCGTGCTGGCGGGCGCCGAGGCGGAGCTGATGCCCCTGGTTCCCGAGCTCGGGTTCGTCCCCGACCTCGATGCGATCCCGGCGGAGAGGCTCGCGGCCGCCCGGCTGCTGTTCGTCAACTACCCGAACAACCCCACTGGGGCGGTCGTCCCGGACGGCTTCTTCGAGCGCCTCGTCGAGCTGGGGCGGGAGCACCAGATCCTGATAGTCCACGACAACGCCTATTCGGAGACGACCTATGACGGCTACGTCGCGCCGAGCTTCCTGGCGACGCCGGGGGCGAAGGAGGTCGGGGTCGAGGTCTTCTCCTTGTCCAAGGGCTTCAACATGACCGGCTGGCGCTGCGCGGCCATCCTCGGCAACGCCGACGCGATCAAGACGTACTGGCGCCTGAAGACCAACGTCGACTCGGGGCTGTTCGAGGCCGTCCAGCTCGCCGGTGCGGCCGCGCTGCTCGGCTCGCGCGAACCGCTCGAGGAGCAGTGCGCGATCTACCGCCGCCGCCGGGACCTGGTCGTCGATGCGCTGGGTGCGATCGGGGTCGAGGTCGAGGCCCCGAAGGGCACGATCTACATCTGGGCCCCGGTCCCGGCGGGCCATTCGTCCACCTCCTTCGCCGAGCGGGTGCTGGAGGAGGCCGGCGTCGTGGTCTCGCCGGGCTCGATGTACGGGCCGAGCGGGGAGGGGTTCTTCCGGATCTCTCTGACCACGCCGGACCCGCTGCTGACGGAGGCGCTCGAGCGTCTCCGTGCCCATCTGAGCCCCTCCTAGAGCCCGCCCTGGCGGTGAAGGAGTTGGGCGGCCCGCGAGGAAACGGCGCAGGCAGGAGTGATTCTCGCTAAAACTGGGTACGCGGCTGACGTACTTGATCTGGACGATCCCCTGGTCAGTCGCTTGGCGGGGGTTAAAGAAGCCGCGTCCCGCGGCCGAACGGGAAAGAACGTGATTGAAGTAGGTCTACTGCTTGCGGTGGGTTGTGCGCTGCTGACGAACGTGGGGCTTCTCTGCAAGCACCGCGGCGCCGTGCGCGCACCCGATGTGCACTTCAGCCGCCCGCTCGAGAGCGGCGCGAACCTGTTCCGGTCTCGCTGGTGGACCATCGGGTTCATCGTCTCCTTCGTCGCCTGGGGGCTGCACGTCGCCGCCCTGGCGCTGGCCCCGCTGTCGATGGTCCAGGCCGTGATCGCCGGCGGGCTCGCCCTGCTGGTGCTGCCCGCGAGCCGCTGGTTCGGCATCAAGGTCGGCCTGCGGGAGATCGTCGGGCTGGTTCTGGCTGCCGGTGGCCTCGCCTTCCTGGCGCTGACCGCCGCTCAGGACCACAGCGCGACCAGTGGGCAGCTACTCGCACACCACCATGGCTGCCTTCGAGGGCGGTGCCATCGTCATCGGCGCCGCGCTGCTGATCACCGCCCACCGGGGCGACGGTCACCGGCACGGCGGCCTGCTGCTCGGCGCCGCGGCCGGCCTGCTGCTGGGGGTCTCGGACGTCGCGATCAAGGCGCTGGCCGAGGTCGTCCCGGGAGACCTGGCTCGCGATCATCAGCCCGTGGGCCCTGGTCGCGGCGCTCGCCGGCTTCATCGCCTTCTACGCGCTCGCCCGCTCGCTTCAGGTCGGCGATCCCATTTCGGTCATCGTCGTCTGCTCGGTGGCAGCCAACGTCGCGGCGATCGTCGGCGGAGTCCTGGTCTTCGGCGACCCGATGGGGAGCGACACCCTCGCCATCGCCGCCCGCTCGGCCGCCTTCGCTGCGGTGATCGTGGCGGCGGCCCTGATTCCCGCCGCACCGCGCCACCAGGCGCCGCAACCGCAGCCCGCCTAGTACCAGCCTCCCGGTCACCGCACCGAGGCGGCGTACCATCGGGGCATGCAGCGAAGCCGCAACGGCCGCAGCGCCGAGACCACCCCGACCGCGGGGATCGAGAACCGCCGGGCGCGTCAGCGCGCCCTGGCGGTCGGCGTGCTTCCGAGCCAGGGCAACGGCGACGATCCGCTGGCCGAGCTCAAGGAGCTACTGCGCACGGCCGGGGTGGCGACCGCCGGCGACCTGGTCCATACCGCGACACGCCCGACCCCGACCGCTATCTCGGGAAGGGCAAGATCGCGGAGCTGAAGCGGGAGATCGAGCGCCAGAACGCCAACGTGGTCGCCACCGACGACGAGCTCGCGCCGCGCCAGGAGCGGAACCTCGAGGCGGAGCTGGGGGTGCCGGTGATCGACCGGACGGCGGTGATCCTCGACATCTTCGCCGACCACGCCCACACCGCCGAGGGCAAGCTGCAGGTCGAGCTGGCTCAGCTCGAATACAACCTCGCGCGGATGAGGGGCCTGTGGACGCACCTCGAGCGCCTCGGCGCCGGGCGGATCGACGGCGGAATCGGAACCAGGGGCCCGGGTGAGTCGCAGATCGAGACCATCCGCCGCCTCGCTCGCGACCGGATCACCGCGCTGCGGCGTCGGCTGCGGGACGTCGAGAAGACCCGCGCGGTCCAGGCGCGCCAGGCGCGAGAGCGCGGCGATGCCTGATGGTCGCGCTGGCCGGGTACACGAACGCCGGGAAGTCGACACTGCTGAACGCGGTGACCGGCGCCGAGGTCGGGGTCGGGGAGAGGCTCTTCCACACCCTCGATCCCACCACGCGGGCCTTCGAGTCGAGGGCCGCCGCGATGCTCCTGACCGACACCGTCGGGTTCATCCGCAAGCTCCCCCATCAGTTCGTCGAGGCGTTCAAGGCCACCCTCGAGGAGACGGTCCTCGCCGACCTGATCCTCAACGCGGTTGATGGTTCCGAGCCCGAGGAGGCCCGCGCCGAAGCGATCGCCGCAGCCGACTCCGTGCTGGAGGAGATCGGCGCCGGCTCCAAACCGCGGCTGCTGGTCATGAACAAGATCGACCTGCTCGACGAGGACGCCCGGGGGGAGCTCCGCCTGCGCCATCCCGACGCCATCCTGGTCTCGGCCGAGAGCGGACGAGGGCCTGGAGCGACCTGCGCGCCCGTATCGCGACCGAGGTCAGGGAAACGCTGACCGAAGTCGAGCTGCTGGTGCCTTTCGGGGGACGGGTGGACCGGCTCTCGGAGCTCCATGAGATCGCCGGCGACCTTGAGCGCGAGGACCGTGAGGAACGGGTCCGGGTGCGGGCGCTGCTCCCCGCGACGGTGGCCGAGCGGTTCGCCAGGTACGCTCTGCAATTAGTTCGGCCCCGATCCGTGATCCGGGGAAACTTCACTGAAAAGATGCGAGGGCGAGGACGGGGATACAAAGGGGCCCGTGGATCAGCTCCAGTTCACACCCCGGAGCGAAAAGGCGACTATGCCTACGCGTGCGCACGAGACCGATGCGGGTCTCGACCTGTACGCGTCGGAGGGCGCACGGATCGGTCCCGGCCAGCGCGTCAGCGTGGGCACGGGTCTCGCCGTAGGCGTCCCGTCAGGCCTCGTCGGCCTCGTCGTCCCGCGCTCCGGCCTCGCGATCAAGCACGGCATCGCGCTGGTCAACTCACCGGGCGTCATCGACCCCGGCTATCGGGGCGAGGTGCGAATCCTGCTGCTGAACACGGACGCCAACGTCGACCTTCAAGGTGGCCCCCGGAGACCGCATCGCGCAGCTGCTGCTGGTCCCGATCGCCACCGCGAGCCCGCTCGAGTCTGATGACCTGGGCCAGACCGATCGCGGCACCGGCGGCTTCGGCTCCAGCGGCTAGCCACCGGCTACCAGGCGCCTGACTCGGGACATTCGCCCTCGCCGGGCGGATCGCATTGCATGTTGACCACCACCTCGCCGTGGGGGAGCGGACGATCGAAGAGCCCACTCCGCTCTCCGACACCACCCTGAGCGAGTAGCTGGCCGCCATCGGCGAACAGGACCTCTAGGTTCTCGGGCACGGTCGACTCGATCTCGCGGAGGCCGGCCACGGTCGGTACCGGTGTAGTTGCCCCCGTGATCGGTCGCATATGCCTCCAACGAAGTCTGAGGGACGTCCTACCCACGCCGTCAGCGTCAGCGTCCTGTGCGGCAGCGTCGGCGCTCTGGGCCTCGTCGTCGACTCGTCGTCGCCCGAGGTGGCGATCAGGGGCCTACGGCGAGCGCGACGACCAGCGCGGCGGCGCACGCGAGGAGAATCCTGCCGTTGCGCGAGTGGACGCTCAACTACCGCGTCACTGGTTGAAGGAGACCTCGGGACCTCGCGGTCCGCGGCGTCCTCGATCTCGAAGAACTCCTTGTCGGTGAAGCCACCCTGGTTGGCGACGATCGACATCGGGAACTGCTGGATCTTCGTGTTGTAGCTCTGCACGTTCGAGTTGTAGATCCGGCGCGAGGCCTGGATCTCGTCCTCGAGCTCGGAGAGCTGGCGCTGGAGCTGCTGGAAGTTCTCGGTGGCGCGAAGCTCCGGGTACTGCTCGGCGACGACGCGCAGGCCGCCGAGGGCCTGACCAGCATCCTCCGCCTGGGCCGTCTGCTGGACGCCCTCGGCGGCATCGCCCGGCTGCGGGCCTTGGTGACGTTCTCGAAGGTCTTCTGCTCGTGGGTGGCGTAGCCCTTGACCGCCTCGACCAGGTTCGGGATCAGGTCGTGCCGGCGCTTGAGCTGGACGTCGATCCGCTCCATGCCTCGTCCACGCGGTTCCGCGAGGCAATGATGCTGTTCCGCATCAGGATGTAGATGACGCCGACGAGTACGACCAGGCCGACGAGGATCAGAACGATTGCCATGCGTTGATCCTATACGAGAGGACTAGCCGCGCTCGGCCGCGCGCAGGGCGCCGGCGTGTGCGGCGGCCTCGAGCTCGTCGGCGAGGGACTCCAGCTCGGGGCGGGAGCCCGTGCGGCGCTCCAGGGCGAGCGCGATCAGGTGGTCGGCGAGCCAGGCGTTCTTGGGCAGCAGCGGGCCGTGCATGTAGGTGCCGATCAGGTTCAGGCGGCGCACGCCCTCGTGCCCGTCGGCGCCGTTGTTCCCGTGGCCGTGCAGCACCCGGCCGAGCGGCTCCGCGCTCCGGCCCCAGGTGCGTCCGGCCGCCGTGGTTCTCGAAGCCGGCCAGGACGCGCGGCCGTCCAGATCGGCCTCGATCGCGATGTTGCCGATGAGGCGGGGGCCCGGGTCGCGGACGGTCTCGAGGTCCGCGATCCCGAGGCCGGGGATCCGCTCGTCCCGAGCTGATAGCTGTGCCCGAGCAGCTGGTAGCCGCCGCAGACGGCCAGCAGGGCGGCGCCGTCCTCGACGGCGCTCGCGATCGAGTCGCGCTTGCTCTGCAGCATGTCCTCGGCGACCAGCACCTGGTCGCGGTCCTGGCCGCCGCCGATGTAGATCAGGTCGTGCTCGGCCGGGTCGAAATCCTCGCTGGGCCCGCGCCGTGTACGAAAGCCGATCCCACGCCACTCGCATCGCCGCTGGAGGAAGAGGATGTTCCCCCGGTCGGCGTAGATGTTCATCTGCTCGGGATAGAGCGCGAGCAGTCTCAGTTCGCGGTCATGGCACCCCACAGGACAAGGCACGGAGTCGGCCTCGCCGGGCCGGAGCGGATCGCCTGCCGCGCACCGGCCCACCCGGCCTGTGACGCGTCCTGCTCCAGCTCGGGGCTCAGCCGGTACAGGAGCTCGTCGTGGACGCTCCGCGTCAGCTCGCCGTCCGGGGAGACCGCGCTGGCGCAGGCGCCGAATCCGGAGCGTCGTCGTCCACCTGGACCCAGAGGGGCTCGCTGGAATAGACCCAGCCGTCCTCGTCGCGCATGTCCGGGTGGGGGATCCGGCGCCGTGGCCATTGCGGATGCCGGCTCAGGAAGGAGGACTCGTCCACGACCGTTGCGGCGAACACCCCACCCGGGGCGATCACGCCGGCAAGCGCCTGGAGCAGCGGCTGCCGCGCGCCGGGCTCGACCTGCTGGATCACGTGCAGCGGCGCCACCGCCAGCTTACGGGGGCGCGCCGAGGTCGAGCGACGCCAGGTCGGCCAGGTCACCGCGATCACGACGTGATCGCGCGGAGGTCAGGTGCTCGGCACGCCTCCGAGCTCGGCCGCCAGGTCCGTGTCGCGCTCGATGCGATCACCGTCGCGCCGCCTCGGGCGAGGTGGACCGAGACCCGCCCGGCCCCGGCACCGAGCTCCAGCACCGGGCTGCCGTACTCTGGCGCAAGGTGCGACCACACCGCCAGGTCGCCGACGTAGGAGCCGAACTCGACGTACTGCCAGATGGCCGCTGGGTGGGCCGGTACGCCGCCGCCAGATCGTGGGCGCGGTCATTCCCAGTACTCGCCGGCGAGGCCGCGGTCCCGAGCTACGTGCGCAGCTCCAGCAGGGCGGTGTAGGTCGGAAGCGCGAAGAGCGCTCGGGGGCGGCGGCCACCGCCTCGTCGAGCGAGGCCTCGACGCCGTCGGACGACCACGATCCAGTCTCGCGGCCAGCCGGCGTACTTCAGGCGCAGAGCCATCTCAGGCGCCCTGGTGCCGGCGCAGACGACGCGGCGCACGTGGTCCGTGAGCAGCTCGAAGTCGGCGTCCCAGACCCAGGAGACGTCACGGCCGTCGGCGATCTTGTCGTTCAGCGCGATCCAGAGGTCCAGGCCGTCTCCGTCGCTCTCGAGGGGGAGCGTGCGCAGGACCTCGTTCGCCCGGCCGGGTTCTTGATCAGCAGGATCGAGACCGGCTTGTCGGCGACCTCGATGGTCTCGACCCGGCCGAACACCGCCGTCATCGACTCCAGGCCGGAGCGGATCGTCTCCAGCGCACCCGAGCGGAGCCCGGCCGTGATCGCGGCGAGGGCGTTGTAGACGTTGTAGAGGCCGGGGAGGGGCAGGTCCACCTCCAGCTCGCCCTCGGGGGTCTCGACGTGGACGTGCGAGCCGGACATGCCGCGCAGCTCGACCTTGGTGGCGGCGACGTCGGGAACCGGGCGGTCGGCCGAGCAGTTGGGGCGTGTAATGGCCGAGATGCCCGACGAAGGCGCGGTCATACGAGTAGGGAGCGCCGCAGCGGCGGCAGTGCTTGGCGTCGTGTGCGTGCTGGAGCTCCGGCAGCGCCTGGCTCGGGTCCTCGATGCCGAAGTAGGTGACGCCCGGGCGGCGGTTCAGGTCCTTGTCGCGGCCCAGGTCCGCGATCAGCGGGTCGTCGGCACAGCGCGAGTCCGTCGGCCTGCGAGGTGCTCGACCAGCTCCGCCCACTCGTCGGCCAGGCGCTCCAGCTCGCCGTAGCGGTCGAGCTGGTCGCGGAAAAGGTTCCCCAGCACCAGCAGCCGGGGGCGCAGCTGCGGCGCGACGCGCGGCAGCCACGCCTCGTCGAGCTCGAACAGGCCCTCGTCGCCGCTCTGCTCGAGCAGCGCGGTCGCCACGCCCCAGTGCATGTTCGATCCTGCGCGGTTGTGGACCGGCTCGCGGCCGGCGGCGCGCAGGATCGCCGGCGATCATCCCCGCGGTGGTCGTCTTGCCGTTGGTGGAGCTGACCACGATCAGCCGTGCTCCAGGTCCTCCGCGAGGCGCTCGATCGCGTCGGGCGACCAGCCACGAGCAGGCGGCCGGGCAGGGTGGTCCCGCCGCCGGTCCGCTGGCCTGCTCAGCCCGCCGATCGCCTTGGCGAGCTTGCGTTTCGCCGCGAAGGCGTTCATAGGCGGCGCCGGCGGCCCGCGGGGGCGCGATCACGCGCAGGGCGCGGCCCAGGACCCGCAGCTTGGCGGGCAGGTCGGTGAGGTGCTCGCCGTCGGCGTAGACCGCGAAGCGCCGGTCGGCGCTGACCTCGATCTGCGAGCCGCCGCGTGAGCTCGGGAACCTCGTCCTCTCGACGTGGGTGCCCTTGAAGACCTTCGGCAGGTTGGCGAGGAAGCGCCCCTTGCCGACCCGGCCGGTGAGGACGACGTCGAAGAGGCCGTCGTCGAGCTCGGCGTCCGGCGCGATCAGCATGCCGCCGCCGAAGGCCTTGCTGTTCGCGACCGCCACCGCGAAGCCCTCGTTCGAATGGTTCGTCCGCCGTCGAGCACGACCGTGAACGTCGCGGGCTTCCAGGCGGCCAGAGCGCGCAGCGCGGCGTACGCGTAGACGAGGTTCCCCGCACGAAGTCGTCGCTCGTTGGCGAGCCGGTTGGCGTCCGAGTCGAAGCCCATCCGAGGCGATGCAGAGAAAGCGCTTGCCGTTCACCTCGCCGACGTCGATCTCGCGCTGGTTGCCGGCCGCCAGGATGTCGACGGCCTCCGCGGGCTCGCTGGGGATGCCGAGAACGCGCGCGAGGTCGTTGCCCCGGCCGCCGGGGAGGATGCCCATGGGCGTCTCGCTGCGGCGAGGGCGCCGCCGACCTGGCCGACCAGCCCGTCGCCGCTCATCACGACCGGGCACCTCGCCCGCATCGGCCGCCGCCAGCGCCTCGTCGACGCCGTGCTCGAGGCCGCGGGTGACCACGGTGCGGAACGAGAGGTGCCGCTGGTCGAGCTCCGCCTCGACCTCGGGCAGGAGCTCGCTCGCCGCGCCCGCCGCCGGAGGAGGGGTTGACGATCAGACGTGCGGGCGCGGCTCCCCATGCAGCGGACTGTACGCGGGGGCTAGCCGGCAGACGGGCGACGAAGTAGGTGCCGGCGCCCGCCTCGCCGCTCTCCACCGGCTCCAGCCGGCCGCGGCGGAATCCGCGCCCCAGCACCGGCTCGGGCGTGTAGAACGGGCGTGCCGGACCCCAGCTGGCGGCGACGATCGCGTGCCCTCCGGGCCGCAGCACGCGGGCCATCTCGGCGAAGAACGGGGGCATGTTGAGCTGGGCGACCAGGTCGAAGGAGTCGTCATCCTAGGGGAGGGAGGAGGCGTCGCCGACCTTGAAGGCGACCCGCCCGTCGGGATCGAGCCCGATCCGGGCCTGCGCCTGCCGGATCATCTCCTCGGAGATGTCGACGCCGCGGACGCGGCGCCTGCGGGAACTCGCGCGCGATCAGCAGCGCCCCGGTCGCCGGTGCCGGTGCCGATGTCGAGCGCCCGCTCGGGCGCCGGGTCGACGAGCAGCAGGGCGGCGCGAGGGGGGCCAGGTGCTCGGCGGAGCCGGCGCCGGTGCGCTCGTCCCAGCCCTCGGCGCGGCGGTCGAAGAAGGCGCGCATCGGGCCCGCAGCAGGGGCCAGGCGAACGGGGCGCGGGCGACCAGCGCAGTTCAGGGCCCGGCCGAGAGCCTGATCGCCGGGCCGGGACCGTCGGAGCGGGTCGGTGGTCGGCAATGGTGGCGATCATCGCAGCGACGGCCGGTAGCCTGGCTGACTCGAGCCGGGGTGCGCACGATGCTGGTCGGAACGCTCGCCGCCGTCGCTCCTCGTGGCGGGCTGCGGCGGACGACGACGAGGGGGACGATGGCGAGACGAGCCGGATCGGTCGTGCTGACCGAGGGCTGCGGCTCGGTGCGAGCCGCCGGAGCCGAAGCAGGTGCCGCCGCCAAGGGCGACTTCGGGCTCGAGGGCCCCGCCACGGCGCTGGTCGAGACGAGCTGCGGGGACTTCGCGATCGCGCTCGACGCGAGCGGGCGCCGCGGACGGCGGGTCGTTCGCCTACCTCGCCGAGCAGGGCGTTCTACGACGGCACCCGATCCACCGAATCGAGCCGGGGTTCGTGATCCAGGGCGGAGACCCGCTGGGCGACGCGGCACCGGGGGGCCGGGCTACTGCGTCGACGAGCCGCCGCCCCAGGACCTCATCCTACACCCGCGGCGTCGTCGCGATGGCGAAGACGGCGGCGGAGCCGCCCGGGCGCTCGGGAAGCCAGTTCTTCGTGGTCACCGCGCCGGCCGACGCGGGGCTGCCGCCCGACTACGCGCTGCTCGGCGAGGTCAGCAAGGGCCTCGAGGTCGTCGAAGGGGATCGAGGCTCTCGGCGAGCCCGGCGGCGATGCCGAGGCGCCGGTCGTCATCGAGCGGATCGCGATCGAGGGGCGGCTGATGGCCAAGCTCTCGATCGGGATCCGAGGCGCCCGACGTTCGAGCTCGAGGGCACGGCGGCCAAGACTACCGGCTCTCCGACTACCGGAGAACCGGCGTGATCCTCGCCTTCTATCCCGGCGACTTCACGCCCGTCTGCACCAAGCAGTTCTGCTCCTACCGGGACGACGGCGACCGGATCGAGGCGCTCGGCGTCCCGATGCTCGGGATCTCACCGCAATCCGTCGAGTCGCACGAGCGCTTCGCCGAGGAGCACGGGCTGACGGTCCCGCTGCTCTCCGACCCGGACAAGACGGTCGCCCGCGCCTACGGAGTGGTCGGCCCCGGAGGACTGATCCGCCGGTAGCGTCTTCCTCGTCGACGGCGAGGGCGCGGTCCGCTACCGGCAGGTGGCCCTGTTCGGCCTTCGCTACCAGGACGTCAGCGACCTGGAGCGGGCGGTGGCGGAGGCACTCTGAGGTGACCGAGGAGCTCGAGCCGCGGCCGTTCTCGTCGACGCGGGCGGACCGCGAGATTCACGGCGAGAGCCTGGGGGAGGGGGACCCCGTCGTGCTGCTCCACGGGGTCTCCGCGACCCGCAGATACGTCGTGCACGGCTCGAAGGCGCTCGCGCGCGCCGGCTACCGAGCAGATCACCTACGACGCGCGCGGCCACGGCGAGTCCGATCCGGCTCCGCCCGGCGGCGGCTACACCTACGCGGAGCTCGCGGCCGACCTCGGTCGAGTGATCGAGGAGCGTGCCGGCGGGGTCCCGGTGCTGGGTGGCCACTCGATGGGCTGCCACACCGTCGCCGAATTACGTCCTCGCGAACCAGGACCGGGTGAGGGCGGTCGTCTTGATCGGCCCGGTCAGCCTCGGCCTGCCCGCGAGCGACGAGCGGATCGAGTACTGGGACCGGCTCGCCGACGGGCTCGAGCAGGACGGGGTCGATGGCTTCATGCGGGCGTTCGAGGAGATGCTCGGCGCCGATCCTGAGTGGCGCGAGACCGTGCTTGCGCTTCACCCGGGAGCGAATGGAGCTCCACCGCCACCCGGAGGCGCTGGCGGACGCCCTGCGGGCGATGCCGCACACGCAGCCGTTCGATGGCGTGGCGGAGCTCGAGTCGCTCGACATCCCGGCGCTGGTGGTCGCGAGTCACGACGACGCGGACCCGGCTCATCCCTACGCCGTCGCCGAGGCCTGGGCGCAGAGCATCCCCGGCGCGACCTTCGTCAGCGAGGAGCCGGGGGAGGCGCCCCTGGCCTGGCAGGGAGGGAAGCTGGCGCGCGAGATCGCGGAGTTCTGCGAGCGGCTTGGGGAGTCGCTCACCGTATCCTTCGCCTCGTGGCTGACGATCACGGACACCCGATTCACTACGCGGCGGTCCCGCGGGGCGTTCCGGTCTTCTCCTCGGACGGGGTTCAGGTGGGGAAGGTCGACCAGGTCGTGGACAACTACCGGGAGCACATCCTCGACGGGTTCGTGATCGAGGGCACCGACGGGGAGCTCCGGTTCGCCGACGCGCCCGAGGTGTCACGCACGCTGGAGCGCGCCGTGATCCTCGCGATCGACGCCGAAGCGGCCGCTCAGCTCCCGCCGCCCGAGAAGGGCGCGCCGAGCTTCAAGCCGCGCCGCTCGGGTCGCCTCGGGCGCATGCTCGGCGGCAACTGGCGCAAGCACTAGAGCTTTCCCTTCAGGCAGAGCGGCGTTCTCGACGGGCGTAGCCGCTCCCAGTCGTTGTTGAAGTAGGCGTAGCACGTCGCGCTCGCGCTGCCACCGGGAGAGCCGGCGCGCCCAGGTGTCGAGCTCGGCCGTGGGAGTAGTTGCCGTTGCGGCCGCGGTGGCCGTGGTGGAACCGCACGAAGGTCCAGTCCGTCGTCATCTCGTGGGACTGGAACGGCCTCTCGGGGTGCTCGCCGATCACCAGCGCGGCGCCGCGCTCGGGCAGCAGCTCATACACGCGGCTCGCGAACCAGCTCTCGTGCCGGAACTCGAAGCAGTGGCGGCCCGTCGGGCAGGGCCTCGAGCGCGCCGACGAGACGGTCGTCGTCTCGCTGGAAGGTCTCGGGAAGCTGCCAGAGGACAGGCCCCAGCTTGCCGCTGCGTCGGTCAGCGGCTGCAGCGGCGCGTAGAACCGCCGGATGCCGCGCTTGAGTCGGCTGGAGCCGCTTGATGTGGGTGAGGTAGCGGCTCGCCTTGACCGTGAAGCAGAAGTCGTCGGGGCGTCTGCTCGACCCAGTTGCTGGACGGCCGTTCTCGGAGGCGAGCCGGTAGAAGGTGCTGTTGACCTCGACCGTGTCGAACTCCTCGGCGTAGCGGGCGAGCCAGCGCCGCTGAGCGAGGCCCTTCGGGTAGAAGCGCCCGCGCCAGGCGTCGTACTGCCACCCGGAGCAGCCGACCCGGACCGACGTCAAAGTGAGCGCGTCCCCTCGATTGGCCAATCGTAGGACCGGCGGGGTCTCGGCCGCGGACGCAGTTTTCCTGCGTGATCAGCGGGTACCGGGGTTGAAGGAAACCTACGAGAGGAAAAGATGAGTGTGCTGACCAAGTTTTCCAGGGACGAGATGGAGAAGAGACTGCCGAGTCGCCGCGGGCCCCTGAAGCGCATCGCCGCCGAGGGGCGAAAGACCGCGGCAAAGGCCGGGACCAAGACGGGACGAACGACGACCCCGTTGCGGACTCGAGTCGGACGCCGGGCGACGGCCGGCTGGGTCGCCGCCAAGGGCGCCGGCCGGGCGTTCTCGGACCGCAAGGAGCGGAACTGGCCGAAGCGGGCCGGGATCGCGGCGGCTGCCGCCGGCGTGGTCGGGGGCGCGACGGCGTTCCTGCGGGATCCGGAGCGGCGCGGCAAGCTCGTGGGCAAGGCGCTCGCACCTGTCAAGGGCGCGCAGACGCCGAATGACGAGACCATCGCCGAGCGCGTCCGCAGCGAGGTGTTCCGCCCGCAGGACGCTCCCAAGGGGTCCGTGAACATCAATGTCGAGGAGGGCGTCGTCTACCTGCGAGGCGAGGTCGCCGACAGGGAGCAGATCCAGCGCGTGATCAGCACCGCTGGTGCGGTCCCCGGCGTGAAGCGGGTCGAGAGCCTGCTGCACCCGCCGGGCGAGGAGGCGCCGACGGCGTCGAACGGCAGCCGATCCAAGGTCACGACCGGCTCGTAGAGAGCCGGGTGTAGGGGAGGGCGGCCCGCCATCAGGCGGGCCGCTCGTGTTTCATGGGCCCGTGAGCGAGCGGCCCGGCGAGATCGACTTCGACCACTTCCTCGGCGTCGACATGCGAGTGGGGCGGGTGACCGAGGTCGAGGACTTCCCGGAGGCCCGCAACCCCGCGTGGAAGCTGACCATCGACTTCGGGCCGGAGATCGGGGTGAAGCGGTCCTCGGCGCAGATCAAGAACTACTCGCCCGATCAGCTCGAGGGCCGGCTGGTGGTCGGCGTGGTGAACTTCCCGCCCCGCCAGATCGGGCCGTTCCGCTCCGAGGCGCTCGTCCTGGGCGCCCTCGACGACGAGAGGGGCGTGATCCTGCTGCAGCCGGACCAGGACGTGGCCCTGGGCGACCGGATCGCCTAGCTCCTGGGTGCAGCGACCGTCCAGGCGGGCTAGGCGGTGGGTTCACATAACCGTTCTTATCGTGCGTCCCATCAGCCACGCACGGGCCGGGCGCCCGGCACTCCCTAGCGCGTGAAGAACCCGTGCAGGAGCTGCGCGATCTCCTCGGGACGGTCCTCCTGCAGGAAATGGCCGCAGTCCGGCAGCGCCGTCACCTCCGCGTGCGGGACGTCCTTCGCTACCCGGGTCATGGTCCTCTCCACGTCCGGGAGGATCTTGTCCTCCGTCCCGTAGACGACCCTGACCGGCTGCTGAATAGTCGGCATCCAGGCCTCGATCTGCTTGAGGCCGCCCGGATGCAGCCCGATGTCAGGCATAGATCGCAGGGCCCTCCGCGAGCCGGTCACTAACGGCGCCAGGCAACCCTGCATCACGTCCTCGGTCAGGCGTGCCTTGTTATGTACACCCGTCCGCATCGCGAGCCGCAGCCCCCGCGGGCTGGTCAGGAACGACCTCGGCCCGGGGATCCGCAGCGCCGCGACGAAGGCCACCGCGGCCCAGGACAGCCGCGGGTAGACGAGCGTGTTGAGCAGCGCGAGCCGCTCGACCCGATCCGAGCGCTGCTGAGGCCCAGTGCAGCCCGATCGGCCCGCCGATGTCGTGCACGGCGAGCCCGTGGAGCCGCGATACGCCGACGGCGCTCAGGAACCCGTCGAGGACGCGGTTGTAGAAGCCGAAGCTGTAGGAGGCGTCCAGCGGCTTGTCCGAGCGCCCGAACCCCGGCAGGTCGGGCGCGATCACCCTGTTGCCCTCGGCGAGGATCGGAATCAGGTTGCGCCACAGGAACGAGGACGTGGGCCAGCCGTGGAGCAGCAGCACCGGGTCCCCCTCGCCCGCCTCGAGGTAATGCAGCCGCAGGCCCTCGACCTCCACCTCATGACTAGAAGCGCTTGCCACGGGGAAAAAGCCTCCCAGAGAAGGAGGCAATTGATGGCCAAGGATCACGGCCCGAGCGTCAAGAACGACAAGCAGTACGAGGGGCTGCGCAAGAAGGGCATGAGCAAGCAGCGCGCCGCCTCCATCGCCAACTCCCCCGACGCCTCCAAGAAGGGCGGCAAGAAGAGCGGCAAGGGAAGCGGCGGCAGCAAGTCCCAGAAGCGCGCAGCCGGCCGCGAGGGCGGCAAGAAGAGCTCCAAGAGCTAGGCCGCGACCAGCTCCCGGTCATCGTCGCGGGTTCGACGTAACCCGGGGCTCGGGCTCGGCGTCCTTGTCCTTGCCGTCCGGCAGCGCCAGGCGGCAGATCTTCTTGACGACGCTGCCGAATTGCTTGCGCAGCGGGCCGGTGTTGTACGGGATGCCGTAGCGCTCGCAGATCTCCTGGACCTCAGGGGCGATCTCCGCGTAGCGGTTCGCCGGCAGGTCCGGGAACAGGTGGTGCTCGATCTGGAAGCTCAGGTTGCCCGCCATGATGTGGAACAGCCGACCGCCGTCGATGTTGGCCGAGCCCAGAAGCTGGCGGAAGTACCACTCGCCGCGGCTCTCGTCCTCGGTCTCCTCCAGCGTGAACTCGTGAGCCCCCTCCGGGAAGTGGCCGCAGAAGATGATCGTGAAGGCCCACAGGTTGCGGGTCAGATTGGCGGTGGCGTTCCCCGCCGCCGTGAACAGGAAGCCGGGGCCGGAGAGCGCCGGGAACAGGACGTAGTCCTTCAGCGTCTGCTTGCGGACCTTGCGCCAGATCCCCTTGGCCAGCTCCTTCTTCTCGCCGAGGCTGGTCTTGCCGGCCGCGACGCGATCCATCTCGAGGTCATGCAACGCGACCCCGTACTGGAAGAAGCTCGCGAGCAGCACTGCGTACAGCGGATTGCCGAGGTAGTACGGGTTCCACTCCTGGTCCTCCGACATCCGCAGTACGCCGTAGCCGATGTCCCGGTCCTTGCCCAGGATGTTCGTGTGGGTGTGGTGCATGTAGTTGTGGGAATGGCGCCACTGCTCACCCGGACACGCCGTGTCCCAATCGAAGCCCTTCGCCGTCAGCTTCGGGTCGTTCATCCACTCGTACTGGCCGTGCATGACGTTGTGGCCGATCTCCATGTTGTCCAGGATCTTCGAGACCGACAGAGCGGCCGTGCCCCCGAGCCAGAGCGGCGGGAACCAGCCGGCCCAGAGCATCGCCCTGCCCCCCACCTCGAGCCCGCGTTGGATCTTGATCACGTTGCGGATGTAGTTGGCGTCGCGCTCGCCGCGGTCTTCGATGACCCGCTTGCGAATCGCGTCGAGCTCCTCGCCGAAGGCGTCGAGCTGCTTCCTCGTGAGCTTTGGAGTCTCGTCAGTCGTGGTGCTCGGTGTGCTCATGGTGGTGTTCCTCCCGTTTCAGTGCAGTTGCTCGGACCTAGAGGTCCAGGACGACATCCCCGACCGGCGCCGAGATGCAGATCCGGATGTCCTCCTCGTCCTCCGAGGAGACCTCGCCGGTCTTCAGGTTCTTGACGGTGCCCGCCTTCTTGCGGCAGGTGCAGGTGTGGCAGATGCCCATGCGGCAGCCGTGCTGCGGCTCGAGGCCGGCGCCCTCGGCCTGCAGCAGCAATGCCTCGCCGGAGTTCTCGACGCGGACGTCGGCGCCGGCGAAGTGGATGCTGCCCTCGGCCACGCCGCTGGCGGGCGCCAGCGTCGGCGGCTTGAAGCTCTCGACGTGCAGGCGCTGCTCCAGGCCGCGGTCGGCCCACAGCTCGCGGATGTCGTCCAGCAGCGCAGGCGGCCCGCAGGCGAAGGCCTCCGCCTCAGCGTGGTCCGGATCGATCCGATCAAGCTGGGCTGGGTCGAAGTGGCCGTCCAGCTCTCCCGTCCCCGGGGCGCGGGTGTAGGAGCGGACCAGCTTGACGTTCGGGTGCCTCAGCGCAATGCGCTCGAGCTCGTCGCGGTAGGCCGCGTGTTCCGTGTCGCGCGCGTAGTGGAGAAAGGTGATGGGGTCACTGTGCCCCTCCGCGCAGAGGGTGCGGAGCATCGACATCACCGGGGTGATCCCGCTGCCGCCGCTGATCAGCAGCAGCCGTTCGGGCCGGTGCTCCGGAAGCTGGAAGTCGCCGTCGGCTTCGGCCAGGCCGAGGACCATGCCGGCGTGCGCCCGCTCGACCAAGAAGTTGGAGACCAGCCCCTCGGGATGGCGCTTGACCGTCAGCTCGAGCACGCGGCCGGTGCCCTCCGCGGACGCCGGCGAGTAGCAGCGGGTCCGGCGCGAGCCGTCGATCTCGACAGCGATCTGGATGAACTGGCCGGCGCGGTGCCCGGTCCAGGCGCCGTTGGCGCGGAGCGTCAGCGTGACGCTGTCGGGCGTCAGCCGCTCGACACCGGTGATCTCCGCTCGGCAGTCGTGAACCGTCCACGTCGGGTTCACCTGTTCCAGGTAGCCGTCCACCCCGTGCACGCCGGCGAACGCCTCGGCTGCGCGCGATGCGAGCAGCTTCCGCCCCAGCCCCGTCCGCCTCTGCATTCCAGTCTCGATCGTGCTCATCTCTCGCTCCCGTTTCCTTCGTGTCCTCGCCTGCGTCGTGCGTGCTGTCTCTTGCTCTTACCCTGCCGCCAGAGAACGTAACATCATTTGGTGTCACGTTGTCAGATGTGCCGCTGCTCAGTGATACTTTGCACACAGGAATGGCCGCAGAGACCGTGCAGACCGAGGCGCCGCCGGAAGGCGACAACGCCCTGACCATCGAGCAGCTCTCCGCCGAGTCGGGGATGACGGTGCGCAACATCCGCTCCCACCGGGCGCGCGGGCTCCTCCCCGCCCCCGAGGTGCGCGACCGCGTCGGCTACTACGGGCCGGCCCACCTGTCCCGCCTGCGGATGATCCAAGAGCTCCAGAGCGAGGGCTTCAACCTCAAGGGGATCGAGCGCCTGCTCGAGCAGAGCCCCGGCCCGGCCGAGCAGTTCCTCAGCTTCAAGCGCTCGCTCGGCGCGAGCTTCGAGACCGAGGAGCCGCAGACCTTCACCCGCGAGGAGCTGGAGCAGCGATTCGAGGGCGGCGAGGGGACGCTGAAGCGCGCGGTCGAGTCGGGTGCGCTGATCCCGCTCGGAGACGAGCGCTTTGAGGCCCGGACGCCGTCCCTCCTCGATGCAGCCGAGGGCGTGATCGCGCAGGGCGTGCCCCTCGACCATGCCCTGGCCGTCTTCGCCAAGGTCCAGGACCGCTGCAAGTCGGTGGCTCGCGAGTTCGTCCGCCTCTTCCTCGAAGACGTCTGGAAGCCCTTCGAGGCCGACGGCTATCCCGATGAGCGCTGGCCCGAGGTACGCGCGTCGCTCGAGGCGCTGCGACCGCTCTCAGCGCAGGCCCTGATGGCGATCTACCAGATGACCATGTCCGACGAGGTGGACTCCGCCTTCGGCAAGCAGCTCGAGCGGCTCTCCAAGGGCAAGACCTAGGCCTCCGCGCAGGTCTCGACCGCCTCGGCCGCCTTATCCGAGGGCTCGCGGTCGAATAGCGCGATGGCGTTGGCGGTCCGCACGACCTCGCGGTCCGCGCTGCCAAACGTGAGCAGGCTCGCCTCGATGTCGGCGGCGACCCGCTCTGCTCGCTCTGGTGTTCGCTCGATGTAGACGCTGAGTACCGCCCCCTCCTCCGTGAACAGCACGAGGTCTGGGACGGCGCTCCCGAGTGGAGGAAGCGCTTCGTCGGAGTCGGGGCCGCCCGGCGGCTCCACCTGTAGACCGGCCTCGGTCAGGCACCGCCGCAGGTCATTCTCGGTCAGCAGGCTCTCGTCGGCGCCGTCCCCCTCCCCGCAGCCGATAACGAGCGCCGCAATCCCGATGGCGATGATGAGCATCAGCGGGCGAACCACGGGCCGAACGCTAACCGCAAACCGTCTCCAGAACCAACGCGGCGACCCCAGGGGGATGAAGGCCGCCGCGTCGGGTTGGCCAACACTTTTTGAAGTCGCTGAATGCGCGATGGGCGTGTTGGCCCGCCTCCCGAACTGCGAGCAGCCTAAGCGGGGGCCCCCCTGTTCACATCAGGGTTTTCCCGCAACCGGCATCCGTGTAAATCACTGAGGCCGAAATGGCGCATCTGGAGCCGGAAACGCCTCTCGGGGTGGCCGAATGAACGGTTCCGCCAAACTCCGAGCCATGACGTCGGACCCCGCCGCGGGCGTTGATGTGTTCACCGCCCTGGCGGCGGGCCTGATCTCGTTCCTCTCCCCCTGCGTCCTGCCGCTCGTCCCCGGTTACCTGTCGGCCGTCTCCGGGGTCGCCCCGTCAGACCTGGAGGAGGCGGGCTGGCGGCGGGTGTTGGTCCCGAGCCTGTTCTTTGTGGCCAGCTTCTCGACGATCTTCATCCTGCTCGGCCTGACCGCGACGGGAATCGGCAGCACCCTCCAGGACCACCAGCAGACGCTCGAGACGGTCTCCGCCATCGTGATCATCTCGATGGGGGTCCTGTTCGTCGCGGCCCCATTCGTTCCACGCCTGAACCGCGAGTGGCACGTCGAGGCCCTGCTGGACCGAGCCGGCAGGGGCGGGCCGATCGTGGTCGGAGCAGCGTTCGCGTTCGCCTGGACGCCGTGCATCGGACCCGCCCTGGGCGCGATCCTGACCGCGGCGGCGCTCACCGATTCCGTCTGGCACGGCGCCTGGCTGCTCGCGGTGTACTCGGCCGGCCTCGCGATCCCATTCCTGCTGACCGCCGTCGCGTTCGATCGGATGACGACCGCGTTCGCCGTGGTCAAGCGCCACTACGCGGCGATCATCGCCGTCGGCGGAGCGGTCCTGATCGCCACGGGTGTCCTGATCCTGACCGGGGAGTTCGAGCGGCTGAACATCGAGGTCCAGCAGTTCCTCGACGAGTACGGGCTCAACTTCTTCCAGGAAGTCTGAGGGTGACGCCCGCCACTGGCTGACCGGCCAGTCCCGCCTACACTCCCATCGCGATGGCCGATCAGCCAACGACCTGCATCATCGGCGCCGGGATCAGCGGCCTGACCGCGGGCAAGACGCTCAGCGACCGAGGTCTCCCATACACCTGCTTCGAGGCGAGCGACGACATCGGGGGCAACTGGTACTTCGGCAACCCCAACGGGCGCTCCTCGGCCTACACCTCCCTGCACATCGACACCGTGCGCGACAGCGTCTCCTTCCGCGACATGCCGATGGGCGAGGACTATGCGGACTATCCGCACCACGAGCAGATCAGGGCCTATCTGAACCGCTACGCGGACGCCTTCGCTCTGCGCGACCGGATCCGCTTCGAGACCCCGGTCGAGCACGCGGAGCGCAAGTCCGACGGCGGCTGGCGCATCAAGCTCGAGGGTGGCTCCACCGAGGAGTTCGACTTCCTGGTCGTCGGCAACGGCCACCACTGGGATCCCCGCTATCCGGACTTCCCCGGGAGCTTCAACGGGGAGACGCTCCACTCGCATCACTACATCAACCCCACGGATCCGCTCGACCTGCGGGGCAAGCGGGTGCTCGTCGTCGGGATCGGCAACAGCGCGGTGGACATCGTCTCGGAGCTCTCGCGCAAGGGAGTGGCCGAGAAGGTCTTCCTTTCGACCCGCAGCGGCGCCTGGGTGATGCCGAAGTACATGTTCGGGAAGCCGGTTGGCGAGATCGTCAAGACCACTCCCTACCTGCCGCTGAAGCTTCAGCGCTTTCTCGCCCGCCCGATCCCCTACATCGCCTCGGGCCGGATGGAGGACTTCGGTCTCCCCCACCCCAACCACAACTTCCTCGAGGCTCACCCGACGGTCTCCAGCGAGCTGCTTTTGCGCCTCGGCTCGGGCGATGCGGTGGCGAAGCCGAACGTGTCAGAGCTGCTCGGCGACAGCGTCGGATTCGAGGACGGGAGCACCGAGGAGGTGGACGCGATCGTCTACGCGACGGGCTACAAGATCAGCTTCCCGTTCTTTGACGAGGACTTCCTCTCCGCCCCCGGTAACCGGCTGCCGCTCTACAAGCGGGTCTTCGTGCCGGGGATCGACGACCTGGCTCTGATCGGCTTCGCGCAGACGATCCCGACCCTCTTCCCCTTCGTCGAGCTCCAGAGCAAGCTCATGTCCCGCTACGTCGGGGGCGACTACGCCCTCCCGCCGCCCGACGAGATGGAGGAGACGATCCGAGCGGACCAGGAGAAGCACAGCGGCGCGTTCACCGAACGGCCGCGCCACACGATGCAGGTCGACTGGTACATCTACGAGCACGACATCCGCGCCCGTGAGTTCCCGGCCGGCCTGGAGCGGGCGCGTGCCGGGTTCGCGACGAAGCTGGCCGGGCGGTCGAAGAGCGAGCCGAAGGAGACCGCCGCTGCCTGAGCGGCGTGACGCGAGCTTCTCCAGCGGCGGGGGAACCTGCGCCGCCTGGCACTTCCTGGGCGAGGGCGACCGCTACGAGGGTCCCGGCGGCAGGCCCTGCGTCATTCTCGCGACGGGCATGGGCGGCACGATGGACCCGGGCCTGGTCCCGTTCGCGGAGGCATTCGCCGAGGCCGGGCTTGACGCGTTCACGTTCGACTACAGGGGCTGGGGTGCATTCCCCCGGCGAGCCGCGGCAGATCGCCTGGCCTCCGAACCATCGCGAGGACCTGGCCGCGGCCGTCCGGTTGGTCGTCGGCCTGGAGGGGGTCGATCCGGCGAGGCTTGTCCTCTGGGGTTGGTCCTGGGGCGCGTCGCACGTCCTCCACCACGCCTCGGCGTCCCCCGACGTCGCCGCCGCCGTGATCGCCGTCGGTCCCGACGCGAACGGCCTGGCGACGCTGCGGCACCTCGCCGCCCAGGCTGGGGTCGGGCACCTGGCCCGGTTGACCGCCTATGGCATGCGGGATCTCGCCGCCGAGGCGCGCGGCCTTCCACCCGTGTACCTGCCCCTCGCCGGGCCGCCGGGCTCGTCTGCGGTGATGACCACGGATGAGTGCCTCCCCGGCTACGAGGCGCTGGCGGGCCCGACCTGGAAGAACGAGGTCGGGGCGCGCGTCGCGGTCGCCGAGAGCATCAACCGTGGGGTCGCGAAGGCAAGTGAGCTTCGCTGCCCGATCCTCGTGCAGGGCGGCGAATACGACCAGGTATCGCCGCCCTCCGTTCCCCGGCAGGTCGCCTGGGAGGCCAAGGGCTTCTCGGAGCTGCGCGAGTACCCCTGCGGACACTTCGGGTATCTGCTCGAGCTGCGCGACCGAGTGATCGCCGATCAACTCCACTTCCTCGGGCGGCACCTCGTGGCCACCGAGCCCGCGCAGGCCACGGCCTAACCTCCGGGAAATGGCCGCAAACGTCGGCGAAGCCGATTTCCAGCAACAGGTCGTCGAGCGCTCCCGGGAGGTGCCCGTGGTGGTCGACTTCTGGGCCGAGTGGTGCGGGCCCTGCCGGACCCTGGGCCCCGCGCTGGAGAAGGCGGTCGCCGCCCGCGGTGGCAGGGTCGAGCTGGCCAAGGTCGATACCGAGGCGAACCAGGGCCTCGCGCGGACATTCCAAATCCAGAGCATCCCTGCCGTCAAGGCGTTCAAGGACGGCAAGGTCGTCGAGGAATTCGTCGGCGCGATCCCGCCCGCCGCGATCGAGGAGTTCCTCGACAAGCTCGCCCCCTCCGAGGCCGAGGAGATCGCCTCCGGCGGCGACGAGGAGTCGCTGCGCAAGGCGCTCGAGGTCGACCCTCGCCATGCGCCGGCCGCGATCTCCCTGGCCCGTCTCCTGATGGAGCGCGGTGAGAACGATGAGGCGGCGGAATTACTGAGCCCCTTTCCCAACGACTTCGTTGCCGACGGGCTGGCGGCCCGCGCCGAGCTCGCCGAACAACTCGATCAAGGCGAGTCAGACCAGGCGATCCGTCAGGCCTTCGAGGCATGGGATGCCGACAACCAGGACCGCGCGCTGGAGCTCCTTCAGGATGCCCTGGCCGCGGATCCCGGGCGCAGGGACCAGCTCCGCCGCATCATGGTCGCGATCTTCACCGAGCTCGGAGCGGACCACCCCCTGGCCCGCGAGCACCGCCGTCGCCTGGCCGCCGCCCTGAACTAGACGGCTAGAAGCCCCAGTTGGGGTTGTGACGCGGCCGCGGGTCGTCTGGGTGCGGCGGGCGCGGGCGGCTCTCGGTGGCTTCGGCGTCCGGCGGCGTCGGCTTCAGGCCTACTTTGACGACGCTCCACTTTCCCGGCTCCTGCTCGGTCACGAGCCAGGTGGCGTTCGGTTGCTCCTCGGCCATCCGGTCGCGCTCGCGCTCGGCCTCCTCGCGGGTCATGTGACCGATCCTAGAGGTCGAGCTGAACCGCGATGTAAATCAGCCCGATGAGGACACAGAGACCGCCAATGAAGCCATAGGTCTCGCGCAGTCTTTCGTACGGGGGGTGAATGAGTCGCCGGAACCACGTGTCACGAGGCCGGTTGTACCCAGCCGCCATCTGATCACGGAAGACGAACAGGAGCGCCCCGGCCGCTGCGAAGACCAGGCCGCCTGCAATCTCGGACAACCGACTACCTGGCGGTTGGCGCGAAACCGGTCATATGGTCACGAAAAGCGCCACCGGCCGTTTACGCCGGCGGCTTGACGGTCTGCCGCTCGGCGGGGACGGCTACCTCGATCGGGATGCCGAGCGCCTCGGCCTCCTCGATTCCCTCGCCCTCCATGTCGCGCGAGCAGATGATGCGGAAGCGGCCCGTGCTGAGCTCGGCGTCGGGGACGATCGGCAGGCCGCGGATCTGCTCCCAGCCGAGGCGGTCGGCCTCGAACGGGTTCATTCGCACCTCGGCCGCCGGGAACGGGCAGTTGCCGTTGTGCTGGTCGATCGCCTTGGAGATCGCCTCGAGGTTCTGGGCCTCCGCCTGGCTCATGGGCGGCACGTTAGATGATCGATTCGGGGTCGATGCAACCCAGCATCCCCGTCCTCGCGCCCACTTAGCATCAGAGAAGTGATCGCGCATGTGGACATGGACGCCTTCTACGTCTCGATCGAGTTGCTGCGCCACAAGGAGCTGCGCGGGAAGCCGGTTGTGGTCGCCTACGACGGTCCGCGCGGCGTCGTCACCACCGCCTCCTACGAGGCGCGGCAGTACGGCGTCCACTCCGCCCTGCCGATGGTGACCGCGCGACGCCGCTGCCCGGATCTGATCTGCCTCCCCGTGGACATGCAGCTGTACCGCCGCGGTTCGGTCAAGGTGATGGAGACCCTCCGCGAGTTCTCCGACGTGGTCCAGGTGGTCGGTCTCGACGAGGCTTATGTAGACCTGTCTGGGTCCCCAGTCCCCCAGGCCCGGGCGCGCGAGATCAAGCGCCGGATCCAGGAGGCAACCCACCTGGTCTGCTCGATCGGGCTGGCGCCGAACAAGCTGATGGCGAAGATCGCCTCGGACCTCGACAAGCCCGACGGGCTCTGCCTGCTGGACCAGGAGAGCTGGCTGCCCCGAATCGGCGACGCACCGGCGAAGATCCTGCCCGGCGTCGGCCCGCGAACCTTCGAGCGCCTGAAGGCGATCGGGATCGAGACGGTGGCCCAGCTGGCCTCAGTCGAGGCGGGAACGCTCGAGGCCGCGTTCGGGCCCAAGCACGGCGTCGGCCTCCGGGACCGCGCCAACGGCAGGGGCAGCACCGACCTCACGACCCGGGCCAAGCGCAAGTCCGAAAGCCGCGAGACCACCTTCCGCGCCGACGTCACCGACCGGGACGAGCTGCTTGAAACCGTGGATCGCCTCGCCCGGTCGGTCTGCACCAGCCTGGCGCGTCACGAGACCTGCGGGCGGACCGTGACCCTGAAGATCCGGCTCCAGCCGTTCCGCACCTTCACACGCTCGAAGACCCTCGCCGAACCCACCCGGGATGCCGACACGGTGGCGGCCGTCGCCCGCGAGCTGCTGGAGCGCTTCGATCCTCAGGACCCGGTCCGCCTCGTCGGAGTTGGCCTCGCCGGGCTGCAGAGCGACCCCGAGCAGGCAGGCGGCCCGGCCGAGCAGCCCTCCGTGAGGGAGGACGACCCGGCCGGGCCGCTGACGCTCGAGGTCTGACCCTCGTCTATCGAGTGGTCAGAACGGTGCCGGTGGAGCCGAACCCGAGCTTCGCCTTGGTGGCGGCGGTCAGGTCGTACTCGCGGTTGCCGGCGAACGGGCCGCGGTCGATGACCGGGACCGTGACGGTGTTCCCGCGGTAGCGAAGGGTGACCTTCGTGCCGCAGGGCAGCGTCTTGTGCGCGACGCCCTTCATGGAGGTCGTCAGCGTCTTGCCACACGCCGTGGTGTTCCCGTAGAAGCCGGGTCCGTAGTAGGACGCGGCGGCGGGGCGGTAGACGTTGACCTGGGCGGCGCGCGAGCGGCCACGCTTGGCACGCTCGGTGCCCTGCGCGATCGCCTTCACCTTGTAGATGCCGGATCCCGGCGCCTGCCAGCGGACCTTGAAGGTGCCGTCCCTCTCGGTGCGGACGGTCTTCACCTTGGATCCGCCGGCGCGGACGGTGACCCAGCGCTTGCCGCCCGGGCGAACCCTGCCGGTGACCTTGACCGAGCTGTTGGCCATCGCGTGCCGCTTGGCACGGACCTTGACCGCGGTGTCGGCCCGGCCGCCGCTCACGGCGGCGTCGGGCTGCTCGACGCCCGCCGCAGGGATGGGACCCTGGGCAGCCGCGAAGCCCGTCATGACCATCAGTGCCGCTGCGGGCATCAGAACAAGCGCGGCCCGCTTTCGCCTCCAGTGGAAGCGATGCAAGTGAAACACCTTGCCTTTCGTGTGCCGCCTACGGGGTTAGCTGACGGGCTCGCAGCGGCCGCGTCGCAAGACTGGCCATGCCGCTAAGAGGCGGAACACCGCCTCCACTCGCCCCAACTGCTTGGGTCCCCCGCCCCTCCGATGTCCGTCGTGAGGGCTCGGCGAATCGTTTTCCTGCCGGCGCGGAAAGTTAGGGCCTGCTCACAACCCGATCTGTGAGCGCGATCACGAAGTCCCTGCAAAGGCCACATTTCCAGGCGTGACCCGTGCCTGGACAATTCCCCTTGCAAGAAGCGGGTATATGCGAAGATCAACCCGTGGCTGACCGGCTGACAGGACTCGACGCGTCATTCCTCTATCTCGAGTCCGACGAGACCTCCATGCACGTCGCCTCCACGACCGTGTTCGAGGGCCCTGCCCCCCTCCTACAACGACTTCGTCGACCACATCGAGTCGCGGCTGCACCTCGTCCCGCGCTTCCGCCAGAAGGTGCGATTCGTGCCGTTCAGCCAGGGGCGGCCGATCTGGGTGGACGACCCCCACTTCAACCTCGGGTACCACATACGCCATACCTCGCTGCCCCCGCCGGGCACTGAGCAGCAGCTTCGGGTGCTGGCGGCGCGTCTCTTCGCCCAGCAGCTCGATCGCTCGAAGCCGCTCTGGGAGCTGTGGCTGGTCGAGGGTGTCGAGGGCGACCGCTTCGCGATCGTCGGCAAGACCCATCACTGCATGGTCGACGGCGTCTCCGGCGTGGACATCACCAGCGTCCTCTTCGATCTCGAGCGGGAACCGGACACCACCGCGAAGGCGGACCCGCCCAAGTGGCTGCCCGAGCCGGAGCCGAGCCGGGCCCAGCTGCTCGCCGAGGCCTTGGTCGAGCGGGCGGTCAACCCGCGGGAGATGCTCCGCGGCGCACGCGCCGTCTTCCGCCGGCCGCGCCGCGCCGCGAACAAACTGATCGAGGCGGCCATGGCCTCCGCGTCCATGGCCTCCGCCGGGTTCGGCGCCCCGAAGACACCCTTCAACGTCGACATCGGCCCCCACCGCCGATTCGCCTGGGTCCGGGCGTCGCTGGACGACCTGAAGCACGTCAAGAACGAGCTCGGGGGCACGGTCAACGACGTGATCCTCGCGGCGGTGGCCGGCGCACTCGGTCGCTTCCTGCGCGCCCGCGGCCACGACACGTCGAGCCTCGAGATCCGCGCCATGGTTCCGGTCAGCGTCCGGACCGATGAGCAGAAGGGCGCCCTGGGCAACCGGGTCTCCAGCATGATGGCCCCGCTGCCGGTCTGGTGCGAGGACCCGGTGGAGCGCCTGCACCGGGTGAGCGCGACCATGGGCGACCTGAAGCAGTCCAAGCAGGCCATGGGAGCGCAGCTGATGACCCAGCTCACCGACTTCGCGCCCCCCACGATCGCGGGCCAGGCCGCGCGCCTGCAGTCCCGGCAGCGCTTCTTCAACCTCGTCGTGACGAACGTCCCCGGCCCGCAGTTCCCCCTGTTCCTGCTCGGCCGCCGCCTGCAGGCGGTGTTCCCGATGGTCCCGCTGGCCAAGCGCCAGGCGCTCTGCGTGGGGATCATGAGCTACGACGGCCAGGTCAACTTCGGGCTGATCGGCGACTACGACGCGATGGAGGAGCTCGAGGGCTTCGGCGACGAGCTCCAGCTGGCGCTCGACGAGATGTTCGAGGCCGCCGGCGGGCGCGCCGGCTTCCTGCGGCGCTTCGTCCCCGGCTCAGACCGCGAGACGGCGGCCGCCCGGGTCAACGGGTCGGGCGAGGACGCTCCGCCGGACGCGCCCGGCGAGTCTGACTCACCCGGCTGACTCTCCCCGGTCCGACCAGTCGTGGGTCTCCCGCGCGCGAGCCGAGGCGAGCGCGAACGCCTCGCCGTGGCTGCAGCGCAACGCGCCCTCCCAGACCGGGGTGTCGAACCGCGCCCTGACGCGCAGGCGAAGCAGCAGCTCCAGGTCCTCGCGCCTGGCGACGTCGTAGTCCGACCCTGAGTCCGAATCGGGATAGCCGGGATGGGTGAACCACTCCGTCACGCCCATCGGCAGGTCGCGCAGCTCCGGCGGCTCGGCCTCCTCCTTGCTGTCCAGGCGGCCGAGGGTCACGTCGGAGGTCTTGATCCCGCGCTCGGTGAGCCACTGGCGATGGTCGCGGCTGACCGAGCGCACCGGGACCCCGATCTGCTTCGCGGTCTCGAACACCGGCGTTGCCAGCTCCGGACGGGCGTGGCAGTGGTGGTGTCCGTCGAGGAAGGAGGGCCAGCGCCCGAACAGGTCGACGAAGCGCTCCAGCTGGACGCGCAGTGAGGTCCGGGCGGGCGCGGCGCTTCTCGCGCCCCAGCGCCCCTCGAAGTCGATGTGCAGGCCCACCTCCACCCCGGTCTCCAGCAGCGGCCTCGGATCGCAGAACTCCCGCTCGACCATGACGCTGACCGCGTCCACGGCCCCGGCCTCCACCGCGGCCAGGATGCCCTCGTTGTACGACGGCCAGTAGCCGTAGTCGTCGGCCGTGATGATCAAGAACCGCCGCTCTTTGCCGGTTTCGCGCTCCATCCCCCTGATGATCGCGGTTGTACGCCCGGATAGGCGCCTCCGTGCGAATCCTGTACGCCCGGCCAAAGCCAGAACGCGCCTGAGCGACGAGGATGCGCGCCGTGAAGCTCGTTATCGGCATCGTCCGGCCGGAAAAGGCGAACGACGTACTCGAGGCCCTGTACCGGGCAGAAGTTCGAGGCGTCTCCCTCAGCAACGTCCAAGGGCACGGGGGCGAGCTCGACCGCGTCGAGACCTACCGCGGGACCACCGTCAAGGTGGGCCTCGCCGACAAGGTCCGCTTCGAGGTCGCCGTCTCCGACGACTTCGTCGAGCCCACCATCGCCGCGATCAGCGAGGGCGGGCAGACCGGTGAGGTCGGCGACGGCAAGATCTTCGTCGTCCCGCTCGAGGCGGCCGTCCGCATCAGGACCGGCGAGAGGGACGAGACCGCGGTTACCCCGGTGGGCACATGACCGAGGTCGTGATCGACACCGGCGATACCGCCTGGATGCTCGCGGCCACCGCGCTCGTCCTGCTGATGACCTTCGGCCTGGGCCTCTTCTACTCGGGCCTCGTGCGCTCGAAGAACCCGCTCAACACATTCATGATGTGCGTCGCCGCCGTGGCCATCGCCACCGTCACCTGGGCGGCCGTCGGTTACTCGCTCGCGTTCGACGGCACCGGCGACCTCGTCGGCGGCCTCAACCACGCCTTCCTCAAGGACGTCACCTTCGAGCCTCGCAACTTCGTTGCGACCGAGGACCCGATGACGATCCCACACCTGGTCTTCTTCGCCTTCCAGGCGACGTTCTGCATCATCACCGTGGCCCTGATCGCGGGCGCCGTGGTCGAGCGGATGCGCTTCAGCGCCTTCCTCGTCTTCGCGGCGCTCTGGTCGGTCCTGGTCTATGCGGTCATGGCGCACTGGTCCTTCGGCGGCGGCTGGATGTTCGAGCGCGGCACGCTCGACTTCGCCGGCGGCGTGCCCGTCGAGATGGCATCCGGGTTCTCCGCCCTTGCCGCGGCCCTGGTCGTCGGGGCCCGCAAGGACTACGGCCGCCAGGCCCTGCTGCCCCACAACGCCGTCTATGTCCTGATCGGCGCGGGCCTCCTGTGGTTCGGCTGGTTCGGCTTCAACGGCGGCAGTGGCTTCGGCACCGGCCAGAGCGGCGTGCTCGCCTTCACCAACACGCTGCTGACGCCCGCCTGCGCCCTGGTCACCTGGTTCATCCTCGATGCGATCCGCGGCCGCAAGGTGACGGCCGTCGGTGCCGCCACCGCGATCATCGTCGGCTGCGTGCTGATCACCCCGGCGGGCGGCTACGTCAGCCCCGGCTGGGCGATGGCCCTGGGCGCGGCCGGAGCGATCCCCTGCTGGCTGATCGTCGCCTACCGGCCCCGCACGCGTGTAGACGAGACCCTGGACGTGCTGGCCGCCCACGGTATCGCCGGTTTCACGGGCATCCTCTTCATCGGCTTCTTCGCGCAGAGCGGCTGGAGCGGGCTCGATCCCGCCATCGGCGACGGCCTGATATACGGCAACGCCGACCTGCTCTGGGATCAGGTCGCCGCTGCGGCCGCCGCCCCGGTCTACGCCTTCGTCGCCACCTTCGTCCTGCTCAAGGTGATCGGCGTTCTGATGCCGCTCCGCGCCACAGAGCGCGAGGAGTCACTGGGCCTGGACGTCACGTACCACGGGGAAGAGGCTTACCCGACCGGCGAGGGCGCGATCCTCGTCACGCCGGAAGACGGGACCACCCCGCCCGCCCCGGTCAAGCAGCCGGTCTAGACGCTCTCGACCGGCACGGGGCGGCCGACGTGGAAGCCCTGCGCGAAGTCCACGCCGCCGGCGCGTAGCGCCTCCAGCGTCGCCTCGTCCTCGACGCACTCGGCGATGGTTTTCTTGCCCAGGCCGCGGGCCATGTGGACCATCGTCTCGACCACCAGCTCGTCCGTCCGGCTGCGGGGGCTGCGGACGAAGTCGCCGTCGATCTTGAGGTAGTCCGTGGGGATGTGCTTGAGGTAGTAGAAGGAGCCGAACCCGGCGCCGAAGTCGTCCAGCGCGAAGCTGCAACCCAGCTCGTTCAGGGCCTGCGCGAACCGCCGGGCCTCGTCGAGGCTGGCGATCGCGGCTGTCTCGGTGATCTCGAACACCAGCCTGGACGGATCCACCCCGGTTCGCTCCAGCTCTCCCCGGATCAGGTTCAGGAGGCCGTCGTCGTCCACCGACCGGCCGGAGAGGTTGACCTCGAGACGCAGGTCCTCGCGGTCCGCGAGCAGCCCGATCGCTCGGGTCACCACCCAGCGGTCGATCTCGTGGATGAGCCCGAGCCGCTCGGCCACACCCAGGAACGCTCCGGGCAGGACGAGCTTCTCGTCGGTCCGCATGCGCAGGAGGAGTTCGTGCTGGGAGATGCGATCGCTGTGGAGGTCGAGGATCGGCTGGCAGTAGAGGACGAAACGATCCTCGGCCAGGGCCTCGCGGATGTGGTGCTCCCAGCTCAGCGCTCCCTCACGCTGCCCGTTCTTCCGGTCGGAGGGATGGAGCACGATCGCCCGGTCGCGCCCGGCGTCCTTGGCGTCGTACATCGCGCGGTCCGCCTCAGCCAGCAGCTCGGCCGGGCTCTGCATCGAGTCGTCGAGCAGGGTGACCCCGATGCTGGAGGTGATCTTCAGCGGATGGCCATCGACCTGAAGGGTCTGCTCGCGAATCGCCTCGATCAGGTTCGCGGCCAGGCCCCTCGCCTCCTCCTCGGACGCCTGGGGCATCATCACGGCGAACTCGTCGCCCCCGAGCCGGGCGAGCACGTCGGTCCGGCGCAGCCTGTCCTCGAGCAGCCTCGCCACGCGCTGGAGCACCTCGTCGCCCGCGCCGTGGCCATAGGTGTCGTTCACGTATTTGAAGTTGTCGAGATCGAGCACGAACACCGCTCCGGAGGTGCCGTAGCGGCGCGCCTTCAGCACCTGTGTCACGAGCTCGTCCTCGAAGCGGTGCCGGTTGAACAGGCCCGTGAGCGGATCGAAGTTCGCGAGCTCGGTCAGCCTCTCCTCGAGGCGCTTGCGGTCGGTGATGTCGCGTGCGATCGCCGAGACGCCGATCAGCCGATCGTTCCCGTCCACCACCGGCGACATCGTCAGCGAGACGTCGATCATCGTGCCGTCCTTGCGCAGACGCTGGGTCTCGAAGTGGCCCATCCGCTCGCCGGCCATGATCCGCCCAATCCGCTCCTCGGCCTCATCGCGCCGCTCGGCGGGGACCAGCATCTCCATTCCTTTGCCGATGGCCTCCTTCGCGGTGTATCCGTAGAGGCGCTCGGCCCCGGGGTTCCAGCTCGTGATCTTCCCCTCCGGCGACCGCGTCACGATCGCGTCCTCGGAGGATTGGATGATCGAGACGAGCCGCGCATTCGCCTCCTCGGCCATCTTCTCGGCGGTGACGTCCTCGCAGATGCCCCGCATCCGCACCGGGTTGCCGGCGTCGTCGCAGTCCACCTCGCCCTGGCTGCGGAGCAGGAAATCGGTCCCGTCCGCCCGGAGGGCGCGGGAGACGCTTTCGAACGGCTGGCGGCTTTCGAGCGCGCCGCGGATGCGGCTCACGACCTCGTCGCGGTTCTCCGGGTGCTGGTGTTCGACGTATTGGCTGTAGCTGGGCTCGATCGCTCCCGGCTCGTAGCCGTAGATCCGGAACATCTCGTCCGACCAGTGGACGCGATCGGCGGCGATGTCCCATTCCCAGCTGCCGAGCCGGGCCATCCGCTGGGCCTCGGCCAGGCGGTCCCTGGTCTCCCGCAGGTCGGTTTCGACCTTGTTGCGTGAGCTCAGGTCGCGGACGATCCCGATCGAGAGCGTTCCGACCGCGGTCTCGACGGGGACGAAGCTCGCCTCGATCGGGATCTCGGTGCCGTCGCGGCGCCGCGCTCTCAGCTCGAGGCCGCGAGGAGTCGCCGGGACCGATCCGTTGCCGCCGGTCGAGCCATTCTCGGTCAGCCCGACCGGGATCAAGGTCTCCACCCGTGACCCGACGAGGTCGCCGCTGTCGGCACCGAAGAGGCGGGCCGCCAGCTCGTTCGCGTAGGCGATCGACCCCTCGGAGTCCACGCCCAGAATCGGATCGGGCGCCGCGTCGAGCAGGGCAAATCGCGTGCCGTGCTCCTGCTCCTGTGCAGAAAGCGCTTCTTCCATGAAGTCCCCTTTAGGCGTCTCCCACGAGCAAGTGTGTCAAGGCACAAGCCGTCACGCGCCGGTTCTCCCTGCAAATGCAGGGACTCTTCCATCGGATCCCCCACGGGTGGCGCCCTGATGGCGTTTGCCGCACCTCTCGCCCCGGTAACGGGTTATCGGAGGGACGTCTACCTAAAAAACGTGGGAGGGATCACAGGATGAGGAAGCTGATTGGGGTGGCGGGACTGGCCGTCTTCCTGGGGATCGCACCGGCTGCCCTCGCCTCGACGGCGAGCGTCAACACGCCCAGGATCACCGTGAACGGGCAGGGCAGCGAGCGCAACCAGATCAGAATCGCCTACGACGCGATCGGCGAGACCTACACGGTCACCGACACCGCCGGGATCACGCCCAGCGGGATGACCTGCACCGCGGTCAACGCGACCACCGTCACCTGTCCCGGCACGGGGGTGACCACCCTCGTCGTCAACGCGGGCAACGGCAACGACAGGGTCGAGCTCGACCGAGCCACGATCCCGGTGACGAAGCGGGGCGACATCGACGGGGACAGCGGGGACGACGCCCTTGCCGGCGCCGATGGCGACGAC
Source organism: uncultured Solirubrobacterales bacterium (assembly GCA_963824785.1). Taxonomy (GTDB): domain Bacteria; phylum Actinomycetota; class Thermoleophilia; order Solirubrobacterales; family 70-9; genus CAWGQG01. The sequence continues at coordinate 207,953 of CAWGQG010000001.1, forward strand.
ACGATCTCGGGCGAGTCCGGCCGGGACACGATCAACGGGTTCCTCGGAGCTGACACCCTGCGGGGCGGATCGAGCTCCGACACCGTGATCTACGCCGACCGCACGGACGGCATTGCGGTGACCGTCGGCTCGGGCAACAACAACGACGGCAACGAGCAGGACAAGCGCCAGACCAACAACCAGCTCGACACCGTCACGGGCGACGTCGAAACGGTGATCGGCGGATCCGGTGCGGACACCCTTCGCGGGGACAACAGCGGGGAGAGCCTGCTCGGCATGGACGGAAACGACGTCCTAGTCGGCGGGCGGGGCACCGACACGCTGGCCGGTCTGCTGGGCGACGACACCCTCATCGGCGAGGACGGCGACGACCTCCTGAGGGCGGCCGCCGGCAACGACGTCCTGTTCGGCATGAACGACGACGATCGGCTCGCGGCCGGGCCCGGCGACGACCTGCTCTTCGGCGGCTTCGGCTCCGATGTGCTGAAGGGCAAGACGGGAATCGACCGGCTGCGCGCCAAGGACGGGACCCGCGACGTCAAGATCAACTGCGGGCCGGGGCCGAACCGCCTCGAATCGGGGAAGCGGGACAAGCGGCTCGACCCGCGCCTGCGTAGCTGTTAGCCCAGCTGCAGCAACCGCCAGAACGGGTGCTCCCGCGGCGGTATCCGCGGGGGCACCTTTCTGTACTGCCGGTTCTCTGCCCACGCGAGGTAGCCGCGTAGGCGGCGGGAGATCGAGCGCCTGGTCGCGGCGGTCGGCTCGACCGCGCAGTGCTCGAGCGCCCAGAGCCACGCGTTCGCCTCAGCCTCGAGGCGAGGCGCCGACCGCCCCCGCCCCACCAGGTGGCCGATCTCGTGGAGAGCGATGAAATAGGACACCTGCCCGCGGATCTCGGGGATGGCGATCTCGAGCCTTCCGCCGCGCCAGCGGATCGCGCGGCCCCGCGCCGAGGAGCCCGCGAGGCCGATCTCGTGAGCACGGCAGAGCTCCTCGATGTGGGCGTTCATGAACTCGACGCCGCGGCGTCGCCGGGGTGACTCGGGGGTCGGCCTGAACACGGCGCCACTGTAGCCCGACCCACGGATGGGCACCCCGCGATAATCCCGCGATGGCTGAGGACCGCATCAAGGTTGCCCTCGCGCAGGTCAACCCGACGGTTGGAGACGTCGAGGGCAACGCAAAGCTCGCGCTGGAGTGGATCGAGCGCGCGGCGAATGCCGGCGCGGATCTCGTGATCCTGCCTGAGCTCTGCCTTTCGGGCTACCCGCCCGAGGATCTGCTCCTCCGCCGCCACTTCCTCGAGGAATGCCGGGACGCGCTGGACAGGGTGGCGGCGGGCGTCGGCGACATCCTGGCGTTGGTCGGCTTCCCCGAGGCCGCCGAGCGGCAGCCGGATCCGGATGCCGACTGGTTCAACCACCCGCAGCCGGCACCCGCCCACAACTCCCTCGCCGCGGTCGAGGGTGGCCGCGTCCTCGGCGTCCACCGGAAGGTGCACCTGCCCAACTACGGGGTCTTCGACGAGCGCCGCTACTTCGAGCCGGGCGACAGCGGCACCGCCGTGGAGGTCGGCGAGTGGGAGGTCGGCCTCACCGTCTGCGAGGACATCTGGGTGCCCGGCAATCCCGAGGACGAGGAGGCGGCCGCCGGGGTTCGGCTGATCGCGAATGCCTCCGCCTCGCCCTACAACAGGACCAAGGGCTGGGCGCGGGAGCGCATGGTCGCTGCGCGGGCCCGCTCGACCGGCGTCCCGTTCGCGCTCTGCAACGCGGTCGGCGGCCAGGACGAGCTGATCTTCGACGGGCGCAGCATCGTGGTCGGCGCCGACGGCAAGGTGCTCGCGCGCGCCCCGCAGTTCGAGCCCGGCCTGCTGGTCTGCGAGGTTCCGCTGGAGGAGGGCGCCAAGGTGGCCAAGGCCCACCGGGCGGAGCCCCTCGACGACGACGGCGAGGTCTACGGGGCACTCGTCCTCGGGGTTCGCGACTACGTGCGCAAGAACGGGTTCGAGCAGGTGGTCCTGGGCCTCTCGGGCGGGATCGACTCCGCTCTCGTCGCGCTGATCGCCTTCGACGCCGTCGGCGCGGACAACGTCCGCCTGGTGATCATGCCCTCCCCCCATTCGAGCGACGAGACCCAGGGTGACGCGCGTGCGATCGCGCGCAATCTGGGCATCGACCCGATCGAGATCCCGATCGGCGGCGCCATGGCCGCGTACGAGCGGGCCCTTGCCTCCCAGTTCGAGGCGGCGACGCCAGACGTGACCGAGGAGAACCTCCAGGCGCGCATCCGGGGCAACCTGCTGATGGCGCTCTCCAACAAGTTCGGCTGGCTGGTGCTGGCGACGGGGAACAAGAGCGAGCTCTCCGTCGGCTACGCGACCCTCTACGGCGACATGGCGGGCGGCTTCGCACCGCTCAAGGACGTGCTCAAGACCTGGGTCTACCGGCTCGTGCGCTACCGGAACGATCGAGCCGGGGGCCCCCTGGTCCCCGAGACCGTGGTGGACCGCCCCCCGACCGCCGAGCTCAAGCCGGGACAGCGCGACGAGGACTCGCTGCCGCCCTACGACGTGCTCGACCCGATCCTGGAGGGCTACGTCGAGCGTGACCTTGGGCCCGACGAGCTGGAGCAGCAGGGACTGCCGGCCGACGTGATCGCAACGGTGATCGCGATGGTCGACCGGGCCGAGTACAAGCGGCGCCAGGCCGCTCCCGGTCCGCGGGTGACCAGCAAGGCGTTCGGGCGCGACCGGCGCCTGCCGATCACCAACCGCTTCACCCCCATGGGACCGACGACGCGCTAGCCACCTCGCCCTACGAGCCCAATTCCCGGAGCGCGACGGTCATCCTGCTGAGCGCGCAGAGCTTCCCCTCGTCGTCAGTCATCTCGACGTCCCAGATCATGGTTGTGCGGCCACCGTGCCGCAGACGAGCCACGGCATTGATGTGTCCCTCGGTTACCGGGCGCAGGAAGGTCGTGTTGTTGGACATGCCCAGGGCGGCTTTTCCGGCGGTCAGCTCGGCGCTGGCGCGAGACGCGACGCTCTCTGCCAGGGTCGCGTAGACCCCGCCATGGACGAAGCCATAGGGCTGCATGTGGTGGTCGGCAACGGCGAGCTTCGCCCGCGCTTCGTCCGGCTGCAGGTCCAGCCATTCGACCCCGGCGAATCCGGCAAAGCCCTGCGGCTCCTGAGTCAGGTTGGCTCACGGCCGGGACGATATCCCTAGGCTGTTGCGTTCTTGCCTCTGACCGACGAACAGCGAGCCATGCTCCAGCTGCTGCTGGAGGGAGGCCAGGGATACGACGACATCGGCTCCCTGCTGGGGATTCCGCCCGACGAGGTCCGCTCCCGGGCACGCGCCGCGCTGCGCGACATGGGCGGCGCCGATCCCGATGCCCAGGTATCGCTGAGCGACTACCTGCTTGGGCAGGCCGACCCGATCGGCCGCGCCGACGCCGTTCGTCACCTCCAGGGCGACCCTGACGCCAACGCCCTCGCCGAGCGCCTCGTCTCCCAGCTGCGCCTGCTCGCGCCGAAGGCCGATCTGCCCGAGATCCCAGCCCCCCGCGGGCGCCGCCGCGCGGCACCCGCCGAGCCGGCGATCTCCGCCACGGCCGCCGGGGCGCCGGAGGTCGAGGCCCCAGCCCAGCCCACCGCTCCCCCCCACGCCGCCGAGCCCCGGTCCCCCGGCCGCCTCGCCGGCGCCTTCAGCGGACTCGGCCGGCTCTCCAAGCGACAGGCCCAGGCGGCCATCGCGGTCGTCGCGGTGCTGATCCTGGCGATCGTGGGCATCCTCGTGATCTCGGGCGGCGATGACTCCGACTCGCCCGACTGCCCCAGCTTCGACACGACCGAGGCCGAGGAGGCCGGGGTTCCGGTCAGCAAGCTCGAGGCGGTCGATTTCACCGGCGAGGGCTGCGCGCCCGAGGGCCAGGTGGTCGTCTCCTTCACCCAGAACCAGGCCGTCGTGCAGACGAACGCCAGCAACCTCGAGCCGACCGGCCAGGGCCAGACCTACATCCTCTGGCTCTACACCTCGGACGACGCTGCGGTCCCGCTCGGGCAGCAGACCGTCGACCAGAGCGGCGATCTGACGGGCGCGGCGCCCCTGCTGCCGCAGGAGGCCCTGCTGCTGATCTCGACCGGGCAGCAGTCCGCATTCCAGTCTGTGCGGCTCTCACTGGCGTCCAACGCCGAGGCCCAGCGGGTCGAGCAGGTGATCCAGAAGCAGGGCCAGGACGCCCAGCTCCGCATCACCCCGTTCCTCGGCCGCACGGTGCTCGAGGGCCCCGCCCCGCAGATCCAGCTGCCCGAGAACGCCGCAGGGCCAGGGAACCGCGCCACAGGGCCAGGGAACCGCGCCCCAGGGCGGCGGAGGGCGGCAGCGGCCAGCCGGCGGGCAGCAGGGCGGCGCCGGCCAGTAGGCCGAGCCCGGGCACGTGGCTCTGAGCGAGGACCAGCGCGCGCTGCTGCGGCTGCTCCTGGACGGCGAGGACTACGACTCGATCGGAGACCTGCTCGGAGAGGACCCGGGCGTCGTCCGCGACCGTGCCCACCTGGCCCTGCAGGAGGCCGGTCCCGTCGACCCGGAGCTCGCGGGCGCGGTCAGGGATCGTCTCGCCCAGCTCGAGGGAACCGCCCCGGCGGCCGGGCCCGCCGCTGCCGAGCCGAGCAGCAGCCGAAACCGCCTCGCCCTCTGGCTCCCGCTCACCCTGGGGGTGATTGCCATCGCGGTGGTCGTCCTCGTGGTCAGTGGCGCCTTCGACGAGGATCAGAGGGACTCGGCGCCGCCCGGGCCCGATCGCGAGGACGTGGTCGTGATCCCGCTGAAGCCCGTCGGCGGCGTATCGGCCAAGGGATCCGCTCGCCTGATCCGGATCGAGGACCTGCCCGTCCTCGATGTGGACGTCATCGGCCTGGACCCATCGCCAGCCGGGGAGGCCTACATCCTCTGGCTCTACAACTCTCCCCGCCGGGCATTCCCCCTCGCCCCCCTGCAGGTGGGCGCCAACGGCCGCCTCGAGGGCCGGGTCTCGATCCCGTCCGGCGCCGTCGCGCTGTTGCCGAACTTCGACGGCCTCGACGTCTCGCTCGCGCGCAACCGGGAGGCTGCCGCCGCTGTGCGCGAGGCAGCGCAGGGAGGCGGCATCCCGCGCCACGTCGGCCGCAGCGTGGTCCGTGGCAGGTTCCCCGGCGCTTAGTACGCTCGGCGCGTGAATCGGCTTCGCAAGACGACTTGGCCGGCCCTGCTGGCGGCGGCGCTGATCGCGGCCGGCTGTGGCGACGACGGCGGCGAGGAGGGCGGTTCCGGACAGGCGGAGCGCGCCGAGGAGATCGCGACCTGCGCCGAGGCCGCCGGTTTCGACCCGACGATCGACGACGACGTCGAGTCCGGCGGGACGGCGGTGGACCTCACGACGGAGGACGCGACCATCGTGGTGCACGTCTTCGACAGCGCCGGTGACGCCCAAGGCTACGCGGAGGAGGCCTCACTCGACGCCGAGGTCCTCGGCTCGGCCGTGATCCTCGGCGGCGCCATCCCGCCGGCGGAGCGGGACACGATCGCCGGCTGCATCGAGACCGCCTAGCGGGGCGGCAGCAACTTGCCGGGGTTCATGATCCCGGCGGGGTCCAGGCGCTCCTTGACCGCGCGAAGTGCCTCTACTCCGAGCTTGCCCACCTCCGCCGTCATGTACGGAGCGTGGTCGCGGCCGACCGCGTGGTGGTGGGTGATCGTTCCCTCGGCGGCGACGATCGCCTCGCAGGCGGCGGTCTTGACCTCGCGCCACTGCTCGATCTCCTCGCCGCGGCGGGCCCGAGCGAAGAAGGTGAAGTACAGCGAGGCGCCGTCCGGATAGACGTGGGAGACGTGGCACATGACGATCGATTTCGGCCCCAGCGCTTCCTTGAGCGCGGCCGTGACGCCCGTGTAGAGCTCGTCGAGGCGGCCCCAGGTGTGCGACGTCTCGAGCGTCTCGACCAGCGCGCCGAGGCCGAGCAGCTCGTCGCGCAGATAGGGGCCGTTGTAGCGGCCGTGCTCCCAGGAACGTCCGGCGCGTGAGCCGAGCGGCACCGCCCCGCCCCTGCGGAGCCGGCGGTGCGCCAGGCGCCTGCGGCGGCGGATCGCCCCCCGCTCGCCCTCCCAGCCGCATATGACCAGGCAGCCTCCCCGCCGGCGGCGGAATCCCAGGTAAGCGTCCAGCGCGCTCTTTTGCAGGCCCTCGGTTCCGGCCAGGTCCAGCGAGACCCGCGTCTCCTCCTCGTCCGAGAGCCTGAGGATGTCGGGCATCTCGTGGTGCTGGGCGAGCTCGCGGAAGATCTCGCGGCCCGACTCGAAGTCCTTCGCCATCCAGCCCTCGTATGCCCGCGCCTGCGGGACCGGCCGGACCCGGCAGGTGACCTCGGTGATCACCCCGAGCGTCCCCTCTGAGCCCAGGACCAGGTGCCGCAGCGAGGGACCCGCGGCTGTGTGCGGGCTCTCCGCGTGTCCGCAGAGTCCCCGCCGGCGTCGTCAGCTCCAGCGAGCTGACCAGCTCGTCGAAGCGCCCGTATCCGCTCGAGGCCTGCCCGGCCGACCGGGTGGCGGCATAGCCGCCGATCGTGGCCTGCTCGTAGGACTGCGGGAAATGGCCGAGCGTGACGCCGTGGTAGGCGAGCTCCTTCTCGGCGTCGGGCCCGCGCAGCCCAGGGCCGAGGGTCGCCAGCAGGGAGGTGCGATCCACTCCCACCGACCGCAGCCGGTTCAGGTCCAGGGACACGACCGCGGTGTGGCCGTCCCGGACGGGGTCGAGCCCGCCGACCACGCTGCTGCCGCCTCCGTAGGGAACGACCGCGACCTTCTCCTTCGAGCACGCCGCCAGCGCGGCCGCGACCGCGGCGGCGTCGGCCGGGACCAGCACGGCGTCAGGCGCGTCCAGCTCGCCCCGGCGCAGCCGGATCAGGTCCGGATAGCTTCGACCCGCCGCGCGGCGCAGCCGGTCCTCGGTTCCGGTGAGGACGGCCTCGGAACCGACCGCCTCACGCACCGCGTCGGGGACCGGTCGCGCGTCGGGCAGCTTGACCTGGTCGAGCGAGACGGGCTCGGCGGCGTCACCCGGCACGAGGCCCAGCTCCTCGCTGAGCGCGCCGACCGCGGCGGGAGGCAGCTCCAGCCGGCGCTCGGCGTGGCCCCACCCCCACCACTTGAAGGCCTCGAGCGGGAGTCCCCGGGCTACCTCAGTCAACCGTCACGCGCTCCAGGCCGACCAGCGCCTCGGACAGCGTCCGCTTCGTCGCGCGGCGCAGCATCATCGCTCCGAGGCGGGAGACCCCCTTGAGCCGCTGCTCGACGACCATCGTGACCTCGGTGGTCGACTTGTTGGGATCGAGCAGGATCTCCGTGCGCGAGCTCTGGATGAACTTGGCGAACGGCCCGTCCTCGACCTGCTGCTCGAAGATGAAGCGCTCCTCGCTGGCCGCGCTGACGCAGCGGTAGTCGGCCCGGATGCCCCGGCCGTCCTTGGTCTCCAGCACCTGGGTCCAGCGGCGGCCCTTGAGCTCGCCGGGGCTGACGTTCTCGACGCGCTGCGTGCGGGGCCACCATCGCGGCAGGTGGTAGGGATCGGAGATGATCGACCACAGCGCCCCCGGGGGCGCGGCGATCCGTCGCCTTCGGACCACGCGCGGCATGCGCCCGAAGCTACTCCTCGCCCGTCAGCTTGCGCAGGTCGCGCACCAGGAGCAGGTGCGCGAGGTTGCTGCAGGTGCCGGCCAGGCTCTCGAGGTTCTCGATCGCCTCGCGGCGGCGCTTCTGGTTGGAGGAACGCAGGGCGGGACCGATGACCTGCTCCAGCAGCGCGGCCTCGCGATCGGCCGAGGTCCGCAGGACGCGCAGGTTCCGCCCGGCCACGCCGAATCGGGCCAGCTCGCCACAGGCCTTGACGATCTCGCGGTCGGCATCGTCGTAGAGCGGGCGACCCTCGCTGATGGTCGGCTGCACGATGCGCCACTCCTCGAGGTCCCGGATCACGTCCGCCCCCACACCGGTCTGCTCGACCAGCTCGTCGAGCTCGAGGCGGGAGCCGCCGCTCGCGTCGACGCTCGCGGCACGCCGCAGCGACGCCGCGCCCCCGGTGGGTGCGGAGCCATCGCGGCTTCCGGCGGCCAGCTCCTGGCGGATCACCCGCAGCGGCAGGAACTCGTCGCGCTGCATGCGGAGGATCGCCCGCAGGCGCTCGACATCAGCCTGGGAGTAGAGGCGGTAGCCGCCGGGGGTGCGCCTCGGCGACAGCAGCTTCTGGTCCTCCAGGTAGCGGATCTTGGAGATCGAGATGTCGTCGAACTCGCGGCTCAGGATCTTGGCGACCGCCCCGATCGTCAGCGCCTTTCGGGTCGAGGGCTGCGAGGCACGGTTCGATGTCGATGCTTCCATCGTCACTTCTCCAGGTAGCTGAGTTTGTATTTGCCGATCTGGATCTCGTCGCCGTCCTCGAGGGCGTGGGACTCGATCCGGCGCCGGTTGACGTAGGTGCCGTTGAGCGACCCCAGGTCGTCGATGTAGAGACCGTCATCGCGTCGCACGAGCAGGGCGTGGTTGCGCGACACGGTCACGTCGTCGAGGAAGACACCGGCGTCGGGGGTCCGGCCGATCGAGATTCGCTCGTCGTCGAGGGTGAAGCTCTCCCCCGCGCGTCCGCCGCCGGCGCGGATAACCAGCGCGGCCCCGGCCTTCTCGACCACCGCGTCGAGGTCAACAGGGTGCATCTCGCCTGACGCGTCGACCGTGTAGGTCATCGTCGTCGGCTCGTCCGTCCCCTCCGGGCGGGACAGATAGGCGCCGCACTTCTGGCAGTAGTTCGCCCCTTCGTCGTTGACGAACCCGCACTCCGGGCAGTGCATGGCCACTTCGGTACCCCTGCCTAGGTGGGCGGCTTCGGGGGTGGCTCGCTCTTGCCCGAGAGGATCTCGCTCAGGCGCTCGACGTCGTCGCCCTTGATCAGGGAGTCGGCATCGGGCTGGTCGTCCCGCAGCCGGTTGACCAGCTCGGCCCGCAGCAGATCGATCTGGCCGTGCAGGATGCGGCGACGGTAGGAGACCTCATGCTCCTCCGATGTGAGCTTGTCGATGAGCTCGCGCAGCTCCTGGTCGGTCATGGAGCTGATGTTCGGGGTGGTTTCCTCGTCCACGCAACCTCCCTTCGTCGGGCGACGATTATATGGGCGTTCTGCCCAACCTCAAGCAATGGTTGAAGGTTACGTTGCAGCGAGGCTTCGCAGGCCGGTGCGCACGTAGACCAGGGTGGCGAGCACGGAGAGCACCACCCCGGCGATGAAGAGCGCGTCCCAGACCAGGCCCGGGAAGATCATCGCCCAGAAGATCGCCCCCATGATCGGGAACACCGCGATCCGCCCGAACCAGTTGATCTCCAGCGGTTGTCCCTGGCGGAGAGCGATCTGGGCGAGGATCAGCGTCACGAGCTCCCGCACGGCGAGGACCGCAAGCGCCCAGCGCGGCAGCAGCTCGAAGTGCCAGCAGACCGCGGCGCCCGAGAGGATCGTGAGCCGGTCCACGATCGGGTCCAGCAACGCGCCCATCCGGCTGTACTGGCCGGTGGCCCGAGCGAGGAACCCGTCGAGGTAGTCGCCGGCCGCGATGCACCAGAAGATCAGCGCCGAGAGCAGGCTGGGCTCGGGCCCCTCGGACTCGAACGCAAGCACGAGAAAGACCGGGATCGCGAGCAGCCGGACGTAGCCGACGGCGTTCGGGATCGTCCAGGGACGGAGCGGCTGGCCGGGCCTCGTCTGCTTCGGCGGCGGGCCCGAACGGTCAAGGCCGAAGCGGCGGCGAAACGAGTCATTGCGGCGGCGCCCCACCGACCGGCGCCGCGCCACCTAGTCCAGCTCCTCGAGGAGCTTCACCACGTCGGCCGACGCTCCCTCCACCCCCACGCGCCGGTCCTCCCCGCTCCGGCGGAGCTGCACCTCGACCTCCCCGTCGGCGAGCGCCTTGCGTCCGACCACCACGCGCAGCGGGCACCCCAGCAGCTCCGCGTCGGTCAGCTTCTGCCCCGGTCCGGCGTCGCGGTCGTCGTAGAGGACCTCCACGCCCTCGGAGAGCAGCTCCTCGTAGATGCGGTCGGCGGCCTCGCGCTCGTCGTCGCCCTCCTTGCCGAGGGTGACCAGGTGGACCTGCCATGGCGCGAGTTCCTTGGGCCAGACGATCCCCTTCTCGTCTGCCCCCTGCTCGATCGCCGCAGCGACGATGCGGGCGGGACCGATCCCGTAGCTCCCCATCACGACAAGCTGCTCCTTGCCCGACTCATCCAGGTACTTCGCCCCGAGCGGCTCGGAGTAGCGCGTGCCGAGCTTGAAGATGTTTCCGATCTCGATGGCGGGGACGACCTCGATCTCCTCGCCGTCCGCGGTGGTGTCCCCCGCCTCGACCGAGCGCACGTCGGCGGACTCGAACTCGAAGTCCCGCCCGGGCCGCACGCCGCGAAGGTGGGCGTCCTTCTCGTTCGCACCTGAGGCGAAGGAGTCGCCCTCGATCGCCTTGTCCATGATCACCGGCATCTTCGCCCCCACCGGGCCGACGAACCCGACCGGCCCGAGCTCCTTCCCGATCTCCTCCTCCTTGGCGAGCCGGAAGTCGGCCCCGAGGTGGTTGCGGAGCTTGATCTCGTTGAGCCGGTGGTCGCCGCGGACGACCACGAGCACCATCCCGCGGTCCTCCACCATCACCGGCAGCGCCTTCAGCAAAGCGCCCCCGGGCACGCCCAGTGCGTCGGAGACCTGCTCGACGGTGGTCAGTCCGGGGGTCTCGACCTTCTCCGGGGCGTCGAGTGACTCCGGCAGGTCCACCGGCTGAGGGTTGGCCGAGGCGATCTCCACGTTTGCCGCGTAACCGGGGGCGAGCGCGACATCGTTCTCCCCCGCGGGGCAGGGCGCCATGTACTCGTGGGCGTCGGTGCCGCCCATCATCCCCACGTCGGACTTCACCCGGTACCACTTCAGCCCGCAGCGGTCGAAGATGCGGTCGTATGCCTCGATGTGGAGCTCGTAGCTCCGGTCGAGCCCGTCGGTGTCGCGATCGAAGCTGTAGGCGTCCTTCATTACGAACTCGCGGGTGCGCAGTACGCCGGCCCGCGGCCGCGGCTCGTCGCGCTCCTTTGTCTGCAGCTGGTAGAGGATCTGAGGCAGATCCCGGTAGGAGCGGACCTCGTTCGAGATGTGGAAGGTCAGCGGCTCCTCGTGTGTCATCCCGAGGACCATGTCCGCGCCCTTACGGTCCTGGAGCTTGAACAGTTCGTCGATCTCGTAGCGGCCGGTCTTCTTCCACAGCTCGGCGGGCTGGAGGACCGGGAGGGCCATCTCCTGCCCGCCGATCGCGTCCATCTCCTCGCGGATGATCCGCTCGGCCTTGCGGTGCGCCCGCAGCCCGGCGGGCAGGTAGGTCCAGAGCCCGGCCCCGAGCTGGCGGATCAGTCCGGCGCGAACCATCAGCTGGTGGCTGACGGCCTCGGCGTCGGCCGGCGGGTCCTTGAGCGTGGGCAGGAAGGTCTGGGAGAGCCGCGTCATCGGAGGCGCGAGCCTACCGAGCGCCTACTCGGACAGCCCGGCGGCCCGGAGGGCCTCGTCGTGATTGAGGTAGGTCTGGACGTGGATGGCCTTGCCGTCCTTGAAATCGACAATCGCGCCAAGCGGTGACTCGATTTCGACTCCACTCTCCGTACCCCGAGTCCGGATCGTGCCCACCGCGACGAGCCGGTCCCCCAGGTCGTGGACACGCGAATACTCGGTGTCGAAGCCCTCGAACACCTCGGCCTGGTCTCGAATCAGCTCGCGCAGCCCGTCGTACCCTCGGAACGACCTCGCATCGCCGCCGAGCATCGTCTGGAAGACGTCGTGCCACTCGACGTCGGGGTGAACCTCCGCAATCACTCCATCCGCGTCGCGACGGTTGTAAGCCTCCACACCGCGACGGAACGCCTCAAGGTGCTCCTGCGACATCGCCCCGCAGTATCCCGCGAGTTAGGTGCGGGTGAAGCGGCGTCCGGCTACGGGCGACGCATCCTCGTCGAGCTCGACCGTCTCGCGCTTGACGGGCTTCAGGAACGGCTCCGGCTCCTCGCCATTCTCCTGTGCAGCCGCCGCCTCCATGGCCGCGATCCGCTCAGGCGTCAGCTCGCCGGCGTTCTCCTCCTCGATCTTCGCCAGCCAGTCGGCGCCGACCCTCGCCTTGTCCTCGTCCACCTCGACCTTGCCGCGGTCCAGCGACTTGTCGATCTCGATAAACAGCTCGTCGACCAGGTCATCGGTCTTCACCTTCCGCAGCGGCTTGCCGTGGGCGAAGATCAATCCCTCGTCCTTGGCGCCGGTGATCCCGAAGTCAGCGTGCGAGGCCTCGCCGATGCCGTTCACCGCGCAGCCGAGGACGGCCACCTCGATCGGCTCCTCGTAGCCCTCGAGCCGCTGCTCGATCTCCGCGACCACCGTGTCCATGTCGAACTGGAGCCGGCCGCAGGTCGGGCAGGCGATCAGGACCGGGCCGCGCTCGCGCAGCTGAAGGGCCTTCAGGATCTCCCAGGCGACCTTCACCTCCTCCTCCGCGTGGAAGGTGCTGAGGCTGATCCGGATCGTGTCGCCGATCCCATCAGCAAGCAATGTGCCGAGACCAACGCTGGACTTGAGGGATCCGGACCACTTCGTGCCGGCCTCGGTGATGCCCAGGTGAAGCGGGTACGGGATCTTCTCCGAGAGCAGGCGGTTCGAGGCGATCGTGTTCGGGACGTTCGTGGACTTGATCGAGACTTTGAAGTTCTCGAAGTCCAGGCGCTCCATCAGCTCGACGAATTCCACTGCGGCCTGGACCAGCGCCTCGACCGAATTCTCGCGTTCCAGCGCGTGCAGGTGCTTGGGCAGCGAGCCGGAGTTGACCCCGATCCGCATCGGAACGTTCTTCTCCGTCGCCAGCTTCGCGACCTCGGCGACCTTGTCGGGGCCGCCGATGTTCCCCGGGTTGAGGCGGATGCAGTGCGCTCCGGCGTCGATCGCCTTCAGCGCCAGGGTGTGGTTGAAGTGGATGTCGGCGATCACGGGGATCGGGGACTCCTTGACGATCGTCCTGAGAGCATCCACGTCCTTGTCGCGGGGCACGGCGACGCGCACCAGGTCGGCGCCCGCGTCGGCGACGGTGCGGATCTGATCCATCGTCGCCTGGAGGTTCGCCGTCTCGGTCTTGCACATCGTCTGCACGGCGACGGGAGCCCCGCCCCCGATCGGCACCTTCCCCACGAATATCTGGCGCTTTGAGGCCACGGCGACAGGGTACCCGTGGGTACTTCTCGGGTTGATCCGGGTTGTTACGTGGGCGCTAGATTGGCGCAGGCATGGCTCGAGGGATGGGACGACACGCATGGATCGCCGGGCTGGTGACGATCGCCACGATGGCGGTGGCCGCGCCGGCCCTGTCCGTGCACGACAAGACACCGCCCGAGACCTACATCACGAAGGGGCCGGGCACGCGCACGACGGACAGGACGCCGAAGTTCAAGTTCTCGGCCAGCGAGGCGGCGAACTTCGTCTGCAAGCGCGACGGCAAGAGCTTTGCGCCGTGCGAGTCGCCCAAGGTGCTGAAGCAGCTCAGCTACGGACGCCACGGGTTCTACGTGCGCGCGATCGACGCGGTCGGGAACCGCGACGCCACCGCCGCGGCCTACAGCTTCAAGGTCGCCCGGCCGTGAGGCGTCGCCGCGGCCGGCCGCCGGTGCGGTTGGCCCTGCTGGGCCTGATTCTGGCGCTGGCGGTCCCGGCGGGCGCGAGTGCTCACCACAGCCTGTTGATCCGCGAGGTCCGGCCCTCCGGCCTCACCCCCGACCTGGCCTTCATCGAGCTGCAGACCTACGCCGACGGCCAGAACGGGATCCAGGGCGCCGCGATCAACACCTACAGCGCGGCCGGGGTGCTGACCCACAGCTACAACCTTCCGGCCGACGTCCCCAGCCCCCAGGCGCAGCGAACGGCGCTGATCGGCGCCAATGGCCTGGCCGGCACCGCGGACTACGTCGACCCCGGCCTGGCGGGCGCGATGAGCCCCGCCGGCGGGGCGGTCTGCTTCCCGGAGGCCTCCCCGCCGGACTGCGTGTCCTGGGGCACCTTCACGGGCGGGCTCCCCTTCCCCGGGGCGGGAACGCCGGCTCCCGCGGTTCCCGAGGGGTCATCCCTGCACCGAACGATCGCCCGCGGCTGCTCCACGGCCCTGGACGAGGACGACGACACGAACAACTCCGCTGCCGACCTCTCGCTGGCGCCGCCGTCGCCGCGACCCAACGCGGTCGCTCCGACCGAGCTCGAGTGTGTTCCCTGCGCAGGCAGGCCGGCGACGCTGGTCGGAACGGACCGCGCCGACAAGCTGAAGGGAACCGGCAAGGCAGACGTGATCGCGGCTCTGGCCGGCGCGGACAAGATCAAGGGCCTCAAGGGAAATGACCTGATCTGCGGCGGGCGCGGCAAGGACAAGCTCATCGGCGGCGGGGGCCGGGACGAGCTGAACGGACAGAAGGGCCACGACACCTGCAACGGCGGCGGTGGAAAGGACGAGGGCCGCTCCTGCGAGGTTCGGAAAGGCGTCTAGGCCTACCCGAAACCGGGGTTGGCACGCTCCGCCAGGTTTGTAATGATCGGTGCGTCCAGGAGGGAATCAGGAAGGGGAGAAATGATTCGGTCTCGTATTGCGTTCGCCACCGCGCTGTTCGCCCTTGCCGGCATGACATGGGCCCCCACGGCCGGCGCCGACCATCACCTGATCAAGGTCCGCGAGGTCCACAACGGGACCAACATCGCGCAGGACTACGTGATGCTTCAGATGTACGAGCCCGGCCAGACTCTCCTTGGCCCGCGCTACGTCCGCTTCCTCGATGCGGCCGGAGCCCCGCTCGCCGAGTATCCGCTGTCGAACGTCGCCAATGGCCAGAGTCAGAGGACCTACCTGCTCGGCAATAACGTCGGGGGCGCGGACAAGAACGAGGCTGGCGTCAACGTGGCGGCCGCCGGCGGCGCCGTCTGCTTCAACGAAGCCAACCTCGGAATCGGAGGAATCGATTGCGTCAGCTGGGGGAACTTCACCGGTGTGACCTCCTCGCTGTCCGGCAACCCAGCGGTGCCCGGGACGGGGATCGGAGCGGACCAGTCGCTCATCCGTGGCATCACCCGCGGCTGCGCGACGGCTCTCGACGCTGCCGATGACAGCGACAACTCTGCCGGCGACTTCGCCATCGGACCGGCCATCGGGCGTCCCAACGCCGGGACCCCGACCGAGACGCTCTGCACGACACCCGCGAAAAAGAAGAAGAAGTGCAAGAAGAAGAAGGCGAAGAAGAAGTCGGCGTCCGGCGCCGCCAAGAAGAAGTGCAAGAAGAAAAAGAAGAAATGAGCTGAGTGACATCCCGCGCCCGCATCGCGCTGATCTCCGCGCTGGCGGCCGGGGCGCTCTGCGGCCTGGCTCCCCCGGCGCAGGCCGATCATCACTTCATCTCGGTCCGGGAGATCTACGCAGGCACCATGGCGAACCCGGACTCGGACTTCCTCGAGCTCCAGATGTACGCCCCGGGCCAGAACTTCGTCAACGGGAAGTCGGTAAGGGTCCACGCAGCGGACTCCTCGACTCTCACGGACCACACCTTCCTCTCGGACCTCGGGAACGGTGCGGACCAGAGCACCATCCTGCTCGCCTCGACGGCGGCGGTCACCCAGTTCGGGATGGATCCGGAGATCCTGCTCAACCCCAACGAAATCGACCCGGCCGGTGGAGCGGTCTGTTGGGATAACGGGATGCTCCACATCGATTGCGTCACCTGGGGCACGTTTGCATTCTCAGCGACTCTGGGCGCAGGGACGCCGGAAGCTGCGATCCCGTCCGGCTCCTCGATCGTGCGCTCAGCAGTGGCGGGCTGTCCCACGGCGCTCGATGCCGTCGACGACACGAACGACAGCGCCGCTGACTTCGCCCCGGCCGCCCCCACCCCACGCCCCAATGCGCTTGCGCCCGTCGGAACGCCGTGTCCGCCCGCGACGACGCCGACCACCTCGAAGCCGAAGCGGAAGAAAAAGTGCAAGAAGGGCCGGAAGCTGAAGAAGGGCAAGTGCGTCAAGAAAGAGCGAAAGAAGAAGTAGGAGGCCGCCGGTATGAGCAAGAAAGCACGCTTCGCACTGATCTCGGCGCTGACCGTGAGCGCGCTTGCCGGTATGGCCCCCCCGGCCCAGGCTGACCACCACTTCATGCTGATCCGGGAGTACTTCCCTGGCACGGCCGCGAACATGGACCGTGAGGACGCATTCGTGGAGTTGCAGATGTGGAGTTCCGGGCAGCAGGAAACCGGCGGGCATCACATCGATCTCTACGGCCCCGGCCCCGCCGGCACGCCCACGACACACACTCTGGCCTCGGCCCCGGTGGGGAACGGCGACAGCCAGCGCACGGTCCTGATCGGTGGCCCGGACGTGACTGGGCGGGATTACACGGAGACGATCGGCCAGGACGGTAACCCGGCTGGTGGCGCGATCTGCTTCAGGTCAAACGAGGGGTTCGGCGTGATCGACTGCGTCGAGTGGGGGGTCGGGAACGACACGATCAACGCCGGAACGCCGGTTGCCGGTGCCATCCCGGACGAAAGCTCCATCACCCGGTCGATCGCCCCCGGCTGCGCATCGCTGCTCGAGCCTGGGGACGACACGAACAACAGCAACACCGATTTCGCCGTTACAGCGATGCCCACGCCGCGCCCCAACGCCACCGCCCCAACCGAGGGACCGTGCCGGACCGTCACCTTCACGGTCGTGGGCCAGGGCACGGTCGTAGGGAGCGGTATCAACTGCCCGGGCGACTGCAGCCAGACCTATCCGAACCACGCCACCGAGGCGTGGCAGGCGATGCCGGATTCCGGCCAGACCTTCCTGAGCTGGACCGCCTGCCCGAGCGGTTCGGGCAACCCGCTGTGCACGATCCCCGATCTCACCTCTAACCACAACATCACCGCGAACTTCAGCGGCGCGACCCAGCCCCCACCCGGTGGCGGCGGCTCGACCACGCCTACGACGCCCGCGCCGCCCAAGAAGAAGTGCAAGAAGGGTCAGAAGCTGAAGAAGGGCAAGTGCGTGAAGAAGAAGCGGAAGAAGAAGTAGGAGGCATCACATGAAGACGCTCCGGATCTGTCTCGCCGCCGGACTCGCCCTGATCGGGGTGTCCGCGATCGCGCCGAGCGCTGAGGCGGCCCACCACCTGGTGCGGATCAAGCAGGTCTACACGGGAGCGGGCACCAATCAGGAGTTCGTCGTGTTGCAGCTGACCGGAACCGGGGAAAACCTCGTGAACGGCACCACGGTGCGGCTGTATAACGGAACTACGCAGGTCAACACCGCGACCTTCACGTCGAACCCGGGGACCGGCCAGAACCAGCAGACGATCCTGATCGCAACAGCCGCCGCCGAAACCGCCTTCGGGGGCGTTCAGGCGGATCTGGAGTTTTCCAACGACGACGCAATCGGTGACGCCACCGGTGCCGCCTGCTTCACGTCGCCGACCTTCGGAGTCGTCGATTGCGTCGGCTGGGGAACCGAAACGACGGCGATAGGCCCTACCGGCATGGGCACGATAGAGGGCGCGATTCCCGCCGGCAGTCGGCTCGAGCGCTCGATCGCCGCAGGCTGTCCGACCTTCTTCGAAACGACCAACGACACCAACGACAGCGCTGCGGACTTCTCCCCGGTCGTGACCACGCCCGGTTCGTTCACTCCTCGCAACGCCGCCGCCGCGATCACCGAGACCCCGTGCACGGGCAATCCGCCACCGCCGGGCGGCGGGAACACTCCCGCCAAGAAGAAGTGCAAGAAGGGCCGGAAGCTGAAGAAGGGCAAGTGCGTCAAGAAGAAGCGGAAGAAGAAGTAGCGACCGCCTAGCTCGCGTTACTTCGCGTAGAGCGCCTCGATCTCCTCGCTGTACTTCTCGTCGATCGGCTTCCGCTTCAGCTTCATAGTCGGGGTGAGCTCGTCGCCGCCGGGCTCCCACTCGGTCGGCAGGATCGTGAACTTCTTGATCTGCTCGACGCGGGCCATCTTCTCGTTCGCCTCGTCGACGGCGGCCTGGATCGCCTCCCGGGCCTTGTCCTCCTTCGCGAGCTCCTCTACCGACTTGCCCTCGAGCCCGTTCTTCTTCGCCCAGACGGGGGCGTAGTCGGGGTCGAGCACGATCAGGGCGACGTTGAAGGGGCGCTTGTCACCGATTGCCGCCGCCTGCCCGATCAACGGGCTCGCGGACTTGACGTGCGACTCGATGTTCGCCGGCGACATGTTCTTGCCGGCGGCGTTGATGATCAGCTCCTTCTTGCGGTCCACGATCTTGAGGTAGCCGTCCTCGTCGAGCTCGCCGATGTCGCCGGTGAGCAGCCAGCCGTCCTCTGTGAACGTCTCCGCGTTCTTCTCGGGCATGTCGCGATAGCCCGGCATCACCGAGGGGGCGTTGACGATGACCTCTCCGTCCTCCGCGAGCTTCACCTCGGCCCCCGGCACGGGCGGGCCAACGGTCCCGATCTTCACCGAGGCGGGTGGGTTGCAGGTGATCACGCCGCAGGTCTCGGACATCCCCCACAGCTCGCCGACGGGCACCCCGATCGCGTGGAAGAACTCGAGGACCTCGACGGGACAGGGGGCCGCGCCGGAATTGACGGCGACCGCCTCGTCCAGCCCGATGGCGGTCCTGAACGGCGCGAACAGCTGCTTGTCAGCCTGCGCGACGCCGGCGGCGAGCTTTTCGGGGACATCCTCCCCGGCCTGCTCGAGCCGGACCTTCTTGATCGCGGCGGCCAGGGCGCCCTGCGCCTGCTCGCGCTGCTCGTCAGGAAGGGCGCCGATCTTGGCCTCGATCCCCGCCTTCATCTTCTCCCAGACGCGAGGAACCGCGAAGAACCAGGTCGGCTTCACGGCAGCGAGGGACTCGCCGATCTTGCGCGGGTCGGGGCAGATCGTGACCGACACGCCTCGGGTGACCGGCAGGTAGTAGTGGGCGCCCCGCTCGGCGATGTGCGCCGCCGGCAGCCACGAGATCACCTTTGCGCCGCGCTCCGGGAGGTCGATCATCTCCTCGACGCCGCCGGTCAGCGCCATCAGGTTGCGATGGGTGAGCTGCACGCCCTTGGGCGGCCCGGTGGTGCCCGACGTGTAGATCAGCGTCAGGTGGTCATCCGGCTGCAGCTCGTCGACGGTCGAAGCGGGGTCGAAGTCCGGATCCATGGCCTCGACCTCGGCCAGGGTGTGCTCCCCCCCGTCCCCGTCCACGACGATCACGTGCTCGAGCGCGGGCATGTCCTTCCGCGCCTTGTTGAAGCTCTCGAGGAACATCGTCTCGACGACGGCGACCTTGGCTCCTGCGTGGTCGCAGACGTACTGGATCTGCTCGGGTGAGGAGGTCTGGTAGACGGAGAAGGGGATGCCGCCGAGCGAGACGGTGGCGAGGTCGCAGGGGATGAACTCGGGGCGGTTGTTCAGCATCAGGGCGACGGTGTCGCCCTTGCCGACGCCGAGCTTGGCGAGCCCGCCGGCGATCCGGTGGACCCGGTCGCGCAGCTCGTTCCAGGTGATCGAGTAGGAGTCGTCCTGAGTCCTGATCGCGACGTCGTCTCCCAACCGATCGACGGTCGCGTAGAACGCCTTGACCAGGTTGGGGTGCGGCAGCTCGCCCAGATCGCCGCCGCTCGCGTACCGCTCAGCAGTCGTGACTTGCAAGACCCTCTCCTCTCCTCGTAACCCTCGGCTGAACGCTACCGCAGGAGGGCTGCTCAGCCGCCCCAAAATTGCCCTTGTCAGTCGCCGGAGCGGCGCCTACCATTGCTTGTCCTAGGGGAAAGGCGGCGGTATCGCAAGGGGACTGACCCGGCTGACGGCAGCCGCGGGTGTATCGGCAGCGATGATCCTGGGGGCTCCGGCCGGGGCCCTGGCGACGACGTTCTACGTCGACGATTCGGCCACCACCCCCCACCCCAACTGCATCAACTCGAATCCGGCCAACGCGTGCCTGACGATCAACGACGCGATCACCCAGTCACGCGTGTTCATGGGCCCGGACACGATCATGGTTGCGGCGGGCAACTACCCAGAGGGCATGAACCTCAACGACGATGAGGACGCCGGCCTGACCATCGACGGTGCGGGAACGAGCACGACCGGCTCAGGGACGGTGATCCAGCTCCCGACCAGCACCAACATCGTTGTGTTGAGGTCGAACATCACGATCAGGGACATGGCCATCCTGGCCTCGAACTCCCCGACCCTGCTCATCGGCGGGCTCATACCCTCGACCCCCAGTACGGGTCAGAGCCTGCGCAATGTCACGATCGAGCTGAATGACCAGGCGAACATCTCGGCGGCGATCCATGTTCAACACGCAATCGACCCGGTCCTGAGCAACATCCTGGTCAACGGGGATGCCATGTGGGACGGTGACAACGCCCATGCGCTCAAGGTCGCGCAATCGACGAACGTCCTCCTCACGGAGTCTCGGCTTCTGTCGAACAGCGTCACTCTCTTCTCCCGCGCCTCCACGCTTACCGTCAACCGCAGCCTGATCGCCGGCCCCTTCGACCTCGCGGACTTCACGGTGTCGATCGTGTCCGACTTGATGATGGGTCTGTCCTCGCTGACCATGGATGATTCGGTGGTGGCGCTCGGCAGCCGCGGGATCCACGTTGAGACGATCGGTAGCACCTCGTCCGCGACGGCCACGATCCGAAACTCGACCATCGACGCGGGGATGCCGAAGGGCACCCCGGATCTGGTGGGCGTCGGCGTCCAGCGGGTCGGGCCGGTAGCCGTCGACATCGACAATTCGATCGTCGTCGGAAGCCTCGTATCGGCGGGCCCCGGCTTCGGCGGGAGCACGGCATGCACGTACTCCGACGTCGAGAGCACCGTCTCGGACGGGATCGTCTGCCTGGCCACGCCGGGCAACCCGGGCAACAACTCGAGCTCCACCCCCGCGAGCCTCTTCGTCCCCGGGGGGTTCCTCGGGCTCGACTGGCATCTGCTCCCCAACTCCCCGGCGATCGACACCGGTTCGCCCGGCGCGCTCGCGGTCGGCGAGCCGACCGCGGACTTCGACGGCAATCCCCGCGTGCTCGACGGGAACCTCGACTGCGTCGCGCGGCGGGACAAGGGCGCCCACGAGATCACCGGCCAGTCGGCCCCCTGTCCGACGCCCCCCGGCGCCAATCCGGGCGGCGGAGGCCCGGGCGGGTCGTCCGGGAAGAAGAGCTGCAAGAAGAAGAAGGGCAAGAAGGCCGCCGCAGCCAAGAAGAAGCGCTGCAAGAAAAAGAAGAAGCGTTAGCGGACGCTGAAGCCCTCGCCTCTGAGCCGGTCGATGTCGTTCGAGAGGCCGATCACGAACAGCATCAGGACGAGCAGGAAGCCGAGGGCGCCGGCGCGCTCCATGACGCTGAATGGCACCGGCTTCCCTCGCACCTTCTCAACGAGGCTCCAGAAGATGTGACCACCGTCGAGCGGCAGGAACGGGAACAGGTTGATGATCGCCAGCGACAGGCTGACGAGGGCCAGCAGCGCGAAGGCCTCGAAGGCGCCCACGTTGATCGCCTCGTTGCCGACGGCGCTCACGCCGACCACGCCCGAGAGCTGCTCGCGCTGCTCCTCCTCGAAGATCCTGGCGAAGATCGAAAGCGTCGTAGTGGTCACGAGCCACATGCGATCGGCGGCCCACTCCGCTGACTCGGGCGCCGAGAAATCGGCGTTCACGGGTGCGCCTCCGCTGAACCTGAAGCCGAGGCGGTACCGGCCCGGGTCGCCCCCCTCCTCGATGGGCGGCGCGTCAGCGTCGTAGGTGGGAGTCGCGGTCAGCGTCCGCCGCACGCCGTCGCGCTCCACCACCAGGGTGACCGGCTCGGCGGCCTTGCAGCCGTCGGTGGGCTCGCCGGGGCAGGTGTGGGTGTTGAGCTGGTTCGCGAAGGTGTCGGCACGCTCGCCGAGATCGTCGCTCGAAGGGCGCGTGCCGCCCTGGTCGAGCGGCACCCCGTCGATGGAGACGAGCACGTCGTTGTCCTTCAGGATGCCCACCGCGGAAGCGCCCTCCTCGACGTCGTTCACCTCGAGGGTGGTCGCGCGCTGGACGCTGAAGCCGAGGATGAACAGGATCACGAAGGCGACCAGGATGTTCATCACCGGACCCGCCGAGATCACCGCGATCCGCTTCCAGACCGGCTGGGCGTAGTAGGCGCGCTTGCGGATCTCCGGCTTCAGGCGGCCATCCGGCAGGTGATCGTCATCCTCCTGTCCCGCCGACTCGATCTTGGTGAGCAGGTCGTTCGTGGTCCCCCGGCCACGATCCTCCTCCTCGGTGCGCCCCCGGACCTCGTCCGGGTTCATCCCGGTGATCTTCACGAAGCCCCCCGCCGGGATCCAGCCGATGCCGTACTCGGTCTCGCCGCGCTTGATGCTCCACAGCTTCGGCGGGAAGAACAGGAAGAAGCGCTCCACGCGCATTCCGGTCCACTTGGCGACGATGAAGTGACCGAACTCGTGGAGGACGATCAGCAGCGAGAACCCGGCGATGATCAGCAGCCAGTTCAAGAAACGGCTTGTCCCTCGACCAGGTTCCGCGCGTGCTCCCGCGCCCGCTCGTCGGTCTCGAACAGATGCTCGAAGTGGTTGGCCGGCCCGCCGGGGAGCTCCTCCAGGCAGCGGTCGATCACCTCGGGGATCTCGGTGAACCCGATCTTCCCGGCGAGGAAGGCCTCCACGGCCACCTCGTCGGCGGCGTTCAGCACGCAGGGAGCCGTCCCGCCCACCTCGCCCGCCTCCCGGGCGAGGCGCAGGCAGGGGAAGGCGTCGAGGTCGGGCCGCTCGAAATCGAGCTGCCCCACGTCGGCCAGGTCGAGACTCGGGAGCGGAACGTCGGCCCGCTCCGGGAAATGGAGCGCGTAGGAGATCGGGACCCGCATGTCCGGATAGCCGAGGTGGGCCATCGTCGCCCCGTCGTTCAGGTGGACCAGCGAGTGGACGATCGACTGCGGGTGCACGACGACGTCGATGCGCTCGTAGCCGACACCGAAGAGGTGGTGGGCCTCGATCATCTCGAAGCCCTTGTTCATCAGCGTCGCGCTGTCGATCGTGATCCGCCCGCCCATGTCCCAGGTCGGGTGCGCGAGCGCCTCGTCGGGCGTGACCCCGGCCAGGTCGCTGCGGCCGCGGAAGGGCCCTCCGGATGCCGTCAGGACGAGCCTCTCGACCGTGCCCGGCTGTTCGGCCCGGATCAGCTGGAACAGGGCCGAGTGCTCGGAGTCCACGGGGATGATGCGGGCATCGGTCGCCTCCGCCAGGGCGGTGACCAGCTCTCCGCCGATCACCAGGCTCTCCTTGTTGGCCAGCGCGACGTCGATCCCGGCGGTGAGGGCGACGATGGTCGGGCCGAGGCCGGCTGCGCCGACGATCGAGTTGAGCAGGAGGTCGGGCTTGGTCTCCGCGAGCAGCTCCCGCACGCCCTCCTCGCCGGAGAGCACGCGGCCCCCCCACTCCCCCTTGGCGCGCTCGGCGGCGTCGGGGTCGGCGAGGGCCACGACCGGGGCGCCGTGTTCCTTCGCCTGCTTCAGGACGAGCTCCCAGTTGGAGTCCGCCGAGAGGCCGGCGACCTGGAGCTCGTCGCCGGCGGTCGCGATCACCTCCAGCGCCTGGGTGCCGATCGAGCCGGTCGAGCCGAGTATCAGGACTTTGGTCACGGCCAGCCAGTGTAGATACGGCTGTCAGGCCGGCCTAAAGCCGGCCGGGCTCGGGTCAGGACTCGCAGTTCTCCTTGTCGAAGGCCTGAACGCGCTTCTCGGCCGCTCTGACCTCCGCCTCGTCCACCTCCGGTCCCAGACCCGCCCGCGCCCGCAGCGACGCGAAGAGTGTCGTGACGTCCTCGGAGATCTCCTCGGGCGCGACCTCACTGACCTCGTCAATCTTCTCTTCGTTGCTCTCGACGAACTCGCGCTCGGCGGCCTCGAAGTCCGCCTTAGTCGCCTCCGGGTCGCTCTCCAGCTCCCTGAACGCCTCTGACCCCGCTTCGTCGAGCTCCACGCTCAACGCGCAGTAGCGCTCGACGTCGGGCCCGCCAGCCTCCTCCCCGCCGCCATCGTCGTCGCCACAGGCGAAGAGCATGAGGCTCGACGCGGCCACCGCGGCGATCAGCGCGACGAGGGAGGCGGGGGCGCGGCTCACCGGCGCATCCTATCCACTGGTTCCAGAAACGAAACGGGAGGCCCGCAGGCCTCCCGTCCCTCCCCTGGATGCAACTGGGACAGCCCTAGCGGACCTGGAAGGCCGAGAGCTGGAACTGATGGATGCGCAGGTCGTTCGCTGCGTCATCACAGGCGATCGAGATCGCGTGCTTGCCGCCGAGCGGCCCGGTGATCACGTCGATCGCGTAGCCCTCACCGTGCTCGCCGGTGTGGGTGGGCGACTCGAAACGACGCGTCGTGCCCGCGATCGGGTTGCCGTCAGCCTCGAGGCGGCAGTCGCCGCGGGCGACGCCCCCGACACCGTCGAACGTCCCGGTGAACGAGACGTAGTACTTGCGCGGGAATCCGGTCGAGCCGTCGACGTTGACCGTCGCGCAGTCCAGGAACGTGTCGTTCACGGTCGGGTTGCAGTTCGTGCCCGTGGCCGTCTTGGAGAACGGCAGGACCTTCAAACGAGCCTCCTTGTCGAGGCCCTTGTACGTGACCTTCTTGGCGGTGGCGGCGTAGGCGCCCCCACCGAGCGCGGCGATCAGGGCGATGATGCCGACGATCATCGCCGGTGACGGCCGACCCTTGAAGCGTGCAAGCTTCCGCATGCGGAAGTCCCTCCTTCAGTTCGTTTCCGGTCTCACCACGAATACCGAGTAGGCCCCCGGAGTTGCGGGTAAGTCCTTTCCGAGTTAGTTCCATGAGCAACGAACTGGTCGAGGATCCGGTCTTTCGCTACCGCCTCCGCTTCGCGCCGCAGGAGGGCGACAGCCTCCGCATCGACATCTGGGTGGACGCCGGTGGCGGAGTCACGATTCCGCACTTCCACCCCGTGGTCACGGAGACGTTCAGCGTGGTCGAGGGCGAGATCACCTTCGGCGTCGACGGCGAGAAGCACGTCCGCCGGGCGGGCGAGACGATCGTTGCCGAGCCGGGCATGCGCCACACCTTCGAGAACACGGGTGACACTGAGGCCCATCTCAGCGTCGACGCCCAGCCGGCGCTCGACCTGCGCGCGAATCTCGAGGAGGGCGCCGCCCTGGCGCGAGAGGGCACCTACACGCGGCACGGGATCCCCAAGAGCCCCCGGAAGCTCCTCCGCGCCGCGGAGTTCATGGACCGCTTTCGGGAGACGACGGTCGTCACGGCCCGGACGCTGCCGCCGCCACGGATCCAGCCGGCACTGATCGGTCCCCTGGCCCGGCTCGAGCGCCGGCTCCGGGCGCGCCGCGATCGTCAGTAGACGAAGGCGACCGAGAGGTAGTACCCGGCGACGACCGTGAACAGGACGGCGTCGAGCCGGTCGATCAGGCCCCCGTGGACGCCGAAGAGGCTGCCGGTGTCCTTGACCTGAAGGTCGCGTTTGACAAGGGATGCGAACAGGTCGCCGACGGGCGCGACCAGGCCGATGACCATCCCCATCAGGAGCGCGTCGAGTCCTGGCAGCCAATCCTGGTAGAGCCCGGCGAACCAGAAGCCCATCGTGGCCCCGACGAAGCCGCCGATCAGCCCCTCGAGCGTCTTGTTGGGCGAGATACGCGGGGTGATCTTGCGCGAGCCGAAGAGGCGGCCCGCCCCGTAGGCGGCGGTGTCGCCGACGAAGGTGGCCACGAGCACGTCGATCATCAGGGCGCCGCCGTGGACGGGCAGGTCCCGCAGGAGCACGGCGTGCGTGAAGCCGAGCCCGATCCAGGCGATCGCGAGCAGTGAGAACGCGACCGAGGCCGTGATGTCGCGGTGCGAGTCGCGGGCGGCGGCGAACGCGAACAGGGCCGGGAACGAGAACGCGAACACCATCAGGATCTGGAAGGCGCTGCCGTAGTGAGCGGCGAGGATCATCCCCGCGACGGCGACGTAGGCGGGCAGCGCGAGCGGGCGGTAGACGTCGGACATCCGGAAGAACTCGCGCAGCCCGAGCGCCGCCAGGCCGACGAGTGCGGCCGTGAACAGGAGGTCGCCCACGGCGACGATCACGATCGCGAAGACGATCCACGGGATCACGATCACCACCCGTTCCCCCGTCTCGGACTTGATGAACGGGATGCGGAAGCGCCGACCGCTGCCCGGGATGGTCTCGGTTGACCCGTCGGGCCGCGCCCGCGCCTCGGCCTCGGCGTCGGCGGGGTCGGGATCGGAAGGCTCGAGGACCGGGATCTCCAGCCCGTCGTCCTCCTCCTCGGGGTTCCCGATGCGCTCGGACTCGGCCGCCACCCGCGCCGCCTTGCGGCGTCGCTCCTCGGCGCGTCGGCCGAACTGGAATGAGGGCGGATCGAGGTCGTTCATGCCCTGGTCCCAAAACGCCGCTGTCTCTCATCATAGGTTTGCAGCGATTCCTCGAACGCCTGCCGGCCGAAGTCGGGCCAGAGCTCGTCGCGGAACACGAACTCCGAGTAGGCGCACTGCCACAGCAGGTAGTTGGAGATGCGCTGCTCGCCGCTGGTGCGAATGAGGAGGTCGGGGTCGTTCATATCGGGTGCGTAAAGCCGACCCCGGAACTCCTCCTCGGTTTCACCCTGAAAGCCACGTGCCGCGTCGATGATCTCGGCTCGCCCGCCGTAGTTGAAGGCCACGAAGAGCGTGATCCGGTCGTTCGCCGGCCGTCTCGGACTCCGCCCAGTCCATGCGCTTGACCAGGTCCTCCGGGACGCCGTCACGGCGGCCGATGAAGCGCATCCGGACGCCCTCCTCGTTGAGCTCCGGCGTCTCTCCCTCGATCCGCTCGGCGAACATCTGCATCAGGCCCTCGACCTCCTCGGCGGGCCGGGTCCAGTTCTCCGTCGAGAACGAGAACACGGTCAGCTCCTCGACGCCCAGCTCGACGGCGTCGCGCAGGCGGGCCTTGACGGTGTCGGCACCCGCCCGGTGCCCCTCGACCACGGGCAGGCCGCGCTGCTGGGCCCAGCGGCCGTTGCCGTCAGTGATGATCGCGACGTATCGGGCTGGCATGGAGGAGTGCCTCAGACCTCGAGGATCTCCTCCTCCTTGCCCTTGAGGAGGTTGTCGATCTCGCCGATCGCGTCGTCGGTCTGCTTCTGCAGGCCGGTCTCGGCTCGGTGCTCCTCGTCGGAGCCCGCGTCGCCACCCTTCTTCAGCTCGCGGAGGTCGTGCATGATGTCGCGGCGGATGTTCCGGACCGCGACGCGGCCCTCCTCGGCGATGTTGTGGACGACCTTGACGAGCTCCTTGCGGCGCTCCTCGGTCAGCTCGGGGATCGAGAGCCGAATCACGTTGCCGTCGTTCGACGGGGTCAGGCCCAGGTCCGACTCCATCACCGCCTTCTCGATCGCGCTGATCGACGACTTGTCGTATGGCGTGACGGTGAGCATGCGGGCGTCGGTGGCGGCCACCTGGGCCAGCTGCTTCAGGGGGGTCTCCGCGCCGTAGTACTCGACCACGAGCCTGTCCATCAGGTGGGGCGACGCGCGGCCCGTGCGGACGGTGGCGAGCTCGTTGCGGGTGGCCTCGACGGACTTGCCCATCCGGTCGGAGGCGTCCTCGAGCAGCTCGTCGATGATCTCGCTCATCGGGGTCTCAGGCCTTCTCGGGGACTGCCTCGTGGCCCGCCGCGTCCTGGCTCCGAGCCGCATCGCTGGACACCAGCGTGCCCACCCGCTCCCCGCTGACGATCCTATCTATGTTGCGTTCGTCCGCCATGTTGAAGACGTAGATCGGCAGGTCGTTGTCCATGCACAGCGACAGCGCCGTCGAGTCCATCACCCGCAGGCCGCGCTCGATCGCCGCGCGGTGGGTGATCTCCGACAGGAAGTTCGCGTCGGGGTTGACCGAGGGGTCGGCGTCAAGACGCCCTCGACCCCGTTCTTCGCCATCAGGATCGCCTCCGCGTGGATCTCGAGCGCCCGCAGTGCGGCGGCGGTGTCGGTGGTGAAGAACGGATTGCCGGTGCCGGCGGCGAAGATCACGACGCGGTCCTTCTCCAGGTGGCGGATCGCCCGGCGCCGGATGTAGGGCTCGGCGACCTCGGTCACGGCCATCGCGGACATCACGCGGGTGTGGACGTCGACCTTCTCGAGCGCATCCTGGAGCGTCAGGGCGTTCAGCACCGTCGCCAGCATCCCCATGTAGTCGGCGGTGGCGCGGTCCATCCCCTTCGCCGCGCCCTCGAGGCCGCGGTAGATGTTGCCGGCGCCGACGACGACCGCCACGCCGACCCCCCGGGCCTGCACGTCGCTGACCTGCTTGGCGATTCGCTCGATCTGGGCCGGATCGGTGCCGTACTCGAGATCGCCCATCAGCGCCTCGCCCGAGAGCTTCAGCAGGACGCGCTTGAAGCGGGGCTCGGACGCCAAGCGGCCCTACTCCTCCCCCACCTCGAACCGGGAGAAGCGGGCGATCCGGACGTTCTCGCCGGTCTTGGCGGCGATGTCGGTGCGCAGGTCCTCGATCGTCTTGCCCTCGTACTTCTCCTCGTTGAAGTGCTTCTGGTCGAGCAGCACGACCTCCGAGGCCCACTTCTTGAGCTGGCCCTCGACGATCTTCTCGACCACGTCGTCGGGCTTGCCCTCGGCCTTCGCCTTCTCCGCGAAGATCTCCCGCTCCCTCTCGCGGTCCTCCTCGGGGATGTCCTCGAGTGAGACGTGCTCAGGATTCATCGCCGCGATGTGGACGGCGACCTCGCGGGCGAACTGCTTGAAGTCGTCGTTCATCGCAACGAAGTCCGTCTCGCACTGGACCTCGACGAGCACGCCGACCTTCTGCTGCTTGCGCTCGCCCGTGCCGCTCGAGTGCGTGTAGGCGGCGACGACGCCCTCCGAGGTGCCGCGCCCGCCGCGCTTGGCGGCCGAGGCGGCGCCCTTCTTGCGGAGGATCTTGATCGCCTCGTCGATGTCCCCGCCGGCCTCCTCGAGGGCCTGCTTGCAGTCCATCATCGGGGCGCCGGTGCGCTCACGGAGCGCCTTGACGTCCGCGGCGCTCACCTTCGTCTCCGTGCTCATTCGACTTCCCCCCTGCGTCGCTCGGGCCGGGCTCGGGCTCCTCAGCGGGCTTCTCCTCCTGCTTCGGCTCGGCGGGCGGCTTCTTCGCGGCGGGCTTCTTCGGGGCCGGCTTCTTCGCTGCGGGCTTCTTCGGCGCCGGCTTGGGTTCGGCCATCTTGCCCTCGATCTTGGGCGGCGGCTTGTCGGCCTTCGCCTTCGCCCCCGCGGCCTTCGCCTGCTCCTGAGCCTTGGCGTCGGCCTCTGCCTTCGCCTTGGCCTCCGCTTCGGCCTTCGCCTTCTCCTCGGCCTCCTGCTTGGCCTTCTCCTCGGCCTCGCGCTTCTTCCGCTCCTCTTCCTCCTTGCGGCGCTTCTCCTCCTCCTCGGCCTTGCGCTTGGCCTCGGCCTCGCGCCAGGTGCTCGCGGAGGCCTCGATCGCCTCGCCCAGCGTGCGGATGACCAGGTCGCAGGACCGGATCGCGTCGTCATTGCCGGGGATCACGTAACTGACATCGGAGGGATCGCAGTTCGTGTCCACGAGGCTCACGATCGGGATCTCCAGCCGCGCCGCCTCGCGCAGGCCGATCTCCTCGGTGTTCAGGTCGACGATCACGACGGCGTCCGGCAGGCGCTCCATGTCGGCGACGCCGCCGAGGTTGAACTCGAGCTTCTCGAGCTCGCGCTCCATTCCCATGCGCTCCTTGGTGGGCAGCAGCTCGAGGCGGCCCTCCTCCTTGTGGCCGCGCAGCTCGTGAAGTCGCTTGATGCGCTGCTTGATCGTGTTGTAGTTGGTCAGCAGCCCGCCCAGCCAGCGCCTGCTGACGAACGGCATGCCGCACTTCTCGGCCCACTCCTCCACCGAGTCGCGCGCCTGCTTCTTGGTCCCGACGAAGAGGATCACGCCCCCCTTGCCGGCCTCCTCCGCGAGGAAGTCGCGAGCCTGCTTCAGCAGCTCCTCGGTCTGGAGCAGGTCGATGACGTGGATGCCCTCGCGCTCGCCATGGATGAAGCGGCGCATGCGCGGGTTCCAGCGCCGGGTCTGGTGGCCGAAGTGGACCCCAGCCTCCAGCAGCTCCTTGATGCCTACGTCGGCCATTTCCCTCTCGTTTCGCTTGAAGTTGTGAAGCCTCGCCGCGCGTTGGGGACCCGGTTCGTGCCCGGGCAGCCCCCCAGCGCCTCTCGGCGAGGGTCGTTGAACGGTCGGCGCGGGAGTCTAGAGCGTGCCGCGCGCTCAGGCCGTGCGTGCGCGCTCCAGGGCGGCCGCCAGGTCGGGGGGCAACTCGGACTCGAAGGCGAGCCGCTCGCCGGTCGCCGGGTGCGCGAAGCCGAGCTGTGCGGCGTGCAGGAACTGGCGCTCGAGGCCGTGCCTGGCGCGGCCCCCGTATTCGGCGTCCCCGGCGACCGGATGGCCGATCGCGGCGAAATGGACCCGGATCTGGTGCGTGCGGCCGGTCTCGAGGCGAACCCGCACAAAGGTGTCGCCGGGGAGCTGCTCGACGACCTCGAAATGCGTGCGCGCCTCGCGCTCCCCGGCGCCACGGACCGACCTTCGCGTGCGGCGGCGCCGGTCGCGGCCCAGCGGGGCGTCGATCGTGCCCGGTGCGCGACTCGAGCGCCCCCTCGACCAGAGCCAGATAGCCGCGCTCGGTCTCCCGCGCCTTGATCTGGCGCGAGAGCTCACGGTGGGCGTCCTCGTTGCGGGCGACCACCATCAGCCCGGAGGTGTCCTTGTCGAGGCGGTGGACGATCCCCGGGCGCTCCGACGGCCCGCCGCCCGCCAGCTCGGCGAGCCGGTCAACGAGCGTCTCGCCCCGGTGCGGAGGAGGCCGGATGCACGACCAACCCGGCCGGCTTGTCCACGACCAGAACGTCGTCGTCGCGGTGGACGATCCGCAGGTCCGGGTCGCTCATCCGGGCGCGTCCTCCGCCTCATCTCGCTTGCCGGAGAGCAGGATCAGGGTCACCACCCCCGCCACGATCGCGACGTCCGCGAGATTGAACGTCGGCCAGCGAGGGAGGTCGATGAAGTCGATCACCGCGTCCTCCCGCACCCGGTCGGCGAGGTTTCCGAGCGCCCCGCCCACCAGCAGTCCCGCCGGAAGCCAGAGCGCGGTTGTCGGAGTCGGCGTGGAACGCGAACAGGCCGAGGATGACCACCAGGGCGACGAGCTCGAGCGCGATCACGAGGGGCGAGACGTCGCCGGCGAGGCCGAACGCGATCCCCGTGTTCCGCGTGTTCTCGAGCCAGAGGAAGGGCAGGACCTCGACGCGGTCGCCGCGAGCGATCTGGGTCTCGATCAGCCCCTTGGTGACCTGATCGAGCGCCACCACCACGGCGCAGGTGGCGAGCGCCAGCGCGAGGGCGCGGGTCCGGTTCAACCCGCGATCAGGCCGACGATCACCCGCTGGGCGATGAAGAGCACGATGATCGCCAGGATCGGGCTGATGTCGATCGCCATCCCGCCGCCGCCCAGTGGCGGGAGAAAGCGCCGGAACAGGTTCAGGTACGGGTCGGTGACCTGGTGGACGAAGTCGACGGTTGCCGCCAGCCAGCGGTAGTAGGGCATCTTCGGGATCCACGACAGCAGCACGCGAATGAAGATCAGGATGATGTAGACGAGGAAGAGCGCGTTGACGTAGTCGGCGACGTCGTCGCGGGTGATCCCCAGCAGCAGCGGTAGATCCACCGCCTCAGCCTCTCACTCTCTCCAGCGAGGCGTCGACCGCCGCCCGCAGGGTCTCGCGGATCTCCCGGTCCTCCAGCGCGTCGAGCCCGGCCTCGGTCATGCCACCCGGCGATGCCACCGCCTGCTTCAGCGCTGCCGGCTCGTGGTGATCGAGCAGCCCGCCGGTCGCCGCCATCGCGCGCGCCACCATCCGCTTCGTGTCGGCCTCGCTCAGCCCCAGCTTCACGCCCTCCTCGACCAGCACCTCGGCCATCAGCGCGAGGTAGCCGGGCGAGCAGCCCATGATCGCCGTCGCCGGGTCGATCATCTCTTCGTCGAGCTCGATCACGTCGCCGAGGAGGCCGAGCAGCTCGTTCACCTCGTGCCTCAGCTTCGGATCCGCGCCGGACGGGGCCGCCACGCAGAAGACGCCCTGCCGCAGCTGGGCGCCGAGGTTCGGCATCACTCGGATCAGCTTGGCGCCTCGAAGCGCCCCCTGGAGCGTCTTCAGCGTCGTGCCGGCCAGGATCGAGACGATCGGCTTCTGCGCACCCTCGAGCTCCCGCGCGACCTCCCCGAGCACGTTCGGCTTCACGGCCAGGACCACCAGGTCCGCTGCGTCGACCAGCGCCCGGTTGCCCTTGACGGCCTTGCCGCCGACCTCCTCGGCAGCGGCCCGGGCCTTCTCCGAATCCGCGTCGGCGAAGAGCATCGCCTCGGGTGCGCCCGCCTCGCCCTCGGCACGCTTCCACCCCCGCGCGAGCCCGGTCGCCATGTTCCCCGCGCCGATGAATCCCACCTTCATGGCGGGAACCTTATTCGCCGTGCAGGGGTGGACTCGGGGCAGGGCCGGTGTTAGGCTCGCTGCGACCCCAGCGTCTATCGCCAGGAGGGCGAGCTTGAAGGCATCAGCAGGGCGCATCGGGCTTGCGTTAGCCGCAGGAGCACTGCTTGTTCTGCCGGCGGGAGCAAGTGCGCTCCCGACGCCGCTCTCATTGTTCGGGAGCCAAGGCGCCGCCGCTGGGCAGCTCGACGGACCCTCCTCGGTCGCGATCGACGGCGCGGGCAACATCTACGTCGGGGAGCAGACGAACCACCGCATCTCGGTCTTCACCCCTGGTGGAACCTTCGTGCGTGCCTTCGGCCGCGGCGTGCTCACCGGGGGTACGACCGCCGAGATCTGCACCGCGGCCACGACGTGCCAGATCGGCTCCGCAGGCAGCGGCGCCGGTGAGCTTGAGACTGCGGGGCGAGGGATGGCCGTGGACGCCGCGGGGCAGCTCTACGTCGCCGAGAGCGTCAACAACCGGATCAGCGTGTTCAACCCCGACGGCAGCTTTGTCCGCGCGTTCGGGTGGGGCGTCAACACGGGTGCCTCCGTGTTCGAGGTCTGCACGACGAGCAGTGAATGCCAGGCCGGCCTCCCGGGAGGCGGCAGCGGTCAGCTCAGCTTTCCCGTCGACGTCGAGGTCGATGGCGCAGGCAACCTCTACGTCGCGGACTCGAACAACAACCGCATCAGCGTCTTCAATCCCGCCGGACCCACGTTCCTGAGGGCGTTCGGGCTGGGGGTCGACACCAGTGGACTGGGGTTCGAGACCTGCACTGCGAGCTGCGAGACCGGCCTCGGAGGGGGCGACGCCGGGTCTCTCAGCAGCGTCACCAAGGTGGCGATCAACGGCGCTGGAAGGCTCTATGCAATCGGCGGCGGGGCGCGCGTGAACGTATTCGACGTCTCGACCCAGGCGGTTCCCGCCTTCGTTCATGCTTTCGGCTTTGCGGTCGACACGGGGATGGCCCAATTCGAGGTCTGCACCACCATGTCCCTCTGTCAGAACGGGACCAGCGGCACGGGTGCCGCGGGCCAGCTCTTTTCGATCCTTTCCGGAATCGCCGTTGACTCGGCGGGTTCGGTCAGCGTCGTGGAGTCGCAGGGCAATCGCATGAGCGTGTTCAACGCGGCGGTCCCCTCCTTCGTCCACGCCTTCGGCTGGGGTGTCGACAACGGGATGGCCCAGTTCGAGGTCTGCACGGTCACGAGCACTTGCCAGATCGGCGGCGGCGGGGGGCCCACCGCGTTCAACGCCCCGCTCTCGCACGCGGTCGACTGCCGCGGCACCTTTTGGATTCCCAACTTCCTCAACGAAAACGTGCTGCGCATCGGCGAGCCCGGCGCGGCGCTACCGCCCTGCACCTCGGCTCCGCCGCCGACGGTGAACCCCCCGGCGCCGCCGGCCAAGCCCAAGAAGAAGTGCAAGAAGGGTCAGAAGCTGCGCAAGGGCAGGTGCGTCAAGAGGAAGCGCAAGAAGAAGTAGCTGAGGTCTAGCCGGCTACCTCGAGCGTGCCGGCACGCTTGAACCCATCACTGTGGCGGAGATCGTCCTTAGCGGCAAGCTGCACCCTGCAGGTCGAGCCTGCGGCGGACGGCCGGAAGGTCAGATCCAGCTCCAGGGTGACCCTCCTACCGGTTTCGCCGTTGCCCGTCACCGAGCTTCCCGCCAGGTCGAGCACAGCGGCGGGCGTGACCAGGCTTCGTTTCGCACCCACGCGCCCCATTGCGACCTGCTTTCCGTTCTTCGGATTCAGCAGGCTGAGCGTGCCGGTCAGCTCGCGCCAGCGGATCCAGAGCATGGGGTCCTTGCCGCAGACGCGCAGGTCGATGGTCCGCAGGTCGTGCCAGTTCTGCGGGCGCGGAACCTTCCAGTCGATCTCATAGCTGAAGGCCTCGCCGGATTCGACCATGGCGCGCTTGGGCGTGAGCGCGAAGACGCCGGTCGTCCTCACAGTGGCGGAGGTCAACGGCGACGGCGGCTCCAGGAGCCAGTGAAAGCCGCGCCACGCCTCCATCGCGTTCTGCCATTGATTCAGGAGCTCGTGAAGCTCGAGAGTGCTGTCCGTGTCGGCCGGGATCGGGTTCAGGAGGAAGTGACCGCCGCGGAAGGACTCGATCCCGTCCTGCCACTGCTCCAGCAGCGTGCTCACCTCCGCGGCGTTCTCCGTGTCTGACGCGGTGGGCTGCAAGATGCGATGGTGGCCGAAGAAGCCCTCCAGCGCCCCCCACCACTGCTGCAGGACCGGGCGGGTCTGCGTGAGGTAGGTGGAGTACGACTTGACAAAGAGAATCGCAGGGCGGGATTCGCCGGAGGCCCGCGGGGAATGCGCTCCATCAGAGGACTCGTCCGCCGCTGCGGGACGTGCGATCAACGCCGCTGCCACCGCGAGCAGCAGCACGGCCGCGGACAGAAGGATCGCGGCCCGGTGGCGCCTGGGCGCGTACACGGCCATGGCCTCATCAGACATCGTGTCCACGCTACCCGCGGGAACCGGCGAGCGCAACAGTAGAAGTCCGCGCCTCGCGCGGCGGAGAGTCCGGCGCTAGGACTGGTTGAAGAACCCGCCCTCGAGGATGCGGGCCTTCTCCTCGGCGGAGACGTCGACGTTCTGCGGGGTCAGCAGGAAGATTCCCTGCGCGACCCGCTGCATGCCGCCGCCGAGGGCGTAGGTCATCCCGGAGGAGAAGTCGATCAGCCGCTTCGAGAGCTCGCGGTCGGTCGACTGGAGGTTGATGATCACCGGTTTCTGGCGCTTGAACTCGTCGGCGATCGACTGGGCGTCGTTGAAGCTTCGCGGCGTGACCATGTGCATGGAGAGGTCGCCGCCGTTGCCGCCTCGCGCCGGCGCAGGCTCGGGGGCTGACCGGCGTCGCCGCCGTGGTCCCTGGATCCGGGCGGGGTGCGGCTCGTCGTCCTCGATCGGCGCCGCACGGCGCCGTGGAGGCTCGTCGTCGCCGAAGATGTCGTCGATGTCGTCGTCGCGGCCACGGCGTCCCCGCCTCGCCGGCGCGGCGGCGGCCTCACGGGGGGCCACCGCGGTCTCGTCGAGCGCCAGCTCGGGATCGGTCCCGGGCTCGTCGTACTCGCCCTCGTCGATGTAGTCGCCCTCGACGAGGCCGAAGTACTCCAGCGAACGGCGCCATGTGTCCCTCAAGGCCATCTTGCGTGCAAATTCGGCTTCACACCCGTTATTCCTGCCACGGATTGGCCCTAAGCGTAGAGGCTCGTGCCTAGACGCACAATGGTTGCCCCCTCCTCGACGGCCACCTCCCAGTCCTGGCTGGTGCCCATCGAGAGGCTCTCGAGGCCGTGCTCGCGGGCGAGCTCGGCCAGGCGGGCGAAGTGGGGCCTGGATGACTCGGGATCGTCGGTGAACGGCGGCATCGTCATCAGTCCCTCGACCGGAACCGCGCTGCGGGCGATGAACTCTCCGAGCGAGGCGGGGTCCACCCCGCCCTTGCTCTGCTCCCCCGAGAGGTTGACCTCGATCAGGACCGGCGTGTCCGGGCCTCCGTGCTTCTCGAGCTGAACCAGCGCGGACTCGCTGGCCACCGAGTGGATCAGCCGGACCAGCGGCAGCAGGCCCTTCACCTTGCGGCTCTGGAGGTTCCCGATGAAGTCCCAGTCGAAGCTGTCGCCCCAGCGCTCGCGCTTGGCCTCCAGGTCCTGGAGCCGGTTCTCGCCGACGAGCGTCATCCCCGCCTCGGCGAGCGCGCCCATCTCCTCCATCGGGACGTACTTGGTCGCGGCAAGGATCTCGACGTCGTCGCCGGCGCGCTCGCGGACGCGCTCGAGGTTGCGCCGGATCACGTCGGGATCGAGGTCGCGGATCAGCTCAGCCATGCGAGGCCCGCCTGCCGCCCGGTCGTCTCGCCGTCGCGGCGGTGGGAGAAGAACAGGTCCGGATTGCAGCTGGTGCAAAGGCCGGCGCGCTCGATCCGCTCCACGCCTGCCCGCTCCAGCAGCCGGTCGGCGGCCGCGGGCAGATCGAGCATCCGCCCGTCCGCGACGCCGTCGAGGCCGTCGAACGCGGACAGGACCTCCTCGCCGACCTCGTAGCAGCAGGGCCCGATCCCCGGCCCGATCGCCGCGGCCTCGGCCTTCACGGCTTCCGCGGCCTTTTCCAGCACCCCGCCCGCGAGCCCGCGCCAGCCACCGTGCGCCATCGCGACTCCGCCTGGGCCGCTCAGGGCGACCGGGAGGCAGTCCGCCACCATCACCAGCGGGACCAGGCCGGCCTGGTCGGTCGCGTGAGCGTCGACCTCATGCGGGCTGCGGACGACCTCGGCGTACACCTGCGGGTCCTGCTGGCGGTCGTGCCAGAGCAGCTCGGGCCCATGCACCTGGCGGCCCATGACCACGTTCTCGGGAGCGATTCCGAGGGCCGCCGCCAGGCCGCGACGGTTGTCCGCGACCCGGCCCGGCTCGTCCCCGGTCTTGACGGCGACGTTCAGCGAGGTGTACGGCTCCTCGCTGACCCCGCCCACACGGGTCGAGAACGCCGCGCGGGCGCCCGGAAGCTCGGCCTCGAGCCAAGGAACTCCGTCCTGCTCTTGCCATTCCATCGCGATCAGGCTAGAGAGTGGCCTCGATCAGCCGAGCTGGTCGCGGGCGGCCGCCAGGGCGACGTTGAGCTCGTCCTCGCGGCCCGAGATCTCGCCGTCGAGCTTCGCGTACAGGGCAGCGGCGAGCCCGTGGCCGATAGCCGGCCCCTCGGGGATTCCGGCGGCCATCAGGTCCCGGCCGTCGATCTCCAGCCCGACGTCCCGCCAGCGGGTGACGTAGGCGTCGAGCCACTGGGCGCCGAGCGCCCGGCCAACGAGCAGGGCGACCGGAGTGGCCGCGCTGGCGGTCCTGACCACGTCCGAGGGCCGCTCCGGCGTGGCATGGAGCAGCGACGCCGCCTGGTTGCGGATCTCCTCGGCACGCGGGCCCTGCTCGACCACGGCGACGATCGCGTCGACCGGATCGGCCACCTCGGACCACGCCGGCTGGGCGGCGAGCTCGCCGATGGACGCGGCGAGCCCGACGGCGGCCTCCGGCACGTCGGCGATCCGCCACTCGCGGACCAGCGCGAGCGCCCGCGGTGCGGTCTCCTCGGCCGCGATCCTGCGGACCTCCGCGTCGACGCGGTCGGCCGAGACGGAACTCAGGTCGACGATCGCCATCTGCTTCGCGGTGTTCGGCTCCAGCTCCATGTCGAGGCGGGCGGCGTAACGGGCCGCCCGCAGCGCGCGAGTCGGGTCGTCCACGAACGAGCGAGGGTGCAGGATGCGCAGGAGGCCGAGTCCCAGGTCGGGAAGGCCGCCGTGAGGGTCGATCAGCTCGGCGGGACCGCGCAGCGGCAGCGCCATCGCGTTGATCGTGAAGTCACGGCGCGCCAGGTCCTCCTGCACCGGCGCGGGCCGCACCTCGGGCAGGGCCCCGGGCTGCGCGTAAATCTCGGCCCTGGAGCGGGCGAGGTCCACGGTGACGCCTTCCAGCCGGACCGTGGCCGTCTCGAAGCGATCGTGGCTCGTGACCTCTCCGCCGAGGGACTCGGCGAGCGGCCCGACCTCGGCCTCGACCACGACATCCAGGTCGGTGCGGTCCTTTCCGAGCAATAGATCACGCACCGCGCCCCCGACGAGATAGGCCGGCACGGTCTCCCCGACAGTGCGCAGTACGTCGATTCCAGGCAGATTCTCGAGCCTCTCGGGGAGGTGCGCGGGATCGATGTCGTGGATGTGTGCCACTTAGGTGGTTTTCCTACCATGTGCCGCTTGCCCGTGGCCCGCGGCGGGGAAAACCGGGGCCGTCACGGGCAGTTGAGCATGCGCAATGCGATCACATACATCTGGCGCGAGCAGAAGATCTGGATCTTCGTGGCCATCGCGTTCCTGGCAGCCGCCGGTGTCGTGGCCTACTTGATGGTCAAGCGGCCGGAGGACGTCTCGAACCCCGACGCCGTGTTCGTCGAGGAGGGCTCCACCAAGGAGGTGATCGGGCTGGTCGACTGGCCGTTCTACGGCCGTGACATCGGTCGCACGCGCTACATGAACGTCCAGCAGCTCGAGCCGCCGCTCAAGGTGGCCTGGCAGTTCAAGGGGCGGAACCTGCTCGAGTACTCGCCCGATCCTCGTCGACGGCTCGCTCTACGTCGTCAACAACAACGGCATCGCCTTCTCGATCAAGACGCGGTCGGGCAAGGCCCGCTGGCGCCGCGACATCGCCTCGCTCAACGCCTCCTCTCCGGCCTACAGCGACGGCCGGCTCTTCATCGCCAACCTCGCGCCGGAGCAGGTGCTGTCGCTGAACGCCAAGAACGGTCTCACCCGGTGGCGCCGGGATCTGCCGGGGCGCAGCGAGTCCTCGCCCGCCGTCGTCGACGGGAAGGTGCTGGTCGGATGCGAGTGCGGAACGCTGTTCGCGTTCGACGCGGAGACCGGGAAGACGCTGTGGGAGACGGACCTGCCGGGTCAGATCAAGGCGGCGCCGGCGGTGAAGGACGGCATCGCCTACATCGGCGACTACAGCGGCACGATGAGCGCCGTGAACGCGGACACCGGCGACATCAAGTGGCAGACCGGATCGCAGGGAGGCAGCTTCGGCCAGGCCGGCGCCTTCTACGGCACCGCGGCGGTCGCGTTCGGCCGCGTCTACGCGGGCAGCAAGGACGGCCGCATGTACAGCTTCGAGCAGGATTCCGGCGACCTGGCGTGGAGCCACACCGTCGGCGGCGAGGTCTACGCCGCCCCGGTCGCGGCCGACACCCCGAAGACCGAGCCGACCATCTACTTCGGCGTCTTCGGCGGCAGCACGTTCTTCGCACTCGACGCAAGGGACGGCTCCGAGCGCTGGTCCTCGGATTCGGGCGGCTCGGTGATCGGAGCGGGCAGCCTGATCGGCGAGACCGTCTACGTCGCGAACATCGACACGACAGAGACCTTCGGCTTCAACGCCGCGAACGGCGAGAAGGTCTTCGGCTTCCGCGACGGCGCCTACAACCCGATCATCGCCGACGGCAGGCGGATCTACCTGACCGGGTACGAGCGGATCTACTCGATGAAGCCGGTCAACCGGGCGCGGGCCCCGGCGCGGGCCCTAAGAAGGCCAAGGGCGCCGGCCAGGCAAAGAAGGGCGCCAAGGGCAAGAAAGCGAAGAAGGGCCGCAAGAAGGCCGGCGGCAAGAAGAAGCGCGGTAACAAGAAGAAGAAGCGCTAGCCGTTCGTACGGGTGCCAATCCGTTTGGGCAGCCGCCCGGCGGGCATACCCGGCGCATGACCTTTGGAGGATCACTCTTCCTTCTCGCCGTCGGCGCGATCCTGCGCTACGCGGTCAAGGACAGCATCTCGGGCGTCGATCTCGCGACTGTCGGCCTGATCCTGATGGTGGTCGGAGCGATCGGCTTCCTGATTGCGCTCTATCTGACCTTCGTTCGCAGGGACCCCTACGAGGGTCGCGTGGTCGAAGAGCGGGTAGTCGAGCGCGATCCGCCGCCCAGGTATTAGGGCGCGCCCCCGGCGCCGTTGGCGAGCCTGACCGGAATCCCGGCCTGGCTCATCCTCTCCTTCGCCTCGGCGACCGTGTGCTTGCCGTAGTGGAAGATCGAGGCGCAGAGCACCGCGTCGGCGCCACCCTCGTTGACCGCCGCCGAGAGGTGATCGAGCTCGCCGGCGCCGCCCGAGGCGATCACCGGAACCGTCACGGCGTCCGCGACCGCCCGCGTCAAATCCAGGTCGTAGCCGTCGGTCGTGCCGTCGCGGTCCATGCTCGTCAGCAGCACCTCCCCCGCTCCCCGCTCCGTCGCCTCGGCCGCCCACTCGACCGCCTCGCGGTCCACCCTCACCCTGCCGCCGTTGACGTAGACGTCCCACTCCGGCCGGTCGCAGGGCGGTGAACTGACCCCGGACTCACGTCGCTTCGCGTCGATTGCCACCACGACGCACTGGGAGCCGAACACGTCCGCCAGCTCCTCGAT
Organism: uncultured Solirubrobacterales bacterium; assembly: GCA_963824785.1. Lineage (GTDB taxonomy): Bacteria > Actinomycetota > Thermoleophilia > Solirubrobacterales > 70-9 > CAWGQG01. The sequence goes on from CAWGQG010000001.1 coordinate 248,578, forward strand.
CAGGTCGGGGCGCTGCAGCGCCGAGGAGTTGACCGACACCTTGTCGGCACCGGCGTCCAGCACCGCCTGCGCGTCCTCGACCGACCGGATGCCACCGCCGATCGTGAACGGGATGAAGACGTTGTCGGCGGTACGCCGCGCGAGGTCGACGATCGTGTCGCGGCTCTCGTGCGAGGCGGTGATGTCGAGGAAGACGAGTTCGTCCGCCCCCTCGGCGTCATAGCGCTCGGCCAGCTCGACCGGGTCGCCGGCGTCGCGGATATCGACGAAGTTCGTGCCCTTGACGACGCGGCCGTTGTCCACGTCCAGGCAGGGGATGACCCGCTTCAGGACCATGCTGCGAGCGTAGCGAGGCCGCCTACTCGTCCCAGTCGCCGGCCGCGTAGGCCCAGGCGATGAACAGCGCCTGCACCGGCAGGCGGGCCCAGAGCGCAGCCTCGCCTCCGGGCACGCCCTTCTCGTACTGCTCGGCATTCAGCGCCATGTGCACGTTTGCGGGGAAAACGGCGAGCAGCGTGGCGATGCTCCAGAGGCTGCCGGCACGCCGGGTCGCCGGGTGCATCGTCGCGAGACCCCCCGCGATCTCGGCGGCGCCGCTCGCGTAGACCAGCTCGCGGTGCGCGGGTATGTAGGGCGGCATGATCCGCTCGTACCAGCGGGTCTTGACGAAATGCATGACGCCCGCGAAGACGAAGAACGGGCCGAAGGCACGGCCGAGCCAACTCATCTTCCGCAGCCTATTGATGCCGATATGGTCCCCCTGCAGGCGGAGCGTTCAAAAACCGGAGGGAAGATGCGAACTCGTACGTGTGTGAAGCTGGCGCTTGCCACAACCGCCATCACGCTGTTGGTCGGGGGCACCGCACAGGCGGCCACTGTCCGGCTCGGGAGCACGCTCCAGGGGCCGACCGGAAACCCCCAATACGAGAACGGGACACTTGTCCTCGAAAGCGTCCCGGCACCCGGCATCGCCGCCTCGCCCGTCGACGGCACCATCGTGAGCTGGAGTTTCATCGGCAATGACGACGGCCTCTACTTCCCCAGGGTCATCCGCTCCGCCGGGGCGGGCGCGTATACAGGCGTCGCGACCGGGCCGGGGCAGAACGGTGCGGTCTTCCCGGCGATCGCCGGGCCGTTCTCGACGAATCTGCCGATCCGAAAGGGTGAGCACTTCGGCATCGACATCCCCGAGGACGGCACGCTCGGGCTTCGCGATCCGACCGTCGGCGGCCTGGCGCGTCTCTTCACCCCGCCGCTCGCCAACAACGCCCCGCCGACGACGACGATGTTCACCTACGGGAACGAGGAGGAGATGGTCGGCGCCACCGTTCGCTACTGCGTCGTCCCCAATCTGAAGGGGAAGAGCCCGAAGGCCGCGCGCAACGCGCTCACGGCAGCCGACTGCACGGTGGGCAAGGTCAAGAAGACGAAGAAGAAGCGCAAGAAGAAGAAGGTGCTCTCGCAGAGCGTGGCCCCCGGCACATCGATCTCGGACACGGCGCCGGTCGATCTCAAGACGAGCCAGAAGAAGAAATAACCGCCAGCTACGCCGCTGGCGTAGACCAGCTCGCGGTCGCTAAGGCAAGGGCCCAGTTCTGCCGTACAGTGGCTATCAGCAGTCCGCTTGCCTCTGTCGTTCAAACGACTTGCCGGGGCGGCACGCGGTCCCAAAGATCGGAGAGCAGCATGACGCGTCGCGGCAAGGCCGTTCTCGCCCTGACCACGTTCGTGCTCCTGGCCCTCCCGGTCACGGCTGCGCTGGGCTCATCCTTTCCCGGCACCAACGGCAGAATCGCGTTCACCACGTACTACGGGGGAGGCGAGCTCTACTCCATGAACCCCGACGGGACGAATGTCCTGAACCTCACGAACAACCCGGCGCCGGACTACAACGCGATGTGGTCGGCCGATGGCACCAAGATCGCCTTCGACAGCAGTCGGGATGGCAACTTCGAGATCTACAAGATGAACGCCGACGGCTCGAGTCAGATCAGGCTGACCGATGACTCGATCAACGGCACCGGAGACGATTGGTCTCCGAACTGGTCTCCCGATGGCACCAAGATCGTCTTCTATAGCGACCGCGACGACCAGGTCGACCCGAAGACCTACGAGATCTACACGATGAACGCTGACGGCACGAACCAGACCCGCATCACGAACAACGCCGTCAACGACTTCGGGGTCCAGTGGTCACCCGACGGCGCCACATTGGTCTTCACCAGCGGGGGAACGTCGGGGCTGACCAGGGATCCGGCCCGGGAGATCTACACCATGAACCCAGACGGGACGGGGGTCAGCGCCCCTCTCACGAACAACGCCGTCTACGACGATCTTCCCTCGTGGTCACCCGACGGCAACAAGATCGTCTTCGCGAGCGAGCGGGATGGGGATGTCGAGATCTACTCGATGAACGCCAACGGCACGTCGCAGACCAGGCTCAGCAACAGCACGGCACTCGACACCTTCCCCACGTGGTCGCCCAACGGCTCTCAGATCCTGTTCATCAGCGACCGCGACGTCGGTCCGAGCACGCAGCTCTACACCATGAATCCCGACGGTTCGTTCCAGACCCGAATCGCCGGGGGCATCATCGGCGACCAGCCGAGCTGGCAGTCGGTGCCGCCAGTCGCGCCTCCAGTCGTGCCTCCGACGCAGCCCCAGCCTCCTGTCACTGGCGCGACCCCGACCGGTCAGCGCGCAGCTGCGCTCAGGAAGTGCAAGAAGAAGAAGCCCGGCGCCGCGCGCACAAAGTGCAAGAAGAAGGCAAACCGACTCCCGGCCTGAGCTACTGGAGCGCTGCTCTGGCCTCCTCGATCTCCGAAGCGGCCCTCGTAGAGAGCGCGGCCGACGATCACACCGCCGAGGTTGTCCAGCCCCAGCGAGACCAGCGACTCCAGGTCCGCGAGCGAGCCGATCCCGCCCGAGTAGATGATCTCCGCGTCGGTGGCCTCGGCCACCGATCGCAGCGCGTCGAGGTCGGGGCCCTCCATCAGCCCGTCCACCTCGATCGGCGTGTAGACGAAGCGGCGCAGGCCGCGCTCGGCGAGCTGCCGGACCGCCTCGGCCGCCCCGAGCCCGGATTCCTCGGTCCAGCCCTGGGCGGCGGCCATCCCACCGCGGGTGTCCACGGAGGCGACCACGCGCTCCCCGTGGGCGGCGGCGATGGCCTCGGCGAGCTCGGGATCGCGGACCGCCGCGGTGCCCAGGACGACCCGCTCCACCCCGGTCGAGATCGCGTCCTCGACCTTGCCGGAATCGCGGAGACCGCCGCCGAGCTGGATCGGGATGCCGACTGCGGCGACGATCCGTCGGACGTGATCGAGGTTGACCGGCTCGCCGGCTCGGGCGCCGTCAAGGTCGACGACGTGCAGCCAGCGGGCGCCCGCGCTCTCCCAGCGCTTCGCGGCGACGACGGGGTCGTCGTCGTAGGCGGTCTCGCGCTCGTAGTCGCCCTGGACGAGCCGGACGGCCCGGCCGTCGCGAATGTCGATCGCGGGATAGAGGATCAACGGACGGCTTACGCCGACTCGCAGATGCCGACGAAGTTGCTCAGCAGGCGCAACCCGGCCGAGGACGACTTCTCCGGGTGGAACTGGACGCCGTAGACGCCGGGCCGCTCGACGGCGCAGGCGAACGTCTCGCCGTACTCGGCGGTTCCGAGGACGTCGTCGTCCTCCGACGGGCGCGGCGCGAACGAGTGGACGAAGTAGAACGGCGGTGCCTCCCCCAGCCCGGCGGTCAACTCGGACTCGTGGGCCCAGCGAACGGGCGACCAGCCCATGTGCGGGACCTTGTAGCCGTTCGCCGACAGCGGGGTGACGGGACCGTCCATCAGGCTCAGCCCGCTGGCGCCCTCGTTCTCGACCGTGGACTCGAACAGGAGCTGCATCCCGAGGCAGATTCCGATCAGCGGGACCCCGGCCTCGACCCTGCCGTCGATGAACTCGTCGAGCCCGATCTCGCGGATCCGCTCCATCGCCTTCGGGAAGGCGCCGACGCCGGGCAGGACGACGCCGGCCGCCTCGGCGGCCACGTTGACGTCGCTCGTCCGGTCCACCTCCGCGCCGACGCGCTCGAGGGCCTTCTCGACCGAGCGCAGGTTCCCCATCCCGTAGTCGAGGATCGCGATCCGGGTCACGTCAGGGTCCCCTTCGTGGACGGCACCCCGGGCTCGTCCGGGTCGATCGAGACCGCCTCGCGCAGGGCGCGGGCGAACGCCTTGAAGCCCGCCTCGATCATGTGGTGGGCGTTGGATCCCGAGCGGACCCAGAGGTGGAGCGTCAGCTTCGCGTTCGTCGCGACGGCCCGGAAGAACTCCTCGGTCAGCTCGGCCTCGAAGCCGGCGATCGTGACGTCCGGCAGGTCGGCGGCGAAGTCGATGAACGGCCGCCCCGAGATGTCGATCGCGCACTCGGCCAGAGCCTCGTCCATCGGGACGAGCGCGGAGCCGTAGCGGCGGATACCCGAGCGGTCGCCCAGCGCCTGGTCGATCGCCTGCCCGAGCACGATCCCGACGTCCTCGGTCGTGTGGTGCGACCCGGTCTCGAGGTCACCCTTGGCCTCCAGCTCGAGTCCGAGGCGACCATGCCGGGCGAGCAGGTCGAGCATGTGGTCGAGGAAGCCGACGCCGGTGGACGCGCTCGACTCCCCGCCGTCCAGGGACAGCTTCAGGGAGATCTGCGTCTCCTTCGTGTCTCGCTTGATCTCGGCGGTGCGGCTCACGTGTCTTTCCCCTTACCTGCCGGGCCTCGGCGGACTCGGCGTGGACCGGAAAGCCCTCGGCGCGGGCCAGCGTACCGACCGTCGGCGCCAGCTCCGCGGCGCCCTCGGGGGTGATCCGCACGGTCGCCGTGCGGCGGAGGAAGGTCCTCGGTCCCAGCGGGCCGGTGAAGCGCCCCGCGCCGCCGGTGGGCAGCACGTGGTTCGAGCCGACCGCGTAGTCGCCGAAGGCGGTGCCGGCCTCCGGACCCACGAAGACGCAGCCGGCGTAGCTCACGCTGCCCGCCAGCAGCTCAGCGCCCTCGCAGGCCAGCTCCAGGTGCTCCGGCGCCAGCGCGTCGGCGAGGGCCGCGCCCGCCTCCAGGTCCGGGACCGTCACGGCGGCCAGCGGTGCGTCCTGGACGGTCTCGCGCTTCCCGGCGACCGCCTCGACCTGCGCCGTCAGAGCCTCGAGCAGCTCCGCGTCAGGGGAGCAGATGACCAGCAGTCCGTCGTCGCCGTGCTCGGCCTGCGCGCAGACGTCCAGCGCGGCGTGCTCGGGATTCGCGGTCGCATCGGCGATCACCATCAGCTCGCTCGGACCCGCGATGCCGTCGATCCCCACGCGACCGGCAAGCTGGCGCTTCGCCTCCTGCACGTAGCGGTTGCCCGGGCCCGACGACCAGGTCGGTCCGCTGCACCGACTCCGTGCCGAGGGCCAGCGCGGCGATGGCCTGTGCGCCGCCCATCGCGTAGATCTCGGTCGCCCCCGCGATCGTCGCCGCGGCCAGGATCGCCGGGTTCAGCTTGCCGTCCGGTCCGGGCGGCGAAGCGACCGCGATCCGCTCCACACCCGCGGCCTGTGCGGGGACGCAGCACATGATCGCCGTCGAGACGTAGGCGCCGGCCCCGCCGGGCACGTAGGCGCCGGCCGACGCAACGGGGACGCTCTGGTAGCTGATGGTCTTGGAATCGTCCGCCACGGCGGCCTCGCGATCGGCCTCGACCTCGGCCTCCGCGGCGTTGTGGACGTTGACCGCCGCGGTGGCGATGGCGCGCGCGAGCTCCTCCGGGATCGCCTCCGCGGTTCCCCTGATCTCGTCAGCGGACAGGCGGAGGGCGGCGGGAGCCGCATCCCCGAACTTCTGCTCGAAGCGCAGCACCGCAGCGTCGCCCTCGGACTCGACCGCGGCGATGATCTCGGCGACGGCCTCGCTGACCTCACCGAGTTTCGGCTGCAGATCGCGGATTTCCGCGGCCAGCCCAGCGGGGTCCTCCCCGTCCCAGTCGAAGCGGGTGACCTTCATCAGGACCCCTTCGGGCGGAGGCGCTCGACCAGGTCGTCGACCTCGGTGGCGCGGAGCTTGTGGGAGACGCGGTTCACGACCAGACGCGCGGTGGACGGAGCAATCTCCTCCCGGATCTCCAGACCGTTCTCCTCCAGGGTCCTGCCGGTCGCGACCAGGTCCACGATCCCGTCGGCGAGCCCGACCAGCGGCGCCAGCTCGACCGAGCCCTTGACCTCGATCACCTCGGCCTGGCGGCCGGCCTCGTCGAAGAAGCGCTCGGCGATGCGCGGGTACTTGGTCGCGATCCGCATCGCTCCGAGGCGCCGCTCGGACTCCCCCAGGCTCTCGTCCCCCTTCCGCCCCGCGAGCACCATCCGGCAGGCGCCGTAGCCGAGGTCGAGGATCTCGTAGACGACGCGATCGCTCTGCTCCATCAGCACGTCCTTGCCCGTGATCCCCATGTCGGCGGCGCCCGCCTCCACGTAGGTCGGGATGTCGGACGGCCGCATCGTGACCAGGGTCAGGCCGTCGGCCGAGAAGACGAGCGAGCGCGAGTCGCCGCGCATCTCCGACGGTGTCGACGCCGATGCGCGTCGAGGGCGTCGAGGGTCTCGTCCCAGAGCGCTCCGCGCGGGATCGCAAGCTTGAGCGCACCGCTCATGCGGGTGCGGATCGGCCCTTCCACCGTCGGCGGGCGTCACTTCTCTCCCTCCTCGTCGATGCGCTCCTCCTCGGCCTGCGCCAGGTGCACGCGCTCCAGGTAGAGGCTGAACCCGGCGGCCGGCAGGTCGAGGCCGAAGCGGCCGCAGAGGTCGTCGTAGCGGCCGCCGCCGCCGAGGATGTGGCCGAGCGCCGGGTCGTAGACCTCGAGGATCGCCCCGGTGTAGTAGCCGAGGTCGCGCAGCAGGCTCAGGTCGAGCTGGACCCGGTCGGCGACCCCGCGCTTGGCGAGCGCGTCGTAGGTCGCCTCCAGCCGCTGGGTGGCGCGCTCGACGGCGTCGCCGCCCAGCTCGTGGGCGCGCTCGAGCACGTCCGGGCCGCCACGCAGGCCGGGGAGCCGCAGAAGGGTCTCGCGGCCGTCCGGGTCGAGCCCGTCGAGCTCGTCCACCTCCGCCTCGAGCCCGACCAGGTCGTGCATGGCGAGCCGGTCGAGGATCCGCGTGCGCGCCTCGTCGCCGACCTTCAGCTCGCTCAGGAGCTGGCGGTAGAGATCCGCGTCGCCGAGGCCGATCACCGCCCGGCCCAGTCCGACCGCGTCGAGGGACTTGCTCAGCACCTCGATCACCTCGGCGGTGCCGTCGGGGGCGCCGGCGCCGAGCAGCTCGACCCCGCCGTGCATGAACTGACGCATCTGGGCGCGCTGGGGCGTCACCGCGCGATAGGCGTTGCCGATGTAGGAGAAGCGAAGCGGCAGCTCGGCGTCCGCGAAGCGGCTCGCGGCGAGGCGCGCGATCGGGATCGTCATGTCAGAGCGCAGCGCCAGCAGCTGACCCGCGCTCGTCGAAGAAGCGGTAGGCGCCGGCGCCGCGGTCGTCGCCCTGCGAGAGGACCTCGTCGTACTCCAGGGTCGGCGTGGCGACCTGGCCGTAGCCGAAGCTCTCGAAGACGTCGTTGAGCGTGCGCTGGAGCTCGCGCAGCTCGCGCATCTCGTCCGGGAGGATGTCCCGGGTTCCGGGTGGGATCGGGTGAATCGTCATCGGCGCCACCTTAGAGCGACGGGTGCCGTCGCCCTGACAGGCCTGTTTCTAGGCAGGGACGCGCTCGGCAGCGACGCGGTCGATCCGAGCGCCGAGGTCGCGCAGGCGCAGGTCGATGCGCTCGTAGCCGCGGTCGATCTGCACCACGTTCCCGATCTCCGAGGTGCCCTCCGCGGCCAGCGCGGCGATGAGCATCGCCATCCCGGCGCGGATGTCGGGGCTGTCGACCCGGCCACCGTGAAGACGGCTCGGACCGCTGACGATCGCCCTGTGGGGATCGCACAGCGTGATCCGAGCGCCCATCGCGACCAGCTTGTCGACGAAGAACAGGCGGTTCTCGAACATCTTCTCGAAGATCAGGATCGTCCCGTCCGCCTGCGTGGCGAGCGCCAGGGCGATCGAGGTGAGGTCGGCCGGGAAGGCGGGCCAGGGGCCGTCGTCGATCTTCGGGATCGCGTCGCCCAGGTCGTCCTTCACGGTCAGCTTCTGCTCGGGCGGGACCAGGATGTCCCCGTCCTCGACCATCGACTGGAGGCCGAGGCGCTGGAAGTGGCGGCGGATGCCCTCGAGGTCCTCGGGCACGGTGTCGCGGACGCGCAGCTCGCCGCCGGTGGCGGCGGCCAGCGCGATGAAGCTGGCGATCTCGATGTGATCGGGGCAGACCTTGTGCTCGGCGCCGCCCAGCTTGTCGCGGCCGTGCACCGTCATCACGTTCGAGCCGATGCCGTCGACCTGGGCCCCCATCTTGGTCAGCAGCCGCGCCAGGTCCTGGACGTGCGGCTCGGAGGCGGCGTTCGCGATCGTGGTCGGGCCGGGCGTGAGGGCGGCCGCGAGCAGCGCGTTCTCCGTCCCCATCACCGAGGGCTCGTCCATGAAGATCCTCGTGGCCTTGAGGCCGCCCTTGGGCGCCGAGAGCTCGATCCAGACGTCCCCGCCGACCTTCGCTCCCAGGTCGCGGAAGGCGTCCAGGTGAGGATCCAGGCGGCGGCGGCCGATCGTGTCCCCGCCCGGCGGCGGCATCCTCGCCTCGCCGAAGCGCGCCAGCAGCGGGCCTGCGGCGAGGAAGGAGGCACGGATCCGGTTGGCGGGCCCCTCGGCCACCTCGAGCTCGCCATCGAGCGAGCCGGCCTGCAGCCGGACCTCGTGATCCCCGCTCCACTCGACGCTCACGCCGAGGCCCTCCAGCAGCTCCAGCATCGAGTCGACGTCCCGGATCTTCGGGACGTTGCCGATGACCAGCTCCTCGTCTGTGAGCAGGCAGGCGGCGAGGATCGGCAGGGCCGCGTTCTTGTTGCCTGCGGCGACGATCTCCCCGGACAGGGGAACGCCGCCCTGGATGATGAACTTCTCCATGGGCGACTAGGGTAAACCGCACCGATGACCGAGGTTTCAAGAGACGATGCGTGGGCGCTGGTGTGCGAGTGGGTCGAGTCCGACTCGCTTCGTAAGCACCTGCTGGGCGTGGAGGCGGCCATGCGCGCGTACGCCCGCAAGCAGGGCGCCGACGAGGAGCGCTACGCCGTCACGGCCCTGGTCCACGACCTCGACTACGAGAAGTACCCCGATCTGGAGACGGGCCACCCCCGCCACGCGCTGAAGGAACTGGAGGAGCGCGGCTACCCGCAGGACGTCATCGACGCCGTCGCCGGGCACGCAGAGTTCCTGAACGTCCCCCGCGAGACCGAGATGGCGAAGACGCTCTACGCCGTGGACGAGCTGTCCGGGTTCATCGCCGCCTGCGCCCTCGTCCGCCCCACCGGAATCGAGGGCATGAAGCCGAAGTCGGTGAAGAAGAAGCTGAAGCAGCCGTCGTTCGCGGCAGCGGTGGACCGCGACCAGGTCCAGCGCGGGATCGAGGAGCTCGGCGTCGATCCCGACGAGCACATCGCCCTGATCATCGAGGCGATGGCGGAGCAGGCGGACGAACTCGGGATCGGTCCGAAGGACGCGGCAGAGTCCACCGCGTGAGGCGCTGGTTGAAGATCCTGCTCGCCGTCCTGGCGGCGTTCCTGGTGCTGCTGATCCTGAACGCGATCGCGGTCTCCAACGAGACCAAGGACGCCGAGGTGAACGTGGACGGCGCGCGAGCTGGTCGAGACGTCCAACGGGACGATCCAGGTGCTGGACGAGGGCGACACCAGGGGCTCGCCGATCGTGCTGATCCACGGCTACTCGGCCTCGATGCGCTGGTTCGACGACCTCGCGCCCCTGCTCAGCGACAGGCACCGCGTGATCCGGGTGGACCTGCTGGGCCACGGGGGCTCCGAGAAGCCGGGCGCCGGCTATTCGATCGAGGATCAGGCGAACGCGATCGCCCTGGCGCTCGCCGACCTCCACGTCAAGGACGCGACCGTCGTCGGCCACTCCCTCGGCGCGACCGTGGCGACCGCGCTCGCCGAGCTGAGCCCCGATCTGGCGACGCGGATGGTCGACGTCGACCAGGCGGTCGACGACAGCTACGGGGAGCTCTCCTTCACCGCGAAGCTCGGCTTCGCCCCGGTGATCGGGCAGGCCCTGAACCGCGTCGTGGACGTCGCCCCGGCCTCTGCCGTGCGCGACCAGTACGAGCAGGCCTTCGCCCCGGACTTCAACATGGCGAGCGGGTTCGAGAACCCCGACCAGCCCGTGGACGACCTGCGGGAGATGACCTACACCGCCTTCGTGGACGTCGCGGACGGCCGAAGCGCGACTACACGGATGACCGGCCGCTCGACGAGCGGCTGAGCGCGGCCGAGGTGCCGCTGCTGGTGATCTTCGGCGCCGAGGACCAGATCTACGACGCCGAGGAGGCGATCGCTCCCTACGAGGACATCGCCGGCGTCCAGACACAGCTGCTCGAGGGCGTCGGGCACTCGCCGAACGTCGAGGTGCCCGAGGAGCTGGCGCCGCTGATCCTCAAGTTCGCGGACCAGGCCGACAAGCGCCAGCGCGACAAGAAGGCCGCGAACCAGCAGCGCAAGGCCGAGGCGCAGGCGAAGAAGAAGGCCGCGCGGGCGAAGCGCAAGCCGGCCCGCGGCGAAATAGGCAAAAACAAAGGGCCCGGTTTCCCAGGCCCTTCGTCTTTGGATTGGCCTTGCGGCCTCTCCTATTCGGATTGGTCTTGCGACCGCTCCAGCGCTCTTACCTTTCGGTCTGCGCTCCGGAACAAGTTGCCTTGTTCCTTGTGTTGAGCAACCTACGGGTCGATCCTGCCCGCGTCAAGGGGGGCGCCATCAGCGAAGCCGCATACTGCGCGGTTTTGCGCTTCCGGAAGGGCCCTATTGCCAGCGTCCGCCGGCCTTCGCCCACTCCAGCAGGTGCTCGACCGAGCAGAAGCCGTCCGCCACGCGGTGCTCCCCGCGGTGGCGGACCAGCAGCACGTGGACGTCGGTCAGCTCCGCGCCGCAGTGCGAGCAGCTCGTCGCGCCCTCGTCGAGGCTCGGCGACTCGGTGAACTCGCCCGCGTCCCAGTGCGCGTCCTGGATCGCCCAGGGGATCGACGTGCTCGAGGCGGCAGAAGACCGCGCGGCGATCGCCGGCCGGCTCGTAGGCGCGGAAGCCGTCATCGGCCTCCACCTCTACTCCGCACCAGGTACAGACCTCCATTAGTAGCCTCGCCCCATGGCCGGGCTGAGAATAGTCGTGCTCGAGGGGGACCAGACGGGGCAGGAGCTGCTGGAGCAGTCGCTCCGCGTCCTGGACCCTGGGGTCGTCGGGCTCGACCTCGACCTGGAGCGCTTCGACCTCTCGCTGGAGAGCCGGCGCAAGACGAAGAACCAGGTCTGCATGGACGCCGCGAAGGCGATGCTGGACGCGGGCCTCGGGCTGAAGGCGGCCACGATCACCCCGGAGGAGGCCGACGACGTCGGCAGCCCGAACCGGATCATCCGCGAGGAGGTCAACGGCAAGGTGATCGTCCGCACCGGCCGGCGGATTCCGGGCATCAGGCCCGCCGCGGCCGTCCACCACCCGATCTCCGTCTGCCGCATGGCCGTCGAGGACGCCTACGGGGCGAAGCAGTGGCGTGAGGAGGAGGGCGGCGACGAGGTCGCCTACCGCACCGATTGGGTCCACCGCTCCGTCTGTCGCGCGGTCGCCGAGTACTCGTTCCGTCAGGCGAAGACGCTGGGCGGGAAGGTCTACGGCGGACCGAAGTGGACCGTCAGCCCCGTCTACGAGGGGATGCTGAAGGAGGAGATGGACGCGGCGGCCGAGCGCCACCCCGAGGTCGAGTACGAACCGGTGCTCGTGGACGCCCTGCTCGCAGGCCTTGTCCTGGGCCAAGCCGACGGGCCGCTGGCGATCCCGGCCCTGAATCGCGACGGCGACCTGCTCAGCGAGCTGGTCATGGCCATGTACGGCACGGTCGCCGGCGCCGAGTCGGTGGTCCTCGGCCTCGACGACGAGCTGGAGGTCACCGTGGCGATGGCAGAGGCCCCCCACGGAACGGCGCCCGCGCTCGAGGGCAAGGACATCGCGAACCCGATGGCGATGATCCTGGCCTGCGCCGCCGTCCTCCACTACGCCGCCGAGCGCGGCGCGGACGGCGCCGAGAAGGCCTCAGCCGCGATCTACGAGGCGGTCGACGAGACCGTCCAGGCCGGCATCCGCACGCCCGGACCTGAAGGGCAGCGCCGGCACCACGGAGTTCACGGACGCCGTGATCGAGCGCGTCCGCGACGAAGCTCTGACCTCTTGGGGCGCCTTTCTCGCGCATGGCGAGAGGAAAGCGCCCCGTTCAGACGATCGGGCCCTCCGGGGCCGGCTCGATCCCCTCGTCCGGCACCCGGCGCCACTCGGTGATCTTGCCGTCCTCGATCTGGAAGGCCGTCTTCGCCTCCTCCCCGGCCCCCGGCCCGCACTCGCCCTCCCCCGGCCGCTCGGTCAGCTCGAAGGTGGCGATCACGAACCCGGCGTGATCGACCGCCTCGACCAGCTCGGCGCCGCACGGCAGCGCCTCGTTGAAGGCGATCACCTCGTCGCGCGTCTCCAGCGGGAGCGGCGGCGTCCCGTTCTGGGCGACGCTCGGGAGCTCGAAGTACTCGGCGGCGCCCTCGATGTCGCCCTCGCGCAAGCGTGTTCGACCAGTCCTCGATCACCTGAACCGCCTCCGGATCCGCGCCGCCCGGGATCTCCGGATCGCCGGAGTCGTCATCCCCGCCGCAGCCGGCGATCGCCAGACTGAGCAGGAGCGCAATGGCGAGTGGACGGATCATTCGGGATCCAGCCCGGCCGCCTCGGAGGCTCGGTCGCGGTCGGCGAACATGTCGAGACGGCTGAGCTTGCCGCCATCGAACGTGTGGACGAACCAGAACGTCGCCTCGATCTCCACCCCGCTTTGCGCGCCGACGGCCCGTTGGTGAATCCGGGCGATCACCTGGCGGTCGTTGGCGGGGATCAGCTCTTCGATGGTGAACTCGAACCGGTCGAAGCCCTCAGTCCATGACGTGATCGCCTCGATCAGCCCCTGCCGCCCGTGAAACGTGGCCCCGTCGGGTGCTTCGCGGTAAGTGACGAGGTCCTCATGCGTGTCACTCAGCATCGAGTCCGCATCGCCGCGTTCGTAGGCGTCGTACGAGCGGCGAACGATCTCGACGATGTCCTGGGTCATTGGCCGCTGAGTATCTCCGGTTCGGGCGGCCTGCGCTAGAGCACGACGTGTTCGAAGACGATGGCTGCGTCCTTGACGGTGCCGAGGCCCATGGTCCGGTGAGGCGCTCGGCGGCGCTCCGTCGGGCTGCCGGGATTGAAGATCTGGAAGTCGCCGTCGCGCTCGTGGAGGGGCAGGTGCGAGTGGCCGAACACGACGGCGTCGGCCTCCGGGAACTCGCGGCGCAGGCGCTCGATCCGGCCGCGGGCCGGGCCGGCGTCGTGGACCAGCCCCAGAGCCACACCGCCGAGATCCACGGTGATCCGCTCGGGCAGCTCGCGGCGCAGCTCTGGGCTGTCGACGTTGCCGTGGACGGCGAGCACTCGCCCCAGCTCCTTCAGCTGCTCCAGCACCGAGCGCTCGCTGAAGTCGCCGGTGTGGACGATCAGGTCGGCGTCCGCCAGGAGCTCGAGGCAGCGCTCCGGGAGCCGGCGGCTCCCCTTCGGCATATGGGTGTCGCCGGTGATCGCAAGCCGCACGCCGTCAGACCTGGGGCATCGCGGAGATCCGCTCGACCCAGGCGCGCAGCCGCGGATGACCGTCCCCGAGCTCCAGATGGGTCTCGAGGATGCGGTGGTAGAGCTCCTCGTCCTCGGGGTCGCGGCCGACGCCGTACTTGAGGAAGGGATAGGCAGCGAAGTCTGCGGCCGAGACCGAGTTCCCCATCAGGAAGTCGCGGTCACTCAGGAGCGCCTCGAAGAGGTCGAGCGAGGAGCGCATCTTCTCGGCCTCGGCCTCGACCAGCCGGGTGTCCGGCTCCTCGTGCTGGAGCTCGCCGATGGTCTCGAGCTCCAACTCGATCGCGTTCGGGGCGTTCTTCCAGCTCTCGTTGAACCAGTCGAGGAACACGTCCAGCTCCGCCCGGCGGGCCGGCTCGGACGGGAACAGGGGCGGATCCGGATACCGGTCCTCGAGGTGGCGGAGGATCGCCGTGGAGTCTGGGATCACCTCGCCGTCGTCGTCGATCACCGGAACCAGTTCCTGGCCGCTGACCTCCTCGACCTGGGTGCGGTCGGAGTAGTCGATCACGACGGACTCGACCTCCAGGCCCTTGTGGGCCAGCGCGAGCGACACGCGCTCGCAGTTGGTGGAGAAGTTCGCGCGGTAGAGGTAGATCACGGCGGCGCCATGATCTCAGTCTCAAACTAGTGCTGCGTGTCGTCCTCCGCGGCGACGTCGCGCTCGGAGCGCTCCCGCTCGGCGAGCTTGCGCTCGAGGTAGGCGGACTTCGAGGCGCGCCGCTCGTGCGTCTTCGCCTCGTCGTCGGTGGCGGAGTGCCCAACGGCGCGATGCTCGTCGGTGGTGCGCTCCTTCTGCTTCAGCCGAAGCTCTCGGGTCGTCGGCTCTTTCTTGGTCATGGTTCTCCTCCCTAGACCGGGGACTTCGCCCGGCCCTCGCGACCCTTGGCGCCGCTCTTGCTGACCGCCTTGCGGGACTTCGAGAACGGCTTCTGCAGCCACTGGCCGAGCTTGCCGGGAGCGCTGCCGCCGGCGCGCTGGCCGAGCTGCAGCGGCTTGTCCCCGGCCTTCTGGAAGTGCCGCGACAGGCGCGGCGCCAGGAAGGCCACCACGAGCAACAGCACACAGAAAGCTGCAATCCCTGCAATCAGCATCGTGGCCAGGTTGTACCCGCAGGGCTTTTCGCTAATCGGACTTGACCTTTCCGTTCGTCTATACGAACATACGTTCGATGACAGTGGCGTGCGTACTGATCCCCCGGTTCCCGCTGATGGCGGCCCTGCCGTCGGATCGACGCAAGCAACTGCTCTCGAGGCCGGCCGCCCTGGCCCCCGAGCCGGGGGCCGCCCAGCTCATCGGCGAGACCAGCCTCCCGGCTGAGCGGGTCGGGGTTCGGGCGGGGATGCGACTGGGCGAGGCGCTCTCCCGCTGTCCCGAGCTGGCGCTGGTCCCGCCTGACCCCGAGCGCGCCGAGCGGGGCTGGGAGCAGGTCCTGTGCCGGCTCGAGGGGATCGGCGCCGAGGTCGAGTCCCAGCGCGCCGGAGAGGCGTTCTTCGCGGTGGATGGCCTGCACGGCCTCTGGGGCGGGACCGTCGGCGTGCTGGCGCGAGCCCGAGCCGAGTCGGGGTCGGCGGCGGTGGCGGCTGCACCGGGAAGGTTCTGCTCCTACGTGGCGGCGAGGCGGGCTCCTCGGGGCCGCTCTCCCGTTGTTCCCGGCGGAGAGTCCCGGCGGTACCTGGCGCCGCTCCCGATCACGCTCCTGTACGCCCGGCTCGAGGATGACCTCCCCAACGAGCTCGAGCGGCTCGGCATTACCACCCTGGGACGGCTGGCCGCGCTGCCGCGCGACGCGATCGCGGACCGCTTCGGCCAGCTGGGACTGCGGGCGCTGGGGCTGGCCCAGGGCCACGACGACCCCTTGCGGCCGAGGCGGCCTGGCGAGGCGCTGGCGGTCGAGCTGGAGCTGCCGGAGGCCTCCTCGGGCCAGCAGCTCCAGCGGGCTCTGGAGCTGCTGGTCGGAAGACTGCTCGCCCACTCCGAGCGGCGGGCCCGGACAGTGCGGTCGCTGCGGCTTTCGGCTCGGCTGGCCGCCGGGGGCGGCTGGACTCGGCGGGCGGCGCTGCGCTCCCCCTCGGCCGACGGCGAGCGGCTGCTGACGGTGCTCCTCCCCCACCTGGCGCTGTTGCCAGCCCCGGCCTCGGTCCTCCGGCTGGAGGCGACCGCCCTCGGACCGGCCACCGGCGAGCAGCTGTCCCTGGCGGCGCCCGAGGAGCAGCGGCGCAAGCGGATCTCGGAGGCGGTGCGGCAGGCTCGCGCGGCGGCCGGCAGCGACGCGGTGCTGCGGGTGCTCGAGGTCGATCCGGGGTCGCGGATCCCGGAGCGCAGAGACGTCCTCATGCCGTTCCCGGAGGAGGGCGCAGCATGAGGCCGGGCCGGATCAACAAACCGTGGCCGGTCCCGGTCCAGGTGGGCTCGGACGGCGTGCCGCGGGCGGTGGGCCGGCTCGGGGTCGAGCAGGTGCGCGAGGAGTGGCTGGTCGAGGACGGCTGGTGGACCCGCCGCCCGCTGCGACGCCGCTACTTCGAGCTGGTGCTGGAGAACGGCAGCAATGTCGTGGTCTTCTGTGAGCCCGAGAAGGGTCGCTGGTTCCGCCAGCGGGATTGATGAGCGCCGAGCCCTACGTCGAGCTCCACTGCCACTCGGCCTACTCGTTCGGCGACGGCGCCTCCGAACCGGCGGAGCTCGCAGCCACCGCCGCTGATCTTGGTCACGAGGCTCTGGCACTTACGGATCACGACGGCGTGTATGGCGCGATGGAGTTCGCGCACGCTTGCCAGGGAGTGGGCGTCCGACCGATCGTCGGCTGTGAATTGACCTTGGACGCTGGTCGCGCTCCATGTCACGTTGCTGGTCGAGAACGCCGAGGGATGGAGAAACCTCTGCCAGCTGGTAACACGAGCGCACAGCGGGACCCGTGAAGGAAGTGGAATGCGTGACCCGTTGCCGCCATCGCTGCCGGTCGACGAACTGGAGGGCCGCACCGAGGGCCTGGTCTGCCTGTCCGGCTGCGCCGGCGAGGGGGCCGTGGCCGGGCTATGGGAACGCGGTGACGCGCGCAACGCGGAGCGGATGGCGCGGCGGATGGCCGGCCTCTTCGGCCCGGACGGCTTCCGGGTCGAGCTGCAGCGGCCGTTCTGGCGGCGGGACCGGGCGCGGAACCGCTGGCTGACGCAGCTGGCGGAGCGGCTCGGCGTTCCCTGCGTCGCCACGGGCAATCCGCATGCCCACGACCGCACCCGCTCTCCGCTCCAGGACGCGCTGGTCGCGGTGCGGCTGAACTCGACGCTCGAGGAGACCGAGGCGCTGCGCCGCGGCAACTCGGCGTCGGTCCTCTTCTCCGCCGCGGACGCTGCCAACCGCTTCCGCGACCATCCCGAGGCGATCGCCGAGACGGTGCGGCTGGCCGACCGGCTGCGGTTCGACCTGACCCGCGACCTCGGCTACAGCTATCCGGGCGCCGAGGACCCCACCGCGGACCGCCGTCTGGCGGAGCTCTGTCGCGCGAAACTGATGCAGCGCTACGCGGGGTCGCCGCACCAAGCGGAGGCGGAGCAGCGGCTCGAGCAGGAGCTGGCGCTGATCCGCGATCTCCGGCTGTCCGGGTTCTTCCTCCTGCACCAGGACATGCTGGTGCTGGCGCGCGAGGTGGCGCTGGAGGTGCGCGGGCCGGAGTCGGCGCGGCGGCTGCTGCCACCGGGCCGGGGTCGCGGGTCGAGCGTCAGCTCGATCGTCTGCTACCTGACCGGCCTCTCCCACATCGACCCGGTCAAGAACGAGCTCTTCCTCGGGCGCTTCCTGAACGACGAGCTCACCGACGTCCCGGACATCGACCTCGACTTCCCGCGCGACATCCGGGAGAAGCTGATTCCGCGGGTGCACGAGCGCTACGGACCGGAGCGGTCGGCTCTTGTCGCGGCCTTCGCCACCTACAGGGCACGCGGCGGGATCCGCGACCTGGGCAAGGCGCTGGGGCTGCCGGCGGGAGAGATCGAGCGGATGGCCAGGGCCGTGGACTCCTTCGAGTCGAGCGGTGAGGCGAGGGCGCGGATGGAAGAGGTGCTGGGGCCGACCCGGGCGCGCTCGGAACGGTGGCGGGTGATGGCCGAGC
The DNA here is from genome assembly GCA_963824785.1 of uncultured Solirubrobacterales bacterium. Lineage (GTDB taxonomy): Bacteria > Actinomycetota > Thermoleophilia > Solirubrobacterales > 70-9 > CAWGQG01. The sequence goes on from CAWGQG010000001.1 coordinate 266,520, forward strand.
TGCTGCCGGAGATCGCGGGTCTACCCCGCCACATCTCGCAACACCCCGGGGGCATGGTGATCTCGACTGATCAGTTGACTGATCTCTGCCCCGTGCAGCCGGCGGCGATGGAGGGGCGGCAGATGGTGCAGTGGGACAAGGACTCGTGCGCGGATGCGGGCTTCCTGAAGATCGACCTGCTGGGCCTGGGGATGCTGTCGGCGGTCGAGCGGACCGTGGACGAGATCGCCCGCTCGCGCGGCGAGCGGATCGACCTCTCGCGGGTGCCCTTCGACGACGAGCAGGTGTGGTCCGCGATCCAGAAGGCCGAGACGGTCGGCGTCTTCCAGATCGAGAGCCGGGCGCAGATGCAGATGCTGGTCCGGACGCTGCCCGAGAACCTGGACGACCTGACGGTTCAGGTGGCCCTGGTGCGGCCGGGGCCGATCCAGGGCGGCGCGGTGCATCCCTACATCGAGCGGCGCAAGCGACTGCGGGAGGACCCCTCCTATCAGGTGCCCTACGAGCACCCGTCGCTGGCGCCGGCGCTGAAGGACACGCTCGGGGCGATCGTGTTCCAGGACCAGGTGCTGGAGGTGGCGATCGCGCTGGCGGGGTTCTCCGTCGGCGAGGCGGAGGGGCTGCGAAGGGCGATGAGCCGCAAGCGGTCCGAGGCGGCGATGCGCCGCTACCACGTGCGGTTCGTCGAGGGCGCGATCGCGAACGGGGTCAGCGAGGAGGTCGCCGAGAGGGTGTTCGGGCAGATCGTGGGGTTCTCGGGGTTCGGGTTCCCCAAGTCGCACTCGGCGGCGTTCGGGCTGCTCGCGTACCAGTCGACCTGGCTGCGGGTCCACTACGGGCCGGAGCTGCTGTGTGCACTGCTGAACGAGCAGCCGATGGGCTTCTATCCCCCCGACGCGCTGGTGCACGACGCGCAGCGGCGGGGTCTCGAGGTGCTGCCCCCGGACGTGAACGCGAGCCAGGTCGACTGCCGGGTGGAGACGACCGGGGCGGCGGCGGGATCGGAGGGGCAGCCGCCGGTGCGGATCGGGCTGGGCTACGTGGCGGAGGTCGCCGAGGCGGATGCCGAGGCGGTGGTGGCCGAGCGCGAGCGCGGCGGTTCCTACCGGGACGTGGCGGACCTGGCGGCGCGCTCGGGTGCGACGCGGGGGGCGCTGGCGCGGCTGGCCTGGGCCGGTGCCTGCGACCGGTTGGTGGCGGAACCCTCCCCCGTCCCCGCGGCAGTGGCCGCCGATGGGTCCGCGGCCCTTCCGGACGTAGCCGAGATTGCCCGGGAGCTGCTGTCAGAGGGACAGCGGCGGCCGGCGCTGTGGCGGGCCGGCGGGGACTCCCGCGCGAGCCGCGGTCGCGACGGCACGCAGCTGGCATTGGCGCTCGAGAGCGCCCCTCCCCCGCCGCTGCCCGAGCTGGGTCCGTGGGAGCGGATGGTGGCCGACTACCGGACCACAGGGATGACGCTGGCGGCGCATCCGATGGAGCTGATGCGAGCCGGCCTGGACCGCGACGCGCTGGACAGCGCCGACCTGGCGCGGGCCGGGGACGGCCGGAGCGTGCGGGTCGCCGGGATGGTGGTGGCGCGCCAGCGGCCGGCGACAGCCAAGGGCATCGTGTTCATGCTGCTCGAGGACGAGCACGGGACGATCAACCTGATCGTGCCTCCACCGGTGGTGGAGCACTGTCGGATGGCGGTCAGGACGGCGGGGTTCGTGATCGCTCGCGGAAAGCTGGAGCACCGCGAGCGGAACACCAACGTGATCGTGAGCTCGATCGACCGTCTCCAGCGGCGCCCGGCTGCCGGCGCCGAGCCCGTTCCGGTGTCGCGCTCCGTCGCGCCGCCGGCCGCCCGGGAGACCGGCCGGGACCCCCGGCGGGACGGCGAGCGGATGGCCGGCCCGAGCGCGGTCGGGCTGAGCAAGCGCGGCTTCGATGGGGTTCGCGAAGCCGCGATGCAGGAGCTGGCGGCGGCGCTGCCCGCCCCGCACAGCTTCGGCAGGCGCGGGCGCTAGGCATGGGCCGTGCGTGGGCGCGCGCTTGCAACTTCACCTGCAAATGGGCCGGTTCCGTCCGGGGCCGAGCCTAAGTTGCCCCCCATGACAGCCAAGATCATCGACATTCGCGAGCGGCTGCTGGACGCCGCCGACCTCGTCATCGACTTCGCCACGCTCGGCGAATACGGGCTCGAGCCCGAGCCGGTGCGTGACTGTGAGCGCAGGCCGACCGGCCTGGCCTCGGGTTCCTCGCATCACCTGCACGATCGCGCCGGCGCGCAGGACCGCATCGCCGCTTAGCTCGGACTTGCCGCGGTAGCCAGATCGGGTTGGCCTGGGAGGTCGATCTCGCCGCGGTCGATCGCGGCGAGCATCTCCCTGCCCACCTCGAGGGCGCGGCCGAGGGCCGCGGGGCTGACGTTGTCGCTCGTATCCGTCGGCCAGTGATAGTCGGGGATGACACCGTCCCTGGCTGCCACGAACGTGAGCGCGCGGCCACCGCGCGCCAGGACCGCCGTCGTGTCGTAGGTGAGGCCGATGGGCCGGCGGGCCGCCTCGAGTTGCAGCTCCGGGCGCCGGGCCCCCAGATCCTCAGCGAGCGCGATCAGGCCCGGGTCGGCCGGCCAGGTCCGGCCGACACCCTCGCGGAGCACGAAGTGGAGAGTCGTGTCGGCCCCGCCGACATTGTCGAAGTTGAGGAAAAGCCAGTCGCCGGTGTCGTGTGAGGCGAGGAACGCCTGCGCCCCGAGCAAGCCTGCTTCTTCGCATCCCGTCATGAGGAACACCAGGCGGGTGCCGCTGAGCGGGTTGCGTGCGACTTCGAGCGCGAGATCGGCGACCACGGCCGTGCCGGACGCGTTGTCGTTGGCGCCGGGGGTGTCTTGGCCGCGGAGCTCGCGCTCGGCCATCAGTGCGGCGCCGACGGCGAGGATCAGGCGGCTGGTTGCGAGTGCCGATCGGCCGGCCCGGGAACGGCCGAGAAGCGGCTCGCCCGCCTGGGCCATCACGGCCGTGGCCTGGAGCAGCAGCCAGCGAGTGAGGTGCGGGGTGAACTTCGGATGGAAGAGCAGGCCGCTGCGCGAGCTGTCGAGGTGGCACACCAGGCAGAGGGTGCGCTGCACCTCGCCCCGCGGCTCGATCGTCGCGACCAGGTTCTGGCTCGGGCGTCGCGAGAGTGCTCGGGAGATGGGCGTGAAGGCGAGGCCGCCCTCGGTCGCCAGGCCAGCGGCACCCGCCGTTGCGAGGGTGCTGCGGAGGAGCCGACGGCGAGGACGCAGCAGGGCCGGCGCGAGGGCGAGGGCATACATCACTCCGAAGGGCGCGGCGAAGGTGGAGTAGCCGTCGAAGGACTCGAGGTCGGCCTTCAGGCCCTCCGCGTCGAGCGCCTGCTGGATCTGCTCGGCGCCGCGGCGCTCCTCCGGGCTGGTGGGCCGACGCGGCCCGACCTCGTCCGCCAGCAAACGGACCCAGCGCATGGGTCCCGAGGCGGCATCCGCATTTGCGGCGAGGGTGTCGAGCGGATCCGGCGCTTCGGCCATGCCGGAACCGTACGAAAGAAGCCGCCTGGCGGCGGCTTCTAGGAAAGACCGGCGGCGACCTACTCTCCCAGGGGGTTGCCCCCCAAGTACCATCGGCGCAGAGAGGCTTAACGGCTCTGTTCGGAATGGGAAGAGGTGTTTCCCTCTCGCTATCTCGCCACCGAAATTGTTCGAGACGCTCGGTGGAGCTTGAAAACTGCACTAGGCAAAGATAGAAAACAAATATCCGTCAAGCCCTCGACCCATTAGTACCGGTCTGCTGACCGCATTGCTGCGGTTGCACAGCCGGCCTATCAACCTGGTGGTCTACCAGGGGTCTTACTCCCTCAAGGGGATGGGAGAGCTCATCTCGAGGTTGGCTTCCCGCTTAGATGCCTTCAGCGGTTATCCAGTCCGCGCGTAGCTAACCAGCAGTGCCCTTGGCAGGACAACTGGTACACCAGAGGCGCGTTCGTCCCGGTCCTCTCGTACTAGGGACGACTCCCCTCAACTCTCCAACGCCCACAGAAGATAGGGACCGAACTGTCTCACGACGTTCTGAACCCAGCTCGCGTACCGCTTTAATGGGCGAACAGCCCAACCCTTGGGACCTGCTCCAGCCCCAGGATGCGACGAGCCGACATCGAGGTGCCAAACCGCGCCGTCGATATGGACTCTTGGGCGCGATAAGCCTGTTATCCCCGGAGTACCTTTTATCCGTTGAGCGACGGCAATTCCACTTTCTACCGCCGGATCACTAAGCCCAACTTTCGTTCCTGCTCGACCCGTCGGTCTCGCAGTCAAGCTCCCTTGCTGCCTTTACACTCTGCGCACGATTTCCAACCGTGCTGAGGGAACCTTTGGGCGCCTCCGTTACATTTTAGGAGGCGACCGCCCCAGTCAAACTGCCCACCTGACACTGTTCACCCCCCGGATAACGGCAGGGTGTTAGAAGCCCAAAGCATCAAGGGTGGTATCTCAAGGTTGGCTCCCCAGCGGCCGAAGCCACTGGTTCACAGCCTCCCACCTATCCTGAGCGAGACGCTCCGAACTCCAATATCAAGTTGCAGTAAAGGTTCACGGGGTCTTTCCGTCTTTCTGCGGGTACTCGGTATCTTCACCGAGACTCTAATTTCACCGAGCCTATCGTTGAGACAGCGTCCAACTCGTTGCGCCATTCGTGCAGGTCGGAACTTACCCGACAAGGAATTTCGCTACCTTAGGACCGTTATAGTTACGGCCGCCGTTTACCGGGGCTTAGCTTCAGTGCTTTGCGGCCGAAGCCACTAACACATCCGCGTAACCTTCCGGCACCGGGCAGGCGTCAGCCCCTATACGTCGTCTTGCGACTTAGCAGAGGCCTGTGTTTTTGGTAAACAGTCGGTTGGACCTTTTCACTGCGGCCCCCTCGGGCTCCACTCGTATGAGCTTCACCCTACCGGGGCGCCCCTTCTCGCGAACTTACGGGGCGAATTTGCCGAGTTCCTTAACGATAGTTAGCTCGCTCACCTCAGTATTCTCTACCTGTCCACCTGTGTCGGTTGTAGGTACGGGCACGCATACCCTGCCTAGAGGTTTTTCTCGGAGGCATGGCTTCAGGGACTGGCCGGCGATCAAGCCAGCTGGCATCGCACCTCGCGTGAACGCCGCGGCGGATTTGCCTACCGCGACTGGCTACGTGCTTGCCCCAGGACAACCATCGCCTGGGTTCCCTTAGCCTTCCCCGTCACCCCATCGGTCATAGCGGATATGACGTGGTACAGGAATATCAACCTGTTGGCCATCGGCTACGCCTTTCGGCCTCGCCTTAGGTCCCGACTAACCCTGAGCAGACGAACTTTACTCAGGAAACCTTGGACAATCGGTGGAGGGGATTCTCACCCCTCTCTCGTTACTCATGCCGGCATTCTCACTTCCGACCACTCCACGCCGGCTTCCGCCAACGCTTCACGACGATCGGAACGCTCTCCTACCGCGCTTTCGCGCTCACAGCTTCGGAGGGTGGCTTGAGCCCCGTTACATTCTCCGCGCCCGAACACTTGACCAGTGAGCTGTTACGCACTCTTTCAAGGAATGGCTGCTTCTAAGCCAACCTCTTGGTTGTCTCGGCATTCGGACATCGTTCTCCACTTAGCCACCACTTAGGGTCCTTAGCTGGTGATCTGGGTTGTTCCCCTCTCGCGTACGAAGTTTATCCCCCGCACACTGACTCCCGGGTTTAACGTAACGGTCTTCGGAGTTTGCCTGAAGTCGGTAACCTGGTAGGGCCCCTAGTCCAAGCAGTGCTCTACGGCCGTAACGCATATAGCCCGAGGCTATACCTAAATATATTTCGGAGAGAACCAGATATCTCCTGGCTTGATTAGCCTTTCACTCCGACCCACAGGTCATCCGCCCAGTTTTCAACCTAGGTCGGTTCGGTCCTCCACGAGGTCTTACCCCCGCTTCAACCTGCCCATGGGTAGCTCGCCAGGTT
>CAWGQG010000001.1:277500-957550 GCA_963824785.1 uncultured Solirubrobacterales bacterium
CCAGGTTCAGGTCGACGGGAACGGGCAGCGGGTCCCACCGCAGCTGCCTCGCCGGATCAGCGCCCGCCGGCCTCGCAAGCCGCAGCCGGGCCGGATCAAGAAGCTCCGCCTGGCGATCATCGTCGTCGGGCTCGGAGCCCTGGCGCTGGTCTCGATGGTCTTCGGGATGATGATGTCCCTCGCCCAGGACCTGCCGGACCTGACGGCCAAGGAGCAGTACGCCGCGTCGCAGAACACCGAGGTCTACGACCACCGCGGCCGCAAGCTCGGGTCTCTGCTCAGCAACAGCCAGCGGATCCTGGTCGAGTCCGAGGACATCTCCCACTACATCAAGGCCGCCGTGGTCTCGGTCGAGGACGAGCGCTTCTACGAGCACCGCGGCGTCGACTACCCCGGCATCGGCCGTGCTCTCGTCCAGGACCTGATCCCTGGCGGGGGGACGCAGGGCGCCTCGACGATCACGATGCAGTTCGTCAAGAACGCGCTCGAGGCCCAGGGCTCGCGGACCGTGCTCCAGAAGTTCCGTGAGGCCGCGCTCGCCTCACAGCTCGAGCGGCAGTGGGACAAGGACAAGATCCTCACGCAGTACCTGAACACCATCTACTTCGGCGAGGGCGCCTACGGGGTCGAGGCCGCCGCGCGCACGTACTTCGGCTACAAGCACCCGGAGTGCCTGGCCGAGGGCGCCGACCCGTGTGCCTCCGAGCTCGCGCCCGAGGAGGCGGCGCTGCTCGCCGGGCTCATCTCCTCGCCATCGGCCTACTCGCCGCGCGCCAATCCCGAGACCGCGACGAGCCAGCGCAACCTGGTGCTCCAGAAGATGCTGGAGCAGGACGAGCTCAGCCAAACCGAGTACGACGATGCGGTCACGAACACCGTTCCCACGGCGTCCGAGATCGAGAAGCCAGAGGTCGACTCCCTCGCGCCGTACTTCACCTCCTGGCTGCGCCAGCAGGTCGTCGACCTCTACGGCGCCGGCCGCGCATTCGGCGGCGGGCTCGACGTCCACACCACGCTCGACCTCGAGATGCAGGAAGCGGTCGAGCAGGTCGCCTACGACAGGCTCGCGGGGATCGAACCGACCGCATCCGTCGTCGTGATCGACAACGACTCCGGCGAGGTGCGTGCGCTCGTCGGCGGGAACAACTTCGACGAGGAGCCGTTCAACCTGGCTACCAACGGCCACCGTCAGCCGGGTTCGTCGTTCAAGCCGTTCACCCTGGCGGCCGCGCTCTCCAACGGGTTCAGCTCGGGTGACGTCTACTCCTCACAGCCGAAGGAGTTCCCGATTCCGGGCGTGAGCCCGAAGAAGGAAGTCTTCGAGGTGGAGAACTACGACGACACCTACTACGGCAGCAACTCGATCGCCAGCGGGCTCACCTACTCGGACAACTCCGTGTACGCCGAGCTGGGTTACGACGTCGGCCTGAAGAAGGTCGCCGACACGGCAGAGCGCATGGGCCTCATGAGCGACGTCCCCGACAACCCGGCGATCACGCTCGGCGCTCCGCAGGGCACGCCCGACAACCCCGGTGGCGGTTTCACCCCCCTCGAGATGGCCTTTGCCTTCAACACCATCGCGACCGGCGGCGAGCGCCGCAGCGGCAACCTGGACACCCTCCCCGGCGACGAGAAGGGCAACCCCCGGGACGACGGCCCGGTCGCGATCACCAAGGTGGTGGACGCCGAGGGCGAGACGATCGCCGAGAACAAGCCGCGCGTCGAGCGCGTCCTCTCCGAGGGCGTGGCCGACGAGACCCGGAGCATCATGGGCAGCGTCGTCTCGAGCGGCACGGGTAAGAACGCCGCCACCTCGTACGACGACTGGGGCAAGACGGGTACGACCGAGAACAACGGTGACGCCTGGTTCGTCGGAGGTTCCGACCACTTCACGGTCGCCGTCTGGGTCGGACACTCCCAGACCAACACCCCGATGGAGACCGAGTACGGCGGCAACCCCGTGGACGGCGGAACCTTCCCGGCCGAGATCTGGGCGTCGGTCATCGTGGCGATCGAGGGCATCCTGGAGCAGAACATCGCCGAGGACGAGAGCGGCGACGCCGACGACGCCGAGGTCGACTCCAGCTCCTCCGGCTCACCCGGCTACTCGGCCCCCACCGACTCCGGCTCATCCGACGGCGGGGGTGACTCCACGAGCGGTGGCGGAGCCGGCGGCGGCGGCCCGGCGCCCTCTACGGGCGGCGGTGGCGGCGGAGCCGGCGGCGGCTCGACCGGCGGCACGACCGGCGGAACGGGTCTGTAGCTAGGCGGCCTGCGGCCTCGAGGCTGCGGCCAGGGCTTCGACACGAATCGGTTGCCGGCGGCGCAGTGGCGCCACGGCAGCTCGGTCGCCTTCGTGATCCCGATCCGAGGCCCGGCGACGATCTCAGGGGACTCCCAGTCTCCGCGCCGCGCCTCGATCCGCAATGGATCCCGGTCGAGCGGGTGCCCGTTCAGGTCCAGGTCCACCCCGAGCGCCTCGGTCAGCTTGCCGGGGCCCGAGCAGAGCTCCGCGGGCGCCTCGCGGCCGCGCCGCTCCCGCATCAGCTCGATCCCCTCGACAGGCTCCAACGCCCTGATCAGGACCGCGGCCGCGTCCCCCTCGGGCTCCGCCACGGCGTTGAGCAGGCTGTGGATCCCGTAGGAGAGGTAGACGTACGCGCGGCCGGGCGGCCCGAAGAGCGTCTGCGTCCGCTGGGTCAGACCGGCGAAGGCGTGGCAGGCGGGATCGGTGACGTCGTAGGCCTCGGTCTCGACGATCACCCCGGCACAGGGGCCGACCCGAAGCGTGCAGCCGATCAGGTCCGGCGCGACCTCGTGCACCGAGCGGCCGAAGAACTCGCGCCGAGGAGGCTCAATTCCGCAGTTCCGCCAGGCTCTTGCGGGCGAGGTCGAGCTGCTCGGCGACGCGAGTCGAGGACGTCCCGCCGGCCGACACCTTGGACTCGATCGTGTTCCCCTCGCGCAGCGCCTCGCGCAGGCGGTCGCGGGCGCCTTCGGGCACCCCGTCGAGCTGCGAATCGTCGAGCTCGGAGAGCCTGCTGCCGGTGTCCAGGGCCGTCCGCACCAGGCCGGCGACCACTCCGTGCGCTTCGCGGAACGGAATCCCCTCGCGCACCAGCACGTCGGCCAGGTCCGTCGCGGCGAGCATCTCGTCGCTCGCCGCCTCCTCGAGCGCCTCGCGTTTGAAGGCGAGGCCGGAGAGCATCGGCGTGGCGGCCTCCAGGCAGAGCTCGAGGTTGTCGGCCGCGTCAAAGAGCGGCTCCTTGTCCTCCTGCAGGTCCTTGCTGTACGCGAGGGGGAGGCCGTGCATCGTGCCGAGCAGGCTCATCAGGCCGGCGGCGACCCGGGGCGCTTTGCCACGCATCAGCTCGGCGGCATCGGGGTTCTTCTTCTGGGGCATGATGCTCGAGCCCGAGGCGAAGGAATCGGCCGGCTCGCAGAACCCGAACTCCTGGCTCGACCAGAGCACGATCTCCCCTCCGAGCCGCGAGAGGTGCATGGCGGTGACAGAGGCCGCGTAGAGGTAGTCGAGCGCGAAGTCCCGGTTGGAGACGGCATCCAGCGAGTTGGGGTGCGGGCGCGCGAAGCCGAGGTCGGATGCGAGGCCCTCACGGTCGAGCTCCCAGTTCACCCCGGCGAGGGCACCCGAGCCGGCGGGGAGGTCCCCGGTCGACTCCGCTACGAGGAAGAACCGCCGGGTGTCGCGGAAGAACATCCAGAAGTAGGCGAGCAGGTGGTGTCCCAGGTAGACGGGCTGGGCCCTCTGCAGGTGCGTGTACGCCGGGGCCGGCCAGTCGCGGTGGGCGTCGGCGAGCTCGATCAGGGTGGACAGCAGCCCCTCGAGCAGCGCGACCGCCCGGGCCGAGTGTGAGCGGACCAGCAGGGCCAGGTCCGTTGCGACCTGGTCGTTGCGCGAGCGGGCGGTGTGGATCTTGCCCCCGACCGGCCCGGCGATCTCGGTCAGGCGCCGCTCGATCGCCATGTGGATGTCCTCGTCGTCCTCAGCGACCTCGAAGCTGCCGTCCTCGAGCTCGGCCGCGACCGCGTCGAGGCCGTCGAGCAGCTGCTTCAGCTCGTCGTCGTCGAGGACTTCGAGCTTGGCCAGCGCACGCGCGTGAGCCCGTGACTGCTCGATGTCGAACGGCGCCAGGCGCCGATCGAAGGAGATCGAGGAGTTGATCCGCCTGAACAGCGGGTCCTGTTCGTCCGCGAAGCGAGACATATCCGCCGAGTTTAGGTGTGGGATTCCAGGGCGCTGCCGAGCGCCGTGCACACCCGCTCGACCTGCTCCTCGGTCATTGAGCCGAAGAACGGCAGCGCCAGCGAGCGCTCGGCCACGCGCTCTGCGACGGGGAATTCGCCGCCCTTGAAACCGAAGCGCTCCCGGTAGGGCGGCATCAGGTGGATGGCCGGGAGATAGGCCTTCGAGGCGATGCCCTCCGCGCCCAGGCTCTCGATCACCGCGACGCGGTCGGCGCCATCCGGCAGCTGGACCACGTAGACGAACCAGCTGCGCCGCTCGTCCCCCCGGTCGGCGCAGGGCAGCACGAGGCCGTGCTCGTCCCCGGTCCCCGCGGGGGCGCCACCGATCGCGGCCAGCCGCTCGCCGTATGCCGCGGCCACGCGAGCCCGGGCGTCGAGCAGATTGTCGATCCGCTCGACCTGCGCGATGCCGATGGCCGCCTGGACGTCGGTCATCCGGTAGTTGAACCCGATCCGGACGTGGTCGACCTGCGACATGTCGGGGGAGCGGCCCTGGTTGCGCTCGCTCCGAAGCTCCTCGGCCATCTCCTCGCCCGCCGGGACGATCACTCCGCCCTCCCCCGTCGTCATCTGCTTGTTGGCGTAGAAGGCAAAGGTGGCGACATGGCCCGCGGTGCCTATCTGACGCCCCTCCGCGTCCACGGCCCCGAGCGCCTGGCAGGCGTCCTCGAGGATCGGAACCTCGTAGGCATCGGCGATGCCCTCCAGGGCAAGCAGGTCCGCCGGGTAGCCGAAGATGTGCACGGGCAGGATCCCGGCGATCTCGGAGTTGTCCGCGACCGACTGGGCCGCCGCCGGGTCGAGGTTGAGCGTGACCGGGTCAATGTCGCAGAAGACCGGCTCCGCACCCTCGTAGAGAAGGCAGTTGGTCGACGCGACGAAGCTCAGCGGGGTCGTGATCACGCGGTCCCCCTGCCCCCAGCCGAGCCGCCGCACGCCGAGGTGGAGCGCCGCCGTCCCGCTGGAGACGGCGACCGCGTCGTCGCTCCCGAGCCAGTTCGCGAACTCGCCCTCGAACTCGGTCAGCCGGGGGCCGAGCGAGAGCCGCCCGGACCGCAGCACCTCGAGGACGAGCTCCTCCTCGCGCGCGCCGAGGTCAGGTCGTGCGAGCGGTATCTGTTCGGTCACTTGGAGGTGGGGACTCGGGCCGCGGTTGGAAGGCGTACTCGAGCGAGTCCACCAGGGCCTGCCAGGAAGCCTCGATGATGTTCTCCGAGACGCCGATCGAGCCCCAGTCGCGATCGCCATCCGATGAATCCAGGAGGACGCGGGTGACGGAGCCCGTGCCGTGGTGTTCGTCGAGGATGCGCACCTTGTAGTTGGTCAGCTCGATGTCGGCCAGGTGCGGGTGGCGGTCGGTGATCGCGTCCCGCAGGGCGCGGTCGAGCGCGTTCACGGGGCCATTCCCCTCGGCGGTCTTCACGTAGCGCTCCCCCTCGACCCAGACCTTGAGCGTCGCCTCGGTCTGGACCTTCCCGTCCTCGCGTTTCTCGGTGATGACCCGGAAGCCCTCGAGCTTGAACAGGGGCTCATAGGCGCCCGCCTCACGGCGCAGGAGCAGCTCGAACGACGCCGGCGCCGCCTCGTAGTGATACCCGCGGTGCTCCCGCTCCTTGAGGGTGCGCAGGGCGCGTTCGACCTGCTGTTCGTCGAGCGACAGGCCGGCATCGGCGGCATGGCTCAGCACGGTCCCCTTGCCGGAGAGCTCTGACACCAGCAGCTCGCGGTGGTTGCCCACCAGCTCTGGTTCGACGTGCTCGAATGTCCGTGAGTCGGTGTTGACGCCCGCGACGTGCATGCCACCCTTGTGCGCAAAGGCGTTGCGGCCGACGTACGGCTGGTCCGCGTCGGGGGTCACGTTCAGCAGCTCGTCCATGAAATGGGCCGTTTCGGTCAGGCGGGCGAGCTGCTCGGCGGACACGCACGCGTAGCCGAGCTTCAGCTGCAGCGCCGGCAGGATCGACGTCAGGTTGGCGTTGCCCGTGCGCTCGCCGATCCCGTTCATCGTGCCCTGGACCAGCGCCGCCCCCTCCTCCACGGCCGCCAACGAGTTCGCCACGCCGCACTCGGCGTCGTTATGGGCGTGAATCCCGACGTCAGCCGAGAGCTCCTCGACCACCGTGCGGGTCGCCGCCGCCACCTGGTTCGGAAGGCTGGAGCCGTTGGTGTCGCAGAGCGTCACGTTCTCGGCGCCGGCGTCGGCCGCCGCCCTCAGGCACTCGAGCGCGTAGCCGCTGTCCTCGCGGAAGCCGTCGAAGAAGTGCTCGGCGTCGTAGATGACGCGCTTGTCCTCGCCGCGGAGGAAGGCAACCGAGTCGCGGATCATCTCGAGGTTCTCCTCGCGACTCACCTTGATCACCTTCTCGAGATGCAGGCCCCAGGTCTTGCCGACGAGCGTGACCACCGGGGCGAAGCTGGACGCGAGCAGCGCCAGCGCGTCGTCGTCGGCCGCCTCGGTCCCGCGCCGCCGCGTCATTCCGAAGGCGCAGATCGCCGCCTGCTCGAGCTCGACCTCGGCGAGCATCTCGAACAGCTCGAGCTCCTTGGGGTTCGAGCCCGGGAACCCGGCTTCGATCAGGTGGATGCCGAGCTGGTCGAGGCGGCGGACCACCCGCATCTTCTCCTGCGCGGACAGGGACATGCCCTGGCCCTGCATGCCGTCGCGAAGAGTCGTGTCATAGAGAAGTACCTGTCGCATGAGTCGCTTCCTTAGGTTCGATTACGAGGGTAGGGACCCCTGAACGGGGCCGTGCAGCCGCGCTCCGCCTAGGCGGTCGCGGCCCCCGTAATTCGCTCCTGTCCCTTCCCGCCGGACTCGTTCTTCTCGCCGACGGGGTCGAGCCACTCGCGGTACTCGTCGGCGCGGCCGTGGAGCGCGTCCTCGAACTTCGACTGGATGTGGCGGGTGACCTCTCCGGGCTCTCCCAGCTCCTGGTGGTCGATCTCGCGGACGGGAACCAGCTCGGCCGCGGTCCCGGTGAGGAAGACCTCCTCGGCGAGGTACAGCTCAGCGCGCGCCACGTCCCGCTCGACCACCGTGTAGCCGAGGTCACGGGCGATCTGGATCACCGACTTGCGAGTGATGCCGTCGAGGATCGACGAGTTGTGCCCCGGCGTGACGACCTGGCCGTCGCGCACGACGAAGATGTTCTCGCCCGAGCCCTCGCAGACCATGCCGCGCTGGTCGAGCAGGATCGCCTCGTCATAGCCGGCGTTGGCCGTCTCGGTCTTGGCGAGGATGGAGTTCAGGTACTGGCCCGAGGCCTTGGCGTGCGGAATCAGGCTGTCGGGCGAGATCCGGCGGACCGAGGCCACCTTGGCGCGGATGCCCTTCTGCTTGCCCTCGTCGCCGAGGTACGCGCCCCAGGGCCAGACCGCGACGATCAGGTCCACCGGCGCGGTCGGCGCGTACAGGCCCATCTCCCCCGCCCCGCGGAACGCGAGCGGCCGGATGTAACAGCTGCTGAAGCCGTTGCGGCGGATCAGCTCCTTGGTGGCCTGCTGGATCTGATCGGTCGTGAAGGGCAGGTCGAGGTAGTAGAGCTCGGCGGACTTGCGCAGGCGGTCGAGGTGCTCGAGGTGGCGAAAGATCGCGGGGCCGCGGGACTCCGTGTCGTAGCAGCGGATTCCCTCGAAGACGCCGCTGCCGTAGTGCAGGCCGTGGCTCAGGACATGCGTGTTCGCGTCGTCCCAGGCGACGAACTCCCCGTTCATCCAGATGAACTCGGCCTTCTCCATTGGCCGCGAAGTATGCCCGATCAGCCCGGACGCCTGAGTCGGGCCAGGCGGCTGTAGCTGAAGACCCGTGGGGTCTCAGCCGAGCCGTTCGAGAACGGCAGCCGTCATCTCCTCGGTGCCCGCCTCGTGCGTGCCGTCGCCTGCCATGAGGTCGGGCGTGCGCAGGCCGGCGTCGAGCGCCTCCTCCACGGCAGCCTCCACGCGGTCGGCGTCCGCCGCCCGGTCGAGGCCGTGCCGGAGCATCATCGCCACCGAGAGGAAGGTCGCGAGCGGGTTGGCGACCCCCTGGCCGGCGATGTCGGGCGCCGACCCGTGCACGGGCTCGAACAGGCCCGGTCCATCGCCTCCAAGACTCGCTGAGGGCAGCATGCCGAGGGACCCGGTGAGCATCGCCGCCTCGTCGCTGAGGATGTCGCCGAACAGGTTCTCGGTCAGGATCACGTCGAAGTCGGCGGGCCGGGACACCAGTTGCATGGCCGCGTTGTCGACCAGCATGTGATCGAGCTCGACCCCCTCCTCGGACTCGGCGAGTCGCGTGACGGTCTCGCGCCAGAGGCGGGAGGTCTCGAGCACGTTGGCCTTGTCCACCGAGGTGACCCGGCCGCCGCGGCGGCGCGCGGCATCGAAGGCGACCCGCGAGATCCGCTCGATCTCCTCGACCGTGTAGGCGCAGTCGTCGTGTGCCCGGTCGCCCTCGCGGCCGGAGTCGCCGAAGTAGATGCCGCCGGTCAGCTCGCGAACCACGAGCAGGTCGGTGCCCTCGATCCGCTCCCGCCTCAGGGGGCTGGCGTCAAGCAGAGCGTCGATCGGCCTGACCGGGCGGAGGTTCGCGTACAGGCCCAGCCCCTTGCGCAGACCCAGCAGGCCCTGCTCCGGGCGCGGCGCCTCCGGGTCGGTCGTGTCCCATTTCGGGCCACCGACCGCGCAGAGCAGCACGGCGTCGGACTCCCGGCAGGTTGCGAGCACCTCGTCCGTGAGGGCCGCTCCGTGAGCGTCGATCGAGGCGCCGCCGATCTCGTGCTCGGAGATCTCAACGTCGCCGAGGTGCTCGAGCACCGTGCGGGCCGCGGCTCCGATCTCGGGGCCGATGCCGTCGCCGGGAAGCAAAACGATCCGATCACCCATTGGGGCGCCTCGCATCGATGTTGAGCCGCACGTACTCCAGCGTGACCGGCTCGCCGAGCTGGGCCATCACGGAATCGATGAAGCGGTCGTGCAGCTCCGCGGGCAGCTCCGCCAGGTGCGGGCCCAGACCGGAGGCGGCGACGTACTCGCGTGGCCGCTCGGGAGTGACGTCCTTGCGCTCGAGCCGGCAGTCGATGTCCACGAAACCCGCCGATGCGAGCCGTGGCTCGGCCTCCTCGGGAGAGGAAAAGTTCCACATCGCCGCCATGTCCTCGAAGTGGGGCCCGATCTCTTCGTCGGCCGCGGCGGCCACGATCGCCTGTGCCAGCTCGGCCACGTTGCCGGCCCCGCCGCACTGTGCGACCAGCCGCCCGCCCGGTCGCAGGACCCCGAAGATCCGCCGGAACAGGTTGTCGTGATCGGTGACCCAGTGGAACGTGGCGGTCGAGAAGACGACGTCGACCGGCTCCGCCAGCTCCAGCTCGGCGAGATCCATGACGGCGTACTCGACACGGTCCCCGAGGCGCTCGCGGGCCTTCCTGATCATGTCCTCCGAGCCGTCCAGGGCGATCACCCTTCCCTCCGGCAGCCGCTCGACCAGCTTCTCGGTGACCCGGCCCGACCCGGCGCCGGCGTCGAGCACTGTCTCGTCACCCGCGAGCTCCAAGCGCTCGAGCACCTCCACGCCCCACGCGAACTGCGGGTCCGCGATCGCGTCGTAGGTCTCGGCGTCCCATTCGCGGGGCCCCGTGTTCATCGAAGTCATAACGCGGTGGTGACGGGGCCGTAGTCGGCCTTGCCCGCCTCCTCGAACGCATCGATCGCCTCCGACCGCTCGTCCAGCGTCAGCGCGACGTCATCGAGGCCGTTGGCGAGGCGGTGCTTGATCTGCTCGTCGATCTCGAACGGGAACACGCCCTCGGTGGCGGTGTTGACGGTCTGGTCGTCGAGGTCGATGCGGGCGTGGCCCGCCGCGGCGACCGCGCGGCAGCAGTCCTCGTCGAGGATCACCGGTAGCAGCCCGTTCTTGGTGCAGTTGGAATAGAAGATGTCGGAGAAGCTCGGGGCGATGACCGCGTCGAAGCCGAAGTCCTTGAGCGCCCAGACGGCGTGCTCGCGCGAGGAGCCCGAACCGAAGTTGCGGCCGGTCACCAGGATCGGGTGAGGCTGGAGCTCGATCTCGCCGGAGCGGAACCAGTCGTAGAAGAGGAACTCGCCGAAGCCGGTGCGCTCGATCCGCTTCAGGAACTGCTTGGGGATGATCTGGTCGGTATCCACATCGGCGCGGTCCAGCACCGCGACCTGCCCTTCGATCACGTCGATGGCGTCCATCAGGCGCCCCCGGACGCGAAGCGGCGCCTCATGACGAAGCCCACTCCCGGATGTCGACGAAGTGTCCCTCGACGGCGGCCGCGGCGGCCATCTTCGGGCTGACCAGGTGCGTGCGGCCGCCGGCGCCCTGCCGGCCCTCGAAGTTGCGGTTGGTAGTGGACGCGCAGCGCTCCCCGGGCTGGAGGATGTCCGGGTTCATCCCGAGGCAGGCCGAGCAGCCCGACTCGCGCCACTCGAACCCGGCGGAGCGGAAGACCTCATCGAGGCCCTCCTCCTCGGCCTGGGCCTTCACCTGCTGGGAACCTGGCACGACCATGCCGCGGATCGAATCGGCGATCTTCCGTCCCTCGACGAGCGCCGCCGCCTCCCGCAGATCCGAGATCCGGGAGTTGGTGCAGGAGCCGATGAAGACCCTCTCCAGCGGGATCTCCGTCATCGGCGTGCCGGGCTTGAGGTCCATGTAGGCGAGCGCGCGCTCGGCCGCCTCGCGATCGGCGGGAGAGTCCATCGCGCCGGGATCCGGCACAGCATCGGTCACCTCGACGACCATGCCGGGGGTCGTGCCCCAGGTGACCATCGGAGAGAGCTCTCCGGCGTCGACCTCGACCTCGAGATCGAACGATGCGCCACGGTCGGTCGGCAGCTCCATCCAGCGCTCCACCGCGGCATCGAAGTCCTCGGGCGCTCCCGGGCGGCCCCTCACGTACTCGAACGTCGTGTCGTCCGGCGCGATCATTCCCGCCCGGCCCCCGCCCTCGATCGTCATGTTGCAGACGGTCAGCCGGTTCTCGATCGTCAGGGCCTCGATCGCCGGGCCCGCGTACTCGACCGCGAAGCCCTGCATGCCGGCGGTGCCGAGCCGCCCGATCGTCGCCAGGATCAGGTCCTTGGCGGTGACGCCGAAGCCGAGCTCGCCCGAGTAGGAGATCCGCAGCGTCTTCGGCCGGCGCTGCACCAGCGTCTGGGTCGCCAGCACGTGCTCGACCTCCGAGGTGCCGATGCCGAACGCGAGCGCCCCGAAGGCCCCGTGGGTGGAGGTGTGGGAGTCGCCGCAGACGATCGTCATCCCCGGCTGGGTCACGCCCAGCTCCGGCCCGATCACGTGCACGATCCCGCGCCGGTCCGACCCGAGCGAGTAGACGGGGATGTCGAACTCGGCGCAGTTCGATTCGAGCTTCTCGACCTGCACCCGGCTGAGAGAATCCTGGATCAGATTGGCGGTGGGCGTCCCGTCGGTGGGGACGTTGTGGTCGGCGGTGGCGAGCGTCTTGTCCGCACGCCGGACGCCGCGGCCGGCGAGGCGCAGTCCCTCGAAGGCCTGCGCCGAGGTGACCTCGTGGACCAGGTGGAGGTCGATGTAGATCAGGTCCTCGGCGACCTCGTGGGCATCCCAGATCTTGTCGAACATGGTCCTGGGCTCGGCACCCATGGCCATCATCCCCTCCTAAGCCCGGCCGCAACGACCGCCAGGAGGCGGGTCTCGCTCTTGCCGTTGTTCTCGAAGTGGTGCGGAAGATCGGCGTCGAAGGTGACGCTGTCGCCCTCCGTGAGCTGGTGACGGTCGCCGTCGATCAAGAGGTCCACCCCACCCTTCAAGACGACCGCTGTCTCCCGGCTGCCGGGCTCATGCATCGGCGGGTCGTCCGCCGCTCCGGTCGCGGCACCCGCCGCCAGCGTGTGGACCGACACGTCTGCCCGTTGCCCGGGCAGCGGCGGCGTCAGCTCCTCGACGGTGTGCCCGCGCTTGCGCCGCGCGCGGCGGTCGGCGGATCGGATGACGACCACATGGCGAGCCTCATCCAGCCGCAGCAGCTGTGAGAGCGAGAGCTCCAGTCCGTCGGCGATCCGCTCGGCGACCGTCAGCGTGGGACTGGTCTCTCCGCGCTCCACCTGCGACAGCATCTGGGCGCTGACGCCACTGCGCTCGGCCAGGTCGCGCAGGGACATACCCATGCCCTCGCGCAGGCTTTTGACTCGTTCACCGACAGCACCATTCGCCGCTGACATGCGCCGTACGTTATCACGGACGCTTGTCTGCGTTACTTGTAGAAGGTCACGTAGAAACCGCGGTCAATGGGACCTCCCAGATCCCCATGGATGCTCACCACCGCATCGGTGAACGGAGCCGAGCAGTTCGTATACGGGTCTCCGATGGCGACCTGTGAGCTGAGCTCCGCGTTCTCTGACGCGGCCTGCGCGTAGTCAACCGTCACCTGCGCTCCGCGGACGGCGACCGGAAGGTCGAAGCACGTCTTCCCGTCGATCCCGCCGGCGTCGGCGACCATCGAGTCGGTGATCCCGCGCGAGCGCGCTTCATCGACGCCCACGGCGACTCCCGCAGGATCGACGACCAGCGCGTAGGCGAACGGCGCACCCGCCGTCGGGACCTCACCGAGCGAGGCCTCGGCGATGTCGTCGCCGCCGAGGGCGTCCGGTCCGACGTGCTTGGACTTGACGATGTTCGACTTCAGATCGTTCTTGTCGATCTTGTTCTTGCCCGGAAGACCCGTCGCAACGCCGGTCAGCGCCACAGCCAAAGCGAGCACGCTGACCGCGAGCGCCGCGCCTCCAAGTGAATGCCTGCCATCCCTGTTCCTGTTCATGCGTGTCCCTCCTTGATCAGCGGCGTTGGCCCGTCGGGCGGACCATCACCTCGTTCACGTTGACCCGTTCGGGCTGGGTCACGGCCCAGCGAATTCCCTCGGCGATGTCCTCCGCCTCGAGCAGCTCGCCGATCTCCTCCCGGTACTTCTCGGTTGCCTTGACGATCATCGGGTTCTTGTTGTGCCCCTGCAGCTCGGTGTCGACGAAGCCCGGCTCCACGCAGGTGACTCGGATGTTCGAGTTGAGCGCCTCCTGGCGGAGGGCCTCGGAGAAGCCCGTCACCCCCCACTTGGTCATGTTGTAGACCGCGCTCCCGAAGTTGGCGATGCGTCCGGCAACCGAAGAGAGGTTGACGATATGGCCGCCACCCGAGTCGCGGATGATGGGCAGCGCCTCGCGAGTGCAATAGAGGAGGCCGAGCAGGTTGATGTCGACCATGCGCCGCCATTCGTCGATGCTCGCTCCCTCGACCGGCCCCAGCAGCATCACGCCGGCGTTGTTGACCAGGATGTTGATTCCGCCGAACTGGCCGGAGACCTCGCCGACCAGGGCCTCGACCTTGCCGTGGTCGGTGACGTCGGCCTCGAGCGCGAGGGCCTCTCCCCCGTCCTTCTCGATCCTCTCGGCTAGCGCGACGAGGCGGTCGTGGCGTCTTGCCACAAGCGCGACCTTGGCCCCCTCTCCCGCCAGCGCCATCGCGGTCGCCTCGCCGATGCCCGACGAGGCGCCGGTGATCACCGCAACCTTGCCGTCGAGTGCACCCATCAGACCGGCTCCAGCACGATCACCGGGATGCGGCGCTTCGTGCGGCGCTGGTAGCTCGCGTACGGCTTGTAGACCTCGACCGCCTGCTTCCAGAGGCGCTCGCGCTCCTCGCCATCCGCCTCCCGGGCCCGGACGGGGCGCCGCTCGGCCCCGACCTGGGCCGTGGTGACTGGATGGGCCCTCAGGTTGTGCCACCAGCCGGGGTGCTTGTCGATGCCGCCCTTGGAGGCGACGATCACCCAGTTGCCGCCGTCGTCGGTGAAGTAGATCAGGGGACTCGTGCGCCGCTTCGCCGTCTTGGCGCCCGACGTGATCGAGCAGCAGGATCGGTCCCTGGACGTTCTTGCCGATGCGCCCCCTGCTGAGGCGGTAGGCGGCCACGTGGAGATCGGTGAACCGCTCCCACACCCACCAGAACCGCGAGTTGGCCTGCGGCGCCTCAGGCGCCTTCAGCTTCGGAAGTCTCGGCACGCGCGCAGTGTAGGCGCGGCTAGATCCCCTTCGCCTTCTCGCAACCCCGCTCCACGTCGGCGCCGCCGCCGCCGATGGCGGTGTCCTTGCCACCGCCGCAGATCAGCTTGTCCCTGCCGCCCTTCCCCTTGAGCTTGTCCCTGCCGGAGCCACCGCTGATCCGGTCGTTCTGCGGACTCCCGAAGAGCTTGTCGTTGCCCGCCCCACCGCGGATCTCGGCGCCTTCAGCCCCCTTTCCCTTCGCGAGCACCTGCTCGGGGGCCGGTGGGGGGCCGACCTTGATCGTGTCGTTGCCCGAGCCGCCGTCGAGCTCCTTGTTGTCCGCCGGCTCGCCGGTGAGGATCGTGTCGTCCCCCGGACCGCCCTGGAGGGTCTCCACCCCGTCGCCGCTGTGACCGATGATGGTGTCGTTGCCCTCACCTGCCTCCACGAACAGCTCGATGCCCTCGAGGCCGCCCGTTCCCGGAGTGAAGAGGTCGTCGCCGCTGCCGAGGAAAACCGTGACCTGGATCAACGGCAGCGGGCCAAGGGTCGGATCGTCGAGTCCCTCCTTGGGGCAGCGGATCGAGGTGGCGCTTTCGCGAACGCATCCCGGTGGAAGCGGGTCCTTGATCCCCGCGGTGTCGGTGATCCGGTAGTCGTTCGGGAAGCCGGCCGCGTCCCCCACCGTGACGTTGTTCGTTTCGCCCGGCTGGGCCTTGATGATCACCGCGTAGCCCCGACTGATCGGGACGGCGCTGACGAACTCGACCTTGCTCGCCGCAGCCGACCCCGGCAGGGCGAGCAGCGCCGCAACGCTTGAGGCCGCGATCACGCAGCAGGTGAATCCCCTGGACGACGTCCGTGCCGTCACGTGGCGGAGCCTACTCCCGCGCCACCGACGGGTCAATCGTCGTTTTCGGGGGCCTAGGGGCCAGGCGTGCGCTCGGCCGCGGCGTCGGCCGTGGCCTCCTCGGCCTCGCGGATCGCCGCGCCCTCCAGGGCGTTCGACAGAGCCCGCACGTAGGCGCGAGCGGAGGCCTCGAGGATGTCGGTGGCGACCCCCTGGCCGCTCGCCAGGCGGTCGTTGGCCCGGAGGACGACGGTCACCTCGCCCAGCGCGTCGGTCCCCTCGGTCACCGCCTCCACCTGATAGCGGCGCAACTCGGCGTCCGAGCCGACCGCCTCGCGGATCGCTCCGAAGATCGCGTCCACGGGCCCGTCGCCGGACGACTGCGCGATCGACTCCTCGCCGGAGGGGAGCGTGACGGAGACGGTCGCCAGCGGCTCGCGCTTCGAACCCGCCTCCACCTCGAACCACGCCAGGTTGTAGGACTCCGAGCGCTGGCGCATCTCGTCCGAGACCAGCGCTTCCAGGTCCAGCGCGGTGACCTGCTTCTTCTTGTCCGCGACCTCCTTGAAGCGCTTGAACGCGCTGTTCAGGGCGTTGCCCTCCACCTTGAAGCCCAGCTGCTCCAGCGCGTCCTTGAGCGCGTGCCGTCCGGAGTGCTTGCCGAGGACGATCGAGTTCGAGTCGAGGCCGACCTCGGTCGCGTCCATGATCTCGTAGGTGCTGCGCTCCTTCAGGACGCCGTCCTGGTGGATGCCGGACTCGTGCGCGAAGGCGTTTTTCCCGACCACGGCCTTGTTGGGCGGAACGGAGTAGCCGGTGAGGCGTGAGACCATGCGGCTGGTTCGGGCCAGCTCGCGGGCGTCGAGGCCGGTGTCCAGCCCGTGCTCGTCGCGCCGCGTCCGCAGGAGCATCACGATCTCCTCCAGCGAGCAGTTGCCGGCGCGCTCGCCGATGCCGTTGACGGCGCACTCGACCTGACGGGCGCCGGCCAGCAGCCCCGCGTAGGAGTTCGAGACCGCGAGGCCCAGGTCGTCGTGGCAGTGGACGGAGACGCGAACGCCGTCGAGGCCGGGCACCAGCTCGTAGAGCCGGCGGAAGTACTCCGTGTACTCCGCGGGGGTCGTGTAGCCGACGGTGTCCGGGATGTTGATGACGTCGGCGCCCTCCGCGACGGCGATGGCGCAGACCTCCGCGGTGAACTCGAGGTCGGCCCGGGTGGCGTCCATCGGCGAGAACTCGATCTCGTCGCAGTAGGACTTCGCCAGGGCCACGGCCGCCTTGGCCTGGCCCTTGACGTCCTCGCGGGTCGTTTGCAGCTGGTGCTCGATGTGGATGTC
This sequence comes from uncultured Solirubrobacterales bacterium, assembly GCA_963824785.1. Classification (GTDB taxonomy): domain Bacteria; phylum Actinomycetota; class Thermoleophilia; order Solirubrobacterales; family 70-9; genus CAWGQG01. Next base: position 293,971 of record CAWGQG010000001.1, read on the forward strand.
GGAGGTCGAGATGAAGGTGTGGATGCGGGGGCGCTGGGAGTCCTTGATCGCTCCCCAGGCCGCGTCGATGTCGGCCTTGTGGGTCCGCGCGAGACCGCAGATGACCGGGCCCTCGACCTGGCGCGAGATCGCCGTGACGGCCTCGAAGTCGCCGGGCGAGGTGATCGGGAAGCCCGCTTCGATCACGTCAACGCCCAGGCGCGCGAGCTGCTGCGCGATCTCGACCTTCTCCGCGGTGTTCAGGGAGATCCCGGGGGACTGCTCGCCGTCACGCAGCGTCGTGTCGAAGATGTGGACCCGGCTCTCCTCGGGTACCGCAGCTGACTCACTCACGCGCGCTTCATTCATGCTGGCCTCCTTCTCCTAAGACTTCAAATGACCTGTTCTTCGTCTCGCGGCTAACGCGCCGCCCAGCGGTTACTCCCCCCGGAGGGGGAGGAGAAGGAGAAGCGCCAGGCTGTCGAGGCGGTGGGTCATCGAAGCCTCAGGAGGGTAGCGCAGGGAGGTCAGTCCTTGAAATCGTCCTTGCCGGGGCCGCCGGCGCCGCGATCGTCTCCCTTGCCGCCGCGCGCGAAGTCGTTCCCGGGGCCGCCGCTGAAGAAGTCGACACCGCCGCGCCCGAACAGGCGGTCGTCCCCACGGCCGCCGAGCAGCCGGTCCCGGCCTCCGCCGCCGTCGATGAAGTCGTCGCCGAGCCCGCCGTCGAAGCTCTCCGGGGCGGGACCACCCCTGAAGAGGTCGGATCCCCGACCGCCGCTGAAAAAGAGGCGCGCCCCGTATCCGGCGTCCTCGACGCGCACGTCGTCATCGCCGTCGGCGAGCTCGACGAAGACCTTGTTGAGGCCAGCCAGGGGACAGCGCACGTTCGATGGGCTCACCGATAGGCAGCGGGCCTTGCTGCCGAGGCGGATGTCCCCCAGCCCCGATTCGATCTCGAGGTCGGCGGGAAACTCGTCCGGCAGGAGGATGTCGAGATCGTCCGCTCCGTCGGTCATGCCGAACAGTGAGGAACTGCCGTCCTCGTAGAGCAGCTCGATGTGGAAGGGTTCGGGATTCCCCGCAGCTGCGGCGCGCGGGGCAACGCGCGGTGTTCTCGGGAGTTCGACCCCCTTCTCCTTCTCAGCCTTGCCGCGGTCCCTGCCCTTGCCGCCGATGAACAGGTCCTTCCCGGGTCCGCCGATGCCCTTGTCGTCTCCCTGGCCTCCGAGCAGCTCGTCGTTCCCGCCGCCGCCGAACAGCTTGTCGTCCTCTTTCACCCCATTGAGGATGTCGTTGTCAGGACCTCCGTTCAGGCGGTCGGGGAAAAAGCCGTCCCCGCCGTTGAGGTCGTCCTCTCCCGGTCCGCCGTCGAGCTGGTCGGTGCCCGTGCCTCCATCGAGCTCATCATCTTGGGAGCCGCCTTCGAGACGATCATCGCCGCCGCGGCCGAAGATGTGGTCCATGCCCTCCTCGCCAAAGAGGAAATCCCTGCCGGGGCCGTCCCGTCCTCGAAGCGTGTCCGAGCCCTTGCCGCCCTCGGCGACGACGTTGATTGATTCCGGAATGAGTCCCGAGGCGGCCTCGAATCGATCCTGACCGCCCTCCAGGCGCACGAGGATGGCGTTGATGCCGTTAAACAGCGGGCACCGGATCGTGCTCGAACTGTGGCGGACACAACCCGGCGGCAGTGGATCGAGGATGCCGCTGGTGTCGGTGATCAGCAGGGCGTTCGGCACGGTCTGAGAGAGGCCGATAGTGACGTCGTTGGATCCGTCGTCGCCGGTGATGAAGACGATGCCAGACCCCTCCTCGATGGAGATCTGCACGAGGCTGGCGGCGCTTGCGCGAACAGTGCCGAGGGCCAGGCTGCCGAGCACGGCGATCGCGCCCGCCAACCCAATCCGCCGTATCCAATCCATCCCCTTCTCCCCTCTCGAGCTGCTAACCGAAGCTACCGGCCGAAGTTGCTGGGGACAACCCCAGTTCTGGGAGATTCGGCGATGCATCCGACCCGCCCGTGAAGCTTCATTCGTGCGCGCTAGCCAGATCCAGGCGCGAGCGGTGGCGAAGGTCGTATTCGTCGCGCTGGCGGTTGCGGTCCTGTTCGTGTTGCTGGCGATCGCGGTCCTGGAGACCCGGACCACCCTCCGCTGGGTCCTGACGGCGATCTTCCTCGCGCTTGCGCTGGACCCGGCCGTGAGCCTGCTGGAGCGGATCCGGGTCGGCGAGCGCTCGCTGCCCCGGGTTCTGGCGATCCTCGCGGTCTACGCGGTCTTTCTCGCCGGACTGATCCTGATCGTGCTCCACGTGCTGCCGCCGATCGTCCGTGAGATCGAGACGCTCGCGAAGAAGCTCCCCACCTACGTCGCGGACTTCGAGGCCTGGGCCGAGAACAACCAGCAGTTCCAGGAGCTGAACCAGAAGTACGACCTGACCGAGAAGCTCTCTGAGCAGGCCAGCTCACTGCCCTCGAGGCTCGGGGACGCCGCCGGCGAGGCCGGCCACATCACCCTCGAGCTGCTCGAGCATCTGCTCGCCTTCATCACGGTCATGACCCTGACCTTCTTCCTCCTCCTGGATGGACGCGGGATGGTCGAGCGGGGCACCGCCCGGCTGCGGAAGCCCAGCCGGGATTCCCTCCGCCGGATCGGGACGAGGATCGCGGCGGTCGTCCGCGCGTACGTCACCGTCAACGTGCTGCTCGCGATCGCGGCGGGCCTCCTGACCTGGGGGTTCCTCGAGATCGAGGGGTTTCACCTCGCCGTGTCGCTGGCCGTGCTCGTCGCCTTCCTGGACCTGATCCCGCTGATCGGGTTCACGATCGGCGGCGCCGTGGTGGCCGCAGTGCTCGCCATCGACGGCGATCCCTACGACGCCGCGATCTGGCTCGCGATCTTCCTCGCCTACCAGCAGCTCCAGGATCGCGTGATCCAACCGCTGCTGTACCGGGGCGGGGCTCTAAAGATCAATCCGGCGGTGGCCATCGTCGCGGTGATCGTCGGCGCCAACCTGGCCGGGGTCCTGGGGGCGCTGCTGGCGATCCCGGCCGCCGCTTCGCTGGGCGTGATCCTGGACGAGCTCGTCCTAGGCCGACCGGCGCCGGCGCGAAAGCCCAAGCCGGCCGGCTAGCTCGCCACGGCGCCGCCAGAACGGCTCGCCGCGGCTCCCGGCGAAGCGCTGCTTGGACCGCGCAATGCGCCCCTCGCCGTAGGTCCGTGCGAACAACGAGCTGGGCTTGGCCAGCCGGAGTGCCCCGGCCAGGCCCACCGGCGCAACGAACAACCCGACGAGGGCCATCCCGAACTTCTCCTTCGAGGCGTTCACGAGCGCCAGCAGCACCCCGCTGACCCCGAGCCCGCCGACCAGGGCGAAGACCTCCTCCTCGACGCTGCTCGCCGCATCGATCCAGCCGCGAAACCCGATCAGCAGCAGGCTGCAGATCCCGGCGGTGACGATCACGGCGTCGATCGAGCGCCGCCCCTGTTCCTCCCAGTAGACGTCCTTGAGGTTGAGCCAGAGGGCGAACTCGTCCAGCGTCAGGCCCGCGCCGATGCCGAAGAGGACGGCCGAGATCTCGCGCCCGGGGGACTCCGGCGCGATCGCGAGTCCGATCCAGCCGAAGATCAGCAGCAGCAGGATGCCCCAGACCAGGTGGTGGATATGCGTGCCGCCGACCTCGACGTTCCCGGGCCACCAGCTCACCTGGGCCCGGATCATGTGTGCGCTCGTGCGGATGAACCCGAACGAGGCGAGAAAGGCGACGAAGAAGAGGAACTGGGCCTCGCGGCCGGTCTCGACGATCCCCTCCTGGTAGAGGGAGCCGATCGATGCCGCCAGGGGGCTCACGGCCCGAATGGTCTCAGGCTCAGGGGACCAGCTTCGCGCCGCTGCAGTTCTTGGCGAGGTCCACGCCCGTGCCGCCGTTGCAGAAGTCCCGTCCGGGACCCCCCTTGAGCTTGTCCCTGCCGGCGTTGCCCTCGAGCAGGTCGCCGTCGGCATTGCCGTTGACGTTGTCGTGCCCGGCACCGCCGATCAGGTGGTCTGCTGCCGCGGCTCCGACGATTCGATCGCGCCCGGGTCCTCCGTCCAGCGGCTGCTTCTGGCCGTTGATCGGCAGACCGAAGATGACCCTGATGTCGGGCTGGACCTTGAAGGTGTCGTTTCCCTCGAGCAGGTGGGCGTTGATCGCTCCGATGAACCCCGGGTCGCAGCTGACCTGCGTCGCGCTGTCCTGTGTGCACTGCGGGATGCCGGGGGCCATCACGCCCTCCGGCGAGAGGATGGTGAGGCGCAGGTTCACGTCCTCGAAGACGGTGATCCGGCCGTCGACGGGCTTCCCGTTGATCGTGAGCGTGTTGACCGTGCCGGCGGCGGCTGTCGCGTGAGCGGCGTCTCCCCTGACGACCGCGGTGGTGGAGGTGGAGTCCGCCAGATCGAGGGATCCGGCGCCCACGCCGGGCACCGCGACCAGGCCGAGCGCGCACGCGCACAGCGTCACAGCCAGGAACCTGCCAGTCCCGCGACTCATGGATTCAGAGTAGCGAGCCTCAGGGAGTCAGAACGACTTTTCCGATGTTGCGCCGCTCGGCGATGAACTGGTGAGCGTCTCCGGCTCTCTCGAACGGGAAGGCTTCGGCGACGACCGGCTCGAGCCCGCCCTCCTCGATCTGGCCGATCAGTGGACCGGTGATTCTCTCGATGTCGCCCTCCGTGTCCCACCAGGCGAGCATGTTCAGCCCGAAGACGCCCTTGTTCTCGTTCATCACCTGGAGGCTCTTCCACCAGGGCATGGTCGCCATCGGCATCCGGGCCAGGCTCCCGATCAGCTTCGGAATGCTCCGGCCCTGCTCGGTGGACGCCTCCGCGATCCCGTACATGATCAGGCGGCCGCCCGGACGCAGGACCCGGTAGCCCTTGCGGAAGCTCCGCGGCCCCTGGGCGTCGAAGACGACGTCGACTCCCTGGCCGTCCGTGATCCGCATGACCTCCTCCTCGAAGTCCTGGGTCCGGTAGTCGATCGCGTGGGTCACCCCGAGCTTGCGGATCGCGTCGTGCTTCGACCCGGAGGCCGTTCCGAAGATCTCCGCGCCCGCAGCCTTCGCCATCTGCACCGCGGCGGTACCCACCCCACCGGCTGCGGCGTGGATGAGAACCCGATCGCCCTCCTGGAGGCCGCCCATCAGGAAGAGGCCGCTGTAGGCGGTCGAGAAGTTGACCGGGATCGCAGCTCCCTGCTCGAAGCTGAGCCGGTCCGCGAGCGGCAGGACCTGTCCCTCGGGAACGCTCACCATCGAGGCCTGGCCCCCGAAGCGGGTACCCGCCACGACTCGGTCGCCGGCGGAGAACTCGGTCACGCCCTCCCCCACCGACTCGACCTCGCCGGCGACTTCGTAGCCCAGGACGCAGGGCGGCTTGGGCGCGTCCGGGTACAGGCCGACGCGGGCCATGGTGTCGGCGAAGTTGATTCCAGCCGCTCTGACGTCGATGCGGACCTCCCCGGCGCCGACCGGCGGATCGGGGCGCTCCTCGACCTTCAGGACCTCCGGGCCGCCATGGCCCGTGAGCACGACTGCCTTCACGGCAGGGACCCTATCCCGCTAGGGCTTCCCCTTCTCGCAGCCCTTGCTCTTGTCGTCGCCGCCGCCGCCGACCCCCTTGTCGTTCGTGCCCGCGCCGCAGTTCTGGACGTCCTTGCCGGCGCCGCCCTTCTGGTTGTCGTTCCCGGGCCCGCCGAGCTGCCTGTCGTTGCCCGCCTGGCCCGACTGGGTGTCGTTCCCCGGGCCGCCGATCTGCTTGTCGTCGCCGCCTCCGCCGTGCTGCGTGTCGTTGCCGGGACCTCCGTTCTGGACGTCCGGCCCTGGTCCGGCGGTCGTGATGTCGTGTCCGTCGAAGGTGTGAATGTTGATCGCGAGCGGGGAGGTGATGTCGACGATGATGGTGTCGTCCAAGGAGCCGCCGAGGATCGTGATGCCGGTGATGCCCTGCGTCGGGCAACGGATGGTGTTGGCGTCCTCCCGCGAGCAGCCCGGGGGTACGACGGCGACCCCATCGGGGTCGGAGATCTCGTAGAAGGGACCGGTGTTCTGGTTGAACTTCTGCCTGACCGTGATGTGGTTCCGCGCGTCCGGATCGCCATCGATGAACACGGTCGTCCCGTCGGTGCTGACCTCCACGCTGATCACCTTCGCACCTGCTCCCCCAGAGAGCGCCAGCGCCACAACTCCGCAGAGCAGCAGCCCGGCGAGCTGCCGTTTTCCCCTTCGACTCACGTCACCCACGCTACGCCCGGATCCCCTCCCGGTCAAGGCCACTTTCGGGTAACGAGCTAGACCGAGACCGCGTGCCCGGTCGAGAAGCCCTCGAGCTCCAGGATGCGGTCGATCGTCGACCGGTTCACGGGCGCGTCGGTGGTCAGCGCCATCACGGCCTGATCGCTGTCCGACTCGGCGCCGACGGCGGCCGAGACGATGTTCACGCCCTCCTCGCCGAAGATCGTCCCGACCCTGCCGATCATCCCGGGCTGGTCCGCGTAGCGGAAGATCGCCAGGTGATCGGCGAACGGGAGGTAGAAGCCCTCGTCCCAGACGCCGACCAGGTACGGCTCGTTCCGCGGCCCCACCCCCGTGCCGGCGACCTCCACGGCGTCCGCGCCCGAATCGACCTGGACGACCACCAGCTCGGTGAAGTCCTCCGAGCTCCGCGACGCGGTCTCCGCCAGCTCGATGCCGCGCTGCTCGGCAAGGTGCGGAGCGTTCACCAAGTTGACCGCCTCCTCGGTGTGCCCCCCGAGGATCCCGGCGAGAACGGCGATGCCGAGCAGCCGCGTGTCCTCCTCGGCGAGGCGGCCGCGGAACTCGACCTGCACCTTCGCGACGGGACCGTCGAGCAGCCCCTGGGCGAGCTTCCCGAGCCTCTGGCAGAGCGGCACGAACGGGGCCAGCGCCTCCATCACCTCCGGGCGGACCGCGGCGATGTTGACCGCGGTGGTGACGACCCCGCTGTCGAGCGCAGCGGTGACCTGCTCGGCGGTGACGACGCCGGCGCGGTCCTGGGCCTCCGCGGTCGAGGCGCCGAGGTGGGGCGTGACGACGACGTCGTCTCGCTGCAGGACCGGGTGCTCGGTGAACGGCTCCTCCGGGAACACGTCCAGGGCGGCGCCCCCCACCCGTCCCGACTCGAGCCCCTCCGTGAGCGCGTCGAGGTCGATCAGCTCGCCACGTGCGCAGTTGACGATGCGAACGCCCTCGCGCATCTTGCCGATCGCCTCGGCGTCGATCATGCCGATCGTCTCCGGGGTCTTCGGCAGATGCAGGCTGATGAAGTCGGCTCGGCCGTAGAGCTCGTCGAGCTCGTCGACACCCTCGACGCCGAGCTCCCTGAAGCGGTCGGCGGTGACGAACTTGTCGTAGCCGACGATGTTCATGTCGAATGCCTGGCTCCTGGCCGCGACGAGCTGGCCGATGCGGCCGAAGCCGATCACCCCGAGGGTCTTGCCATAGAGCTCGGCTCCCTTGAAGCGTGACCGCTCCCACTTGCCCCCGGCCAGCGAAGCCTGGGCCTGCGGCACGTTGCGGCAGAGGGCCAGCACCAGCGCCATCGTGTGCTCGGCCGCCGCGATCGAGTTCGCCTCGGGCGCGTTCGCGACGATGATGCCGCGCTTCGTCGCGGCGTCGATGTCGACGTTGTCGACGCCGGTGCCGGCGCGGCCGATGACCTTCAGCCGGTCGGCCTTCTCGATCAGGTCACCGGTCAGCTTCGTGGCCGACCGGATCAGGATCCCGTCGAACTCGCCGATCCGCTTCGCCAGCTCCTTGTCGTCCCAGTCGAGGCCGAGCTCCACGTCGAAGCGCTCGCGCAGCAGCTCGACGCCGGCGTCAGCGATCTTCTCCTTCACCAGGACCTTCACGGGCGTACCTCGTCGACGTTCTCGAGGATCCAGTCGATGCATGCGGTCAGCGCCTCCACGTCAGCCGGATCGACCGCGGGGAACATCCCGATTCGCAGCTGGTTGCGTCCGAGCTTGCGATAGGGCTCCGTGTCGACGATCCCGTTCTCACGAAGCACTGCGGCCAGTTGCGCCGCATCGACCGTCTCGTCGAAGTCGATGGTCCCCACCACCAACGAGCGGTTCGCCGGGTCGGTGACGAACGGCGTCGCGACGTCCGAGCCTGACGCCCACCCGTAGAGGTGCTCCGACGACTTCCGCGTCCGCTCCGTCGCGAAATCGAGGCCACCGCCGTCGTTGATCCATTCGATCTGGTCGGCAAGAAGCAGCAGCGTGGCGAGCGCCGGAGTGTTGTAGGTCTGGTCCTTCCGCGAGTTCTCGAGCGCGAGTGTCAGCGAGATGGACGCAGGCTGCCAGCGATCCGACGCCCCGTCGAGCTCGGCGATGCGCTCGATGGCCGCCGGGCTCAGGAACGCAAGCCACAGGCCGCCGTCCGCCGCGAACGCCTTTTGCGGGGCGAAGTAATACGCATCCGCCTGGCCCAGATCCACTGGCAGGCCACCGGCACCCGAGGTCCCGTCGATCAGCACCAGTGAGTCCTCGGATCCAGCTGGACGGGTGACCTCGACCATGACTCCGGTCGAGGTCTCGTTATGAGCCCAAGCGAGGGCGTCGACCTCGGGATCCGCCGTCGGTTCGGGAGCCGAACCCGGCTCCGCCTCCACCAGGATCGGGTCCTCGAGGAACGGCGCAGCCGCGGTCGCTTTGGCGAACTTCGACGAAAACTCGCCGTACGTCAGATGCAGTGGGCGACTGCGCACCAGCCAACCACACGCCGCGTCCCAGAAGGCCGTGGCACCGCCGTTGCCGAGCACCACCTCATAGCCGGCAGGCATGCTGAGCATCTCCGCCAGCCCGCCACGTACGCTTGCGACGAGGTCGCGAACGGGCGCCTGGCGGTGTGAGGTACCCATGAAGTCGGCGGCCGACCCGACCCGCGCAAGGGCCTCCGGCCGGACCTTGGAAGGTCCGCAGCCGAAACGGCCATCAACAGGCTTCAGCTCAGCGGGGATTCGGGTTGCGGTCTTGGTCATGAGAGCTCAGGAGTGATCGAACGCACCGGTCAGCGCGGGACGAGGCGCAGGTTAGAGGCCGCGTCGGCTTTGACCTGACGCGCCGTTCGGATAGGGTGCGCGCGTCCGAGCCCGATTCAAGCTTCGACTCACCAGGAGGTCAGATGTATCCAGTCAGCTTCGAGGCGGACTACGTCCCCGAGCAGAGCCGCCTCAGAACGTTCTTCCGTTACTTCCTCGCGATCCCGTGGCAGGTCGTGGCGTATTTCTATTCCATCGCCGCCTACATCGCGGCGTTCATCGCCTGGTTCGCGATCCTGTTCACCGGTCGCTACCCGCAGGGGCTCTACGACTTCGTCGCCGGCTACCTGCGCATGCAGACCCGGACCAGCGCCTTCGCCGGGCTGCTCACGGACCAATACCCGCCGTTCAGCGGCGAGCCGGATCCCAGCTACCCGGTGCGGATAGACATCGCGGCGCCGAAGCCGAAGTACAGCCGGCTCAAGGCGTTCTTCCGATTCATCATCGGGATCCCGGTCATGCTGCTCCTGCTCGTCCAGGCCATCATCGCGATGGTCTGCATCTTCATCGCCTGGTTCGCGATCCTGTTCACGGGCAAGATGCCGGACGGCCTGTTCAACCCGATCCGGGGTGCCCTGGCCTACGGCACGAGGGGGAGCGCCTACTTCCTCTACCTGACCGAGGACTGGCCTCCGTTCTCGTTCGACGAGGAGGCCTCGCGGACGGCGATCGAGCAGACCGAGACGCCGGCTCTGGAGACGCAGCCGGCGGCGACCCGCGAGGGCTAGCCCTTGAGCGAGTCCGACGTGGTCACGGGCGACGGGTACGCCGTCGCCCGTGACGCGGACGCCCTCGGCGAGGGCTACGGGTTCCGCAAGGTGCGCCAGGCCGTCGGCGTCACCGAGTTCGGGGCCAACCTGCTGACGATTCCCCCCGGCTACGAGACCGGCGGGCACTTCCACGAGCGCCAGCAGGAGCTGTACTTCGTTCACAAAGGCACCATCGAGATGGACTTCGGGGACGGTTCCACGCACCGAATCGAGGAGGGCGGCGCGGCGCGTGTCGACGCCGCCACGATCCGCAGCGTCCGGAACGCCAGCGACAGCGACGATGCGCAGTACCTCGTGATCGGCGGGGAGGGCGGCTACGTCGGCCGCGACGGCAAGGTCCCCGAGGGAGAGGAGAACCCGAGGGGACCAGGCTTCTCCGGCGGCTAGTGGCGGCGGTCGAGGTCGTGCGCGGCCGGCTGTCCGATCAGCTGGCCGACGAGATCCTCGCCTTCTGGGCCGGCCACCAGGCGCTGCCGGAAGAAGCTGCTCGCCGCCGCCTGCCCGAGGTCGTCTGCGTGGCCAGGGACGCCGCCGGGAAGGTCGCCGGCGTCAACTCCGTCTTCGCGGAGGACGTCAGCACGATCGGCGGCCGGAGCTTCTGGGTCTATCGCAGCCTGATCGCCGAATCGGGAGCCGGGGCCTGGCCGGAACTCTTCAACGAGGCATTCGCCGCCGTCGAGCGGGAATTCGAGACATCCCGAGAGGGACCGGTCGGCCTCTGCGTCGGAATCGCCGAGCGCGCCGAGATGGAGCTTCGCCCGGAGGCCGTCTGGGAGGACACGGCGCTGACGTTCGCGGGCTATACGCAGGAGGGCGTTCAGCTTCGGATCCGGTACTTCGACGACGCCACGATCGGGCCGGGGCTGCCGAACTCCCCGACCCAGAGCGAGAGGAGGGAGGCCGAGTACCCGCTCGAGGACCGCTATAGCCTCGCCCCCTTCCAGGAAGCCGACGTGGACCCGGAGGACGTGCTGGACCTCTGGCGCCGCGAGCAGGTGCTCACGGAGGCCCAGGCCACACAGCGGATCCACGACGTGCACCTGGTTGCGACGGAACGCGACGGGGGAGTCGTGGGGGTCTCGAGCGCTTACCTCAAGCGAAACGAGCAGCTGAGGATGAACCTCTGGTACTACCGCGCCTACGTCTCGAAGGCCCATCGCGAGAGCAGCCTCGCGGCCCATCTCGCCGTCCAGGGCCGTGACGTGCTGGAGGACCGATTCGTGAGCGGCGGAGACACCCGCGCGCCCGGCATCGTGTACGAGGTCGAGAACGACGGCGTGAAGCGCTACTTCAACCGCGGGCTGTGGCTGCACATGGACTTCATCTTCATCGGCGAGAACCAGCGCGGCGACCACGTCCGCGTCCACTGGTTCCCCGGCGCGCGCGTGCCGCCGCCCTAGCTCAGCGGCCGGTTACTTCTTCGAAATCCAGGGCATCATCGAGCGGAGCTTGCCGCCGACCTGCTCGATCTGGTGTCCCTCGGCCTCCTCGCGCATGCGGTCGAAGTTCTCGTGGCCCGCCTCGTTCTCGGCGATCCACTCCTTCGCGAACTCGCCCGACTGGATGTCGGCGAGGATCTTCCGCATCGCCTCGCGTGTGTCGTCGGTGATCACCTTGGAGCCGCGGGTCATGTCCCCGTACTCGGCGGTGTTGGAGATCGAGTGGCGCATGCCCTGGACGCCCTGCTCGTACATCAGGTCGACGATCAGCTTGAGCTCGTGCAGGCACTCGAAGTAGGCGAGCCGCGGGTCGTAGCCGGCCTCGACCAGCGTCTCGAAGCCCGCGCGAACCAGCTCGGTGGCGCCGCCGCAGAGAACCGCCTGCTCGCCGAAGAGGTCGGTCTCGGCCTCGTCCTTGAAGGTGGTCTCGATGATCCCGGCGCGCCCGCCGCCGATGCCTGACGCGTAGGCCATGACCAGGTCGCGGGCGTTGCCGGTGGCGTCCTCGTGGACCGCCATCAGGCAGGGCACCCCCTTCCCCTCCTCGTACTGGCGGCGGACGAGGTGGCCCGGGCCCTTGGGGGCGACCATGCCGACGTCCACCCCGGGGGGCGGCTCGATCTGCTCGAAGCGGATCGAGAACCCGTGGGCGAACATCAGCAGGTCGCCCTCGGCGATCCCGTCGGAGATCTCGTCGCGCCAGACCTCGGCCTGCTTCTCGTCGGGGAGCAGCACCATGACGATGTCGCCGCGGCTCGCCGCGTCGGCGATGTCGAGGACCTCCAGCCCGGCGGCCTCGGCCTCCGAGCGGCTGGAGGAATCGGGCCGTAGCCCGACGACCACGTTCACGCCGGAGTCCTTCAGGTTGAGCGCGTGGGCGTGCCCCTGGGAGCCGTAGCCGAGGATGGCCACGGTCTTCCCCTCGAGCCGCGAGAGGTCGGCGTCCTGGTCGTAGAAGATTCCTTCGTCCGCCATGCGGCGGCGGATCCTACGACGCAGCTCCTGCCGGCGCAGCTTGCCGGAACCGGTTCGGGGGAGCTCCGAGACCAGCTCGAAGCGCTTCGGCACCTTGAACGGGGCGAGCCGCGCCGCGCACCAGCTCCGCAACTCGTCGGCCTCCGGCTCGGCCTGCGGGCGTGGAACCACGACCGCCACCACCGCGTTCTGCCAGTCCGGGTCCGGCCGTCCGACCACCGCGGCGTCCTCGACGTCGGGGTGGCCGACCAGCACCTCCTCCACCTCCTCGGGCATGACGTTCTCGCCCCCCGTGACGATCACCGCGTCGCGGCGTCCCTCGACCCAGAGGAACCCCTCGGCGTCGATCCGGCCGGCGTCTCCGGTGTGCAGCCAGCCGTCCTGGTCGGCGCAGCCCGGCGCGACCGTCGGGCCCTGGACGAGGATCTCCCCGTCCGCGATGCGCACATGGGTCGTCAGCAGGGGGCGGCCCGCGGAGCCCTTGCCCACCTTCGCGTCCGCGGGCGAGAGCGTGGTCACCTGCGACGCGGCCTCGGTCAGGCCGTACGTCTGGACGACGGTCGCGCCCAGCCCCAGGGACTCCTCGAGGACCTCGTCGGGCACGGGCCCCCCGCCCACCAGGATCGCGCGAGGCCGTTCGATCGCCGCGCCCGCGTCGAGCAGGCGAGTCAGCATCGTCGTCACCAGCGAGACCACGCTGACGTCGTCGCGCTCGAGCGACTCGGAGACCTGGTCCACGTCGAAGCCGTCGTGGAGGATCGCGGTCGTCCCGTAGATGGCCGAGCGCAACATGATCGAGAGCCCCGACACGTGGAAGAGCGGCAGGCAGCAGAGCCAGCGGTCGGCGGGGTCCACGCCGAGGTTGAAGGCGGAGCCGACGGCGCTCCAGAGGTGGTTGCCGTAGGTGAGCCCGACAGCGGTCGGACTTCCGGAGGTGCCGCTCGTGAGGACCCGGCAGTGCAGCTCGTCGAGGTCGACCACCCCGAGCAGGGGCATGTCCGCCTCGGGCCCGGCCGAGTCCTCGGTGGCGGTCAGCTCCAGGGCCGGGCGTTCGGGCAGGGCGTCGGCACGTTCGCGCGCCGAGAGGCGAGGGTCGAGCGGGATCGACACAGCGCCGACCTTCATCAGCGCGTGGAGCAGGACGGCGTACTCAAGCCCGGCGGGCATCGAGATCGACACCTCTGAACCCCTCCGCACGCCCAGGCCGGCGAGCCGCCGGGCGGCGGCCGTGGCCTCCGCCTCGAGCTCGCCGAATGTGAGCGAGCCGGCGTCGGCGACCACCGCCGCGCGGTCGGGCGAGGTTAGAGCGCGTTGTGCGAGCCAGTTGTCGAGCAGCATGACGCGGCGGCTATCGTCCCGCAGATGCCGATCCGCCACAAGGACGCCCCGCCCGAGGATGCGCTCTACGCACCGATTGAGTGGCGCGAAGCGGCCAACCACGAGGACATCCTCTACGAGCGGGCGGAGGGCCTGGCGAAGATCACGATCAACCGGCCCGACGTCCACAACGCCTTCAGGCCGCCCACCCTGAGGGAGCTCCGGGACGCGTTCACGCGGGCGCGGGACGACACCGAGGTCGCGGCGATCATCTTCACGGGAGCCGGGACCGAGGCCTTCTGCTCGGGCGGGGACCAGAGCATCCGCGGCGACGACGGATACATGGGCGACGACGAGGTCGCCAAGCAGGGAGTCGGCCGCCTCGACGTCGGCGACCTCCATGTCCAGATCAGGCGACTGCCCAAGCCCGTGGTCGCGATGGTCGCCGGCTACGCCGTCGGCGGCGGCCACATCCTGCATCTCGTCTGCGACCTGACGATCGCCGCCGACAACGCGCGCTTCGGCCAGACCGGTCCCCGGGTCGGGAGCTTCGACGGCGGCTTCGGCGCGAGCCTGCTGGCACGCAACGTCGGGGTCAAGAAGGCCAAGGAGGTCTGGTTCCTGAGCCGCCTCTACGAGGCCGACGAGGCGCTCGAGATGGGTCTCGTCAACGCGGTCGTGCCGGTCGACCAGCTCGAGCGCGAGACCGTCGCCTGGTGCCGGGAGATGTCCTACCTCTCGCCGATGGCTCTCAGGCTCCTGAAGTCCAGTTTCAACGCCGAAGAGGACGGGCTGGCGGGCCTCCAGCAGCTCTCGCACGACGCCACGCTGCTCTTCTACATGACCGAGGAGGGGCAGGAGGGCCGCAACGCATACCAGCAGGGTCGCCCCCCGGACTTCTCGAAGTTCCCGAAGCGTCCGTGAGCCCACTGCGGATCTGGCTGATGGCCGCGCGCCCGCGGACGCTCCCCGCAGCGGTCGCGCCGGTGCTCGTCGGCAGCGCGGCCGCCTGGAGCGACGACTTCCGCTGGGGCGCCTTCGCCGCAGCCCTCGCCGGCAGCATCTTCATCCAGATCGGGACGAACCTCGCCAACGACTACTCGGACGCCAAGCGTGGCGCCGACACCGTCGAGCGGCTCGGGCCGGTGCGCGTCACCGCCGCCGGGCTCGTGGCGCCACGCCGTGTCCTGTTCGCGACCTGGATCGCGTTCGCGGTGGCGGTCGGCTGCGGCATCTACCTCGCCACGGTCGCGGGGCCGGTCATCCTGGCCGTGGGGGCGGCGTCCATCCTCGCCGGAGTTCTCTACACGGGCGGGCCCCGCCCCTATGGATATGCGGGCCTGGGTGAGCTGTTCGTCTTCCTCTTCTTCGGGGTCGTCGCCGTCAACGGCTCCTACTACGTGCAGGTCGAGGAGCTCGGCTGGCTTCCGTTCGTGCTGTCGATCTCGATCGGCGCGATGTCGACCGCCATCCTCGTCGTCAACAACGTCCGCGACATCGACACCGACCGCCGGGCGGGCAAGAACACCCTGGCGGTGCGCGTCGGCCGAGAGCGGTCCCGGCGGCTCTACGTGGCCCTGCTCGCGCTCGCCTATGCCGCGCTTCCCGTCGCCCTGCTCGTGGCCGAGGACGACGATCCGGAGCGCTGGTGGGCGATGCTCGGCTTCCTCACCCTCCCCCTGGCCTGGCACGCGGCGCGGCCGGTGCTGACCAGGACCGACGGCCCGGCGCTGAATGCGGCCCTGGCCCGCACGGGCACCGTCCTTGGCGCCTTCAGCGCGCTCGTCGCCGCCGGGCTCCTGATCGGCGGCTGAGCCGATGACGGTCCTCAGCGTCGACTCGCTGCAGAAGAGCTACGGGACGACCGCGGCGCTGGCCGGGATCGACCTGGAGGTCGCGGAGGGTGAGCTCTGCGGGCTCCTCGGGCCGAACGGGGCCGGGAAGTCGACGCTGGCGAAGATCGCCTGCGGCCTCGTCCGCCCGACCACCGGCGAGGTCAGGATCAACGGCCACGAGCCGGGAACCCGCGAGGCGAACGCCACGATCGGCTACCTGGCGGAGCTGTTCCGCTTCCCGGGCTGGCTGTCCGCGGGCGAGGTGGTGAAGCTCCACCAGGACCTGATGGGGTCAGATGGAGGACTGGAGGAGCGCGAGCGGCTGCTCGGGCTGGTCGGCCTCGGCGACGAGGTCGGTCGGCGGGTCGAGACCATGTCGAAGGGGATGCAGCAGCGGCTGGGCCTCGCGCAGGCCATGGTCGGGGCGCCGCGCCTCCTGCTGCTGGACGAGCCGACCAGCGCACTCGATCCGGCCGGGCGGCGGACGATTCGCGATGCCCTCACCCGGCTTCGCGAGCAGGGTGTCTCGATCCTGCTCAGCTCCCACATGCTGAGCGAGGTCGAGCTGGTCTGCGATCGCGTCGCGATCCTCTACCGCGGGGCGATCGTCGCCGAGGGCGACACCGAGACGCTCACGGCCCGCGGGGGCGTGGAGGTCGAGACAGACGAAGGGCGAAGCATCCACCCCGACCTGCCCCGGGATGAGATCCCGCGGCTGGTGGCCGATCTCGTGGCGAAGGGCAGGCGCGTCTACGCCGTGCGCCCCGTCAAGTCCACGCTCGAGGACTTCTACATCGAGACCGTCGGCGAGGAGAAGCCATGAGCTCCATCGTGCTGATCGCCCGATACTCGATCGCCGAGGCCACCCGGCGCCGCGTCTTCGTGGTCATCCTGCTGCTCACCGCCGCGTTCCTCGTCCTCTACGGGTTCGGGACCTTCGCCGTCTTCAACGAGATCGAGGGCCAGGGCCTCGACGGAGGGGATCTGGTCGAGGAGAGGACCCTTGCCGGTGGAACGCTGGTGGGGCTGGGGATGTTCGTGACGCTCTTCCTCGGCGTGGTCCTCGCGGTGTTCATGACGATGTCGGCCGTCCGCGGCGACGCGGAGCGCGGCACGCTGCAGCCCCTGGTGGTGCGGCCGCTCGGACGAGACTCGGTGCTGCTCGGGCGACTGGGGGCGGCGGCGGCCGTGGCCGGCGGCTACGGCGCCGGCGTCTACTCGGTCATCGTCCTGCTCACCTGGCTCGCGGGCGACTGGAGCCCGGACAACCTGATCACGCCGGCGCTGTGCCTGATGGGCGCCATCGCGATCGTCGCGTGCCTCAGTGTCCTCGGCTCGGTCTTCCTGACCGCGACCGCGAACGGGATCGCCGCCTTCATGGTCTTCGGCGCGGGCCTGACCGCGGGCCTGCTGGACCAGATCGGCGAGGGCCTCGACAGCGAACGGCTCGAGCAGATCGCCGGGATCGCAGCCGTGCTGCTGCCGTTCGAGACGCTCTATCAGGCGGGGCTCGACCTGCTCACCTCCGACACCAGGGGGCTGACCGAGGTGGCGATCAACCTCGGGCCCTTCGGCGGCTCAGAGCACGCCGGCGTGGCCGATATCGCCTGGTGCTGCGCGTACGCCGGCCTGGTCACCTTCGCCGCGCTTCGCGCCTTCGCCCGGAGCGACCTCTGACGATGCGCCTCGAGTCGCTGGAGGCGATCCCCTACTCCCTCCCGTTCTCCGAGCCGTACGTGACAGCCAGGGGCGAGCTGCGCGAACGAGAGCTGCTGCTGGTGCGGGTTCGCGCCGACGGCCTCGAGGGCCTTGGCGAGACGGCCGGTCTCTCCCTCCGCGGAGGCGCCGACGTGCGGGCGCTCGCGCGAGAACTCGAGGAGATCTGCCTGCCGCAGCTCTCCGAGACGGGGCTAGACCCGGATCGGGTCTGGGCCGCCGTCGCGCGCTGCCGCGCCCGCGGGGCCTCCGCCCCTGCGTTGGCCGCCCTCGACATCGCGCTGCACGACCTCGCTGCGCGGGCGGCGGGCGTTCCGGTCTGGCGCCTGCTCGGCGCCTCCGAGGCGAAGCCGGTTCTCTGCAATGCCACGCTTCCCGCGGCCAACCCGTCGGTGCTTCTGGCGGCCGTCGAGCGCTGGGCCGGCGATGGCTTCCGCACCTTCAAGCTCAAGGTCGGCATGGCCGGCGACGTCGCCCAGGTGTCGACCGTGCGCCAGGCGCTCGGGTCCGACGCCCGGATCCGCCTGGACGCCAACGGCGCCTGGACCCCGGACGAGGCGGTGGAGCGCCTGCGGGCCCTGGCGCGGAACACGATCGAGCTGGTCGAAGAGCCCGTCAGCGGGCTCGAGCAGATGGCTCGCCTCCGCCCGAACACGCGAATCCCGCTGGCCGCCGACGAGAGCGTGAACGGCACCCGTGACGCGCGCCGGGCGATCGAGCTCGAGGCCTGCAGCCTGGCCACGGTGAAGCTGGCCAAGGTCGGAGGCATCTCCGCGGCGCTCGAGGTCGCCGAGCTACTTCCCGTGTACCTCTCGAGCGCCCTCGAGGGACCGGTCGGGATCGCCGCCGCGGCGCATACGGCCCAGGCTCTCCCCGCCCGCCGGGCAACGGGGGACCTCGCGCACGGGCTCGCCACCGAGCGGCTGTTCGACGGCAGCGTGGGCACCGGCGCCGCCCTCGAGGGTGACCGGCTCGTGGTGCGGGATGAGCCAGGCCTGGGCGTCTCGCTCGACGAAGAGGCGCTTGCGGCCCGCCGGCTGGTGTGATCTACCGTCTCTGAGGTGGATTCGACCAACCGCAACACCGCGCTGGCCACGGCGATGGTGGAGGAGCTGGCGCGCTGCGGGGTGCGCAGGGCAGCCATCTCCCCCGGCTCTCGCTCCACGCCGCTGGCGCTCGCCCTCTGGCGCCAGCCCTCGATCGAGGTCACCGTGCTGCTCGACGAGCGCAGCGCGGGGTTCTTCACCCTGGGAACGGCTCTCGCGAGCCGCGTGCCGGGCGCCGTCCTCTGCACCTCCGGGTCCGCCGCGGCCAACCTCCACCCCGCGGTGGTCGAGGCCGACGAGGCCGGGGTGCCGATGATCGTGCTGACCGCGGACCGCCCTCCGGAGCTGCGAGACATCGGCGCCGGACAGACGATCGACCAGCTCAAGCTCTACGGAGACGCCGTCCGCTGGTTCTGCGAGGTCGGCACCCACGAGGCGGACGACTCCGGCCTGCTCCACTTTCGCTCCGTCGCCTGCCGGGCATACGCCGCGGCGGCCGGGGACCCCCGGCCCGGACCCGTCCACCTGAACGTCCCCTGGCGCGATCCGCTGGCGCCGATTCCCATCGAGGGAGACGTCACGGCAACCGATCCGCTTGCTCTGGGGGGCCGCGGCGAGCGCCCCCTGACGGCGGTGGCCCGTACGGCCGGGTCGCCGGAGCCGGCCCTGATCGACGATGTGGCCGAGCGGATCGCGGAGGCCCCGCGCGGCGTGATCGTCGCCGGCCGGCAACCGGACCTCGACCTCGGCGAGCCGGTGGCCGAGCTTGCCGCCGCGTCTGGCTACCCGATCCTCGCCGAGCCGACCTCGCAGCTTCGCTGGGGCCGCCATGACCGGACGCGGATCGTCTCCGCCTACGACGCGATCGCCCGCCGGGGCCCCGAGGCGCTGGCCCCGGAGCTGGTGATCCGCCTCGGCGACATGCCGACCAGCAAGGCTCTCCGGCAATGGCTGGCAGAGGCGCCCGGCCTGCAACAGGTCGTCGTTGACCCGGTGTCGGAGTGGAGGGAGCCGACGCGCCGCGCCGACACGGTTCTGCGGGCGGACCCGGCAACCGTCGCGCGCGAGCTCGTGGCCCGGCTCGCGCCCACCGGCACCCCGCTCGTCAGCGCCCGCGCTTCCGAGCACGCGGATGAGGCCTGGGCGAGCGGCTGGCTCGAGGCCGACCGGGCGGTCCGGAAGGCCGTCGAGGAGGTGCTCGGGCCCCTGGATGAGCTGAGCGAGCCCGGGGTCTGGCGGGCCCTCGCCGAGGTTCTGGCGGACGGCGACCAGGTCCTCGCCGCATCGAGCATGCCCGTCCGGGACCTGGAGGCGTTCATGCCGCCGGGCGACGCGCGGGTCCGGTTCCTGGCGAACCGGGGCGCTAACGGGATCGACGGGCTGACCTCGACCGCCGCCGGCGCCGCGGCCGCCGGAGGTCGGACCTGGGCGGTGCTGGGCGACCTGGCCCTGCTGCACGACCTCGGCGGCCTCGCCGCGGCGCGCCAGTGCCCGGACCTCCGCCTGCTGGTCATCGACAACGGCGGCGGCGGCATCTTCCACTTCCTGCCCCAGGCGGACGTCCTCGGCGACGAGGAGTTCGAGGCGATCCTGGGCACGCCGTCCGGGCAGGACCTCGAGCGGGTCCTAACGGCCCATGGCCTCAGCGTCACAGCTCCGTCCGGCAGAGGCGAGCTGGCCGCCGCTCTGACCGGCGGCTCTCGCGCGATCGTCGTCAGGACCGACCGCCGCGAGAACCTGGAACTTCACCGCCGTCTGGCCGAGCGCGCAACGACGGCCCTGGCTCGGTAACGCCGCTACTTCTTCTTTTTCTTCTTACAGCGCTTCTTCGCGGCCGCGGATGCCCGTGTCTTCTTCTTTTTCTTCTTCTTGCATTTCTTCTTGGGCTGAATCGCACCCGGGGTCGGGTTCACGGTCGAAACCGGCGGGACGAACTCATCCGCGCCGATGTCCGGGACTCCGCCGAGAGTCCGTGGATCGCCGTCCAGGTCGACCGTGCCGAGCATGGCATCAGGCGCTCCTGCGTTGATCGTCGGGGAATTGGGCGCTTGATGGAAGTCATTCCCGGCGGCGTTCACGAACAGCGGCAGCGCTGTCTGGTTCGGCAGGCCGGCTGCCGTGACCGAAGCGCCGGGACCCATCATGCTGACGGTGTCGTAGTTGGAACTCGCAAGCGTGATCGTCGCTGAACTTCCGCTGTCGGTAACGGGGAGCGCATCAACCGTCGTGCCGTCAGCGATCACGTTCCTCGCATCCACCGTCAAGATCCCACCGGCGACGGCGAGGAGCGCGACCCCGGGCTTGCCGTTGACGCGGCTGATGGCCGTGACGTTGCGAAGCGTGACCGTCCCGGTGCATGCGCCGCACGATGAGCCCGCCGCGCCCGTGCCGGTAGACGGCGAATTGAGCACGCAGACGCTGTCGCGCCACAGCACTCTCCCGGCGCACGCGAAAAGCCCGCTCGAGGCCGAAATCACCTGCTCGGCCATCGCGGTGCTCGAGCTGAGCAGGATGCCGTTGTCGGTGCCGGTGTGCGACATCTCGATCCGGCGGATGGTGGCGGCGCCCGCCCCTCCCGCGACCACCAAGCCGTTCGCGGAGTTGGAGGTCAGGAGCGGACGGGCCTGCCCCGGCTGACCGCGGAGGATGGTCCCCTCGCTCATGGTCAGCTCATCGGCCCCGAGGGCATAGGTACCGGGTAGAAGCGTGACCGTGTCCCCCGGGTCCACCGTGCCACTTTCAACCGCCGCCTGGATGTCGCAGGGGTCGCCCGCAGTGCAGAGGTTCGGGTCGCCGTCGCCCCCGGGCTCGGCGAAGCGCTCGTTGATGCCCCCCGCCGCAGCGCTCGCCGGGGAGAGCGCCAGCGCCGCAAACGCCGTCGCCGAAAGAAGCCCCCGCCGAAGGATCCCTCCCATCGGCCGCACCGTAGCGTCAACCGCGGATGCGGTCAACCCCCAGTTGTGGCTAGGCCGTCAACAGCGGCAGCAGCGCCTCGAGCTTCAGCTCGGTCTCGTCGAGCTCGGCCGCCGGGTCCGAGCCGACGACGATCCCGCAGCCCGCGTAGAGGTGGGCCACGCGGTCGCGAAGGAGCGCCGTGCGCAGGGCGACGCAGAACTCCCCGTCCTCGGCGGCGTCCATCCAGCCGACCGGGCCCGCGTACCAGCCCCGGTCCAGGTCCTCGAGCTCGGAAATCAGCTCGACCGCCCGCTCGCGAGGCTCGCCCCCCACCGCCGGGGTGGGATGAAGGACGCCGGCCAGCTCGACGGCGGAGCGAGGCTCGGCAAGCTGCGCGTGGATCGGCGTCGCCAGGTGCTGGATGTTGGCGATCTGCGCGAGGCCGGGCTCGTCCTCGGCCTCGACCCAGACCGAGAGCGGGCGGAGCAGCCGCGCGATCCTGCGGGCGACGATCTCGTGTTCCTCGCGCACCTTCGGACTGCGCAGCATCTGCTCTCCGAGGTGGTCGTCCACCGCCGGATCGGCGCTGCGGCGTGTCGATCCGGCCAGGGCGACCGTGGCGGCTCCGGCCCCGCGCCGGCGGACCAGCAGCTCCGGGCTCGCCCCGAGGAACGCTGCCTCGGGCGTGCCGACGCAGAACGTGAAGCAGGATGGGAAGAGCTCGCGCAGGGCAGCCAGGATCACTCCCGGGTCATGGGCGGCCGGAGCCTTCACGGTCACCTCTCGCGCCAGGACGGTCTTCGCGAGCTCGCCGGCGCCGATTCGCTCCACCGCTTCGGCGACGGCCTGCTCGTAATGGCTCGGCGGCAGGGCGCTGTCGATCTCGGCGCGGCCCGTCGGGGCTGGATCGAGCGGCCCGAGAGTCCCGGTGCGGAGGCCGGAGAGGCGCCCCCCGAGGCGCGCGATCGCGGCGGCGGCATCGTCCTCCCCCGCGACCACGGCGTTCACCGTCAACCAGCAGCGATCGCCGCTGCGCAGCAGCGACAGCTCGGGCAGGACCATCAGTGCCGGCGGCAGCGACGACCAGGGCGGCGAGCCACCGCCATCCGGCGCGAAGGCGAAACCCCCTGTCCACACGACCCCAGCGCCCGCGGGGAGATCGGGCGGGGTCTCGACCACGGCATCCCGGACGAGGTCAGCGCAGTCGGCGGCCGCCTCCTCGAAGCGCCGCTCGCCCCGCGAGACCACCTCGTGGGCGCTGCCCAGCGCTCCCAGGGCGAACCCATCGCGGTCCGGCTGCTCCCAGCAGAACCAGCGGTCCGAGGCGAGCCGCGACCCGAGCACGGCCGCCGTCACATCCACCGGGTCGACCTCGGTGGTGGCGCTGGCGATCGCGCGCCCGCCGCGCGCGCTCGCCCGGCCGAGGGCATCGCCCATCGTGGCAAGCAATCCGTCCCTGACCGACGTCTCGAGCATCACTCGTCTTCGAAGCTCACCGGTAGCGAGCGGGCGGTCTTCCACGCGGCCTCGTGGAGCCGCATCAGGCCGGCGAGGGTGACTGCGGCCGCGAGCGCGCCCGAAACCAGCGAGATCACCAGGGAGTGGTCCGAGATGACCGCACCTACGAGTCCCGCCGTGGACCCTGCGAGAACCGCGGTGATCACGGCGAGCATGCCCGAGACGGTCCGGTAGCCCTGGAAACGATCGCCGCCGAGCCCCTGGACACGAAGCCGCTCCGATTCCGGCACGCTGAGCAGATACGGTGCCAGCTCGGGCGCGTGGTCGAAGTAGTAGCCGCGAAGCAGGGCGATCCGCCTGGCATACCCATAGTCCTCGACACCGGTTTGCAGCGCGCGCTCGAACGTCACGACACCGACGAACGCGAGCGTGGGAAGGAGAACGAGGGCGAAGGCGTAGAAGGCCGAGCCCACGCTGGTTGCCGTGGCGACCAGGCCAAGGGCCACAAGCCCCCCGGATACGGCCGCGAGGAACATGCTTGCCCGTCCCGTCGACTCGGCGATGGTCGACGCCCTCGCGCCCTGGAGCACGAAGTGCTCCGTTGTCACGAACGTGACTGCCGGCGGACGCGGATCCGCACCATCGCCGGTGTTCGCAGAAGACGGGTCGGGGGGCATCGAGACGAGGATATTCCTCGCCCGAGGCCCGGTCCGGCAGAGCCGCTGTCCGATGGTCGCTACGACTCGGGCTTGGCGCGGGCGATCGCGACCTCGCCCGTGCGCACCATCTCGATCAGGCCGTGCGGGCGGATCATCCGCTCGAAGGCCTCGATCTTGTCGGCGCTGCCGGTGACCTCGATCGTCAACGAGCGGCGCGAGACATCGACGATCGTGGCTCGGAAGATCTCGGCGAACTGCATGATCTCGGCGCGGCTCTCCACAGGGGCGGAGACCTTGAACAGCGCCATCTCGCGGGCGATCGTGTCGCCCGGCTCCATGTCGCGGATCTTGATGACGTTGACGAGCTTGTGGAGCTGCTTCGTCACCTGGTCGATCGGATGAAGGGCACCGTCGACCGTCAGCGTGATGCGCGAGATCTGCGGGTCCTCGGTCGGGCCGACGGCCAGGGTCTCGATGTTGAACCCGCGGCGGCTGAACAGGCCGGCGATCCGTGCGAGGACGCCGGGCTTGTTCTCCACGAGGATCGACAGCAGGTGCTTGCGCCCGGTCAGGCGGCCCGAGACGGCGTCGAGATCCTCGAGCTTGATCAGGTCTGGAGTCCCTGCTTCCATCTCGTCAGGCCTCCTTGGAGGCGGGTTCGGGACCGCCCACCATGTCCCTCGCGGCGGCGCCGGCGGGAATCATCGGGTAGCAGTTCTCCTCCTTGCTGACCATGACATCCAGCAGCACGGGGCCCTCCGCGGCGAGCGCGTCCCGCATCGCGCCCTCGACCTCGCCCTGGTCCTCCACGCGCATGCCTGTGGCGCCGAACGCCTCGGCGAGCTTGACCCAGTCGGGGCTGGGGCCCATCTCGACGGACGAGTAGCGGCCCTCCCAGAACAGCTCCTGCCACTGGCGGACCATGCCGAAGTAGCCGTTGTTCATCAGGAAGACCTTGACCGGGATCTCGTGCCGGACCGCGGTGGCCAGCTCCTGGCAGTTCATGATCAGGCTGCCGTCCCCCGCGAGGCAGACCACCGGCGTTTCCGGGTTCGCCACCTGAGCGCCGATCGCGGACGGCAGGCCGAAGCCCATCGTTCCCAGGCCGCCGGAGTTGATCCACCGGCGCGGCTGGTCGAAGTGGTAGTACTGCGCCGCCCACATCTGGTGCTGGCCGACATCCGAGGTGATGATCGCGTCGCCGCCCGTGGCCTTGTACATCGCCTCGACCATCGCCTGCGGCTTGATCTCGCCCGTCTCGGAGCGCTCATAGCCCAGCGGGTACTCCTCCTGCCAGTCCCGAAGCCGCTTCCACCACTCGTCGAGGCGTGAGCTGTCGGCCTTGAGCGCGCGGTACTCCTTGGTCAGCTTCGGCAGCACCTGCTTGGCGTCTCCGACGATCGGGATGTGAGCCGGGACGTTCTTGGAGATCTCGGCCGGGTCGATGTCGATGTGAACGAACTTGGCGCGCGGCGCGAACTCGTTGAGCTTGCCTGTGATCCGATCGTCGAAGCGGGCGCCGACCGCCACGATCAGGTCCGCGTTGTCCATCGCGTAGTTGGCGGTGCGGGTCCCGTGCATCCCCAGCATCCCCAGCCACTGGTCGTGCGGCGCCGGGAAGCCGCCCAGGCCCATCAGCGTGCAGGTGACCGGGAAGTTGTCCGAGAGACAGAACTCGCGCAGCTCGTCCGAGGCGTTGGCGTTGATGACGCCGCCGCCGGCGTAGATGATCGGTCGGCTGGCGTTGGCAATCGCCTTCGCGGCGATCTTGACCTGCTTGATGTTGCCCTCGGTCGAGGGCTTGTAGCCGGCCAGCTCGACGGGCTCGGTGCTCGGCTCATACTCGATGTCCGCGCGTGAGAGGTCCTGCGGAACGTCCACGAGGACCGGTCCCGGACGCCCCGTCGAGGCGATGTGGAAGGCCTGGTGGATGTACTCGGGGATATGGCGTGGGTCGGTGACCATCATCGAGTGCTTGACGATGGGCAGCGTGATCCCGGTGACGTCCGCCTCCTGGAACCCGTCCGTCCCGATGAGCTCGGTGCGCACCTGGCCGGTGATGAAGACGGTCGGGACGGAATCCATGATCGCGTCGGCGATCGCGGTGACCAGGTTCGTGGCGCCGGGGCCCGACGTGGCCATCGCCACGCCGACGCGGCCCGAGGACTTGGCGTAGCCCTCGGCCATGTGGCCGGCCCCTTGCTCGTGCCTGGCCTGGATGTGGGTCAGGTCCGCGTCGTAGATCGCGTCGTAGGTCGGCAGGTTCGCCCCGCCGGGAATCCCGAAGACGTGCTCGACGCCCTCGGCCTTGAGGGCCTCCATCAGTGCGTCAGCCGCGCGCATGAGCCGATGGTAGCTACTGGTCCCGGCTCGCTACTGGGAGTTTCCCTGCGTCGGGAGCGGAACGTCGAAGGTCGAGTCGAGCTTCCAGCGGTCGTCCTCGCGGATGAAGTTGACCAGCACGGCGCGCTCCGGCTCGTCGGCGATCGGCGGGAGGACGATGAGCGCGCTGGCGCTGATGTCGTCAACGCCGTACTTCGACACGATCTCAACCGACTTCGCCTGCTCGAGGGTCCGCTCGAGCTCCTCACACAGCCCGTCGGGCCCGGCCTGGCGCTCCACGTAGTTGTCGGTGTAGTCCTCGGTGCAGTGGGCCGGGTCCCCCCTGGTGAAGATGTCGGTGATCGTCGCCTCGAGTTCGTCCGCCTGGTCTGGGGACAGCTCACCCGCGCACGCCATCAGGTCCAGGTCGGCGGCGATCCGTCGCCCCTCCGCCGCGAGCGCGTCGTACTCGTCCTCCACCCTGTGGAAGCGGTGGATCTGATCGGGGACGTTGATGTCGATCGTCTCCGCCCGCCTGAGCAGCTCGTCCAGCGTGTCGACCTGCTTCCCGTGGTTCTCGATCAGCGGCCGGGCGGCTTCCTGGTCGGCCTCGTCCCCCGCGTCCTCGAGCCCGGCGAGGACCTCCTCGCTGATCTCGATCTGCTCGGGGAGATAGTCCTTCGACTGCGTCGGCTCGAGGGGCGCGCCCAGATCGGTCGTGTGCTCGGCGAGCCGCTCCGCCCCGTCGGTGCACGCGGCGTCGGCCTCGGCGACGAAGCCCTCCGGGGCGCTCTCCTCATCGCCATCGCCGCAGGCGGCGAGCGTGCCGCCACCGACGCCAAGCAGGGCGGCGGCGACGAGCACCCTGGTCATCAGCGCTCTGCCTCTCATCGCGGCGAGAGCTTAGGGGGTCACGCCCGCGGGCTTCGGGTTCCACTTGATGCTCGGCTCGATCGCCGCCTCGATCAGCCGGTCGCGGTGCCGGTCGATCGTCTTCAGCATCGATCGCACCAGCTCATCGCCGAGAAGGGCCGGATCGAGACCCAAGTCGAGCAGCTTGGTGTGGGTGGCGTTGTAGTAGTGCTCCTCCATCTCCACGCGCGGGTTGTCGAGATGCTCGATCTCGACCTCGGTCCCGAGCTCGGCGGCGGACTCCTTGACCAGGTCCGCGAGCTGCCCGACCGAGAACTGTTCGGTGAACTGGTTAAAGACGCGGAACTCGCTCGCGTCGGCGGGGTTCTCGACGGCCAACTCGACGCACTGGAGCGTGTCGCGGATGTTGAGGAAGCCGCGGGTCTGGCCGCCCTTGCCGTAGACCGACAGCGGCCGGCCGATCACGGCCTGGACGCAGAACCGGTTGAGCACCGTGCCGAAGGTCTGGTCGTAGTCGAAGCGGGTGCAGAGGCGCTCGTCGCGGGCGGTCTCGTCGGTCTCGATCCCGTAGACGACGCCCTGGTTGAGGTCGGTGGCCCGCAGGCCCCAGATCCGGCAGGCGAAGTGGATGTTGTGGCTGTCGTGGACCTTCGAGAGGTGGTAGAGCGAGCCGGGCAGCTTCGGGAACGGGAGGGTGTCCTTCCGGCCTTTGTGCTCGATCTCGATGTAGCCCTCCTCGATGTCGATGTTGGGCGTGCCGTACTCGCCCATCGTCCCGAGCTTCACCAGGTGCGCATCCGGGACGTGATCGCGCATGAAGAAGAGGAGATTGAGGTTCCCGATCACGTTCGCCTGCTGGGTCTCCACCGCCTGCTCACGGCTCGCCATCGAGTAGGGCGCCGAGGGCTGCTCGCCGTAGTGGATGATCGCCTCGGGCCTCGTCTCGGTGATGACGCCCTCGAGGAACTCCGGGTCCTCGATCGCGCCGACGAAGGAGCGGATCTCGTTGCCCGAGACCTCCTTCCAGGCGCCAATGCGTTCCTCGAGCGAGAGGATCGGGGTCAGCGAATCGCTGCCCTGGGCCTCGACCCAGCGGCGGCGTACGAAGTTGTCGACGACGGAGACTTCGTGGCCGCGATTGGAGAAGCGCATCGCGGTCGGCCAGCCGAGGTAGCCGTCGCCCCCGAGGATCAGGACGCGCATGAGGTCGCGCAGGGTAGCGGGAAACGCGGACTATCCTGCCTGCCCCTTGACGCCCGTTCTGACCCTCGCATCCGTCTTTCCCGACGAGCTGACCGCCCTGCGTGCGGGCGGATTGGTCTTCGCGATCGCGCTGATCGCCTTCGCGATCTGGCGCCGGCACCAGCTCTCGAATGGCGCCGTGCTGCTGGGGATCTTCGGGGGGCTGACCCTCGCGATCGTCGCCGGCACGGAGCTGGTCGACGCCGTGCTGGAGCTGTTCGCCTTCGAGCGCGGGAACGGGGAGCGGATCCTCGGCTTGGCTGTATTTGCGATTGCAATCTTGTTCTTGCTGGTGATGCGGGCGCTGACCGTCTCAGCGCGCCAGGGCCAGCAGCTCTCGGCCCTGCTCGAGGGCCTGGCCTGGGAGGAGTTCCGAAACGCCGGTCTCCCCAAGCAATTCAAGGACCGCGTGGCCGTGGTCATCCCCGCGTACGAGGAGGCCGACAGCGTCGCCGGTGTGATCGAGCGGGTGCCGCGCGAGGTGTGCGGGCTCGAGACCTCGGTGCTGGTCGTGGACGACGGCTCCCGCGACAACACCAGCGACGAGGCCGCCAGAGCCGGCGCGGTGGTCGCCCGCCACGTCATCAACCGCGGCGGCGGCGCGGCCCTGCGGACCGGCTATCGCCTGATGGCCGAGTCAGGCGCGCAGATCGTCGTCACCCTCGACGCCGACGGACAGCACCTGCCCGCCGAGATGGAGCGGCTCGTGAAGCCGATCGTCGACGGCGAGGTCGACATGGCCCACGGCTCGCGCGTGTTGGGAGAGGCGGATCCCAATTCCCGCTCGCGCGAGCTGGGGATCGTGTTCTTCAACCGCATCGTCTCGTTCATCACCCGGACCAGGGTCTCGGACTGCTCCAACGGCTACCGGGCCGTGCGCACCGCGGTGCTGCCCCAGCTCGTCCTGCGCCAGGAGCAGTTTCACACCTCCGAGTTCATGATCGAGGCGATCAAGCGGGGCATCCCCGCCAGGGAGGTCCCGGTGACCGTCCAGAAGCGGCTGCACGGCCACTCGAAGAAGCCGGCGGTGGTCCGCTACGGGCTCGGCTTCACCAACGCGATCGTGCGCACCTGGCTGCGCTGATCTGTTTCTCGTTTCGCAAAGCGGTGATAACGAGGGAATGACGGCGCTGCGGGACAGGCTCACCTACGCAAACGTGATGGCCACGATCGCCGTTTTTCTGGCGCTCGGCGGCGGCGCCTACGCGGCCGTGAAGCTCACCAAGAATTCCGTAAAGACGAAGCACATCACGGACGGCGCGGTCACCCAGGCCAAGATCAGCTCGGCCGCTCAGCAGGCGCTGCGCGGAAACACCGGCCCGCCCGGGCCGCCGGGGACGCCGGGTTCTCCCGCCAACGCGAACACCCGGCTCATCAGCGGCGCCTCAGAGGATTTCAACATCGAGCCTCCCGGCGGCAGCCCCGTAACGCTGTTCCTCTCGAACGTGGTGGTGCAAGACCTCGGACCGGCACAGCTGGCCATCGCCGTCGAAGCCGAGGGCATCGACAACTCGGGCGGAATGGGCACGATGGAGTGCTTTGGGCGGATCACCTTCTCGGGAGGGAATGGCGTTCACGAGCTTCAATTCCCAGAGGTCGTCCTCCCGGACGGGCCGGTCCCAGACGAGGTTCAGGTGACCGAACTGCACGTGTACGCAGGACCCGCGACGACCGCGACCATCGAGTCTCAGTGCACCATGGAGGGACCGGTCACCATGAATGGGTCGCTCACCCCTCACGTCGGCGTCACCGGCCTCGGCTGATCAGCAGGAACGTTCGGCGTCCCTCCTCGCGGTCATCCCGGACCCGGACGCACCTCGGACGGGTCCGGCAGGTAGAGGTCGGTCCCGCAGCGCGGGCAGACCTGCACGTAGAGCTTCACCACCTTGTTGCAGGTCGGGCACTGGCGCTCGGGTTCCTCGTGCTCGGTGCGGTAGAGGATCACCGCCACGACGCCGATCAGCGGCAGCACCAGGCCGACCATGAACCAGATGAAGAAGGAGCTGCCCTTGGCGCGGCCGATCACTCCGGCAGCGATCGCGGAGGTGACGGCGATGAGCACGTAGGGAGCGCCCGCCATGCGACGAGGGTACGCATACCCGATAGCGGGGTGAACGTCCGCTGAGCTTCTTGTCGCCCACCGCAGGCGTCGCTAAAGTCGCCCCGCAGAGGCGTCGAACCGAATCAGATGGCCACGGAGGGCAAGCTGCGCATGCCGATCGCGCATTCGAGCCGGAAGCGCAAGAAGCGCAAGAAGAAGAGGAAGCGCAAGAAGGCGGCGGCGCCCGCTCCGCCGCCCGCATCGACGACTAAGCACAAGCACATCGTCGGCTGGGACGACTCCGCCGGCGACGGGCTCGTGCGCGAGATCGTCGAGTGGCGCGACGAGCCCCAGACCGCCCAGCCCCCGCCTCGGCCCCTGCCGCAGGCCCAGAACCCGCCGGCGCCGGCCGCCGCGCAGCCCTGGAGCGCCTACCCGTACGACGGCCCCTTCGGCCGGATACAGGCGAAGCGCCTGCTCGACCGCGCCGGCTTCGGACCCAAGCCGGGGCAGGCACTCGAGTTCGCGCAGCTCGGCCTGAACACCGCCGTCCAGGCGCTTACGAACCCGGTGGGAGACGAGCTCGTCGGCCCGGCACCCACCGACGACGACGGGAACCCGCTGGCGCCGGTGGACGCGTGGGGGCACGACCATCTCTGGTGGCTCGATCGCATGGTCCGCGCGGCAAACCCGCTGCCGGAGCGGATGGCGCTGATCTTCCACGACTGGTTCGCGACGTCGAACTCCGGGGTCGACAACTCCCAGCACATGATCGACCAGTCGAACCTGTTCCGACCCGGCGGCCTCGGCTCCTTCCTGCAGCTCACGATCAACGTCACCAAGGACCCCGCAATGTTGGTCTGGCTCAACGGGAACGAGAACCGCAGGCAGGCCCCGAACGAAAACTACGCCCGGGAGCTGATGGAGCTCTTCACCCTGGGCGCGGACCGCCATGTCGACTTCGGCGTCGACGCGTATACCGAGGACGACATCCGCCAGGCGGCGCGGGGGCTGACGGGCTGGCGCAGCGACTGGTCCTCGGAGCTCGGCAATTACAACTTCCGCTTCGACCCCAACCGCCACGACAACAACAACAAGACGATCTTTGGACGGACCGGGAACTGGAACTGGGACCAGGTCCCGCAGCTGTGCCTGGAGAACCCGGCCCACCCCTCCTTCTTCGTCAAGAAGCTCTGGAGCTACTTCATCCCGCAGCCGCCGCACCCGACGACGCAGGCGGCGCTCGAGTCCCTCTACACGTCGAACGGGTACGCGATCAAGCCGGTCGTCGAGGCGATCCTCAAGCACCCCGACCTCTACGAGGGGCCGCCGATGGTGAAGCCGCCGGTCGTCTACCTCGCCGGCCTCCTGCGCACCCTGGGCCGCTTCGTCGACACGGACGACTGGACCTGGCTCTGCGACATGGCGGGCCAGCAGCTGTTCTGGCCCCCCAACGTCTCGGGCTGGGACGACACCCGCTGGCTCGACACCTCGCGCATGCGCGCCCGCTGGCTGATCATCACCTACGCGCTCGAGGACAGCTATTTCGACCCCTGGAACGGCCCCGACTACGACCCGAACGAGGCGCCTGGCCCCGCGCTCGACAGGGCCCTCGGCGTCTGGGACTACCCGCCGATGCGGACCCATCAGCAGAGCGAGCTCCTCAGCTTCTCCAACAGCGCGTTCCCGGTTTCGCTGGCCGACTGGCAACGAAGCCCGTACCGGGCCATGCGCCAGAACGCGCTCCGCCAGCTGATCGCCATCTCCCCCGACCTGCTGCTCGCCTGACGAGGATCCGGCCGTGCCGAAACACAACTGCTGCAACAACTACACGCGGTCCCAGCTCATGCGAGACGGCGTCGCCAGGGCGGCGGAGGCGGGCAAGGGCCTGCCGGCGATCGAGAACGGGATGCCGGTTCCGGCCGGCACCGGGCTCTCGCGCCGGACGTTCCTGTCGCGAAGCGCGGGCCTCGCGATGGCGGTCTACGGGGCGACGAAGCTGCCGCTGGCCGCCTTCGAGGACGGCATTGCGCACGCCGCCACCAACGGCCGGGTGCTCGTCTCCGTCTTCTTCGACGGCGGCATCGACTCGATGAGCGTCCTGGCCCCGACCGGTCACTCCCAGTACGCGAGCCTGCGGCCGACGCTGGCCCTGCCGCCCAACCCCGCCAGGGCCTTCAGCGAGGACCCCAGCCTCCAGTGGCATCCCGCCGCCGAGGGCCTGCGCACGCTTCACGGCGAGGGCAAGGTCTCGGCGTTCCCGGCAATCGGCTACACGAGCCCGAACCAGTCCCACTTCACCTCGCGCCACTTCTACGAGATCGGCAAGCTCGAGGTCGCCGGCAGCACCGGCTGGCTCGGGCGCTACCTGGACCGCCAGGGAGCCGACGACAACCCGCTGCAGGGCCTCTCGCTGGACGGCAGCCTCTCCCCCTCACTGGCGACGGCCGACAAGCCGGTCGCCGCGGTGAGCGAGGTCACCGACTACGACATGTGGATTCACGGCGTGGGCGATCCCGTCGAGGATCCGATGTTCGAGGCCTTCGGGAACTTCGGCAGCCTGCCCTCCGACTCTCCGGCGCTGACTCAGGCGCGGCGGGCCACCGCCCAGACCGACAAGTTGCGCGAGGACCTGGCGAGCTTCAGCGGCTTCACGGTCCCGCCGGCGTATGCGAACAACCCCTTCGCCCGGAGGCTGGCCGGGGTCGCCGAGATGCTCGACCGCGGCATGCCCCTGAGCTGCGTCAGCATCACCGCGCCCGGCGGCTATGACACCCACTCCGCTCAGGACAGCGGCTTCACGACCAATCTCGGCCGCACCTGCGACGCGGTGCTCGCGTTCCAGCGCGACCTGGAGGCGAAGGGCCTCGCCGACCAGGTCCTGATGGAGGTCTGGAGCGAGTTCGGCCGGCGGCCCGACGAGAACGGATCGGCCGGGACCGATCACGGCGCGGGCGGTTGCGCGTTCATCGTCGGCTCACGGGCCCAGGGCGAGATGGTGGGCGAGTTCCCCGGACTGGCCAACCTTGACGAGGACGACAACCTGCACTGGACGGCCGACTTCCGGGCCATGTACGCGGCCCTGATCGACCAGTGGCTGGAGGACGACCCCGAGGCGATAATTCCCGACCTCGACCAGGCCGGCCCGATTCCGACGCTGGTCGCCCCGCCGGGACCATGACGCGGCCCGCACTGCGGCCGACGGCCGTCGCGCTGACGGCGGCCCTCGCTCTGTCCGCCGGAGCGCTTGGAGGCGGTTCAGCGGCGCCGGACCGTGCGCTGGCCGCCACTGAGCCCTGCAAGTGGACGCTGCACTCGAAGCGGGTCGTGAAGCGCAAGCGCGTCGTCGTCAACGGCCACAAGCGCTGGCGGAAAGTGAAGAAGACGAGGAAATGGTGGTCGTGCGATCCCGTCGTCGATCCGCCGATCGAGTCGACGCCACCGGACCGTCTCCTGGTGAGGGCGCTCGACGACCCGTTCCGGTTCCAGCTCTCCCGGAGCTCCGTCACCGCGGGTGACGTGACCGTCCAGCTCAACAACCGGAGCATGGACGCCCACGACCTGCACCTGCGGCCGCAGGCGAGCGCCACCCCCGAATACGCGATTCCCGAACTGGCGCCGGGCCCGCCGCCTCAGGGCAGCCTGGCCGAGGACACGTTCAACCTGACGCCCGGCACCTGGTACCTGTGGTGCGACCTGCTCGACCACGAGGCGCTCGGGATGAGCGCCAACCTCGTCGTCAACTAGGAGCGCGCTCGCCCGGCTTCAGCGGCCGGTGCGATCCGCCGCACTCGTACTCCTCGGTCCGCAGTGGCCGCGGGTGGCCGATCGAGCCGACCTCCGACACGTCCCGCCGGAACGGGAGGCTCACGGTCCAGTCCAGCGCGGCGCGCACCTTGCGAGCGATGCCGGGGATCTGGCTCAGGTGGTAGCTCCGCGCCAGCCACCACGCGGGGAACCCCGAGAAGCGGCGAGCCCCGATCCGGCCCACGGCCTTGTACTGGCCGAGGTTGACGAACGCCGTCCGGCTCGAGTAGCTGTAGCGCTGCGCCTCGCCGATGCCGATCTGCGCGGCGATGTTGTTCGCCGCGACCCGCGCCTGGCGGATTCCGTGCTGCGCCGTCGGTGGAGCGAAGCCTCCGCGGGGGTCGGGCACCTGGGCGCAGTCGCCGAAGGCCCAGACACGATCCAGGCCCTGTACGCGGAGCTGGTCGTCGACGATCACGTGCCCCTTGTCGCCCAGCGGGAGCGAGAGGTTGCGGAGGCTCGGGTGCGGCGCGACGCCGGCGGTCCAGACGACCGTCCGCGTGGGGACCGTCTCCCCCGTTGAGAGCCTGGTGCTGTCGGCCGAGACCTCCTCGATCGTCGTCCCGAGGCGGACCTCGATGCCGCGCGCCCGAAGCTGGCGAACCGCGTAGTCGGCCAGGGACTGATCGATCTCGGGGAGGACGCGGTCCTTGGCCTCGACCAGGATCCAGCGCATCCCGTGGAGCCTGGCCTTCGGGTAGTTGTCCATCGCGCTCGCGGCGAAATCCTGCAGCTCGGCCAGCGCCTCGAGCCCGGCGTAGCCGCCGCCGACGAAGACGTAGGTGAGGAGCTCCTCGCGCCGGGAGGCGTCGTCCGTCGTATTGGCCTGCTCGAGCGTCTCGATCACGTGGTTGCGCAGCCAGATCGCGTCGGCCAGGCTCTTGAACCCGATCGCGTGCTCGTCGAGCCCAGGCACCGGCAGCACCCGCGAGACGGACCCGAGGGAGATCGCGAGCGCGTCGTAGCGAAGCTCCTCCGTGTCCCCGTCGTGTGTCCGCATCGTCACCGTGCGGGCGGCGGAGTCGTGGGAGGTGACCGCGCCGAGCCGGAGGTGGAAGCGGTCGAGGACCTCCCGGAGAGGCGTCACCACGTGCCGGGGCTCGAGCGTCCCGGCGGCGGCCTCAGGGAGAAACGGCGTGTAGAGGACGAAGTTGACGTCGTTGACCAAGGTCATCCGCGCCGACTGGGTCGGCAGCAGCCGCTCGAGCTCGTGCGCGCAGGTCGCACCCCCGAACCCACCACCGGCGATGACGACGTTCCAAGCCATGGCTCAAGTATGACCCTCCTGGGCGTGCTTGTAACACTTTGTTACAAGCGGCTCTAAGAGCCGAGGCGCTCGTGAATCAGCTTGGTGACGGCGCCGCCGTCGGCGCGGCCCTTGCTCTCCTTCATCACGGCGCCGACGAGTCGTCCGATCGCCTTCTGGTTGCCGGACCGGACCTGCTCGGCCGCCTCGGGCTCGGCCTCGATCGCGGCATCGACCATCGCCTCGAGCTCCGAGGAGTCCGAGATCTGGGCGAGCCCCTCGCTCTCGACGAGCTTCGCCGGGTCTCCCCCCTCGCTGACCAGCTTCTCCAGGATCTGCTTGCCGGCGTTGTGGGAGATCGTCTTGCTCTCGACGAGGCCGGCCAGCCCCGCGACCGACTCGGGGGTTGCCTTCGATGCCAGCGGGTCCTCCTCGCCGACCTGCCGCAGGCCCGCCACCAGCTCCCCGGTCACCCAGTTGGCGATCGCCTTGGCCGAGGTGCCGTCGGCGGCCTCCAGCGCGCGCTCGAAGTACTCGCCGTACTCGGACTGGAAGGCGAGCGTCCTTGCCGCCTCGTCCGTCAGACCCACCTCGCTGATGTAGCGCTCCATCCGCGCCGCCGGCAGTTCGGGGAGCGCCTCGCGCGCCTCGGCGATCATCGCCTCGGTCGGGACCACCGGGACCAGGTCGGGCTCCGGGAAGTAGCGGTAGTCGTGCGCGTACTCCTTCGAGCGCAGCGGCGTCAGCGAACCGTCCTCCGGGTGGAAGTGGAGCGTCTCCTGCACGACCTCCTCCCCGCCCTCGAGGAGCTCGCGCTGGCGGACGAGCTCGGCCTCGATCCCGCGCTCGAGGAAGCGGAAGCTGTTCATGTTCTTGAGCTCGGTCTTCACCCCGAGCTCCTCGCTGCCCTGCGGCCGCAGCGAGATGTTCCCGTCCACGCGCAGGCTCCCCTCCTCCATGTTCACGTTGGAGACGCCGAGCTGGCGCAGGGTGGTCCGCAGGAGCTGGGCCCACTCCCGAGCCTGCGCGGCGCTGCGCAGGTCGGGCTCCGTGACGATCTCGACCAGCGGGGTCCCGCCGCGGTTGAAGTCGACGACGGTGGCGCCGGAGCCGTGGATCCGGCCGGACTCGCCGACGTGGATGTTCTTGGCCGCGTCCTCCTCCAGGTGCGCGCGGTGGATGCGGACGTCGCCGAGCCGCCCGTTGACGGCAAGCGGTTCGTCGTACTGGCTGATCTGGTAGCCCTTCGGCAGGTCGGGATAGAAGTAGTTCTTCCGGTGGAAGGTCGAGCGCGGTGCGACCTCGCACTCCAGCGCCGCCGCGATCCGCAGGCCGTACTCGATCGCCTGCTCGTTGACGGTGGGGAGCGTGCCGGGATGGCCGAGGCAGACGGGGCAGGTGTGGACGTTCGGCTCGTCGCCGAAGGAGAGCTCGCAGCCGCAGAACATCTTGGTCTGCGTCGAGAGCTGGACGTGGATCTCCAGCCCGATCACGGCCTCGTAGGCCATTCAGAGCCCCCACCCCTCCACGGTCGGCTCGTCGGCCCCGAAGTAGTGCCCGATCTCGTGGAAGACGGTCTTCTTGACCTCGTCCCTGTTCGGGTTCGTCTCGCGGAAGATCACGATCCGCTGCAGCCCCTCGATCGGGTCGTAGATCCCCATCAGGTTGGGCTCCGTCGGGTGCCGGTCCTCGACGATCACGGCGACGTTCGTGAGCTGGGAGGAGATCGCCTCCGGAATCTCGTCCAGCGCCTCCATCACGGCCTCGCGGCACTCATCGTCCGTCAGACCGCCGTTCTCTCCCTTCCACCAGCCCGGCATCGGGTCAGCCACCCCCGGCTCCGTCAACGCCTGGCGGCCTGGTGTCGAAGCCGATCGCCCGCTCCAGCGCGTACGCGGCGTCCAGGAGGCCGGTCTCGCTGAACGCCGGACCGGCGATCTGGAAGCCGACCGGCAGCTCAGGCCCGCCACCGTCCGGCTTCGCCAGGCCCGCGGGCATGGAGATCGCCGGGATGCCGGCGAGCGACATCGGCACGGTGCAGTAGTCGGACATGTACATCGCGAGCGGGTCGGCGGTACGGGCGCCGAGCTCGAAGGCCACGCTCGGCGACGTCGGTGCGACGATGAAGTCGAAGGTCTCGAACGCCGCGCGGAAGTCGTCGGCGATCTTGGTCCGCACTCGCTGGGCTGTCCCGTAGTAGGCGTCGTAGTAGCCGGAGGACAGCGCGTAGGTCCCGAGCATGATTCGGCGCTTCACCTCGGCGCCGAAGCCCTCACCACGGGTCGCCTCGTACATCTCGGTGAGATCCTTGGCGTCGCCCGCGCGGAAGCCGTAGCGGACTCCGTCGAACCGGGCCAGGTTGGACGACGCCTCGGCGGGTGCCAGGACGTAGTAGGCGGAGATGCCGTGCGGCGCGTGCGGGAGCTCGGTCTCCGAGACCTCGCCTCCCAGCTCCTCGATCAGCTTCACGGTGCGGTCGAAGGTCTCCCTGACGCCGTCCTCGATCCCCTCGGCCTCGGAGGAGAGCTCCTTCGGGACCCCGAAGCTGAGCCCCTTCAGGTCCTCGCGGCTCGGCAGCTCCACCCCGCCCTCGATCCCGACCGAGGTCGAGTCGCAGGGATCCCGGCCCTCGAGCGCCCGCATCAGCAGCGCGGCGTCGGTGACGTCGCGGGTCAGGGGCCCGCACTGGTCCAGCGAGGAGGCGAAGGCGATCATCCCG
Source organism: uncultured Solirubrobacterales bacterium (assembly GCA_963824785.1). Classification (GTDB taxonomy): domain Bacteria; phylum Actinomycetota; class Thermoleophilia; order Solirubrobacterales; family 70-9; genus CAWGQG01. Next base: position 331,409 of record CAWGQG010000001.1, read on the forward strand.
TAGCGCGAGATCGCGCCGTAGGTCGGCTTGAGACCGACGATCCCGCAGAGCGAGGCCGGCTGGCGGATCGACCCGCCGGTGTCGGTGCCGATCGCGCAGGGCGCGAGCCGGCCCGCGACCGCCGCCGCCGACCCCCCCGAGGAGCCCCCCGGCACCCGGCCGGTGTCCCACGGGTTGAGCACGTCCCCGTAGGCCGAGTTCTCGTTGGAGGAGCCCATCGCGAACTCGTCCATGTTGGTCTTGCCGAGGGTGCCGGCCCCCGCCTCGGCGAGCCTCCTGACCGCGGTCGCCGTGTACGGCGGGATGTAGCCCTCGAGGATCTTCGAGCCCGCCGTCGTGGCGACGCCCTCCGTGCAGAAGATGTCCTTGACGGCGACCGGAATCCCCGCCAGCTCGCCGTCGGATCCGTCGGCCCCGTTCTCCGTCGTCGTGAGGAAGGCGTTCAGCTCGTCGCCGGCGGCGGCCTCGCGGTATGCGCTCGCGTACTCGTCCGCGGCCAGGTCACCGGTGCGGATCCGCTCGGCCGCTTCTGCGACCGTGAGCTCCAGCAGCTCACCCGGCATAAGGAAACCTCCTCACGCCTGCGGCGAGGGGACTCGGAAGCCGTCGGCGGCGGGGTCGGGCGCGGGCTCCAGGACCCGCTCGCGTGGCAGAGACGGGCGCGGGTCATCGGGCCTCAGGACGTTCTGGAGCTCGATCACGTGGGTCGTCGGCTCCACTTCGTCGAGGTCCAGCTCGGAGATCCGCTCGACGTGGTCGAGGATTCCCGACAGCTCCTTCGACATCCGCTCCAGCTCTGCGTCGTCGAGGCGCAGCCGCGCGAGACGCGCCACGTGCACCACCTGGTCCCGGTCGATCACCGGCGGGATTCTAGGCGGCGCCTACTTCTTCTTCGGCTTGCGCTTCTTGACGCACTTGCCCTTCTTCAGCTTCTGGCCCTTCTTGCACTTCTTCTTCACCGCCGCTGGCGGCGGCGCGGGCTGGGCCGGCGGCTGCGGCACGGCGCTCGCCACACACGACGCGGCGTCGTTGGCCTGCTCGAGCTCGAACGCCCCGATGTCACAGCCAGCGCCCTGCGGGCGGGCGATCCCGCGCTGATCAACGGTGACGCCAACCACCGCGGCGCCGGCATCGATGGCGGGGCTTCCGGGCAGCAGGGCCCGGGTGAAGGTCGGGTCGCCGTTGTCCTGGAGCGGTCCCAGCATCGGGTTGCTGTTCTGAAGGTCCCCGTTCGTGGTGCCGAAGCCGCAGCTCGTGCCGTTGTCCAGATTGCGCCCGGCGGACACGAGCGATCCCGACCCGGAGGCGCCGCACGCGCCCGGTGACGCAAGGATCGAGCTCTTGACGGTTGTCTGATCCAGGGTGGCGGATACGTCGGCACCCGTCCCGCCGGGTGCGGAGTTCCCCGCGAACGTGCTGGCGGAGATCACCGTCCCGATGTTCGCCTGAATCCCTCCACCCCCGCCCGAACCGGCGGTGTTGTCGGAGACCGTGCTGTTGGTGATCGCAGCCGAGCCGGCGCCAGTCCGGATCCCACCGCCGAGGCCCGCCGGCCCGGTGTTGTTGTTGCTGACGGTGCTCCTGTTGAGGTTCAGGACCGGGGCGAGGTCGGTGGCGATCCCGGCGCCCTCACGGATCGTCGCCGCGCCTTGGATCAGGTTGCCGCTGACGGTGCTGTCGGTGATGCTCGCGTTGCCGAGGGCGTAGATCCCGGCGCCCGATCCTTTACTGGCAGCGGTCACGGTGTTGCCGCTGACGGTGCTGTCGATCAGCGTCAGGTTGGTATTGAACCCGGCGAAGACCCCTCCGCCCAGGGCGACCCCGTTCGCCCCGTTCGCCTCCACGGCGTTGGCAGTGACGTTCACGTCTTCGAGGGTGACGCTCGCGGGCGTGACCATCTGGCTGCCGACGACCTGGATCCCGCCCCCGGAGGCCGTCGGGGTCATGCCGACGGTGAAGTTGTTGCGGCCGTCCCGAATGGTCATGTCCTCGATCCTCACTTGACCCGAGTTGACGCCGACGTTGACGACCTGCTTGGTCCCGCCGCCGTCGAGCGCCGTCCCCCCGGGGGCGCTGCCATTGCCCGTGATCGTCATGGGGGTCGTGATCACAAAGGACGAGAACGACAATCCCGACGCCTGGTGCTCGCCGGTGACGCTGAAGGTGATGTTGTCAGTCACCGGAGTCGCGTTGGCCTCGGTGAGCGCGGCCCGCAGGGTGCACGGGTTCCCCGCGATGCTGCTGGCACAGTCGCCATCGAGCGTGGCGTCGACGCCGTCGGCGAGGGTGTTGACGACAAAGGTAAACGTGCCGGCGCTGAACCCAGCGGAAACGCTCTTGGCGGAGTCCATGGTCACCGTGCAGGTGTCGTTGGTGATGGTCGTGGTGGAGACCGTCCCCGGACACGCGGACCAGCCGGTGAAGGTGGACCCGCCGATCGGCATGGCGGTCAGCGTCACGATCGAGTTCTGATTGAAGCTCTCGCTGCAGTCGCCTCCGCAGCTGATCCCCGAGGGGGCGCTGCTGACGGTCCCGAAGCCTGTGCCGGTCTTGCCCGCGGTCAGCGTGCGCTGGAGCAAGAAACTCGCTGTGGCGCTCTTGTCCGAATTCATGGTCACCGTGCAGGTGTCGTTGGTGATCGTCGTGGTGGAGACCGTTCCTGGACACGCGGACCAGCCGCCATACGTGGTTCCGCCCCCGGGGGCGGCCACCAGCGTCACCATTTCCCCGTCGCCGTAGACCTCCGTGCAGTCGCCGGGGCAGTTGATCCCCGGCCCCGTGACGGTCCCAGCGCCCGATCCGCTCGAGCTGACCGTGAGCGTCCGGGCATTCGGCTCCTTCAAGAATCCGGCTGTCACCGCCTTGTCGCCGTCAATCGTCAGCTCGCAGGTCGTGGTCCCCGTGCAGTCGCCTCCCCAGCCGGGGTTGAACGTGGAGCCGCTGCCGGGAGTGGCGGTGAGGCTCACCATCTGGCCGGATGCGTAGGGCTCCGTGCAGTCCCCCGGACAGCTGATGCCCGGGCCTGTGACGGTCCCGGTTCCGTCCCCGGTCGGGGTGACCGTAAGCTCTCCGCCTGCGGCCAGGCAGGGATGCGTGTCCGTGGGAAAGTGGCTCAGCGCAGCGTTCCCGAACCCGAACTCGCCCTTGAAGTTCCAGGTCGAATCCGCATCGTCGCAGCGGGCGGTCACAACATTGTCGTCATGGGCCCCGGCCTGGTTGCCGAGGGTGACCTCCAGGTGGGTGAGCGCCAGGCCCGAAAACATCGGGACTCCTGCGCCTGACATCCGCATCCTGGTCCCAGCGCTGAACTCGCCGCCCGGATCTATGACGGTCATGTCGGGCAGCGGTCGGACGCCCAACCGGGCGACGGCCGTCTGGTCGAACGCCGCGTTGTAGATGTGAAAAGCAATTGCCTGCACGTTGGGGTCCGCACGCTGCGTGTTGAAGACCGTGACCACGGATGTGCACCCGCTCGCACAGGGAGGGGGTCCCTTGGCGGTCACGGTGCCGCTGCCGATCAGCGAGGTTGGGGGGCAGAACGCCTTCGCCTCGGTGTCGCTGACCCCGGACCCGGCGAATTCGGAAGCAAGGGCATTGCACTCCGCGAGCCCGTCGAGTCGAAGGCAAAGTCGTCCTCGAAGAAGTAGTTGACCTCCGACAGTGCCGGTGAGGGAGGCGGGTTGAAGCTGTCGTAGTCGGTGTCCCACCCGAACGTGAGCTGGACGGGGCCGCGTGTGACGGGGTCCTGTGCGGCCGGCGTGGCCGAGGCCGTGATCGTCTGGCTCGTGACGGCCGCCGATGCCCGCGGCGCGAGAGCAAGGGCCATCGCCAGCACGAGAAACCCGAAGATCGCTCCCTGCCGGCGTCGCCGCGCTTGTAGGGGGATAGCGCTCGACACGAGGAGCGAGCCTATGGCCGGGTGGTGGCCGAAACAACCGTAGTTATCCGCCGCCTGGCCAGGCAGCCAGATAGGCTCCCGCGCGATGTCAGGGGAGAAGGCCGAGCGCTTCGTCGTCCTCAACCTGCGGCTGATGGCCGCCGGGTTCGCGATCACCGGCTTCTTCTTCATCGCCTGGCCGGACGGGACGCTCGCACGGCTGACCGAGTTCGGCGAGAACTTCGGCGACTTCACGGCCCCGCCCGAGACCGACCAGCGGCTCTGGCTCTCGCTCGGCTTCGCCTACATGGCCGTGATCACGTTCCTGGCGGCGATCGCCTCGACCGACGTCGTCCGCTACCGGCCGATGCTGCTGGCGCTGGCGGCGGGCAAGGCCGCCAGCTCGATCACCTCGTTCGTCTTCTACTTCCAGGACGACGTCTTCGCCTACCTGCTGAACGGGATCGTCGACGGCTCGCTCGTCGGCGCCTCGCTGCTGCTGTGGTCGCTCGCCGGACGGGTCGGCCGCCCCGCCGCCCCCGGCTGAAGGCGCGCGCCGGGGCTCGGGGCCGCCGAGCTCAGGACGCTGCGAGCGATCGCGGAGGCGGTGATCCCGGGACACGCGGGACTGCCCGCGGCTGAGCGCGAGATTCCGGTGGCCGAGCCGCTGACGGCCTTCCTCGCCAAGCTGCCCGCACGCACCGTCGGCGTCCTCAGGCTGGGCCTGGTCGCCATCGAGTGGCTGCCGTTCCCCTGGCGCTTCAGCCGGATGAGCCTCGAGGCCCGCGAGGACTACCTGGCGAAGATGGAGTCGTCGCGCTTCAGCCTCTACCGCGACCTGCTGCTGCTGGCCAAGCTGATCTCGATGATGGGCTGGGCGCGCGACCAGCGCGTCCTCGACCACACCGGGTACGTGCCGGCCTGCGCGGTGAGGGAGGGCTCCCCCGCCCCCGCCGCCGAGCCGCTGGGCGATCTGACTCCGCGCGGGGACGGCGACGAGGCCGACGTGGTGATCGTCGGCTCGGGCGCGGGCGGGGCCGCCGCGGCGGCCGTCCTGGCCGAGGCCGGCGTCGACGTGCTGGTGCTGGAGTCAGGGCCCTACGTCAACCACACCAGCTATCCGACCGACCCGCTCGAGGCGCTGCCGCTGCTGTACCGCGATGGCGGGATGACCGTCGCCGGCGGCAAGCCGGCCATCCCCATCCCGGTCGGCCGCGCGGTCGGGGGCACGACGGTGATCAACTCCGGGACCTGCTTCCGCGCGCCGCGCGAGGTGCTGGACGACTGGCACTCCAGCGCCAGGGCATCCCGTGGGCGCTCGAGATGGACCGGGACTTCGAGCTGGCCGAGGAGACGCTGGCGGTGACCCCGGTGGACCCCGAGCGGATGGGCCGCAACGGGCAGCTCTGCATGGAGGGTGCCGCGGCCATCGGCGCCAGCGGCGGCCCGATCAGCCGCAACGCCGGGGCCTGCGTGCAGTGCAGCTCCTGCCCCGTCGGCTGCCGCATCGACGCCAAGCGCGCGGCGCACGTCAGCTACCTGCCGCGGGCGGTCGCCGCCGGGGCCCGGGTGCGGGCCGGCGTCGAGGTGCTGCGGGTGCTGATGGAGGACGGCCGGGCCGTCGGCCTCAGCTGCCGCGCCGGCCTTCCGACCAGCGCCGCCGAGGAGGCCGCCCGTGACGGCGCACCGGTCCCGGGCCGGCCCTGGGAGGTGCGCGCCAAGGCCGTGATCAGCGCGGCCGGCGCCTTCGGCACCCCCGAGCTGCTGCAGCGCTCCGGGGTCCGGAACTCCCACATCGGTCGGCACCTCCACGTGCACCCGGCCGCCTGGATCGGCGGCCGCTACGAGGAGGAGGTCCGCGGCTGGGAGGGGATCATGCAGAGCTACTACGTCGACGAGTGGCAGGACCAGGGGATCCTGCTCGAGGCCACCTTCACCCCGATCTCCTTCGGCGCCCACTGGCTGCCGGGCGTCGGCGAGGCGCTCGCCGCCCGCGTCGACGACTACGACCGGACCGCGTCGATCGGCGTGCACCTCCACGACAGCTCCGAGGGGCGCGTGCGCAGCCTGGCCGACGGCCTGGTCGGCCTCTCCTATCGCCTCAGCGACGAGGAGGCGCGCACGATCCAGTTCGGGATCGCCCGGGCCGCCGACATCCACTTCGCGGCAGGCGCGACCGAGGTCTATCCCAACGTCGGGCCGGTACCGGTGATCAAGCCTGGCCAGGTGGCCGAGTTCGAGGCCACGAAGCTTCGGCCCAAAGACCTTCGCCTCGAGGCCTTCCACCCGATGAGCACCGCGCGCATGGGCGCCGACCCGGACACCACCGTCACCGACCCCGATGGGGCGGTCAGGGGCGTCGAGGGCCTGTACGTCGCCGACGGGAGCCTGCTGCCGACCTCGGTCGGGGTCAACCCGATGATGACCATCATCGCCTGCGCAAAGCGCGTCGCGCGCGGCGTCGGAGCGTCGCTACCCGGCTGAGGCCGAGCCGTTGACCTCGGCCAGGGTCTTCGGCGGGTGGTCCTCCCACATGCCGACGAACGCGCCGCCGGTGAGACCGATCAGCAACGCGAGCCCGAGCCAGAGCGCCGGTTCGCGCTCCACGTCGTCGCCGCCCACGGGGTTGATGACGCGGTAGAGGAGCAGCAGCAGCGCCACCACCCCGAGCCCCGCCGTGGTCGAGCTGCCCGCCACCGGGAGGCTGACCGAGATGCCGAACCAGTCGACGATCGCGACCCCGACCGCGCAGACGATCACGAGCAGCATCACGACGTCGATGACGTCGAACGCCTCCCACGCCGTCAGCGTCCCCGCCGCGCCCCCCGTGTCGTACCAGGGGGCCAGGCTTGCGGCGAGCAGGCCGCAGCCACAGAGGGCCGCGACCAGCTCGCCGAGCCTGGATTTCGTCAGGGAGCGACTCCCGTGTCGCGATCGCGATCGCGGTCGCGATCGAGGGCCGGGCCTCGGGCCTCGTCACCAGCGGCCATGAAGCCGCCGATGGTGATGCCGATGGCTGCGAGCAGACCGAGCCAGAGACCGATCTTCTTCTCGATGCCCTCATTCGTGTCCTCGCCGGAGTCGAACCCCGGGACCGGGCCGAGCATGAAAAAGAAGATCAGCACGACCGCAATGGCCCCGAGGACCATCGTGAGCGCGGCTCCCGTGAACGGAAGCTCGCCGGCGCCGCCGGTCGCCGCCATCAGCGCGGGGCCGACGATGAGGATCGTCGCGAGCAGGATGTAGATGTCGAGCGTGCTCGTCGACTTCCAGAGGTTGATGCTGTCGACGCCCTCCCCGCCGAGCCACGGCAGGAAAGTGAAAATGAACAACGCGATCGCCGAACCTGCCGCGATCAACTGTCCTTGAGACAACCTATTCGCATCCATCTGGCCTCCTCAGTATCTGTCGGTGGGTGGTGGTGGTGCAGCCGCGCCGCCATACGCCTCGTCCTGCATCGCGAGGTAGCCGCCGACGGCGATGCCGCCCGTCGCCAGCAGCCCGAGCCAGCCGCCAATCCTGACGTTGAACTCGAGCGGGTTGGTTCCGAGCTGAATCGAGAACGGCCCCGGATCCACGATCAGGGCGATGATCAAGACCAGCCCGATCACGGCCAGCAGGAACGTCGTCGCCGCGCCCACGAACGGCAGCTGGGAGGTGTTGCCACCCATTGCCAGCAGCGCCGGGACCACGGCGGCGAGTATGAGGATGAAGAGATAGACGTCGAGCGACTGCGTCGCCTGCCAGGCGTTGAACGAGTCGTCGAAGTTCGCGCCCTGGGGCAGGTCGAATCCGAGCCACGGCAGGAACATGAAGATGAACAGCAGGACAGCGGATACAGCCGCGATCATCTGTCCCTGAGACAACCTGGTCGTGTCCATCTCACTCCTCCTGGCGCGTCGTCAGAGCTGCTCGGAACGGCCTGGGGCCCGGGGCCCCTTCACAGGCCGCACCCTAACGGGCCGCGCGGCGCAAGTGCGTCGCCGCCGCCTAGCGTTTGCGAGCTGCCGTGCGCTTGGCCGCCGGCTTCTTCTTCGCGGCGCCCTTGCGAGCCGCGCTGGGCTTCGCGGCGGGCTTGGTCGCCGTCACCGGGCGGGTCGGAGCCGTGCTCGCCGCTGTGGTCGACCGGGCCCCTTCGCCCAGGCCCAGCGGATCGAAGCCGCCCTCCGCCATCGTCAGGTAGCCGCCGGCTGCGATCGCCGCGGCCGCCAGCAGTCCGAGGAAGATGCCGAACTCGAGCTCTCCGCCGATCCCGACGACGCCCTCGACGGTGAACAGCCGCCAGACGAGGATGTCGAAGGCGAGCACGCCGAGAAGGGTGGTGGGACCGCCCCACGGCATGCCGAAGAGGCCGTCGCGCCGATCGCGAGAGGCGCCGAGGACCAGGGGGATCCAGATCGTCGCAGCGAGGAAGACGATGAACCCGGTGATGTCGCCACCGAGGTAGTCCCAGCCGCTGAGGCCCTCGTCGGACCCCTCGGCGCCCACCCAGTCGAAGAACAGGATCACGAACAGGGCGATGCCTCCGAGGGAAGCGACGATCTCGCCGGTCCGCAGCTTTGAGAAGTCCAATTCAGCCTCCGTGTGGGGATTTCGGTGTAGCCGGTCGCCGTGATTCAACCACGGCTGAGGGCCCCCCGGCTTCGCTCCCGGGCGGCCTGAACCGTGTTGGCGAGCAGCATCGCGATCGTCATCGGCCCGACGCCGCCGGGAACCGGGGTGATCGCGGACGCCACATCCTTCACCGCGTCGAAGTCGACGTCGCCGACCAGGCCGTCATCGGTGCGGTTCGTGCCCACGTCGATCACCACCGCGCCCGGGCGGACCATGTCGGCGGTGACCAGGCGCGGGCGCCCGACCGCGGCGACCAGGATCTCGGCCCGGCGGCAGACCTCGCCCAGATCGCGCGTGCGGCTGTGACAGACCGTGACGGTGGCGTCGGCCCCGAGCAGCAGGCTGGCCAGCGGGCGGCCCACCAGGTTCGAGCGCCCGACGATCACGGCCTCCTTGCCGGACGGGTCCGCACCCGCGCTGGCGAGCAGCTCCATCACCCCGCGCGGCGTGCAGGGAACCAGGCCGGGCTCGCCCCGGGCCAGCAGCCCGGCGCTCGCCGGGGTGAGGCCGTCCACGTCCTTGGCGGGATCCAGGCGGTTCACGACCTCGTCCGCATCGAGGCCATCCGGCAGCGGCAGCTGAACCAGGATCCCGTCGACGTCGTCGGCCGCGTTCAGCTCGTCGATCAGGGTGAGGAGGTCCTCCTGGGAGGTCGTGGCTGAGGGCTCGTGGTGCACCGAGTGGATGCCGACCTCCTCGCAGGCCTCGCGCTTGCGCCGGATGTAGATCGCCGAGGCCGGATCGTCGCCGACCAGGACGGTCGCCAGACCGGGCGGGCGGCCCAGCTCGCCCGCCAGCTCGCCGACCTCCGCCGCGACGCGCTCCCTGACCGACGCGGCGACGGCCTTGCCGTCGATGACGTTCGCGCTCATGACGCCTTCTTCCGCAGAGGCGCGTAATCGGCCATCAGCTTGCGCTCGGCGCCGCCGTCCGCGAAGCGGACCACGATCACCCCGCCGGGCTCGACCGCGGTGATCACTCCCTCGCCGAAGCTCGCGTGGACCACGTCGTCGCCGGTGGCGAGGCCCTGCTGGACGCCACCGCCGCGCTGCGGCGCGGAGCCCGAGCCCAGGGCCCAGCCCGTCATCGCCTGCTCGTCGGTTCCCTCCCGCTCGACCAGCTCGTCGGGCAGCTCGGCGAGGAACCGGGACGGGTATCCGCCCGCCCGGTCGCCGAACAGCCGGCGGCTGCGCGCGTGGGTGAGCCAGAGCCGCTCGCGCGCCCTGGTGATCCCGACGTAACAGAGCCGCCGCTCCTCCTCCTCGTTGCCCTCCTCGAGCGAGCGGGAATGGGGGAAGACGCCCTCGTCGCAGCCGATCAGGAAGACCGCCCGGTACTCGAGGCCCTTGGCGTTGTGGAGGGTCATCAGAGTGACCTTGGACTCGCCCTTCGTCATGTCGTCCTGGTCGGTGTAGAGGGAGATCGCCTGGAGGAACTCCTCGAGCGGCGCCAGCTCGGACGGGCCCTCGACCTCGCGATTCGCATCGAACTCCGCCGCGACTCCGACCAGCTCCTCGAGGTTCTCGATCCGGCCCTCGGCCTCGATCGTCCGCTCGGCCCGCAGCGCGTCCAGGTAGCCGCTGCGCTCCAGCAGCGCTCGCAGGAGCTCGGCCACCGGGCCCTGTTCGAACTCCGCCTGGAGCTCGTCGATCAGCTCGACGAAGCGCGCGATCGACTTGATCGCGGCGGCCCCGAGTCCCGGTACGGATTCTGGCTCCCGCGCAACCTCCCAGACGGTCCTGCCGGTGGTGTTGGCGTGGGCGCGGAGGCGGCCCTGGCTGGTGTTCCCGATGCCGCGACGGGGAGAGTTGATCACCCGCGAGAAGCTGACCTCGTCGGAGGGGTTGACCATCAGGTTGAGGTAGGCGACGGCGTCCTTGATCTCCGCCCGCTCGTAGAACTTCGTGCCGCCGATCACCTGGTACGGCAGCTCGTAGCGGACCAGGATGTCCTCCAGGACCCGGCTCTGCGCGTTGGTCCGGTAGAAGACCGCGATCTCGTCGCGAGAGTAACCCGACTCGCCCACCAGTCCCTCGATCTCGCCGGCGACGTAGCGGGCCTCGGCGTGCTCGTCGTCCAGCTGGGAGACGACCACCTTCTCCCCCTCCCCGGCCTCGGTCCACAGGTTCTTCTCGCGATTCGTCCTGTTGTGCGAGATCACCCCGTTGGCCGCCGAGAGGATGATCTGGGTCGAGCGGTAGTTCTGCTCGAGCTTGACCACCGCAGCCTCGGGGAAATGCTCCTCGAAGTTCAGGATGTTCCGATAGTCGGCGCCGCGAAAGCCGAACACCGCCTGCGAATCGTCCCCGACGACCGTCAGGTTCCCGTCGGCGCCGGTGAGCAGCTGCAGCAGCCGGAACTGCGCGTGGTTGGTGTCCTGGTACTCGTCCACGAGCACCCAGCGGAAGCGCTCGCGGTAGCGATTGCGGACCTCCTCGAACAGCTCCAAAAGGTTGACCGTGCGGGTCAGGAGATCGTCGAAGTCCATCGCGTTGGCTTCGAGCATCTTGCGCTCGTAGAGGCGATAGGCCTGGGCGACCATGTCCTCGAACGGCGATCCCACCTGCTCCTGGTAGGTCTCCGCGTCGATCAGCTGGTTCTTCAGGTCGCTGACGCGGGCGCGGATCGCGCGCGGTGGATAGCGCTTCGTGTCCACGTCGAGCTCCTCGAGGCAGCGCTTCAGCATGCGCAGGGAGTCGGCCTCGTCGTAGATCGTGAAGCTGCGCTTGTAGCCGAGGCGCTCGGCCTCCATGCGGAGGATCCGGGCGCAGGCCGCGTGGAAGGTCATCACCCACATGCGCCGCGAAACGCCGCCGACGAGGCCGGCCACGCGCTCCCGCATCTCCTCCGCGGCCTTGTTGGTGAAGGTGATTGCCAGGATCTGGTCCGGCCGCGCCAGGCCGTTCGCCAGCAGCCAGGCGACCCGGTGTGTCAGGACCCGCGTCTTGCCCGAGCCCGCCCCGGCGAGCACCAGCAGCGGTCCCTCGCCGTGCGTGACGGCCTCGCGCTGGGGAGCGTTCAGGTCCGCGAGCAGCCGCTCGGTCGGGTCCGCCCCCGGCTCGATGGGCGCGCCCGCGAGCTGACCGTTTCCGGTCAGATCAGCCTCGGTCGCTTCCGTCTCCTCGCTGGCGGGGGCCACCGGGGCGAGGATAGCCCTCGCCCCGGCGCGGCCAGATCTACCCGAGGCAGGGCTGGATGATCGCCAGGAGCGCGTCCTCGTCGCCGCTCAGGACGAGCTCCTTGAGCTGGTCCTCCGTCACCACGCTGAACTGCTGGACGAAGCACGCACCGATCTCCGGGGGCAGGTCGGGGTCGGCGGAGAGCTGCTCGGACAGGCCGGTTTGGAACGCCTCGACGTTCAGCACGGGCACATCGGTGATCTCGTCGATCTTCCACTGGTCGTCCTCCTTGACCAGGGCAAGGCTGTAGGTCGATCCGTCGGACGAACCGCCGGAGAACGTCGCGTCGGCCGTCGCGGACTCGCCGTCGACGCTGATCTCGGCGACCTCGACCGAATCGGGGTTGGTGCTGCCGTCGGGCGCGTCCTCCTCGCAGCTCTCGAGCGCCGTCTCGTCCTCGCCGGTGAACTCGGTCTGCTCCAGCGAGTTCTCGGTCTGGAGCCTCGCGCAGTCAGCGGGATCGGTGCTCGTCGAGGCGGTCTCGATCACCTCGGTGATCTCGGCCTCGTCGTCACCACCGCCGCCGTCATCGTCGTCGCCCCCGCATGCGGTGAGCGCCAATGGCAGGGCGAAGCAGGTCAACAGCAGGGCGAGCAGGCGATAACGGGTCACGCGACACCTCCGGGTTCGCAGGGGACTGGCGGCACCCTATCCGAACGGCTGCGCCGGGGCGACGACCTCGCCCCGGCGCCGGCCACGGGGTTCAGCTCAACCGCAGGGGGCGAGCAGCGTGTAGAACGCCTCGTCGTCGCCCTCGAGCAGGATCCGCTTGATCTCCTCCTCGCCGGCGAACGTGAAGGCGTCGACGGCACACGAAGCGGACGCGGGATCGACGTCGGGGTCGGCGGCGAGCGCCTCGCTCAACGCGGTCGTGAACGCCTCCAGATCGAAGACGGGTATGTCCGTGAGCCGGTCGAGCTTCCACTGGTCGTCCTCCTTGACCAGCTCGACATCGAAGGTGGCGCCGTCGAAGGCACCCCCGGTGAACGCCACGGACGCGGTGGCCGCCTCGCCGTCGACCGAGGTGTCTGAGACCTCCACGGAGTCGGGGTCACCACTGGCGTCCTCGGCGCTCTCCTCGCAGCTCTCCAGCGCCGTCTCGTCCGGGGTGGTGAACTCGAGCTGCTCGAGGAAGTTCTCGGTCTGGTACTTGGAGCAGTCGGCGGGATCGGTGCTCATCGTCGAGGTCTCGATCGCCTCGGTGATCTCGTCCTCGTCGTTGTTGCCGTCGTCGTCGCCACCGCACGCGGCGATCGTCAAGGGCAGCGCGAGGCAGATCAGCAGCAGCGCGAACAGCCGGGAACGAGCCAACACACTCACCTCCAAGTCGTAAGGGGGGCCCCTATCGCGCGGCACCCTATCGGCCGCGCTGTTCACAGGCGGGCCGGGACGCCTGGCCCGCCTCAGCCGCCCGCGGAGGAGGGCCCCTTCTTCGGCCGCAGCTCGCTGACGTTGGAGTCGGGTGCGTCGGAGTCGGACTGGGTCTCGCCCGTTGCCTCGGCAACCCTGCGCTCGAGGTCCGCGATCCGGGCCGAGAGCGCCTTGATCGCCTCGGCGATCGGGTCCGGGAGGTGGATCCAGTCTGCGTCAGGCCCCTCGACGGCCCGGCCCTCCACCCTGACCGGGTGCCCCGGGTTGCCGACGACGGTCGTCTGGGGTGGGACGTCCTCGATCACCACCGTGTTCGCGCCGACCTTCGCGTTGTTGCCGATCGTCACCGGCCCCAGCAGCTTGGCGCCCGAGCCGATCGTGACGTCGTCCTCGACCGTCGGGTGGCGTTTGCCCCGCGCGAAACCGGTGCCCCCGAGCGTCACACCCTGGTAGAGGGTGACGCGGTCGCCGATCTCGGCCGTTTCGCCGATGACCACGCCGGAGCCGTGGTCGATGAAGAAGTCGGATCCGATCGCCGCCGCCGGATGGATTTCCACCCCGGTGATCGAGCGGCTGGTGTAGGCAATCACGCGGGGCACGAACGGGACGCCGGTCTCCCAGAGCGCGTGCGAGACGCGGTGCGCGAGCAGCGCCTGGACCCCCGCCCATCCGGCGAGGATCTCGAGCGTGTCGACGCCGCGCGCGGCGGGATCGCGGTCCCGTGCGGTGGTGACGTCGGAGGTCACCTCGCGGACGACGCGCCTGAGCGTGGTGAGGCCCAGCATCAGCTGAAGAGTACGGCTACTCCGGTGCGAAGAAGGGCAGCGACATGTAGCGCTCGCCGCTGTCCGGGACGATCACGACCACCCTCTTGCCGGCCAGCTCGTCTCGGCCGGCCACCTCCAGCGCGGCGTGGATCGCCGCTCCGGCCGAGATCCCGACCAGGATGCCCTCCTCGCTCGCCGCCCGGCGGGCGGTGTCCAGCGCGTCCTCGTCGGAGACGCCGATGATCTCGTCCACCACCGAGCGATCGAGCACCGAGGGAACGAAGCCGGCGCCGATGCCCTGGATCTTGTGCGGGCCGGGAAGCCCCCCCGAGAGGACGGGCGAGGCGCTGGGCTCCACCGCGATCACCTTCGCCTCGGGGCGCCGCTCCTTGAGGACCCCGCCGACGCCCGTGATCGTCCCGCCCGTGCCGACGCCCGTCACGAAGGCGTCGATCTCGCCGTCGAGGTCGCTCCAGAGCTCCTCCGCCGTCGTTCGCCGGTGGACCTCCGGGTTCGCGGGATTGTCGAACTGCATGGGCATGAAGCCCTTGTGCTTCTTGACCAGCTTCCTGGCGAGATCCACGGCCTCGTGCATGCCGCCCATCGAGGGCGTCTCGTGGACCTCGGCGCCATAGGTGCGCAGCAGGGAGGATCGCTCCCGGCTCATCCCCTCAGGCAGGGTCAGGATGCAGCGGTATCCGCGCGCGGCGCAGACGAAGGCCAGGGCGATCCCGGTGTTGCCCGAGGTCGGCTCGACGATCACCGACTTGCCGCGCTCGATCTTCCCGTCGCGCTCCGCGGCATCGATCATCGCCACGCCGATCCGGTCCTTGACCGACCCGCCCGGGTTCAGGTACTCGAGCTTGGCGACCACCTCGCCCGCCAGCCCGTCGCCCAGCCGGCCGAGCGTGACCAGCGGCGTGCCGCCGACCAGCGTCGAGGCCTCAGCGGCGGCCTTCGCGGCAGCGGTGCTCGCCTTGCTCCCTGAAGCAGCCACGGGCGGAAATTACCCGAATCCCGTGGGGTATCCCGGGATTAGCCCTGCGAGGCCGCTACTTCCGCTTCTTCTTCTTGCACTTCTTCTTGGCGGCGACGGCCGATTTGGCCTTGCGCTTCTTGCACTTCCGCTTCTTCGCCGGCGGCGCGCCTGTGGTCGTGATGTCGAGTCGCCAGCCCCCGCTCACTGTGGAAGCGTCGGCGCCGCCGTCGTCCACCACATAGAGGCTCCAGACGCCGTTCGGTGATCTTCCGTTGAACGCGGCGAGGCTGACCACGTACGGCGGAGGCACGCCGGGGAAGTTGTCGGGACCAGAGTCGAAATTCACCGGCCGGTACGAGCCCGTCGGGAACCCGCCGGAGGGACACGGGTCCGGGATCGTCGTCCCGACCCTGTCGTCGAGGGTGATGGACTGGCCGGTCCAGTCGGGGATGAGGCCGCTCGAGCAGGCGTCCGAGAGGAGCATGGAGCTGCCGCCGGGCCCAACGAGCAGGGCATCGAGATCCCTGATCGCCGCTCCGCCTATGCCCACCAGCGTCGCCGTCACGCTGGTGATCGTCCCGCGCTCAGCGCTGACGGGAATGGAGGAGGGATAGGGCGGCAGGGGCGCGTTCTCGGCAGGCCCCAGCGGGGTGGCATTGGAGTAGCTCGCCGCGCCGGCTGCGGCGGGCAGCGCCAGGCAGAGAGCCACAGCGCCGATCGCGAAGGTCGTCCTCACTCCGCCGACGTTACCTGGGACGCCCGCCCGCGTCTACCCCCTCCGCTTCGAGCCCTAGATGTAGTACATCCCCGCGCCGGCCTCCTCGGCCTCGCGGCGGGCGATGTCGGCGATCGTGTTGGAGCGGAAGGTCGAGCGCAGCGCCTCCACCCCCTCCTCCCAGATGCCGCCGGCCTCCTTGCCCTCCTGGCCGACCACCCCGTCGAGCGCCTGGACGACCTCGAGCACGGTGATCTCCTCGGGCTTGCGGGCGAGCGTGTAGCCGCCCTTGGCGCCGCGGTGGCTGGTCAGGATCCCGGCGCGCCGCAGCGTCGAGAAGAACTGCTCGAGGAACTGCACCGGCATGTTGCGTCGCTCCGCGACCTGGCCGATGGGCACCGGCGTGTCGCCCGAGCGCGCAAGCTCGGCCAGAGCCACCACTGCGTAACGTGACTTGCTGGTGACCGAGATCACGACAACCCTTCTAACACGTTCGTCGGCCGTTTCGTGAGCGCCCGCGTTCTGGCACCGCTCGCGATCATGGTCGCGATCTTCGTCTTCTCGGCCCAGTCCGGCGGCGAGCAGCTCGCCTGGTGGGAGGTCGTGATCCGGAAGGTCGGCCACTTCACGATCTACGCCTCCCTGGCGGCCGCCTGGTTCTGGGCCCTCAGGGGAGTCGTCCAGAGGCCCCTGCTGTGGGCCTGCGCGATCTCGCTGCTCTACGCCGTCAGCGACGAGTACCACCAGACGTTCGTGGACGGCCGCCACGGGACGCCGGTGGACGTGGTGATCGACGCGATGGGGATCGCGACCGCGGCGGGCGCGGTCGTGATCTGGCTGGAGCGGGCTAGATCCAGCCCTGCTCGGTAGCCATCAGCACCGCCTGGGCGCGGTCGAGCGCGCCGAGCTTCCCGTAGACGTTGTGCAGGTGGCTGCGGACGGTGCTGGCGGAGAGGTCGAGATCGGCGGCGATCTGCTTGTAGACCTTGCCCTCTGCCAGGCGGCGAAGGACGTCTAGCTCGCGGGCCGAGAGCGGGCACGGGGCACCGCCGCGCTTGCGGCCGCCCTTGCCCTGCGGCAACTCGTAGAGGACCTGTCGCACGGCCGCCTCGTCGAGCCCGCAGGCCTCGCCGGACTCGAGCAGGGAGTCGATGCTGATCGGGGAGTCCTCGTAGTGGGCGACGATCATGTCGGCCACGCGGATGACGGCCGCGCCGCCGTCCGCCTGAGGCGAGTGATGCCGCTCGACGGTCTCGGCGATGCGGGCGTGAACCCCCCAGCGGCGAGTGAGCACCCCGCCCACCAGGGCGTGGTCGATGCCCAGCTCGCGGCGCTCGGCGACGATCCGGTCGTCGGGAGTGCCCCCACGCCGGTCGAAGCGCTCGGCGTAGCCGGGATGAAGCCGGGCGAGGACCGGACGGCCGATGTCGTGGAGGATCGAAGACAGGGCCAGCTCGTCACGGTCGGCGAGGCCGGTCATCTCGGCGATCCGGTCAGCCGCTCGCTGCACGCCGAGGGCATGCAGGCGGAAGCGATCCGGGCGGAGGGCGCGGTTTCCGTTCCCGTTGAAGAGGTCGTAGGTCGGGGACGAGCGCAGAATCGCCTCGACGGCGCCCGGACCGAGTCGCTCGACGGCGTCGGGGACGCTGCGGACGCGACCGCCGCCGCGGATCTGCCCGGCGGCGCGCACGATGGCGCAGGTCAGGCCGATGTCGGTCTCGAGGACGGCGGCGACCTCATGCGGCGGGGCACCGCGAGCGACGAGCTCGAGCGACGCGTTCACCGATTCGGTCAGTGCGGGCTGGCGCTCGGCCTCGTCGAAGGCCGCCGCGAGCACGCGGCCGCGGCCCTCACCCTTGGGGGCAGCCTGAGCGGTGCGTGACGAAGCAGCCGTCGCCATGTGCGTGGTATCGGCACCCCAGGCGTGAATCCTTAGCCAGGTTTACTAGTGATTATTGCCCTGCAAACGTTCGAGCGCGCCCTCGATTCGGGCCAGAGAGCGCTCCTTTCCGAGCGTCGCGAGTGACTCGAAAATGCCAGGAGAGATCGATCCTCCAGAGATCGCCACGCGAATGGGCTGGTAGAGCTTGCCGGGCTTGACGTCGCGCTCGGCCAGGATCGGGCCCAATGAGCGCTCGATCTCCTCGGGCACGAACGGATCGGTGCCGCGCAGGGCCGTGAGCGCATCGCTCAGCAGCGGCGCCGCGCCGTCCTTCATCACCTTCTTCCAGGCCTTCTCGTCGGTCTCGGGCTCCTCGAACAGGAACCCGATCAGCGGCCACACCTCCTCGAGCGTCTGCGCCTTCTCCTGGGCGATCTCGCAGGCCGCGCGCAGGGCCTCGTCCGGCTCGCGGCCGAGGTGCCCGGCGACGGCCGCCGTGTAGTCGTCGAGGTCCATCTCCCGCATGAAGCGGCCGTTGAGCCAGCGCAGCTTCTGCTCGTCGAAGATCGCCGAGGCCTTGCCGACGCGTGAGAGGTCGAAGCGCTCGAGCAGCTCGGCGGTGCTCAGGATCGTGGTGTCGTCGGTGGTTCCCCATCCGAGCAGCGCCAGGTAGTTGCGCACGGCCTCAGGCAGATAGCCGGCGTCGCGGAGCTCCTGCACGCTCGCCGCACCATGGCGCTTGGAGAGCTTCTTCCCGTCGGGGCCGTGAAGAAGGGGCAGGTGCGCGAAGCGCGGCGGGGTTTCCCCCAGCGCCTCCATCACGAGCAGCTGCTTGGGCGTGTTCGAGAGGTGATCGTCTCCCCGGACGACGTCGGTGATGCCCATGTCGGCGTCGTCAACGGCGACCGCGAAGTTGTAGAGGACCGAACCGTCCCCCCTGGCGATCACGAAGTCGTCCATCGGCGCGTTCGGGAACCGGACCTCGCCGCGAATCGCGTCCTCGACCGCGGTGTCCCCGTCGTCGGGGACCCGCAGACGGACGGCGGCGCTCTCGTCGCCGCTGGGCTCGCCGCGATAGCCCCTGTCCCTGCCGTGCTGCTCCTTCCACGCCTTGACGTCCTCGGCGGTCGCCGGGTCGCGGTACGCGCGGCCGCTCTCCAGCAGCTCGTCGAGGCGCTCGCGGTGGCGGTCGGCGCGCTCGGCCTGGCTCAGCGGCCCCTCGTCCCAGTCGAGCTCCAGCCAGCGGAGCGCATCGAGGATCTGCTCGACGTTCTCCGGGGTCGAGCGCTCGCGGTCGGTGTCCTCGATCCGCAGCACCAGCTCCCCGCCCCGGCCCCGCGCCAGCAGCCAGTTGTACAGTGCCGTCCGCGCTCCGCCGATGTGGAGCGCTCCCGTCGGCGACGGGGCGAAGCGGACTCGGACTGGGACGGATGATTCGGAGGTCACGGTGCTGATCGGCGCCCATGTTTCCACAGGGGGTGGCTTCCTCCGCGTGCTCGAGCGAGCCGAGGACACGCGCTCGGACGCGATCCAGATCTTCAACCAGAGCCCCCGGATGTGGCGCCCGACGAAGTACACCGAGGAGGACTTCGCGGCCTACCGCGAGGCCGTGAAGGACAGCCGCCTGAAGGCGGTGATGATCCACATGATCTACCTGATCAACCCGGCGACGGGCGACAGGGAGATGCGGAAGAAGTCGCTGACCTCGCTCGTCCACGCCCTGCGGGTCGCCGAGGGGATCGAGGCCATCGGCGTCGTCGTCCACCCCGGTGCCCTCAAGCAGGACACCCGGGCGACAGCGAAGAAGCGCGCGATCGCGATGTTGAAGGAGGCGCTGGCCGAGACCGAGAGCGCGCGGATCATCTACGAGAACACGGCGGGCTCACCCCAGCTGCTCGGCCTGGACTTCGACGAGACGGCCGAGCTGATCGAGAAGACCGGCAAGCGCACGGGCCTCTGCATCGACAGCTGTCACCTGCACGCCACCGGCTACGACGTGCGCACGCCCGAGGGCGTGGCCGAGATCGCCGACGAGATCGAGGCGAAGGTCGGGATCGAGAACCTGCGTGCGATCCACCTGAACGACTCACGCGACGAGCGCGGCTCGAACCGCGACCGCCACGCGACGATCGGCAAGGGCGAGATCGGCCGCAAGGGCTTCCGCGCCTTCCTCGGCGAGCCCCGTTTCCAGGGCCTGCCCGCCGTCTCGGAGACCCCGGGGCCGGAGGGGCGCGGCCCCGACCGCAAGGAGATCCAGCTGCTCAGGCGGCTGTGGCGTGAGGGGACGAAGAAGGGCTGAGCACTACTTCTTCTTCTTCCGCTTCTTCTTCACGCACTTGCCCTTCTTCAGCTTCTGGCCCTTCTTGCACTTCTTCGGCGCCGCCGGGGCCGTCGGCGTCGTGGCAGGTGGCGGAAGCGGGCAGCCGTCGGCTGTCGCAGCGGGCGCGAGCGGGCAAGCGTCCTCGAAGTCCTCCCGACCATCCCCGTCGTCGTCGAAGTCGCAGGCGTTCCCCACGAAGTCCCCGTCCGTGTTCAGCTGGTCTGGATTGGGATCCCCGAAGCAGTTGTCCCCGACGTCGGGGTGGCCGTCCCCGTCGCCGTCGTGCGGCGTCGCGGACAGCCCGACGTTGTCGAGCCCGTACGTCTCGGTGGTGCCAGGGACCAGATCGACCACCACTTCGATGCTCGTCATGCCGGCAATCACCGCCTGGAACTCGGCCTGCGTCGGGTCATCGCAGTTTTCCGATGGAGGCACGTTTCCGTTGAGGCATATCCCCCAGCCAAAGAAACCTTCGGCGACACTGCCCTGCAGGCCGGGGCTGAACCTCGCGCGGTAGGTGTTCCAGCCCTGAACAGGCGTCTGCGGGAAGTACAAATAGAGATAGCTGCTGGCGCCCCTGAGCACCACGACCGGCCCCCCGGTCTCCGGGTCGACCTCAGCGGGCATGAGCAGGTCAAGGCTGAGGCTGCCGCCGTATTCGGCGCTGTGATCGGCCGTCCAGGAACTCGTGGCGGACCTGAAGTAGGCGAAATTGCAGTCGGCCGGCGGGGGGCTGAACATGTCCATGCACGTCTCGACGGCGTTGTCCACGACGCTGATGTAGTTGCCCGAGGGGTTGTGCATGGCAGCAGGGCCAGAGCCCGAGTCGAAGGGCCGACTCCAGCTCTGGCCGGTCGTCCAGCCCTGGGCATCCGTGTTGAACGCGTCCCTGAATTCCGCCGCCTGGGCCCCTGCCGGCAGGGCGAGCAGGCCACATGCTGCGACTGCGACTGCAAGAGCTCTGAGCACCGGTTCCCTCCCGTGACGATTGCTCAAGCCCGGCCCCTACCGGGCGCCTCCCCTCTGGCCGCGCTGAAAGTAGCACCTGGATCACGGCTTGACAAGGGTGTGAGCGCCCGCCAACTAGGCTGCTCGTATGACCCCGGACCCCGCAGCCGAAGGGCTGCAGGAGGAGCACGGCACCCGGCTTCAGCGCATCGCCCTTGTCACAGGCTCTGCACTCTGCGCGATCAACATCTGGACCGGCGCGCCACTGCTGGCCGTCTGGGTCGGCTCGAAGCTGCAGAAGGACGCGACGGGCCTCAGCATGAGCGCGATCTTCGCCGTGATCGTGGTCCTCGCCGTGATGGTCGGGCTGCTCGCCTGGGCGCTCTCCTGGTTCAACGCGAAGTACGACGAGGTCAGCGGGCGCGAGGCAGCCGGGCGCTACACGTCACCCTGGCTTCGCAGCATGCGCGGCGAGCGCGACATGGACGTCCGCCGGAAGTTCGGGATCAGCATGGTCGAGCGCGTCGTGATCGTCTGCGTGATCGGCGCGGTGCTGGCCTTGGAGATCTGGTTCTTCTTCTTCGCGGGCTCGTCCCTCCCGGCTCAGTGATCCCATAGGCTGCGCGCCTGATGAGAGTCCTGGCGGTCATAGGCGCGCTGATCCTCGGCCTCTTCGTGGGCGGGTTCATCGCCGCGGTCATCGACGGCTACGACATCCCCACCTGCGAGCAGGTGCGCTCCGGCGAGGAGCCGGCGTCCGAGGACAACGAGTGCGCGGACACCGGCGAGACCCAGAACTCGGTTTCGAACGTCACCGGCACGCTCGCGGCTGCCGCGGCGGCGCTCGCCGTGATCTCGCTCTTCCTGTTCGGCGTCACCGGAAATCGCGAGTGGATCCGCCGCTTCCTCTTCCTGCTGGTCGCCGGGCTCGTGATCTTCGGCCTGACGGCGCTCATCACGAATGTCTAGGGCCTGGCGCGAATAGTGAAATTGTGGGATTGACAGCCGACCCAGCGCGTGAAACGGTCCCTGCGTGACGGCAGGCACTCGCGTTCTCGGTTCGCTCGTCGCCGCCTGCGGCGCGCTGCTGCTGCTGGCAGCGAGCTCGGCTGCCTTTCCGGGTGCGACCGGCCGCATCGCGTTCGACAGCAACCGCGACGGGAACCGCGAGATCTATTCCATGACGGCGACGGGCACGGATCAGCGGCGACTGACCACCAACGCGTTCGTCGATGAACACCCCTCGTACTCGGTGGACGGCAGCCGCATCGTCTTCTACTCGAACCGGGACGGAAACAACGAGATCTACGTCATGAACTTCGACGGCAGCGGGCAGACGCGGCTGACAACCAACGGCGCGAGGGACGAAGACCCCGCTTTCTTGGCTGACGGGCGCATCGCTTTCGAGAGCAACCGCGGCGGCGTGAATTTCGACGTATGGGTCATGGACGCGAATGGCGGCAATCCCACCCAGCTCACGAGCAACCCCGGCTTCGAAAACACCGATCCCGCCCCTTCGCCCGATGGAACAAGAATCGCGTTCTCCTCCACGCGAAACGGCGACTACGACATCTTCACGATGGAAGCCGACGGCGATCCGGAGACTCCCGTCGTCACCGTTGCGGCCGACGACTTCGATCCCGGCTACTCCCCGGACGGCGCCCAGATCGCCTTCGCCACGGCCAGAAACGTGGGGAACGTCGAGGTCTACACGGTACCCGCCACCGGTGGGATGGGAACGAACAGAACGATGGCCGCGGGCACCGACCGCGAGCCGGCGTTCTCACCCGACGGGACCCTCATCGCCTATGAGGCCACCCCGGCCGGAACCGGGGAGATCTATTCCATGACGCCGCTCGGCGCCGGCCAGACCAACCTGACGATGAACGGCAGCGGCGACGCGAATCCTGATTGGGCTGTCCCCTACACCCCGCCGGCGGCGAAGACCCCTTCACCTGCCCCGAGGTGCAAGGCGAAGAAGAAGAAAAAGAAGAAGAAGAAGAAGCCCCGCGCGGCCCTCTCCAAGAAGAAGAAAAAGAAGAAGGGCTGCAAGAAAAAGAAGAAAAAGAAGAAACGTTGAGCGGGGCTAGGCGCCGCCGACGGCCTTCATCGCGTCGTCGTGCTCCTGGTACATGGCGGCGCGCGTGACCCTGTCGCCGTCGAAGGTCCAGACCCAGGTCACCCGAGAGGGAACGTCGATGCCGTCCCGTCCGCGCGCGTGCAGCGTCTGCTCGGCGACGACGTGATCCCCGGTCTCCGTCACCTCGTGCGTCTCGATCTCGAGTGCCTCCCAGCTTTCGGCGAACCGCTCCAGCAGGTCCCTGGTCTCCGCTGCCGTGAAGACCCCGTGCTCGGGACCGGTGGCGCGAGAGAGGTCGAACTCGAACCCTTGAGTGGTGTGCTCGAGGAAGCCGCCCCAGTCGCCGCGGTTGAACGCCTCGACGGCGCTGCGGATGATCGCGACCCTGTCGTCAGCCATCGCCGCAGTATCGACACTTGGGGTCGCTTCTAGGGGCTATAGCCCACACATGTGACCCCAACCGGTTAGGTGAGCGCGTTCCGGAGGTCGAACGCGCGGATCGCGTCCGGATGCGTGTCGGTGCAGTCGAAGAACCGCTTGTTGACGCACTCGTAGGCCGGCCCATCGCCCTCGTAGGCCCGCTCCACGGTGAACTGGCACTGGGGCAGCGGGTCGCCGGTCATCTTGATGCCGCCGTAGCTGTTGCGCCCCTGCTCGGCCAGGATGAACATGTCGAGGTCGATCTCGGCGGCGAACACCTTGTTCATGCATCCCATGAAGCGCTGGCCCGTGTTGGCGTCCTCATAGGAGTAGAGGTAGCGGCAGCCGATCTCCATGCAGCCCTTGGGCTCGATCAGCTTGTCGCAGAACCCCCGGCACTGCCGGCACTCGCCGGGTGATTTGGTCCTGATGTCAGGTTGACGGGTCGCCACGGGCGAAAAGTCTAAGCCTCCGGACCCCCGGGTCGGGGCACAGCGAGGACGTTCGTTCGCTTGAAAACGCCGGTTTCTCTGCTAACCCGGATTGACGCGGGAGTCAGGAGCCGCGACGTACGAGCCTCTTCGCCCCGCGAAGGGTGCCCCAGAACCGCGACTTGGCGGCATCGACCCCGGGACGCCTGCCCACCGGCTTCGGCGAGAGGCCGACGCGCCGCAGGCGGGCGTTCATCGCGTGCACGTTCAGCTGGCGCTCGGTGGCCTCGGTGTAGAAGGTGATCGAGAGCGAGGTCGAGACGGACGGCCCGTTCTTCACCAGGTGGGGGAAGTGGACCGGGAAATACAGCCCCTCCCCCGGCTCGAGCACGAACTCCTTCATCCCCTTCGGCAGCTCCTCGACGTTCTGGGTGCCGCCGCCGTAGTAGCGCTCGAGGTGCCGCCGCTCGGTCTCCGCGTCGTCGAACGGCCCGAGGTACACGGTCTTCGTCCCCCGGATCTGGAGCAGCAGGTTGTGCTCGGGGTCGAAGTGCGCCGGGGTCGTCGAGTTCGGCGCCGAGAGGAAGATGTAGCCCTCGCGCCTGGTCTCGCCGCCCTCTCGGTCGGCGACATGCGGCACCACCTCGTCCAGGCAGCGCCGCAGCAGCTCGGCGTACTCGGGGTCGTGTTCGATCCGCTTCAGGTTCATCCAGCAGTCGTTCGTCTCGATGCCCAGCACCATCTCGTCGGGAGGGATGTCGGCTGTGGGGACGACGCCGTCGGGGACGACCTCCGGGACGCTGGCGCGGCTGGTTTCGAGCTGGCTCTCGGGCAGGATCGCCGCAAGCTTGGACATCCGCTCGAGCGTGAGCAGCGGCTCGTCCGCCAGGTTGTGGCGAACCTTGAAGGGCTCGCGGGCGAACTTGCTGACCAGGACCTCGCGGTCGACCTCGAGCAGCTGGTTCATTTCGGACGCCTCCTTGACCGCTGCTCAGGCAGCCACGCGGTGGGTGCCGAGCACGGCATCGAGCTCGGAGCGCAGCGCGGCGGAAGGCTTCACGCGGTAGTCGTCGCCGAAGCGCAAGCAGCGTTTGCCCGAGCGGGTTTCCATCTCGAGCATGACTTCGGCAGTGCCGGGGAAATTCTCAAATACCGCCTTCAGCTCTTCAAGCAGGGAGACGCCGACCTCGCCGGCGTCGAACTTGAGCACGATCGGCTCGTTCGAGCGGGCGGCGCGCGCGCGAGCCACCTCGTCCTCCGTCGGCTCGAAGCGCTCCACCTCCTGGACCACGAGCTTCGTCTGACCCCGCTCCTGGTGATCGAGCCTGCCCCTGACGATCACGGTGGCGTCCAGCGCGAGGAAGTCGAGGGACTCTGTATAGGCCTTGCCGAGGACGAGCATCTCGACCTGGCCCTCGATGTCGTCGAGCGTCGCGAAGGCCATCGAGTCGCCGCGCTTCGTCTTGTGGCGCTTGAAGGCGCTGACGATGCCGCCGACGGTGACGAAGGAGCCGTCCGCCTTCGTCCCGAGCTCGGAGATCCCGCAGTCCACGCGCGAGCGCAGCGCGTCCCTGACCTCGGCCAGCGGATGCGAGGACAGGAACGTCCCGAGTGTCTCCTTCTCCAGGCTGAGCAGCTCGCGGCCGTCAAACTCATCCAGCCCGACGGGGGGATGCTGCGCCCGCTGCGATGGCCCCTCCGTCTCGGCTCCGCCACCGAGGTCGAAGATCGAGCTCTGGCCCCGGCGAGAGTCCTCCTGGGCCTGCTGGCCGAATGAGGTCGCGGTGGGGAGCGCGTCGAGCATCCCCTTTCGCGTCGCCCCCGTGGAGTCGAGTGCCCCGCACTTGATCAGGCACTCGACCGCGCGCTTGTTGACGGCGCGGGAGTCCACCCGTTCGCAGAAGTCGTAGAGCGATTTGAACTCCCCATCCGATGCCCTCGCCTCGAGGATCGCCTGCACCGCGGCGTGCCCCACGTTCTTGACCGCGTCGAGGCCGAATCGAATGCTCTTCCCGTGGACGACGAAGCCGTGGTCCGAGGCGTTGACGTCGGGCGGCAGCACCTCGATCCCCATCTCGTCGCAGCGGTTGACGAAGAACGGCACCTTGTCCTTGGTCGACATCACCGTCGAGATCAGCGCCGCCATGTACTCCGCGGGGTAGTTGGCCCGCAGCCAGGCGGTGCGGTAGGCGATCAGCGCGTAGCAGGCGGCGTGTGAGCGGTTGAACGAGTAGTCGGCGGCCGCCTCCATCAGGGACCAGAGGTCCTTCGCCACCTTCCGCTCGGTGCTGGACTCGCCGAGGCCGGCCAGGAACTCCTCCTTGATGGTGGCCATCAGGTCGCGCTTCTTCTTGCCGATGGCCTTGCGGAGGTCGTCGGCTCGGGCCGGAGAGAAGCCGGCCATCTGCTTCGCGATCTCCATCAGCTGCTCCTGGTAGATCACGCAGCCGTAGGTGGACTCGGTGATCGGCTTCAGCCGCTCGTCGGGGTAGGTGACCGTGCTCGGGTCCCGCTTTCCACGCGCGTACTGGGGGATGTAGCTCATGGCGCCCGGGCGGTACAGGGAGACCAGGGCCACCAGGTCCTGGAACTCCGTCGGCTTCACCGCCCGCAGGGCGTCCCGCATCCCGTCGGACTCGAATTGGAAGACCCCGACCGAGTCGCCCCTGGAGAGCATCTCGTAGGTCTTCGGGTCGTCCAACGGGATGTCCTTGATCTCGATCTCCTCGCCCCGGGAGCGGGCGACGATCTCGACCGCGTCCTCGATCACGTCGAGGTTGCGCAGGCCGAGGAAGTCCATCTTCAGCAGGCCGATCTCCTCGATCGGGCCCATCGAGTACTGGGTGACCGTTTTGTAGGCGCGCTCGCCGGCTCCGTTTCCGTTGCCGTTTCCGCCCCCACCACGGTCCTCGGCGAGCTGGAGCGGGACGATCTCCTGCAGCGGGCGGTCGGCGATCACCACCGCGGCCGCGTGGATGGAGTGGTTGCGGACGATCCCCTCGAGGCCCTTGGCGACGTCGATGATCTTCTTCGCCTCGGGCTCGGAGTCGTAGGTACGCCGCAGCTCCTCCCCGCCGCGCAGGCACTCCTCGAAGCTCGGGCTGCGTCCCATGATCGGCTCCGGGATCTGCTTCGCGAGCCGGTCGCCGGTGCCGTAGTCGTAGCCGAGCACCCGCGCGGCGTCCCGCGTGGCCGCCCGCGGCGCCATCTTGCCGAAGGTGATGATCTGCGCGACGCACTCCCGGCCGTACTTCTCCTGGACGTAGCGGATCACCCGCTCGCGGCCGCGCACCGAGAAGTCGATGTCGATGTCCGGCATCGACTTGCGTCCGGGGTTGAGGAAGCGCTCGAACAGAAGATCGTTCGCGAGCGGGTCGATGTCGGTGATCTCCAGTGCGTACGCCACGATCGAGCCGGCCGCCGACCCGCGCCCGGGTCCCACCGCGATCCCGTTCCCCTTCGCGTACTTGACGAAGTCCCAGACGATCAGGAAGTAGGACTCGAAGCCCATCTCGGAGATCACCCCGAGCTCGAAGTCGAGGCGCCCGAGGGCGTCGGCCGGCACCGGGTCGCCGTAGCGCTTCGCGAGCCCCTCGCTCGCGAGCCGGCGCAGCAGGTCGCCGGGCTCGGTCCCGTCCTCGGTCTCGTACCGCGGCAGGAGCAGCCTCCCGAGCTCGATGTCCACGTTGCAGCGCTCCGCGATCTCGAGGGTGGTCGGGACCGCCTCGGGCCACTCGCTGAAGTCGGAGGCCATCTCGTCCGGGCTCTTCAGGAAGAACTCGTTCGTGTCGAAGCTCAGCTTCGGCTCGGCCACCGTCGACTTGGTCTGCACGCAGAGCAGTGCGGCGTGGTTGTCGTAGTCATCCCGGGTCAGGTAATGGACGTCCGCGGTCGCCACCAGCGGGCGCCCGACCTCCCTGGCCGCCTTCACGATCCCCTCGTTGGCCTGATCCTGCTCGGCGATCCCGTTGCGCTGGAGCTCGAAGTAGACCTGCTCGGGGCCGAACACCTGGATCAGGTCGTCGATATGGGCCCGCGCGTCATCCGGGCGGCCCTCGACCAGCCGCCGGCAGAAGCGGCCCTGGAGGCAGCCGGTCAGTGCGATCACACCCTCGGAGTGGCGCGAGATCAGGTCCAGGTCGAGGTTCGCCTTGCCGCGCGAGAAACCCTCGAGGAACCCGGCGGAGCTGAGCTTCACCAGGTTGCTGAACCCGGTGTCGCTCTGCGCGATCAGGGTCAGGTGGTTGCGCTCGTACCGCGTCTGGGAGGCGACCGCATTGCGGTCATCGACCAGGTAGGCCTCCATCCCCAGGATCGGCTTGATCCCCTGTTCGCGGCAGCCCTTGTAGTGCTCGACGGCTCCGTTCATGACGCCGTGGTCGGTGAGGCCGAGCGCCGGCATGCCCAGCCCGGCCGCCCGCTCGGCCAGCGACATCCGGGTCCCCACCGGCTCCCCGGTCTTCTTGTCCCGCTTGCGCGGTTTCAGCGTGCAGGCACCGTCCAGCAGCGAGTACTCGCTGTGCACATGGAGGTGGACCGCTCCGGCGCTCACCCGTCCATCCTGCCAACCGAGCCAGATGCCAAGGACCCATCGGCGTGCGCAGTTCGCGCGAGTTTGGGCACTATGCGGACAGCCCTGTTCCCGGAACCCGCCGGGAGCGACCTCAGTCCTGTGCGAACTCGTAGCTCGGCGGCAGCGGGATGGCTGTGAAATCCGGCGGTGTCATCTCACAGTCGACCAACGCGTCACCCGGATCGGCGGCGAGCACTCTGTCCACCTCGCTGTCCCTGCGGCCGCAGCGGATCCGGTCGAAGAAGCCGTCGGCCGAGTAGATGATGTCGGGGCCCAGGCCGCCGACGTACAGGTCGTTGCCGGGGCCGCCGAGGATGATGTCCTGGCCGGGGCCGCCGACGATCGTGTCGTTGCCGGGGCCGGCACGGACGTCGTCAGCGCCGAAGCCGCCGACGATGCAGTCGTCGCCGCCCTTGGAGAAACCGAGGTCCCTGCCGCGCGCCAGGCCGATCAGCTGCGGCCCGTCGTCACCGGCGAAGGTGTCGTTCCCGAGGGTCCCGCGGAGGCGGAGGAGGCCTGCCAGGCAGGCGCGCGCTCCGGCGCCGCCGGGTGCGACCGCCGACGAGGAAGCGTCGTAGTACATCTCCCGCACGGCGCCCGACCAGCCGGCCGGCGCCCGCACGTCGCCGATGGCGGCGAGCGCGGCGCTGAAAGGCTTCGCGTAGGCATCGACGACAGGCTGGGTGTCGTTCGGGACCAGGGTCCGCAGCCGCTTGTTGCCCTGGAAGATGATCGGGCACATGGTCGCCTGCTTGCCCTTGTTGGCACAGAGGCCCGAGTTGTTGCGGTTCGAGTAGTGGTCGCCCGTCCACCCCTGCGCGTGGCCCAGCTCGTGGGTCGCGACAGCCTGGAGGTCGTACTTGCTGTTGGGCGGCTCGCCCGTGCCCGTATAAAACTTGTACTTCGTGTTGTAGGTCTGGCGAAAGCCGATCAGCTGCCCCGTGGCGGTGTTGACGCAGCTGAGGTTCTCGGCCAGGGTGGTGCTGCCGGCGATCGGGCCCCGGATGATGCCGCCGACGAACTCGCCGTTCTCGGTCGCGCAGGGATTGGAGCTGAGCGACATCGTCGACGACTTGAGGACGTTGAAGACCGCGACGTCGAGCTTCTTCCAGGTCTTGGCCGCGTCGGCGATCCTGTTGCGGAACTTCCCGGTCGGCGCGGACTGGTCGAAGTGGACGTCGCGGACCAGGTCGTCGGACTTGTAGCGGGTGTTCACCGGGTTGGCGGCCTGCGCGGGCGCCGCAGCCAGGAAGAGCAGGCAGCCCAAGGCGAACAGAGCAATCGGTGCCACCGCCGAATTCGAGCGGCTCGTATGAGGTGAGAACATCCGTGCCTCTCCCCGTTTCATTCCCCTACCTGTCGGCCATGATACGGGAAGCCTTGGACCACAATGATCTGGCTCCTACGACATGGCGACGCCGAGGACGGCGAGGACAAGCCCGATGCCGACCGCGAGCTGACCGAGAAGGGCGAGCGCCAGGCGAAGCTCGCCGGCAAGGCGCTGGCGAGTCTCGGCGTGAAGCTCGACGCCTGCCTGACCAGTCCCAAGGTGCGGGCGCTCGACACCGCGAAGCTCGCGTGCGACGCGCTGGGGGTCGAGCCGGAGACCGAGACACGACTGACCGCTGGAGACTTCGACCCGATGGAGCTCGCCGCAGGGCGCGGCGAGGTGATGCTGGTCGGCCACGAGCCCGACTTCTCGCGGGCGATCGCGGCCGTGACCGGGTCGCGGGTGAAGCTGAAGAAAGGCGGGCTGGCCGCGTTCGACGATCACCTGCTGCACGTGCTGATGCGCCCTAAGGATCTTGCGGCGATTGCCGAATAGGACCTAAGCTGATCCCGTGACCCTGCTCGATTTCGACAACGAGACCCTGCAGCGCGACTTCTTCGAGCGCCCCTTTGCGATCAAGCACAACCTGGTCGACCACCCGCTGCTGACGCTCGATCGGATCGGCGAGCTCGCGGACTCGCTCGAGCCCGGCCAGGTCGAGCACAACATGGGCGACGTGCCGGAGGTCCTTCCCGGCGGCGAGGCCCCCAAGCTCGACCAGGAGCCCGGGGAGATCGTCCGCGGCATCGAGACCAACGGGGCCTGGATCGTCCTGAAGCGCATCGAGACGGACCCGGAGTACAAGGCCCTGCTCGACCAGACGCTGGACGAGGTGATCCCGCTGGTCGCCGACCGCGGCGGCGGCGCCAGCAACAGGCAGGCCTTCATGTTCCTGAGCGCACCCAACTCGACGACGCCGGTGCACTTCGACCCCGAGGACAACTTCCTGCTCCAAATCCGTGGGCCAAAGGAGATGAACGTCGCGCCCTGGCCGAGTGGCGAGATGCAGCACGAGGAGGTCGAGCGCTACCACGGCGGCGGCCACCGGAACATCGGCGTCAAGCCCGAGGGCGGCACCGCCTTCCGGATGGACCCCGGGGACGGCGTCTACGTGCCTCTGCACGCGCTGCACTGGGTCAAGACCTTCGACCAGCCCTCGATCTCCTTTTCGATCACCTTCAACACCCAGCACAACGAGCAGCTGATCGGGGCCTACCGGCTGAACGCCCGGCTCCGCAAGGTGGGCCTGTCGCCGAAGGCGCCGGGCGAGCGGCCGGGCAGCGACAAGGCAAAGGCCGCGGTCTGGAACAGCCTGCGCCGCGGCAAGGGCGCCGTCAAGGCCGTCACCGGCCGCAACGGCCGCTAGCTACGCGAGGCCCTCGGCCTCGTACTCGCGCAGGAAGCCCTCGAACAGGCGCCTGTGGCCCTGCTCGTCGCGGAGGATCGCGATCACCATGTCCTGGGTGACCGGATCGACCTGGTCGGTGACCTCGATGACCCGCTCGTAGTGCCGGATCGCACCGGCCTCGGCCTCGATCACGCCCCGGATCACGTGGACGATGTCGGTCTGGTGCTCGGGCGGCTGCAGGTAGCTCTGCTCGGCCTTGAAGTCAAGCGAACCCGGCACGACGCCGTAGAGCTCCTTGATCCGCTGCGCGAACTGCTGCGCGTGGCCGAGCTCCTCCTGAATGTCCTGCTCGAGCGCCTCGATGATCTCCTGGGCGCGGACGCCGTCCGGGTTGACCGAGTTGGCGATGTAGCTCATCACGGTCTCGATCTCCATCCAGTAGGCCTTGCTGAGGAGCTCGAGGATCTCCTCGCGCCTGGAGGCGTTCTCCTCGCTGAGGATGCCGCTGGTGTCGGTGCTGACGGCCATCGCCTCACGGGTGCCCGTCGTCGGCTGGGCGCAAACGTGAGATCCGACACGGCGCACATGATGAAATTGGCGCGTGAGCGAAAAGGAGAGCTGGGGCTTCGAGGAGGGACACGAGATCGCGCCCGGGCGCACGATTCTCGACCTGCTCGGCGGCGGCCACCGCTACGAGGTCTACCTCGTCTGGGACCAGAAGCTGTTCACGATCATGGTCGCGAAGCTGCTGCGGCCCGACCGCGTGGAGAGCGAGGGCTCGCTGCGCGGACTGCGACGCGAGGCGGAGTTGCTCGACGGCCTCTCGCACCCGGTGCTCCTGCGCGGCTTCGGCGCGGTGCTCGAGGGCCCCCACCCGCACCTGCTGATCGAGCACCTCGAGGGCCCGACGCTGCGGCGTCTGATCCGACAGGGAGCGCCCCTGCCGCTCCAGCAGATGCTGCCGCTCGCGCTCAGCATCGCCTCGGTCCTGCACTACCTCGCCGGCGAGGAGGTGGTCCACCTGGACGTCAAGCCCGACAACATCGTCATGGGCCTGCCACCGCGGCTGATCGACATGAGCCTGGCACGCAGCTTCGAGCGCGCCCGGCGCCTCACCGATTACGTCGGGACCAACGCCTACATGCCGCCCGAGCAATGCGTCCCGGGCGAGTTCGGGGAGGTCGGGCCTGCTGCAGACGTCTGGGGCCTCGGGGCGACCATGTTCCACGCCGTGACCCGGAAGCGCCCGTTTTCGAAGCCCGTCAGCACCGAGGAGGACGCTCCGCCGGACGACCGTTTCCCGCAGCTCCACGAGGAGCCGCAGGAGTTCCCCGATGAGATCCCCGCCGAGCTCCGGGAGGCGATCATGGCCTGCCTGCGGCCGGACCCCCGAGACCGGCCGAGTGCGTCGGAACTCGCGCTCTCGCTCGAGCCGCTCGTGGCCACCCTGCCCAAGAAGTTGGTACTCGCGCGGCGAGGACCCCGATTTTAAGGTTGATCGGGCACGAACCGTTTACATAAGATCAGCGCGAAGGGGGCGTTTCATGGGGAAAGGAGTCCATTCATGGGGAACCACTCTCCGCATCGCGCGGCTCGGATGTATCTCGAGCTCGCCGAGGCGCCGGAGGATCTCCTCGGAGACCAGAAGTCTCTGACGCGGAGGCTGGCGGCGCTCTTCGCCGCCACGGTTATCGCGTTCACGGGGCTGCTCCTGTTCACCGCTCCCCCCGTTCCTGACGGAATGCCGTTCCTGAAGCCCGACTTCGGAGTTGCCGGCGCGACCGGCGACGACGATGGCCCGGGAGGCGACAGCGATTCCGACGACGACAAGAACGGCGGCACGGATTCGAGCAACGGCAAGCCGGCATCGTGCGACAGCAACTCGGACGACGACGGCAAGAACGGCTCGGACTCGAGCGGCGGCAAGGGCGTCAGCAAGGACAGCAACTCCGACGACGATCGGAAGAACGGCTCCGACTCGTCCAAGGGCAAGAACAACAGCAAGGACAGCAACTCCGACGACGATCGGAAGAACGGCTCTGACTCGTCCAAGGGCGGCAAGAGCAAGGACAGCAAGTCCGACGACGATCGTAAGAACGGCTCTGACTCGAGCAAGGGCAAGGACGACTCGGACAAGAGCAAGGACAGCGACAGCAAGAGCAGCCATGGCGGCAAGGACACCGGAAGCAAGTCCGGCAGCAAGTCCGGCAGCGGCAGCAACAGCGGCAGCGGCAGCGGCGGAAGCAGCCACTAGCTGACGCCTGGTTCGGTGACCGCGCTCGGCCCTCGGCCGGGCGCGGTCGTCGCTTTTCTAGAGCGGCCTGGTGGCCGCTAGAGAACGCAGCCTTCGCTGCAGTCCCGGCCCCTGACGACGAGCTTGAACTCGCCGCCCTCGTTGCGCTCGAGCGCCCTCATCACCTTCGGGCGGACCCTGACGCGAACCACGACGGCCCTGCCACCGGACGCGAAGCGGGCGCCGAGCGCGGCCACGCGCGTCCTGAGGCCGAGATCGGAGGCCATCTGGGGGCTGAGCTTGACCGCGACCACCATCAGGCAGTCCCGCGAGCAGCTCGCCTTGACCAGGATCCCGTTCGACCGCAGCTTCTCGAGCGTCGGCGGCACGTGGACGTCGAAGACCTGGACCTCGACGGGGCCCTCGGTCTGAGCGGCAGCCGGGCCCGCGCTGATTGCGGCGCACGCCACCAGCGCGATCAGGGTGCCGACGACACGGCTCCGCGAGTTCAAGAGCGCCTCCACACCTTGAAGGGTAGGTAACCCACGGGCCTCGTGCTTCCGTAATTCACCGCATTGTTCCTTTCGGTGGGTCTCAGCCGGCGACCGAGACGGCCGCCGACCGAGACTCGCCCCCGAGCGCCCGCACCTTCACCTGCAGGCGTCCACCCCCGCTGTACGAATTGAGCGCTCGCGCCGCCGAGCCGGTCAGGCGCGCGGTGACCCAGCGGCGCTTGTTGGCCGCGGCGCCGGCGCTGCCACGGGCGACCAGTGTCCTCGGCAAGCCGAGCTGGTCCCTCACGGCCGCGCTGACCTTGACCCTCACGAAGAGCCTGCACCTCACGTCGCAGCTCGCGAGCACCCGCACGCCGCGCCGAGCCAGCCCCCCGGCCGTCTTCGGCACGACGATCCTGTGGATCTGGAGTCCGACCTTCCCGGCGACCCCTCCCGCGACGTCGCCCTCTGGGTCGCCGATACACGGGTTCGCCTCGTCGCAGCAAGAGGGCTGCCCCTCGTTGCCGCACTGAGGATCGCCATGCGCCGCCGCCGCCGCCCCCGCCATCACCCTCGCCACCCTCGAAGCGCGCCAGAGCGACCCGCTGATCGCCGGCCCTGGCGGAGAGGAGGATCCTGCCGAGCGAGTCGATCGCAACGCTGGTCGAGCGAGGCGAGCCCGCGCTGCTTCCGGTCGGTTCACTGGAGAACTCGGTGCTCACGAGGCCCTCGGTGCCGAAGCCCGCGTCGAGCGTGCCATCCGAGAACAGTCGAGCAAGGCCGAAGGAGAAGCTGTCCTCCACGGGGCAGGGCCCGACTTCGCCGACGGTCCCGACAACCACGATCCCCCCATCCGGGTCCTCCTCGGCATCCAGAGCGCGGGTACGGGAGCAGAAGGGGTTCCCGTCCGTGCCCCAGTCAATCCAGGCGCTTCCGTTTTGCAGTCCGAAGTCTTGATCGGGCGTCCCGTCCGGGAGCAGCACCGAAACGTAGAACCGAACCGCTGAGTTCCCGGTCAGCATCAGCCGTCCGTCGGCGAGGAGCTCGATGTCCTTGATGTCGTTCGCCTGGACGTGCTCGGCGATCCCGTCGCCCCCACCGAAGCTCGTGTCGAGATCCCCGTCGGCGGTGACCTTCACCGCAAGGCTCGCCGGGAAGTCCGCGGCTGGGTAGAAGATCCGCCCGGTCGCGACGATGCCGCCATCAGGCGTGACCACTGCATCCGACCCGTCGACGTTGATGCCTCCTGGCCGGTCAGGGGGGAACACGTCCGCCGCGCCGTTGCTCCCGAAGCTGGTGTCGGGATCACCCGTGGCTGTGTACCGGCGGATCCTGAGTCCCCGGCCGCCGGTCCCCGGGGTTGTGCTCATGACGATGACGGCGCCGTCCGGTTGGACCGCCAGCCCGTGGAGCTCGCCGACGAAGATGTGACCGTTGTCGCCGAAGCCGGTGTCGGTATCGCCATCCGCATGCACCCGAACGATCGTCCCGTCGGTGCGCCCCGAGACGATCCGCGCCTGAGAGTCGATATCGAAGAACGGACCGCCGAGAGCGGTGCCGTTCGTCCCGAAGCCCGTGTCGAGGCTCCCCTGCTCGTCAAAGGCGATGTTGGACCCGCCGGTTCCGAGCAGATACCGGCCCAGGGAGTCCACCTCCACCGCAGAAGCGCCGGAGCGGCCCGGCTCGAGCTGGCCATTGTCGCCGAAGGTCGGATCGAGATCGCCCGGCGCCGCGTCAGCGGCGGCCGGCAGCACCAAGCCGACGAAGGCCAGGGCGGCCACGGCGACGAAGGTGATGAGGTCTTGGCGGGCTCTGTGGTTGGTCCTCAAGCGAGGGTGCCGGCACACACCGGCTGGCGCGTCACAGCGGATCTGACACCGGGATGACGAGCCACAAGCAAGGTATCCGCAAACCGGCGCACTGACAAGGGCTACATGCGGCCAGTTGCAGGGGCTTTTAGGTCTCCCTCTACCTCCTATTCAGGAGAGGGACCACTTGAGGCGCCGAACGAACGGCTAGGCGCAGGACCAGGCGTTCGGCCCGTCGTTCTCCCAGATCAGGCGGGCGATGCGGTCCTGCTCTGCCTTCGAGGCCTCGTGTGGAAGGCCCTTGCCGCCGTAGGCGCGCCAGGTGGACGGGATGATCTGGTACGCGCCTCCGGCGCCGCTGGACGGATTGAGCGCGCGGTAGTTCCCGCCCGACTCGCACATGACGATGTAGGTGGGGATCGCGTACGGGCCGCCGAGGAACGCGTCCTCCCCGCCGCCGTCGGCGATCTCCTGCGCGGCCTGCTTGCGGATCTCGAGCTCCCAGCCCGAGATCTGCTCCTGCAGCTCGGCCAGCGCGGCGCGCTCCTCCTCACGGGCGGAGGCGATGGCGGCGGCGCGTTGCGTCGCGCTCGCCCGGATCGCCGCGACCTCGTCCTTGGCTGCCGTGAGCCTTCGCGCCTCCGCGTCCGCATCGGCCTTCAGCCCGGCGACCTCCTCGTGACGGGCCGAGAGCTCGTCGTTCAGGTTTGCCACCCGGGCGGCCAGCTCCTGGTCGGCGTCGTTGAGGCGGTCGAAGTACTCAGCCCGCGTCGAGAGATCGTCGAAGTCGTCTGACTCGAGGGCGATCGTGACGTAGTCGACGCCGGAGCTCTTGTAGACGTCCACGAGCCGGCCGGCGAGGGCGCTGGTGGCCTGCCGGTGATCCGCGCGGACCTGCTCGAGCTGCTCTTCGGCGATCGCCATCTGCTCGGAGAGCTCCCGGGTCCGGATCGCTCCGGCCTCGAGCTGCTCGGTCAGCTCGCTCTCGCGGGCGGCCGCCTCAGCGGCCTGCTGCTGGAGCCCGGCCAGCCTCGCCGAGCGCGCCTCGATTCGCTGGGTCACCTGCTCGGCCTCAGCCCGGGCGGTGCTCAGGCGCTGCTCCAGAGTCGGGTCCTCGGCGATCGCGATCGAGCCGGAGACCAGCGCGGCGCAGGCGGCGACGGCCACGGCGGGCTTCGCGATCTGAGACCTGGGTTGGCTCCGCACTGCGTGCTCCCTCCATGCCTGCGGGGTTAGCTGTCGGGCTCGCGCCTGGGAGTGGCGCTACGCGATGCGTCGGCGCTGTCCAGATGCGTCGGCGCTGGCGATTCGCCCCTGGCGGCTCGGTGCCGCCTCTGGGTCCCCCGCTCGCTCCACCAGGTGGCGGAGCGATTCGGCTCGTTTCTGAGCCGGGAACGTTAGCGAAGGCAAACACTCCCGAATCCGGCCCGCGCGCGCCAACCGGTAGCCGTCCGGATGCAACCGATCTTGCAGCGGGTGGGTGCCCCTACGCGGCGATGCGCAGACCGTGATCGGCGAGGAAGACCTTCCCGACTTCGCCGAGAACGCCGACCATCGCGTCGGTCGCCGGGGAGCTCACGCCCTCCCGCGTCACCGCCCACACGCGCCGCTTGGGCTGCTTGCCGACGACGCGGCGCACCTCGATCTCGGGATGCTTGCCGCTCATGGCGAGCTCGGGCAGCAGGGTGACGCCCAGCCCGCCGGCCACGAGACCCTGGAGCACCGTGTAGTCGTCGCTCTCGAACCCGATCTTCGGCTCGAAGCCGGCGTTCTGGCAGGTCCGAATAACGTGCTCGCGGCAGGAGCCCCGGCTGACGCCGCAGAGCCAGTCCTCCTCGGCGAGGTCCTTGAGGTTCACCTTCTCCGATGCCGCCAGGGGATGTCCCTTTGGCAGCGCGACCTCCATCACCTCCTCGAGGATCAGCTCGCTCACGAGGTCGCGTCCCGGCTCCTCCGGGTAGAGCTCGAAGTCGTAAGAGATGGCGATGTCGTACTCGCCGGCGCGGAGAGCGGCCAGCGACTGGTTCGGCTCGGCCTCCCCCAGGTTCAGCTCCACGTCGGGGAAGCGCTTCCGGAAGGTGGAGACGGCATGCGTCACGAGCGTCGCGCTGGCGGTCGGGAAGCTGACCAGGCGCACCCGGCCGCCCTGGAGCCCCGCGATCTCGGTGAGCTCGCGCTCGGCCTCCTCCAGCCGGCAGATCACGGCATCGGCGTGTTCGACGAGGCGCTCGCCTGCGGGCGTCAGCTTGGGCCCGTCGCTGGTGCGCTCGAGCAGCGACATGCCGACCTCCCGCTCCAGCGCGGCAACCTGCTGGCTCACGGCCGACTGGGAGAGGTGCAGCGTGTCGGCGGCGCCCGAGAATGACCCCCGGGCGACAACCTCGCGCAGGACGCGCATCCGCTTCACGTCGAGCATTAGTGGAACTTATCAGATGCAGTAGCAATCCATGTTGCGCTTCTATCTCACAGGAGGGACACTTCGAGTCGTTCCATAACCACAGCTGATCCCCCTCGACCAAGGAGACCACCATGACGGCCCACCACGACACCAGCCCCGATCGGTACGAGATCGCGATTCGCACCCTGAACGTCGAGGACGCGCCGGCCGTGGAGCGCCTGGCCCAGCTCGACTCCGCGGAGATTCCGGCCGGGCACCTGCTCGGCGCCGTGGTGGACGGTCGTCTCGTCGCCGCCGCCTCCGTCGAGACGGGCAGGTCGATCGCCGACCCGTTCGTCCCCAGTGACGAGCTGCGGGTGCTGCTGGCCGAGCGTGTCAGCCAGCTCCGCGGACGTGGCCGCGGACGCCGTGGCCTTCGCAGGCTCGTCCGGCGGCACCCCGCTCGTTCCCCCGGTGCGCTCGGGACCTCTCCCCCGGGCGCCGGCGGCCGCCTGCTCACCCTGAGCTGAGCTGCCCCTAGGCCTCTTCGTCGTCGCGCGTGGCCGCATAGGCGACCACCGCGGCGGCGCTGGCCACGCCCACGCCGACCAGAGCGGCGAGCCGGATCTGCTGTCCGTAGCGGTGCCGGACGAAGCCGACGACGGCGCGTCCGATCCATTCGTAGATGCTGCTGGCCATCCCTACTCCTCTTCCCCGGTCTGCCTGGCCCGAACCCTATGGGCCAGCCGGCTCTGAAGGGTGAAGAGCTCGATGAAGCCCGGGCTCGCGTGCTGGGAGAACTCGCCGCCCGACTCCCCGAAGGAGGCGAGCGAGCGGTCATAGAGCGCGTAGGGGGAGGTGCGCGCGACCGGGGTCACCGAGCCCCGGTGCAGCTTCAGCGTGATCTCGCCGGTGACGTACTCGTTGGCGGAGTCCATGTAGGCGTCGAGGTCGAGCCGCAGCGGCTCGAGCCAGAGGCCGGCGTAGCAGAGGTAGGCCCAGTGGCTCTCGAGCGAACCCTTGAAGTTGTTCTGGTGGATCGTCGAGACCAGCTTCTCCAGCTCCGCGTGAGCCATGAGGATGATCGCCGCCGCCGGCACCTCGTAGAGGTCGCGCACCTTGAGCCCGACGATCCGGTCCTCGATGTGATCGACGATCCCGACCCCGTGCTCGGCGCCGATCTCGGAGGCGCGGTCGATCAGCTCGACCAGCCCGAGGCTCTCTCCGTCGAGCGAGACCGGCCGCCCGCCCTCGAAGCCCACCCGCACCAGTCGCGGCTCGTCCGGCGCCCGCTCGGGCGGGGTGACGAGCTGGAAGACGTCGTCTGGCGGAGGCGCCTCCAGGTCCTCGATCTCCCTTCCCTCCGAGGAGCGGCCCCAGAGGTTGTCGTCGATGGAGTACGGCGAGACCTCGGTCCCGCCCTTGATCGGAATTCCGTGCTCCCGGGCGTAGGCGATCTCCTCCTCACGGCCCATTCGCCACTCGCGCACCGGGGCGATGATCTTCAGCTCGGGGTCGAGCGTCGCGATCGTGCCCTCGATCCGCACCTGGTCGTTGCCCTTCCCGGTGCAGCCGTGGGCGATCGTGTCGCAGCCGTGCTCGCGAGCGGCCTCGACCGCGAGCTTGGCGATCAGCGGGCGAGCGAGGGCCGTGAACAGGGGATATCCCCCGCCGTAGAGCGCGTTCGCCTTGATCGCGGGCAGCACGTACTCCTCGGCGAACTCCTCGCGGGCGTCGATCAGCACGGTCTCGACGGCGCCGAGGTCCTTCGCCTTGCCCTCGACCACGCCCCAGTCCTCCCCGGGCTGACCGAGGTTGGCCGTGAGGGTCACCACCTCGGCGTCGTACTGCTCCTGGATCCAGCGCAGCATGACGCTGGTGTCGAGTCCGCCCGAGTAGAGCAGCAGCACCCGCCCGACCTCGTCCGGGTCGGCCAGGTAGGAGGCGGCGCCGGCGGTCTTGTGTCGTTCGTCAGCCACGATGGCGTGGAAGTCTCGCACGACCCCATCGATTCGCCTTGCGACAATCCAGGTTGTGCACAGGCCAGCGCGCATCATCTCGACGGCACTGATCACGGCGGGCCTGGTGGTGCTGGCGGATGCGGCCACGACCCTGCTCTGGCAGGAGCCCGTGTCGGCCGCCTACACCTCGCTGCGGCAGGACCAGGCCAGCGGGGAGCTCGACGACCTCGAGGACGAGTTCTCGACCGGCGACCTGAGCGGGCTGAGCCTCGCGGAGGATGCCGCGCAGGCGAGGGCGCTGGCGGACCGCTTCGCTCGCCAGATCGACAACGGCGACCCGATCGGCCGGCTCAAGATCGACGACATCGGGCTGAAGACGGTCTTCTTCGAGGGGACGGACACCGCCACCCTCCAGCACGGCCCCGGGCACTACGAGGTGACGCCGCTGCCGGGGCAGAAGGGGACCGTTGCGATCGCGGGGCACCGGACCACCTACCTCGCGCCGTTCCGGAAGATCAACGAGATCGAGGACGGCGACGAGATCCGGATCGAGATGCCCTACGGCGACTTCAACTACGTGGTCGAGAAGCACGACATCGTGGATCCACAGGACACACACATCATCAATCCGGTGGGCTACGACCGCCTGATCCTGACCGCCTGCCACCCCCTCTACAGCGCCGCTCAGCGCTGGGCGATCTTCGCGAAGCTCGACCGGATCGACACCTTCGCCGTCTCGGGCGACGGCAGCTGGCCGAACCTGTAGGCGCCTGGTGGCCGGTTAGAGCGGCCGGAAGCTCTGGACCACGGCCTCGGCCTGACCGATGATCGGCGCCGGAGCTCCTCGGTCGATGCGCTGCAGCAGCAGATAGGAGGTGCCGCCGCTGTTGATGACGATCGCCGAGGCCCGCCCGTCCGCAAAGGTCGCGTTCACCCTGACCGCGGGCAGGCCGCCGATTCGCACCTCACTCGGCCTGCTGATGCGCGCGCGTGGGTGCCTCTGCTCGAGCAGCCCTGCGGCCTGCTGGGAGACCTCACCGAGCGAACCCTGCTCGGGCCCGTAGAAGACCTCGACCTGGGCGCTCCCGTCGGGCGCCGCGACCCTCACCCCTTCACCCTGGCTGGTACGCCATCCGGAGGGGACGCCGAGCTCGAACTGGTTCGCGAAAGCCTGACGGTCGATCCCGGCGGGCGCGGCGGGAGGCGCCTGCGCCTGCTGGTCGCCTTGCGGCGCCGGGGCCGGCGCGGGCTGCCCCTGTCCGCCCCCGCCCTGGCCCTGGGGCGGCGCCGACTCGCCGGCGGGCTGCTCCGTGGCGGTCTCCTGCTCCCCGGCGTCGCTGAAGAGGCCGAGCACGATCAGGGCCGCCCCGCCACCGATCATCAGCGTGATCAGGGCATACGGAATCCAGCCGGGCAGTCGCCTGCTCTTCTTACTCGGCACCGGAACCTGAGGCCCGCCCGCCCGGCGCAGCGGCGAGGCGCCGCGAGGAAGCGGCTGGCCCGGCACCGGTGGCCCGATGGGCTCGCGAGCCGGGGGTGGCGGCGGCACGGGGGGCGGCGGCTCCTCCTGGACGGGCGGAGGCTCCTGCGGGGACACAGGGGGCTGCACGGGTTCCGGGGGCGGCGGCTGCTGCAACGGCGGAGGCGCCTGCACCGGCGCCTGCTGGACGGGCGGAGGTTGCGGGACCGGGGGCGGCTGCACCGGCGGAGGCTGCTGGACCGGGGGCTGCGGCGGCGGAGGCTGCTGGACCGGGGGCTGCGGCGGCGAAGCCTGTTGGGCGGGATAGGGCTGTTGAGCGGGGTAGGGCTGCGGCGGCGGGGCCTGCACCTGTGGCGGCGGCGCTGCGGGAGGCGGCTGCTGCGGGTGCGTCATCGGCGCCTGCCCTGCGGCGGGGTCGCCCCCGTTGGGGCTATGCGCCGTCGCGGGCAGGGCCGCAGCTGCTACCTCGCCCGCCTCGGCGGCGTTGTAGTCGATCCGGTGACCGCATCCCCGGCAGGCGATGCTGAGCCTGCCGCGGCCCGCTTCGCCCTCGCGCTGGACGTCGAATCCCGCGTCGCACTGCTGGTGCTGGGCGAGGAATTCGGCGATGCCGCGCGCACCCCCGCTTCCTCTCAAGCGCTCACCAACCGCCATAACGCGTCAACCGTAGCCGGTTTCCCTCCATGCGCTTAGGCATCGGCTTGCGGGGCCGCAGACCTGATTCGAGGGCGCGGAGCTTCAGGCGGTGCGGAAGCTGTGAAGCGAGGCGGCCATGAGTGCCTCGCGTGAGGCCGGGGGGCGGCCCTCGAGCCGGCCCAGCAGCAGGTACGTGTATCCCTCGGCGGACAGGACCACGGCGACCTCCGAGCCGCCCTTGAAGGTGACCCGCAGCTCTCGAGCCTTGTTCTTGCCAAGGCGCAGAGAATCGGCCGGCGCGAGCCTGGCACCGGGGTGCTCTCTCTTCAGGAAGCCGGATGCCTTCCGCTCGAGCCGGTTCAGGGGCTCGGCCCCGGGCTGCAGGAAGATCCGCAGCTCGACCCTGTCGTCGCTCGGGGCGAAGACGACGGCTCCCCCACTCGTCCCCTGGCTCCAGCCGTCCGGCACGCCGATCGTGAAGCGACCGAGGACCGACACCGGATCGAGCTGGGCCTTCGCGCGCTTGACCAGGCGGGGGGATATCGGCGGCTCCGCCGCGACGACCGGCGGCGAGGGTTCCGGTGAGTTCGTGACCGGCGCAGGCAGCTGGGCGGGTTGCTGCGGACCGAAGGCGGGCCCGCTGTCTCCCCCGCCGTCATCGTCCTGGCGCATGACGCCGAAGGCGAGGAGTGCGATCCCGGCCCCGATCACCAGCAGGATGTAGACGTTCGGGATCCACGGGGGCAGCGCGGCCGGCGCCGGCAGCCAATCCGCGGCGCCGGAGCCCGGGTCCGCTTTCGGCGGCGGACTCTCAACCGTGGTGACGCCGTTGTCCTCGGGCGGCGCCTCATCCCCGACCAGGCCGTCGTCCCCGGCCGCGTACGCCGCGCGCTGGCCGCAGCCCTGGCAGAGCAGCCGCAGCCTGGGCCGGCCCGGTCCCCCCGTCCGGGTGATCTGGAAGCCCGCCCCGCAGTCCTCATGCGCAGCGAGAAACCTACTCACACCTCGGGATGGGGTCATCCGACCTTCCGCCACGGCCACCCGCTGAACTTACCGCGTGCCCCGGCCGTTGCAGCCGAGAACCGGGTAGGCGCGGCGAGGACTCTCTCGAAGGGACCGGCCGCAGGAGCCGCGGGCCCGGTGGGGCCTAGACCCTCAGATGCCGATCTCGTCGAGGATCGCGCTCGCGTCGTGGATCGCGAACTCCTCGCGCAACCGCCAGGCGATCTCGTCGCGGGTGCTGCCCGCCACCGCCATCTGGGTGGCCAGCAGGCGTGCGCCCTCGGAAACGCGTGAAGTGTCCTGCGGCGCTTCCGGCTGGGCGGTCCCGTCGGCGACGCCGCGCGGCGGCGGTCCGGCAGGAGCCTGCTGGGGAGGCAGAGGGGCGCTCGGGCCCGCGGAGGGCGGACCGGAGAGCACCGGCATCACCGGGTCGTTCGCCGACGGCGGCGGGACCTGCGCCATGGGCGTTGACGAAGGCTGGGGCGGGGGCGGCGGTGGCGGTGGAGGCGGCGGGGGTGGCTCGGCGGGCTGAGATGGCTCAACCGGAGGCGGTGGCGGGGGTGGCGGCGGAGGTGGAGGCGGCGGAGGTGGAGGCGGCGGGGGCGGCGGCGCTGCCTGCGGCGGAGGCGGGGGCGCGGGCTGCGGCGGAGTAGGCGGCTGCGGTGCCGGGGGGGCCTCGAAGACCGGCTGCGGCGCCGGGGGCTGCGGCGGTGGATAGTCCTCGGCAGGCTGCGGGAAGGAGGCCTCGGTGCTCGGCCCGCCTGGCCGGACGGAGCTCATCACGCGGCGACCGGCCTCATCGAGGGCCGAGAGCAGCTCGTCCGACTGCGAGGCGACGGCCCGAGCGCGGCTCATCAGCGTGTCCGTGAGCTGGGTCAGCTCCTGGATGCGCTGCGAGGCGATCTCATCCGCCCGGCGGCGCGATTCCTCGAGGTAGGAGCGCGCCCATTCCTGCGCATCCTGGCGGATTCCCGTCGCGGCCTCCTCGGCGGCACCGAGCACGGATTCGATTCGCTCACCGACCTGGCCCTGCTGCGCAGGCTCCTGCTCGGATTGGGGCTGCTGCGGGGCAGCCTGCTGAGGCGCCTGTTGCTGCGGGGGTTGCTGGGCCTGCGGAGGCGCCTGCTGTTGCTGGGGCTGCGGAGGCGGCGGCGCCTGCTGCTGCGCTGGGGGCGGCTGCTGCTGAGGCGGCGGGGGCTGAGGCGGCGAAGGCTGGGTTGCGGCCGGGGCCTGCTGCTGCAGGTTCGGGTCGGGGGCGGGTGCCCCCCGCGGTTCATTGCGGCCTCTCCAGATCATTTGGTGCGGGCGAAAACGGGCCCGGTCATGAGTTCAAAGTATCGCCGGAAGATCCTTCCACCTTTAGATGCCTCCGCAGACGTTTATGCAACGTCATGCAGCCTCGTCGACCTCACGGAGGCCGGCCCAGCGGGTGCTGCGGTGGGCGCTCGGGCGTTCGGCGAACGCACCGAACGGGACCGGCTCACGCGGCTGGGGTGGCATCGGCACTCGCGGGCCGTCGATGGCAGCCGGCGCGGTGAGGTCGGGCCAGCGGGCCCCCCGCCGGGCGAAGTCGTCGCCGATCTGGACGCGGCCCCGCCGGCGCTCGACCGCCGCCGCGGGGGTCCCGGAGAGCCATTCGGCCGGCGGCATCGGGGTGGGCTGGCGGCGCCGGTTGATGACGTCGACCGCGTCGGTCAGGGAGCAGACGAGCTCGGCGGTCCGCCAGAGGACGGCCGCAGCCTCGATCTCGAGCTCGATCCGCAGCCGGTAGATCTCGTGGAGGCAGCGCAGAGCCTCGGAGTCGAGCAGGTCCCCTCCCCCGTTCGAACTCGCCCGGATCCCGGCGATCGCTCCGCGGG
This sequence comes from uncultured Solirubrobacterales bacterium, assembly GCA_963824785.1. Taxonomy (GTDB): domain Bacteria; phylum Actinomycetota; class Thermoleophilia; order Solirubrobacterales; family 70-9; genus CAWGQG01. The sequence continues at coordinate 376,093 of CAWGQG010000001.1, forward strand.
CCTCCGCGATCACGCCTGCGAACCGGGCCGGAAAGGCCGCGGCAAAACGAGACGAACCTGCGTCATGGCCCAGCATGCCCAGTAACCTAGGCGTCAGCCTGGATGGAACCGGGTGGGGTATGTCTACTGCGGCCGGGGAAGAGCGCCGCGCATACGGAATGCGGGTTTCCGAGCGCAAAACAATCACGCCTGTCGGCCTCTCGCGCTTCCTGGTCACGCACCGGGAGCACGAGGGTTTCGAGACCCTGCGAGACAACTCGCTGGTGACCGTCATCTGCAGCGGCTGCGAGGCCAGCTTCTCCTACCTGAAGCCCACGCAGGAGGACGAGACCCCGGCCGTGATCGACGAGCAGCTCGCCCGGATCACCGGTGGCGTGCGCGACCCCCAACCGGGCACCAACGGTTCGCGGCAGCGCGAGCTCGACGCGCCGCTGGCCGTCCCGAGCCCGGCGAGCAACGGTCCCCGGCGGCGCGCCTGGCCCACGCCGCCCGAGCGCCCGCCCGAGCCGCCCGAGGCGTCCCAACCCGCCGACGGTCCGAACGGGAACATGGTCGAGCCCCCGGTCTCCCCCGCTGAGCGCATCCACGAGCCTCACCCGTTCCGCCGCCTCGGCCGCCCCCGGCGAGCGATCACGGCACGGCGCGTCCCCCCGCCTGGACCGCATGCCCCCCGCCGGCGCAGGAACCTGTCGGTCGCCGAGCGCACGGTGGTCCCGCTGCGGAGCGCGTGGCGCCGGGCGCTCGCCTGGATCGCACCGCGACGCCGCACGATCGCACTCACCGCGCTGGTGATCGCCGGCGCCTACGTCTTCATCGCCCTCAGCACCGGGGACGACGCCAGCTCGTCGTCCTCGCCGCCGAACACCCCGTCCAGCGATCCCGCCATCGAGCAGTCCGCCCCCATGACCATCGCGGGCGGGTTCGCCGTCGTCATGCCCCCGGATTGGACCCGGGAGGTCAACGCGGACGGCAGCACCGTGCTGAGCGCCGACGGCGGCGGCGGCTCCGTCACCGTGATCGCACAGCCACGCGGGACGGCCACGTACGCGCAGATGACGCAGGAGGCCGCCGCGTACATCGCCGGCGGCGTCGAACCCGGCACGGCCGTCGCCCAGCCGGCTTGGAGATGGGTCGGCAACCTGCTCTCGGTCGCCATCGCGAGCGAGCCGGACGGCCACAACGAGATCGCCTACATCGGAGTAACCCCCGACACGCGCTACCTGGTGATCCGCTCGATCGAACCCGCAGCCTCAGCCCTGGTCCGGCTGCAGGCAGACGGAATCGTCACCTCGCTAACGGCGCAGTAAAACCGGCAATGAAGGTCCCAGGGCGGGCTCTGAATCCTCCGCCACGTGGCATCGGCCTTGACCGCAGATCCGGGGCCGGCGGGGCCGGCGCCGTGCCATGTGACTGTGGCGACCCAGCGTCGTGACCTGAACTGTGGCAGGGGCGGCGGGGCCGGCGACGGGACGTGGGGCGAATCTCGGCACGGCACCGACCCTTCGAGAGCTTTCGGAGCCCGTGTCCCGGCGACGGCCCCGCCGCCCCGGCCGAGAGACCTACGCCTCGACGACCGACGGCAGCTCTTCGCCGGCGCGAACCGCGACGATGAACCGCTCGTCGGGCCGGTTGATCGGCTCGGGCACCACGACGGTGCTGAGCGTCTCGAGCATGATCAGCAGGTCGAACAGGATCGATCGGCGCTTCAGGTAGTAGAGGTCGTGGCAGAGCTTCCAGGCGGTTCCGATGTGCGAGCCGGAGTAGCCGCAGCGGACCTGGGCCCAGCCGGTGATCCCCGGCTTGACGAGATGGCGCCGGTCGTAATAGGAGAACCGCGACTCGAGCTCGGAGACGATCTCGGGACGCTCGGGACGCGGCCCGACCAGGCTCATCTCGCCCTTCAGGACGGCCCAGATCTGCGGCAGCTCGTCGACGTGCAGCCGGCGGAGGATCCGCCCGATCGGGGTGATCCGATCGTCCTCGTCCCCGGACCAGCGGGCGCCCTCCTTCTCGGCGTCGGGGCGCATCGTCCGCAGCTTGACGAGCTGGACCTCCTGGCCGCCCTCCCCCATGCGGATCTGGCGATGCAGCAGGGGGCCGCGGCTGGTCAGCTTGATCGCAAGCGCCGAGACGGCAACGATCGGCAGCGAGAGCAGGCCGGCGATCGACCCGAGGCCGATGTCGAGCAGGCGCTTGGAGAGCGGAGAGCCGGCCCGGTAGCGGGGATGAAGGAGGTACTGGAACCAGGCCGACGTGGTCGTGCCGAGCGGGACGTGCCCGAACAGCTCCTCGTAGAGCTGGCCGGCCTCGATCATCGAGACCGGCAGGTCGAGGCAGGAGTCGGCGACGCGCTCGAAGACGTCGAGGCGCGACACCCCCGGCGCCTGGAAGTCGCGCTCGATCGGCTCGGCCGACCCGGGGGTCAGCGGACCGAGAACGAGAAGCTCCGTGCCGTGATCGAGGACGACGTTCCTGAGATCGTCGAGGCCGCCGAGACAGCGGACGCCGGCGACGACGTCGTCCTGGCAGCGGCGCTCGGGGTCGATGCAGCCGGCGACCCGGTAGCCGCGGACTCCGACAGCGTCGAGCTCGGCCTCGAGCCCACGCGTGAATTCGTGCGAGCCGATGACGGCGATCCGGACCTCGCGGTCGCGTCGGAACCGGTGCGTGATCAGCGCCCCGAGCGCGGTCACGAGCCAGGCGCCGAGGACGGGAGCGACCATGTCCCCGGCGGTCACGCGGCTGATGGAGTACCCGTCCCAGGAGCTGATCATCACGGCGACGGCCGCGCCCAATGGGGCGGCCAGGAGGTAGAGCGTCGCCGACGCGAACGGGATCAGGTGAAGCGGGAACTGGGGGCTGCGAAGGATCGTCCCGACGCCGAGCATGGAGACGAGAACGAGCAGGCCCTGCCACTCGGAGTCGAGGTGCGTATAGGCGATCGCCGCGCCCGTGACCGCCGGAGCGATCCGGAGGGCGACAAGCTCGACGGTGCGCTGCGCGCTGAGGCCGGTGAGATACGGAAAGGAGCGCCGAGGCTGCGCGTCATGCGCCATCTGGGATGACCCGTCCGACATCTCTTGTACCTCAGCCGATCGGCCGTCAGGTCAGACTCGGGATCCCCGCGGTGTGGACAGCCTGCGCAGAGCGAAGCCGGTGCCGGTGAGCACCAGAGCGACGCCGGCGAGGATGATCAAGTCCATACCGGTGAAGGGGAGCGAGCCAATCTGACTATCCAGTCCGCCTGCCGATCCACTGCCGCCGGCTTCACCCTCGGCGCCCTGAGCGGCGGAGGGGATGTTCGGCGTGTACTGCGCGCTTGAGGGATCGGAAGAGCCCTGCGCCACCGCCAGCACCGGCACGGTCATGAAGACCGCCAGCGCCGCGAGGACGAGGAGGAGCCCGATGCGACTATGCCTGAGCTTCCGCATTTTCATTCTTTCGTTGTGGCTGATGGGGGCCTACGGACGAATCATCGTCCTGACCGGCTCGACCCTTTAACGGATGCACCTAACACACCCAGGTCGTGACCGATGCGGCTCCCGTACAAAGGATCATAGTTAGTCAACTGACTAACGCAAATCCCGATTATTCGGGTGCCTCACGCCTGCAAGCTCTCACCCAGGCGCACTGTCCCCCTGCAACCGCCGCTCGAGCTCGTCGATCTCCTCCCCCTGCGGGTTGAGCTCGCGCGCCTTTGCGATGGCACGTGCGGACCCGGCTGCGTCGATCGGAGCGAGCACCCGGGCCTCGAGAAGGTACAGGGTCCACTCATCCGGCTCCCGCTCCTGGGCCTCGTCCAGCGCCCGGAGCGCCCGCTGGGGATCGCCGCTCTGCTCGGCGATCACCGCCTCCGCGGTCAGCGGGCGGTCCGCCAGGGGGTTCAGGCCCGCGGCGTTGTCGAGCTTCTCGTAGGCGCCGTCGAGGTCGGTCCCCCAGGACTGCAGCGCCTGCTTCGTGTAGCGCTCGCTGAGGAAGACGGGGAGGATCACCACGGCCGCCAGGGCGACGGCCACCAGCAGGCCGGCCCTCCCCCCTCGCTTGAGCGAGGCGGTGGGACGGAGCACCGCGGGAGCCCCGGCCGCCCCGAGGGCGAAGGTCACGGGCAGCACCAGCGCCGGATAGCTCCAGAACCATTCGACCGACGCATGCACGAGCCAGTAGGCCGCGATCGCCAGCGCCGTGGCGCAGAGGGCGGCGGCCGACGGGCCGAGCCGGCGCGCGCGCAGAGCCGCCATCGTGGCTGCCACCAGGAAGGCCCCGAACAGGAGCAGGCCCGGTAGCCCCAGCTCCCCGGCCATCAGCAGCTCCACGCTGTGCGGATCCTCGGGCTGTAGCTCGCTGTTGCGGTCCTCGAGGTAGCTGAAGCGGAACCCACCGGCCCCCTCCCCCATCACCGGGTTGGACTTGAAGTCCTCGAGCGCGACCCGCCAGAAGTCCCCGCGGTTCGTCCGGAGGTCGAGCCCGAAGCGGCTGCCCTCCTCCTGGAGGTCGGGTGTCCCGGCGTTGAGGTCGTCGGTGATCCCGGTTCCGGTCCGGACCAGCGTGAAGCCGCCGATCACGACGACGACCGCGACCACCCCCGCCAGCGCGATGCCGATCGCGCGTCTCGTCCCCGAGGAGAGCACGATCCGGTCCTCCGAGCGGGTGAAGAACGCGGCGAGCAGCAGGGAGAGGCCCGTCGTCGCCGCCGCGACGAGACAGGCCGTGTCCAGGGGCTCGAGCGTCTCAGGGCCGTTGGTCCCGCCCTGGCTGTAGACGTCGAGCAGCCATGGCAGCGCCAGGGCCGCCGGCAGCGCGGCGAGCCCGAGCCACCCGAGCACCCGGAGGCGCTCGGGATGGAACGCGACCAGGACCACCACCGCGACGAATGCCGCGAAGACCGAGCCTCGGCTCTGCGAGAGGACCACGAGCTCGATGCAGAGGGTGGCGGCCGCGGTGAGCCCGGCCCGCAGTCTCGGGTCGAGGTCGCGCGAGGCCGCCAGCGCGACCATCGGCAGGACCCCGATGATGAAGAACGCGGCGACGGCGTTGCGGTACCCGAGCGGGTAGCGGATGGTTCCGTCGATCTCCAGCAGCTCGCGCCCGTTCTCGCTGAGAAAGAGGGCGCCCAGGGTCGCGACGGCCACCACCCCGACGGCACCCGCGACCGCGAGCAGCGAGAGCAGCATCCTGCGGCCGAGCAGCAGGCAGAGCCAGAGGCCCAGAGCGAAGCCGAGGGCGTAGGAGAACACCCGGAAGGCGTCGTCGACCGCGACGTCGCGGGTCGGCGTCCAGGCCACCGACAGCAGCGTCCAGGCTGTCAGCGCGAGCAGGGACGCCAGGGCGAGCCGGACGGGCCCGCGAAGGCGGGCCGGGAACGGCGCGAACGCGAGCAGCGACCCGAGCAGTCCCAGCAGGACCAGGGTGCCCGGATAGAAGTTGACCCCGAAGTAGGCGCCGCGCTCCCAGCCCCACCAGACGATCACCCCGGCGACCACGACCAACGGCAGTGCCGCGGCAGCCGGCCGCGCCGGGAGCTCGAGGGCGGCTCTTCGGCCGCGGCCGAGCGGGACGGGACCCGGTCCGGGCCGCGCGGGCCGACCGGACTCCGCCGGGCGAGCGGGCCGCGCCATCGGGCGCGGCCGCGCTGTCAGGGGGCGCGCCATCGCAAGCCAAGCTAGCCGACGCCGGTGACGGCCTTGCGGGGGCGGCCGTCCCGACTCATATCCTCGGCCAGATGGAGCCTCGGCTCGGCGTGTACACCGACTACACCTATTCCCTCGTCGACGGCCGCCCCTTCGCCGAACGGGCCTTCGCGCTGTTCCTGCGGGCGCTGGCGCCGAGCTTCGAGCGGCTGGTGGTGATCGGGCGCCTCGACCCCGATTCGAGCCGCGCGCGCTACGAGCTCAGCGGGGCCGAGCTGGTTCCGCTGCCCCACTACCCGAGCCTCGCTCACACCACCAAGGCGATCAGGGGCATGCTGGGCTCGCTCCGCATCTACTGGCGCGCGCTCGCCTCGGTCGACGCGGTCTGGATCCTCGGCCCGCATCCGCTCGCCTTTCCGTTCGTGGCGATGGCTCGGCTGCGCCGGCGCCGGGTGGTGCTGGGGGTGCGCCAGGACTCCGTCGCCTACATGCGGAGCCGCCGGCCGGACAGCCGCTTCCGGATCGCGGTCGCGCGCGCCATGGATCTCGGCTTCCGCGCCCTGGCCCGCCTCTATCCCACGGTGGTGGTGGGCCCCGCGATCGCGCAGACGTACTCGAACGCGCGCGAGCTCCTGGAGATCTCGGTCTCCCTGATCCCCGAGCGCCAGATCGAGCCGCCGGGCGCCCTCGGCCGCGACTACGGCGGCGAGACGCTCACCGCCATCAGCGTCGGCCGGCTGGAGACGGAGAAGAACCCGCTCGCGCTCGCCGACACCCTCGCCCTCCTGCGCGAGCGCGACCCGCGCTGGCGGCTCATCGTCTGCGGCGAGGGCGCGCTGGCCGGCGCGCTCGAGGAGCGGCTGGCGGAGCTCGGGCTGAGCGACGCCGCCGAGCTGCGCGGGATACGTGGCGCATGAGGAGCTCCAGCGGGCCTATCGCGAGGCACACGCACTGCTGCATGTCTCCTGGACCGAGGGCCTCCCCCAGATCCTCTACGAGGCCTTCGCCGCGGCGCTGCCGGTGGTGGCGACCGACGTCGGCGGGATCCGCGCGGCCGTCGGCGACGCGGCCCTGCTGGTCGAGCCGGGCCGGCCCGAGGCGGCGGCGGAGTCGCTCGAGCGGATCGGGCGCGAGCCGGAGCTGCGCGAGCAGCTGGTCACCCGGGGCCTGGACCTGGTCCGCGCCCACACGATCGAATCCGAGAGCGCGCGCACCGCACGGTTCATCGCGGGCTGAAGGGGGTCGACGCGCCCGCGCCTGCTGCAACAATGCGCCAGCCGGGGACCCCTTTGTACGACGAGACACGTGCCAATTCCGCGAAGTGGCTCGAGCCGCCCCAGGAGGAGCTCGGCCTCAAGCGCTACGTGGAGACGATCCGCGAGCGCCTCTGGTTCGTCGTCCTCGCGGTCCTGGTCTGCACCGCGGCCGCGGTGGCATACGTCCTGACCGCGCCCAAGACCTACGACGCCGAGGCCCAGATGCTGGTCACCCCGGTGCCCTCGGACGCGTTCCCCGGCCTTCCCCTGCTGCGCGAGTCCTCCGACCCGACCCGCGACGTGACCACCGCGTCCCAGTTCGTGACGAACACCGATGTCGCCGAGCAGGTCAAGGGCCGCCTCGGCCTCGACGAAAGCCCTGAGGATCTGCTCGAGAAGGTGGCCGCGGAGCCGGTCGCGCAGAGCAACATCGTCTCCGTCACCGCCAGCGAGGGCAGCCCCACCGAGGCCCGCGACCTCGCCAACGCCTTCGCCGAGGAGTCGATCGCGGACAGGACCGCCGCCCTGAACGCGGAGATCGACGCGCAGCTCAGCGGCCTCCAGGCCCAGGCGAACCCGGCGGTCGACGGCCAGATCGCCCAGCTGCAGAGCCTGCGAGCGGGCGGCGACCCGACCTTCAGCATCGAGACGCCGGCGACGGCGCCCGAGAGCCAGGCTTCCCCCCGCCCGGTTCTGACCGTGGCCGGCGGCATCCTCGCCGGCCTCGTCCTCGGGATCGCGGGTGCCTTCGCCTCCCAGATCCTGGATCCGCGGCTGCGGCGGGAGGAGCAGCTACGGCGCCGCTACCGGCTGCCGATCCTCGCCCGCGTCCCGCGCGAGACCGGCTGGCGCAAGAACGAGCCTCTCGGGCCGCGCCGGGTCTCCGCCGCGACCGCCGAGGCCTACCGAACGCTCCGCGGGACCCTCGAGGCTCAGCCTCCCTCCCAGTCCGGCTCGCGGGTGATCCTCGTCACCGGAGCCGCCCCCTCCGAGGGCAAGACCACCAGCGCGCTCAACCTCGCCTCCTCGCTTGCGCTCGCCGGCCGGCGCGTGATCCTGATCGAGGCCGACCTCCGCCGCCCGGCGCTGGCGCAGGCCCTCAACGTGCAGGACCCCCACTACGGGGTCGTCAGCGTCCTGATCGAGAACGTCCAGCTCCACGACGCGCTGCTCTCCACCCCGACCTACGGCCAGAACCTCCAGATCCTGCTGGCCGACTACTCCGGCGGCTGGATCGCGGAGCTGTTCTCGATCCCCGCGGCGCAGAAGCTGATCGACGACGCCCGCCATTACGCGGAGTACGTGGTGATCGACTCGCCCCCGCTGACGGAGGTCGTCGACGCGCTCCCCCTGGCGCGCAAGGCCGACGACGTCCTGATCGTGACCAAGCTCGGGAAGACCCGTCTGGACAAGATCCAGCAGCTCGCTGAGCTGCTGGCCGAGAACGGGATCACGCCCGCGGGCTTCGCGGTGGTCGGAACCCCCCGCCCGAGCCGCGGCGAGTACAGCTACTACCGCGAGGAGTCGCCGCTCATGGACGGCAACCGGGGCGACGTGGGCTCCTTCGAGAGAACCTAGGGGGCGGCTTCCTTGGCGGCCCGGATCGACTGGCCGAGATGGTTGGGACCGCTGTTCATGGTCTTCGTGGCGGCGCCCGTGGGGATCCTCGCCGGCTACCAGCCGGAGATGGCGATCCTGGTGGCGTTCGGGCTCGCCTTCGTGCTGATCGTCTTCGCGGACCTCGCAAAGGGCGTTGCCCTGTTCACCCTGCTCACCTTCTTCGAGCTCCTCCCCGGCCTCGCCGGCCCGGCGCTCAGCTTCACCAAGCTCGCAGGACTGCTGCTGGCGATGGCCTGGCTGGCAACGCTGACGACCCGGGCGGACGCGCGAATGGATCTGATGCGCGAGCACCCGGCGGTCCTGACGCTGCTCGTCTTCTTCATCGCGTGGGCCGCGTTGAGCTCGACCTGGGCCGAGAGCCCCGGCGCGGCCTGGGAGGCCGTCTACCGCTTCGCCCTGAACGCCGTCCTGTTCCTGATCGTCTACACCGCGATCCGGACCCCGAACGACGTGATCAGGGTGCTCGCCGCCTTCGTGGTCGGCGCCACCGCCGCCGCGGCCTACGGCTTCGTCGTCACCGACTCGATTTCGCCCTACGGGGAGGCCGCGCGGATTTCCGGCCTCGACCAGAACGCGAACGAGCTCGCCTCGACCCTGGTCGCCTCGCTCGTCCTCGCCTGCGGACTGGGGCTGTCGACCCGCTCGCCGATGCTGCGGGCCGCTGCATTCGGAGCGGCTGCCTTCTGCATGCTCGGTGTCTTTCTCACGGTCTCGCGCTCGGGCCTGGTGGCACTCGGCGTGGCTTTCATCGCCGCGGTGATCCTGAGCGGGCGCTGGCGACCGCTCGCGGTGACGGCGGCGGTGGTCGCGGCGATCGGGACCGTCGGTTACTTCACCATCGTCGCTCCGCCCGAGGCGCGGGAGCGCGTCACGACCTCGGAGGGAGGGACCGGGCGAGAGGACCTCTGGGCGGTTGCCTGGCGCATGGTCGAGGACGAGCCCGCCCAGGGTGTCGGCGCCGGCAACTTCCAGACCGCCTCGATCCACTACCTGCTGGCGCCCGGCGCTCTTAGGCGAGATGACTTCATCGTCGATACCCCGAAGGTGGCGCACAACGTCTTTCTCGGGACGCTCGCAGAGCTGGGGGTGGTCGGGCTCACCCTCTTCTGCCTGCTGATCCTCTCCCTGCTCGGGCTGAGCCTGAAGGCGATCCGGATCTTCACCAAGGTCGGGAACGTCCGCATGGAGATCGTGGCGCGGGCCCATCTCGTCGCCCTGATCGGGTTCATGGCCTCGCTCTTCTTCGCCTCGGACGAGTACAAGAAACAGCTGTGGCTGCTGCTGAGCCTGGCTCCGGTGATGTACGCGCTGGCCCGGGCCGAGCTGGAGAGTCATATAGCGGACGAGGACGCCCAGATTGGGTGAGTCCCAGCCGGGTCGCGCGGGCGAGCCGATCCGCGTGCTGATGATGGTCGACGGCATCGGGCCGAACGCCGGTGGAGCCGAGCGGATGGCGATCGGCCTCGCAGGGGCGCTGCAGGACAAGGGCTTCGAGGTGACGATCTGCGCGACCCGCTCGCCGACCGGGCCGGGGAGCGCGCGGGCCGAGCTCGAGGCGAAGGGCGTCCGGGTGATCGGCCTCGAGCGGACCGGGAAGCTCGGCCTCCGTGGCTTCCGCCCGCTGCTGCGCTTCATCCGAGAGCACCGCCCCCAGGTGCTGCACTCCCACAAGTTCGGATCGAACGTCTGGGGGGTGATGTTCGGCCGCCGCTACCGCATCCCCGCGGTGATCGCCCACGAGCAGACCTGGTCCTACGAGGGCAATCGTCCCCGCCTGGTGGTGGACTCCGCGATCGGGCGGCTCGCCGACCGCTTCGTCGCGGTATCGAGCGCCGACGCCGAGAGCATGGTCACCCGCGAGAAGGTGCCGCGGGACAAGGTCCTGGTGATCCCGAACGCCTACATCCCGCGGCCGGAGCCGGAGGGCCAGGATCTGCGCGCCGAGCTGGGCATCGACCCATCCCTCCCGCTGGTCGGCACCGCCGCCGTCCTGCGCCCCCAGAAGGCGCTGGAGGTCCTGATGGACGCCTTCGCCATCGTCGTGCGCGAGCTGCCCGAGGCGAAGCTGCTGATCGCCGGCGAGGGCGAGCGGAACGAGGCGCTGCGGGCGTACGCCGCCGGCCTGCCCTGTTCCGAGAGCATCACGTTCCTCGGGCGGCGCGAGGACATCGGCAACGTCATCCGCAGCCTGGACGTCGTCGCCATGAGCTCCGACTTCGAGGGCACACCGCTGTTCGCGGCCGAGTGCCTGTCGAACGGGACGCCGCTGGTCGCGACCCGGGTCGGCGGGCTTCCCGACCTGATCGAGGACGGCGTCAGCGGGGTCCTCGTGCCGCCGCGGGACCCGGAGGCGCTCGCCGAGGCCATTATCTCCCTGCTGCGCGACCCGGAGCGCCGCGAGCGGATCGCGGCCGCCGCGAAGGAGCGCGCCGGCGAGCTGTCGCTCGACCGCATCTCCGACCGCTTCGCCGAGCTCTACCGCACGACGGTGGCGGAGAAGGCACGTTGATCGAGGCGGCCGAACTCCTCGCGCTCGAGGCTCTGGGCGCCGCCGACCTGCGCGAATGGCGCCGGCTGGCTGACCGCGCCCTCGAGCCCAACCCGTTCTTCGATCCCGACTTCGTGCTGCCGGCGGCCGAGGCGCTCGGCGCGAGCGTCCAGCTGCTCGTCGTGCGCGGCGCCGGCGGCTGGCAGGCGTGCACGCCGGTCACGGAGCAGCGGGGCTGGCGCGCGATCCCGCTTCGGGGACTCGTCACCTGGCGCCACCAGTACTGCTTCCTCGGGACGCCGCTGGTCGCCGGCGACGACCCGGATCGAGCGCTCGGCGCGCTGGTCGAGGGCGGCCTGCCCGAGGCGCCCAGCTTCCTCGGCCTCGACCTGCTGGCCACCGACGGGCCCGCGTGGCCCGGCCTGGAGAAGGCGTTGTCGCAGCACGGCAAGCCGGTCGAGCTCCGCAGGTTGGAGCGCGCGGCGCTGGGTGGCAGCGCCGCGACAGCGAGACGAACCTTTCGAAGAAGCACCGGGCGAACACGCGCCGCCTCCGCTCCCGGCTCGGCGACGAGCTGGGCGCCGAGGTCGAGGTGACCGACCGCGCCGGGAGACTCGGCTGCCTACGACGCCTTCCTCGACCTGGAGGCGGCCGGCTGGAAGGGCGAGGGGGGCACCGCGCTCTCCAGCCAGCGGGCACGAGGCGCTGTTCCGGGAGATCTGCGAGCGCTTTCATCGCCGAGGGGCGCTGCGCCTGCTCGACCTGCACGCCGGCGGCCGCACGGCGGCGATGGTCTGCGATCTCGTCGCCGGCGACAGCGGCTATGCGTTCAAGATGACCTACGACGAGGGGCTGCGCAGGTTCGGCCCGGGGATGCAGATCATGCTGTCCCAGATCGAGCTGCTGCGCGAGGACCCGGCCCTGCGCCGGCTCGATTCCTGTGCCGCGCCCGGGCACTCGATGATGGAGCGAGCCTGGGCCGGACGACGGGAGCTGGCGATCGTCGCCGTGCCGCGTCCCGGCGTCCGCGGAGCGTTCTCGCGAGCGGCTGATGCGAGCTGTACTCGCGGCGCGGAAGCTGTTGCGCCGCTAGCCGCGACCTGTTACCGGCTGCGCGCGGCCGCCCATCGTCGCGCGGCGGGCGAGGCGGGTCACCGCGCCGGCGCGGCGGACGCGCTCCGGCAGCTTGCGCCCCAGCCCCCTCATCCCGACCTCCGCGGCGGTGGCGACCAGCGCCGGATGCCAGGTGCGGGCCACGGTGGCGTTGTGGACCGTGCGGCTGTCCTCGGCGAACCGGAACTTGTAGCTCTCGTCCCCGAGCAGGAAGTCGAACTCCTCGGCCCCCTCCTCCAGCGCCGAGCGGATCACCCCCGCGATCAGCACCAGCCCCGGCCGCAGGTCCGAGCGCCCCGGGTCGAAGCCGCTGTTGTAGTACGCGTAGCGGCTCCCGAGCCGCCACCCGTACCAGGCGGCGATCGGCGCGCCATCCACCTCCAGGATCCAGAGCCGCAGCCAGCCACGCTCCAGCGCCACCGCGGCGAAGTCGGAGTGGAAGGCCCGAGCCGGTCTCGCTCGAGAGCGACGTCTGTCCCTCGAAGCGGCGGTCGTGCAGGTCGAACAGGGTGCCGAGGTCCGCATGCAGCTCTCCGGCTGACTCGGTTCTCCGCAGCCTGACCTCGTGGTCCTTGTCCAGACGTCGCTCGAAGCGGCGCACCTGCTGCCGCAGGTTCTTGCTGCGGCTGCCCAGGTACGCGTCCCAATCGGCGTGCTGCGTCAGGTCGATCCGCGGCAGCGGGGCGGGCGCCCTCACGAAGCTGCTCGTCCGCACGCCGGTGGACTCCGCCAGCGCGGGCAGCCACGGCCGCTCGAGCTCGACGTGGTCCAGCCCGATCACGCTCCACGGGGTGGGTGCATCCGCCAGCGCCTCGCCCGCGGCGGCCGCCACCTCGACCTCGTCCTCGACTCGCGCCACGGGGTGGAAGTGATCCCCGAGGTTGGCCCCGGCGATCCGGCAGACCCGCGGCCGGCCGGTACCGGGCAGCATCAGGGGCACCAGGCCATTGACGTCGCCGCCCCCGGATCGCGCCACGGCGACGAACGGGGTGGCGTCCCCGCCGTAGTGCTTCCACCAGCACCGGAACCACTCCGGCGTCACGAACGCGTTGCCGCGCTCGACCGCCAGCCGGCGCCAGTCGCCCTCGATCGCGTCGAGCCCCGCGAGATCGGTGATCGCCTCCGTCATCCCCCACCTCCTTCGGCATCTTCGGCCCCTCGGTCGAGGGCCCGGCGGTAGCGGTCGAACATCCTCTCGGTCCAGGCGCCGAGGTCGAAGCGGGCCGCGACCTGGTTCCGGGTGGCCTCGGCCGCGCGGCGCCGCTCCTCGGGTGAGAGCGCCAGCAGGGAGCGGATGGCCGCCGCCATCGCCGCCGGTTCACGAGCGGCAACCCGGGCCGCCTCCAGCCCGGAGCAGACGTCGCGATGGCCGGGGAGGTCGCTGGCGGCGACCGGCGTTCCGCTGAGGAGGGCCTCGATCACCGCGAACGGCTCGCCCTCGACCCTGCTGGAGGAGACGAAGACCTCCGCCGCCGCGTACAGGGTCCGCACGTCGTCGCGTGGCTCGACCACCCGGACCGTGTCCCCGAGGCCCGCCTCGGCGATCGCCGCTGCGCCCACCTCCCCCGCTCCCACGCTCAGCGCGTCCTGACCGCCACCTTCGAGCAGCTCGCGCACCGTCGCCAGGAACAGGTCGCCGTCCTTCAGGAACCAGTCCCAGCCAAAGTGCACGAGGGGCCGCGCGCCCGGCTCGAGCCCGAGCTCGGAGCGGGCGTCCGCGCGCTCGGAGTCGGCGAGGAGCGGGAACCGGTCCGTCCGGACCCCGCTGCCCGCGACCTCGACCCGGCGGCGGGGCAGCCCGACCCGCGAGAGGCTGTCGGCGACGGCGGCGCCGGAGGCGAGGATCGCGTCGGCGCGGCGCCCGAGCACCGCGTACTTGACCCCGTTCCGCGCGAAGGCCCTGGCTCCCCGGTACAGCGGCGTGTGGACGTGCCAGATCACGGCCGTCTCAGGCCGGCGGCGCGCGACCGCGAGGGCCGGCAGGTCGTACCGGGTGAAGTGCGTGTGCAGGATCGCCGGGCCCGCATCTCGGGCCAGCTCATCGAGCCAGCCGGCGAGCTCCCCGCGGTCGCCCTCGGGAGCGAGCAGGACAGCGTCGCCGTGGTCAGCGCGCAGCCTCGCCAGCCAGTCGCGGCCCTCGGCCACGGCTGAGAAGACCGCGGTCCCCTTCCATCCGCGCTCCTCGGCGCCCTCCAGCAGCGCCCGGACCATGGGTATGAACGAGCCCCCGTAGGGCCCGTGGTAGTCGGCGCAGAGGATCAGGCGGGGCGAGTTCAGCGCCGCCCAAGCTAGTGGACGCCACCGACGCTCTGTTCGTCCGACGAACGTCCACGCCGCCTCGGGGTCGCACCAGTTCTGGGTAGGGCCAGACGACACGGACTGCAATGGCACTTGCAGTCGCACCCCGCCGCCCGCCGCCACGCGCTTGCCGTTCTGGTCGCCGCCGCCGCCCTGCTGGGCATCGCCGCCGCCCAGCCCGCCTCCGCCGCGGCCTGCGGCGATCTCAGTCTGTCCCCCTCGAGCAAGAAGGTCAGGGTGGGTGGGCGCCTCACCTTGAGCGGCAGCTGCACCTCGGGTCAGCCGGCTTCCGGCACGAGCGCGCCCGGCCACGCGCTGATCCAGGTCAAGGCCCGCCGCAGCTGGCGGCCGATCGCCATGGTCGTATTCGCACCCGACGGCAGCTTCTCGACTCCGCTTCGCATTCGGGTTCCGCGCAACCTCCCGATCGCGGCGATCCGCGCCCGCAGCGCCGGCTCCGTCTCCCCCTCCGTTCGCGTCGGTGTCTTCCCCGCCTGCAAGTACTCGTCGAAGTGCAGGAGGAAGTTCGGCGGGAAGAAGAGGCGGACCGGCGGCTTGCTCACCGACACCGCCGCCGCGGTGAACCCCAACGGGATCTGGGGATCGACCGACTGCGAGAACGCCTCGCGCCACCAGTGGATCACGAGCGGCGGCGACACGCAGCCGACGGCGACCGGGGCCGACCAGGGCAACACCGCGTTCCGCCGCCTCACGGTCCACGACGGGGACGACTTCTGGGGCGAGCGCTGCGAGCTCGGCCGCAACGACCACCGCGGCCCGGTCGCGATGTATCGGGAGGGACAGCGCCGGATCACCTACGCCAGCTTCCGCCTGCCGCCGAACTACCCGCTGCACACCGAGATGTGGCAGGGCGTGCTCCAGATGAAGCAGGCCCAGCCGGCGGACAACGGCAGCGGCACGCCGGTCCTCTCCCTGGGCGCGTACGACGGCCAGTGGCTCCTCTTCCACAGCGCGGCGGGCTACACGGAGACCGACGCCGTCATCTGGGACGCCCCGGCGACGTCGAACCAGTGGACCCGGGTGATGATCGACGCGATCTATTCGCAGAGCGCATCAAAGGGACGACTGACGATGTCGATCGACCTCGACGGCGACGGGGAGTTCGGCGCCGACGAGACGACCCCGACCTTCAGGATGAACACGCTCAAGTACGAGACCGCCGGCAGCAACTCCGACGGGCTCAAGGCCGGCAAGTCGATCCCGTCCCACCTGCGGGTCGGCATGTACCACCACACCGGCATCCCCTGCCCCGCGGGCTGCTCGGTGGACGTGGACAACGTGCAGGTCGTCGCGCCGTAGCTAGACGCGCATGCCCCGGGCGCGCTGGAGCAGCGAGCCGAGGTGAGAGCCGCGAGCGCGGCGGATTCCGTGTGACGCCTTGACGCGGAAGCGCAGGGGGCCATCGGCGGGATAGACGCCGATGCGCGGCCAGGCCCAGACGTTGCGCGGCCCCGGCCGGATTCCACCGGCGGCCTCGTAGCCGGCCTCCCGCACCGCCTCCTCGACGCGCTCGTCGTGGTCGCCGAACGGGTAGGCGATCGTGCGGCAGGGGCTTCCGATCTGCTCGGAGACCTCCTCGCGCGACCGGGCGAGCTCGTCGCTGAGCTGGCCGTCGTCGATCTCAGTGAGGTGCGGATGGGTGTGCGTGTGGGAGGCGATCTCCCAGCCCGCTTCCGAGAGCTGCCGGAGCTCGTCCCAGCTCATGCAGGCCAGCTCGGCCTCGTGCCGCGTGCCGACCCATTGCTCGATCCCGGGCCAGCGCATCGGCCCGTTTCGGCCGACGTACGAGGTTGGGACGAAGACGGTGCCCTTGATGCCGAGCTCCTCCATCACGGGGAAGGCCCGCTCGATCACCGAGCGGAAGGCGTCGTCGAAGCTGACGACGAGCGACTTGCGGCTGTCCGAGCTCCCATTCGCGTCGCCGTTGCCGGAGTCCTCGGCGGCCGCGGCCTTCACTGCGTCCGCGAACGTGGTGCCGTGGTAGCCGTGGCGGGCAAGGTGCTCGAGCTGCGACTTCAGCCGGCCCGGAGTCGTGGCGAGGGTCGCCGGCCAGGTCCGGCTGACGGCATGGTAAGCGAGGACGAGTGGATCACTCATCAACTCCCATATCGGCGGATTGCGGCGCCATCTGAAGAGCCTGAGCTTCACCAGGGCATCCTCCTGGCGAGCACGCGGTTTCGCGGGACCGCGAGCCGGAACGCGGCCTTGCGGACGAATGCCCGGCGATGGTTGCGGCGCGACTCGAAGTACTCGCCGAACCGCTCTGCGGTGTCGACGAACTCGGGCCTCGGCGAGATGAGCTGCATCGCCTTGAGCTGCGCGATGTGGAGGGCGTGGTAGGCGGAACTCGCGATGTTCGGGACCGGGTGCGGATAGAGGTCGTACAGCGACCAGAAGCCGGTGTCCCACCGGTTGAGGTTGCTTGCGAGCGTGTCGACCGATCGCTCCCAGTCAGAGGTGGCCTCCGCGGAGCCGAGCCCGACGCCGACGTCGTAGCACCCCCAGATCGTGTAGATCCCGCCGTTCAGGACGTACGAGCTGCGCTCGGTCGGGTATTCCTCGAAGAACGGGCCGCCGTCGAGGTCCGCGAGGACGCCTCCCTCCGAGACAGGGCGCCGGAGCGGGAGCAGCGCCAGCTCGGCCGCCTCCGCGTAGCGGCCCTCCCCCGTCTCCTTGTGGATGCGCACCAGCAGGCTCGCCGCCTCCCCCTGGGCCATCGAAGAGAGCCACGGCGGGTCGAGACGGTAGGTGTGCGGCATCGGGTGGCCGTGCGGCCAGCCCCCCTCCATCGGGCCGGAGCGGGTCTGCACGGCGACCAGGTGGTCGGCTGCCCCGATCGCCGCCGACAGCCAGGCGTCGCCCTCGCCGTGGAGATAGCGCTCGTAGGCGCCGAGGGCCCACTGGGCGGTCGCGACGTGAAGCTGCTTCTCGGGCGTCTCGAGCCAGTCGGGAGGCCAGCTGGGCTCCTCGGCCTTGAAGCGGAAGTCGATGTAGTAGCCGGCGACCTCGCCCGGCTTGACGCGGCTGCCGACCTCGGTGTTGAAGGATCTTGCGGAGCTGAAGAAGTTGGGATCGGTGTGATGGCGCCCGCTGAGGCGGCGCGGCGGCGTCGCGGTCGCTCGATCCGTGCTCACCGCCTCGTAGGGTATGGCCAATGGGCCTGTTCGCAACTCCGCACTCTGCGATCGGCCCCTTCGCGGAGGCGCTCGGCTGGCTGTGGCGACTGTCGGTCAGGCACGAGCCCGCCAGGGGGGCTGTCGGCCTGGGCACGATCGAAGACGCGGCCGAGCTGGACGCGCTGGTCCGCGCGGGAGAGCTCCGGGGCGCCGCGGTCTTCGGCGGGCGGCCCGGCCCGGACATCGGGCCGGTCCCCGGCCGCCAGCGCTTCGTCGGGGTGGCCGAGTTCGGCGCCGGCGTTTCCGCCAGGGGGAGCTTCACCGTCCTGCACGGCCCCGGAGAGCCCGTGGCGAGTTCCAACTTCGGCGCGCACGCGCTCCGCGACGGCGACCGGCTCACCCTCGGCTGCGACCCGGTCTCCTCGTGGGGAACGGTTCAGGACTTCTGGATGTACGCCCCGCTCAGGCGGTTCCTCGAAGACCTCCTGGGCAATTCGCTGACGCGACTGCCGGCGATCGGCCTGCTCCGCTATGACGACGTTCCCGGCACGGCCGCCCAGCAGCTGAAGGGAGAGGACAAGCCCGACAAGGAGGTGGTCCGCCGCATTCGCAGGCTCGCGGAGGTGTGCCGCGAGGCGGACGCGACCCTGAACGTCGCCGTCACCGCCCGCGCCTTCGCCGGCGGCGAAGCAGTTCCGCTTGACGCCGTCTGGCCCGCCTCGACCGAGGCGCTCGCCGAGGGCATCCGTGAAGGCGTGTTCGAGCAGATCGCGCACGGCTACATGCACCTGGCACCGGGCTCCACGGCGGAGAGCGTCGAGCCGAGGGAGTTCGGCGCCCTGGACCGCGAGGAGGCGGGGCGGCGCATCACCGCCGCCCTGGACTGGGCGAGCACGGCGCTCTGGGCGCGGCCGGCGAGCTTTGTCGCGCCGAACTGGTCCTACAGCGAGGGCGCCCTGGCCGCGCTCGCCGACCTGGGCCTGCCGGCGATCCTGCCCTGCGTCCCAGGGCCGCTCGTCGATGGACCGAACGTGCGGGAGAGCTTGGTCAGCACTGTCGACGGTCTGAACGGCCTGGACTACGGGCCGCTGTCCGCCCTGGCCGCCGAGGGCATCCCGCCCCACATCGCGATCCACGGCGGCCTGATCGACTCGCGCTTCAACGGACTGAGCTTCCCGGGTGACGCGATCCCGCTGGCCAGGCTCGCCGTGCGGCGAGACCTCTTCCGACTGCCCGCGGTGCCCGGCATTCGCTGGGTCGGCGCGTCGGAGCTGATCGAGGCCCTGACGGCGCACGACCGCGCCGAACTTGCCGGATGAGGCCGTTCATCATCTTCATCTGCCTCGCCCTCGCCGTGATCCTGGCCATCCCGTCCGACCGTGTGCGGGTCCCCTACCTCGAATCCGATGACGACGATGGGGGCACGCCCGCTTCGCTTCCCGCCGGAAAGGCGACGTTCTTCAGCGACACCGGCGCGGACGAGGATCCCGAGCCGCTCTGGGGGGCCGTCGACTGCGACCTCGACGACGATCCGCCGGAGGCCTCGGGCGTGATCCAGGTGGACCAGGGCGGCGACCCCGCCGACCAGGGCGACGGCCGCCCGCAGGGCGACGACGCCTTCCGGATCGTCCAGGTGAACGACGGCGACGACTTCTTCGGCGAGCGCTGCGAGCTGGGAGAGAACGACGTGAAGGGCCCGACCGCCCTCTACGGCGACGGGGACCGATTGCTCACCTACGCCAGCTTCCGGCTGCCACCGACGTTCCCCGTCGACACCTCCGACTGGCAGGGCGTCCTCCAGATGAAGCAGGTGCAGCCTGCCGACAACGCAGACGGCACCCCGGTGCTCTCGCTCGGCGCCTACGAGGGCCGCTGGATCCTGTTCCACAGCGGTCCCGGCTACACCGAGGAGGACGTCGAGCTGTGGTCCATCCCGGCCCAGTCCGGCGTCTGGGCCCGGTTCGAGTTCGACGTCACCTACTCGGCCGACCCTGCGAAAGGCCGGGTCACGGTCCGAGCGGACGCCGACGGCGACGGCTCGTTCGACGGCCAGGGTGAGACGAGCCCGACGTTCGAGACCAACACCCTGAAGGCCGAGACCGAGGGATCCGGCGACGACGGCCGCGATGCCGGTGAACCGCTGCCCTCCCACCTTCGGGTCGGGCTCTACCACAACCCCGTCATCCCCTGCCCGGGCGGCTGCCACCTCGACGTGGACAACGTCCAGGTCTTGAGGCCGTGAGCTCGGACCCGGCGGAGAGCATCCGGCGCAACACGTTCTTCGGTCTGCTGGTGCAACTCAGCGGCGCGGTGCTCACCGGGGCGCTCACGCTGTTCCTCGTCCGTGCCCTCGGGCCGGACGACTACGGCGCCTTCGTGCTGGCGGTCAGCGTCGGCTCGATGGTCCTGCTCGCATCCGACTTCGGCATCTCGCAATCAGCCGCCCGGTTCATCGCCGAGCGTCGCCGCGACAGCGGCACCGTCGGCGACATCCTCAGCGACGCCTTCTCGCTCAAGCTGGCCGCGTCCGTGCTGATCTCGATCGCGCTGTTCGCGCTCGCCGAGCCGATCGCGAGCGCCTACGGGACCGACGACCTGATCTGGCCGCTGCGGCTGGTGTCGCTGGCGGTCCTGGGCCAGAGCATGATCCAGCTCTTCGCCGGAGCGTTCGAGGCGCTCGGGCGCAACTCGATCGGCTTTCTGCTCGCCCTCAGCGAGAGCTCGATCGAGACGAGCAGCAGCATCGCCTTGGTCCTGCTCGGCGGCGGGGTCACCGGCGCGGCCGCCGGCCGGGCGATCGGGTTCTGCGCGGGGGCGCTGATCGGCCTCGTTCTCGCCGTGCGGCTCGATCCGCCCCGGCCGGATCAGGCTGGGCCGCTCGCCACGCTGGGGCTACGGGCGCATCGCGGGTTACGCGGGCGCCCTGTTCGTCATCGACGGCGCGTTCGCGCTGTTCACGGAGATCGACCTGCTGCTGATCGGCGCGCTGCTCGACACCGAGGACGTCGGGCTGTTCGGCGCGCCGCTGAAGCTGACCGCGCTGATCATGTACCCGGGCCTCGCCCTGGCCGCCGGCGTGGCCCCCAGGCTCGCTCGGGGCGAGGGCCAGGAGGAGCCGAACGTCGGGGCCCTCGAGGCGTCGATGCGGCTGCTCGTCCTGCTCCAGGTGCTGTTCGCCGGCTTCATGCTCGTCTGGGCGGATCCGATCGTCGAGATCGCCCTCGGCGACGACTACGAGGAGTCGGTGGACGTACTCCGCTCGCTGGCGCTGTTCGTGGTCCTGATCGGCTTCGCCCCGCTGCTGTCGATCGGGGTCAACTACATGGGCGAGGCGCGCCGCCGCGTCCCGCTCGCGATCGCGACGGTGCTCGTCAACGCCGCGATCGACGTCGTGCTGATTCCCGAGATCGGGATCCTCGGCGCGGCCATCGGGACCACCGTGGCAACGCTGATCTACGTCGGCGGCCACCTCTGGATCTGCAAGGACCTGCTCGACGTCGACCTGCGCGCCTTCGCCCTCAGCTTCGCCCGAGCGCTGGTCGGCTTCGCCGTCCTCTGCGGGGTCCTGCTCCTGATCGGCACCGAGGACATCGCGATCCCGGTCCTGATCGGGGGAGCGATCGTCGCCACCCTGGCCTACACGGCGGTCCTCGTCCTGACCCGCGAGATCACGCGCGACGAACTGGCAGCGTTCAGGCGAGCGATTCGACGAGGCGCGTGAGCTGCTCCGCGCCCTTCGCCCGGTCATAGCCGGCAGCGAAGCGGCGGCCGCGCTCGCCGAGGCCCTCGGCCAGCTCGGGTTCGTCGCGGAGGCGCCTGATCGCTTCAGCGAGCGCGTCGGGGTCACCGGGCGGGACGTTGAGGGCGGCGTCCGCGTCCTCGGTGAGCCGGGCCGACTCGCCGCCCGTGGAGACGACGACCGGCCTGGCGACCGCCGTGCTGTCGAAGAGCTTCGAGGGGACGAATCCGTCCATCCCGGTGCCGGGCGCGAGCGGAACCAGCAGCGCGTCCGAGGCCCGCATGTATGCCGCCGCCCGCTCCGCCGGGACCGGCGGGTGGAACGCGACGGACCCGGATGGGAGCCCGGCCGCCTGCTCCTCCAGGCGGGCGCGCAGCGGCCCCTCGCCGAGGAGCACGAGCTGGAACCCGTCACCGAGCCTGCCGGCGGCGTCCACCGCGGCGTCGAGCCCCTGCGCCAGGCCGAGGTTGCCGGCGTAGGTCCAGACGAAGCGGTCCGCCGGAAGGCCGAGCTCCGCCCGGTCCGGTGACTCCGCGGGTGCATCGAGCCACAGGGACGTCGTGCCGTTCGGGATCACCTCCACCCGGTCGCCGCCGCGCTCGATGATCTTGCTCCGGAACGGCTCGGTGGTCGTGACCACAGCGGCGGCGCTGCGGTAGAGCCTCCGCTCGAGCCGCTCCGCCGAGCGGTAGAGCCGGGTCCCCTCGGGAACCTCGCCGACGATGGCGGCGACGTCGGGCCAGAGGTCGCGCACGTCGAGGACCCAGGGCGCGCGGTGGCGCTTGGCAAGCGCGGCGCCGGCGGCCCCCACCGACAGCGGCGGCGAGGTGGCGACGACTGCGTCCACCTTCGCCCGGCTCGACCCGAAGACCGAGGCAGAGGCGGTGAACGTCGCGTAGTTTGCGATCCGGTTGCGAGCGCCCTTCTTCGGCGTCACGTACAGCCAGACGCGGCGCACGCCGAAATCCTCCATCCGCTCCCGGGCGAGCAGCCGACGCCGGTATTCCTCCGGGACGACCCCGGCGGGGTGGTTCGGCATCGCGGTCAGGACCTCGACCTCATGGCCGGCGGCGGTGAGGCCGCGGGCCCACGCGAGCATGCGCGTGGCGCACGCCGTGATCTCCGGCGGGAAGTACTGGGTGACGATCAGGACGCGCAGTGCGCTCGCCCGGGTGCGGCTACTCCCCGAGCCCCCCGCTGCCGTCGACATCGTTCGGATCGGGCGCCGGCGCCTGCGAGCCGCCGGTGGTCGGCACGGTGACCGTGGTCTCCTCCGTGTCCGTCGACTCGGTCTCGACCTCCGTGGTGACGTCGGTCTCGCTCTCGACGCTCACATCCGTCGAGTCGTCCTCGTCATCGCCGGTCGCCACCGCGAGGCCGATCCCGAGCGCCAGCACGAGCACGATCAGCAGGCCGATCGTCCACCTCATCGCATTCGGAGTCATCGTCCGCAGGCTAGCCGAGCGCCCGGCCGATCTTCTGGAGCGCCTCGTCGATCTCGGCCTCGTCGACGATCAGCGGGGGGAGCAGGCGCAGCGTTCCCTCCGCCGGCACGTTGGCGACCAGCCCGTCCTCGAGGAGCAGGTCGTGGACCTCGTCGGCGTCGACTCCCTCCGCGAGCCCGACCCCGACCATCAGACCGCGTCCCCGCACCTCTTCCACCCCATCCAGCTCCTCGAGCCCGTCGCAGAGCCGGCCGCCGAGCTCGCGGACCCGGCGCAGCAGCTCGGGGTCGTCGATCACGTCGAAGGCCGCCAGCGCCGCCGCCGAGACCAGCGGGGCGCCGGCGAAGGTCGAACCGTGGTCGCCGGGCTCGAGCACGTCGGCGAGCTCCTCGTTGCTGACCACGGCGCCAACCGGGAGGCCACCCCCGAGCGCCTTCGCGGATCGTGATCAAGTCCGGGCGGACCGGCAGCTGCTCGTAGGCCCAGAGCGAGCCGGTCCGGCCCATGCCGGTCTGGATCTCGTCGAAGACCAGGACCGCCCCGGTGCGCTCGCACGCCTCGCGGGCGGCGGCGATCACCTCGTCGGGAACCGGGTGGATCCCCGACTCGCCCTGGATCGGCTCGAGCATGACGGCCGCGGTGTTGTCGCTTACGGCCTCGGCCAGCGCCTCGGCGTCCTCGCGCGGCACCGGGCGGAACCCGGGCAGGTATGGCTCGAAGGACTCGTTCTTGGCCATCTTCGGGGTCGCAGAGACCGCCCCCATCGTGCGGCCGTGGAAGGCGTCCTCGAGCACCACGATCTCGGGCTCGTCGATGCCGCGGCCATGGGCGTGCTTGCGCACCAGCTTGATCGCCAGCTCGACCGCCTCCGCGCCGGAGTTGCAGAGGAACGCCTTGCCGCCGAGGCTCGACTCGCAGAGCCGCTGCGCCAGCTGGGCCCGCTTGTCGCTCAGGAACAGGTTGGAGGCGTGGATGTAGGTGCCGGCCTGCTCGCGGATCGCCTCGACGACCGCCGGGTGGCAGTGCCCGACCGAGGAGACGGAGATGCCGGTGAGGAAGTCGAGGTACTCCTTCCCCTCGGCATCCCAGAGCCGGGCGCCCTCGCCGCGCACGAAGGCGATCGGCTTGCGGTTGTAGGTGGGCATCGCCCACCGCTCGTCGAGCTCGCGGATCTCCTCCGAGCTCATGAGGCAGTGATCTTCGTGCCGATGCCCGCGTCCGTGAAGAGCTCGAGCAGGAGGCTGTGAGGAACGCGCCCGTCGATGATGTGGGCCGCCTCGGCGCCACCGCCGATCGCCTCGACGCAGGCGGCCAGCTTCGGCCGCATCCCGCCCTCGGTCTTCCGAAGCGCCTTCTCGACCTGCTTCACGGTCGCCTGCGAGATCCGCGAGGAGGGGTCGTTGACGTCATCCAGCCACCCGTCGACGTCGGTCAGGAAGATCGCCTTGTGCGCCGGGATCGCCGCGGCGACCTTGCCGGCGGCCTCGTCGGCGTTGATGTTGTGGGAGCGGCCGTCCCGGTCGGTGCCGACCGAGGCGATCACCGGGACGTAGTCCTCGGCGATGTGGTGGATGACGTCGACGTTGACCCGCTCGATCTCCCCGACCAGCCCGAGTTCCTCGGAATCCGCCGTCGGCCGCACCTGGAACAACTGCCCGTCCTCGCCTCCGAGGCCGACCGCCGGCTGGCCCTGGCGGTTGAGACGGGTGAGGATGTCGGCGTTGATCTTCCCGAGCAGCACCATCTTCGCGACCTCGACGGTCTGCTCGTCGGAGACCCGGCGGCCCTCGTGGAAGCGGACCTCGATCCCCAGGCGCTCCATGTAGTCGGTGATCTCCGGGCCGCCTCCATGGACGATCACCGGGTTCATCCCGACGTACTTGAGCAGCACGATGTCCGTCGCGAACGCCTCGCGGAGCTCGTCGTCCCGCATCGCGGCGCCGCCGTACTTGATCACGATCGTGCGCCCGTGGAACTGCCGGATGTAGGGCAGCGCCTCGAGCAGGATCTGGACGTTGGTGTCGGAGATCTGGCTCATGGTCTAGGTGGTGTATTCGGCGTTGATGCGGATGTAGTCGTGGGTCAGGTCGGAGAAGTAGATGTGTCCGGAGGCGTCGCCGCGGCCAAGCGAGACCGAGAGGTCTACCTCCTCCCCGTCGCCGGCGAGCTCGGAGGCCTCGATCCGATCGGGGCCGAGCTCATCGAGCTCCTCGCCGGCCAGCGCCATGCCGGCGGCCTGCGCGATCCGGCCCCAGTTGGAGTCGCGGCCGTAGAGCGCGGTCTTGACGAGCGGCGAGTTGGCGATCGCGCGCGCGACCCTGTCGGCCTCCTCGGGGTCCCGGGCCCGGCGCACCTCGACCCGCCCGACCCGGCTGGCCCCCTCGCCGTCGGCGACGACCTCCAGCGCCAGCTGAAGCAGGACGGCATCGAGCAGTCCCTCCGGCAGCGGCCTCTCGGCGGCTCCGGTCGCCTGCAGCAGGACGGTGTCGTTGGTGCTCATCTGGCCGTCAACCGTGATCCGCTCCATCGTGTCGGCCAGGGCGGCCCTGAGGGCCGCGTCCGGGTCGTCGACGACGGCATCGGTCTGGATGAAACAGAGCATCGTGGCGAAGCCGGGCTCGATCATGCCAGCGCCCTTTGCCTGAGCCGAGATCGTGACCCCGTCGCAGCGCAGCGTGCACTGCTTCGGAGCCCGGTCGGTGGTCATGATCGACCGGGCGAAGTCGACCCCGCCATGGTCCGAGAGCAGTCCGGCCGCCTCGCGCACCCCGGCGGCGATCGCCTCGATCTGGAGCGCCACGCCGATCACGCCGGTCTCGGCCACCGCGACGGACGCGGGCCCCAGGCCGAGCGCATCGGCCGCCGCGTCTCGCATCGCCTGGGCGTCGCGGTAGCCCTGCTCTCCGGTGGCGGCGTTCGCGTTCCCCGAGTTGACCGCCACGGCGCGGATCGAGCCGGCGTCGCACTCGTCCCGGCAGACCCGGATGGGCGCGGCCGCAGCCGCGTTCCGGGTCAGGGCGAGGGCCGAGCTGACCCCCTCGACATCGCAGGCCAGCAGTCCGACGTCTGTCTCGCCGCCGCCCTTGAGGCCGCAGGGGACGCCCATCGCCCGGAACCCGGGGGCGAGCAGCGCAGGGTCGAGCTCCTCGATACCTGGCGGCACCTCAACCCACTTGCTCTTGAGGAAGGCCTTGCGTTGCTGGGCTCATCGCAGACCCTCCGTCTCGTCCAGGCCGAGCATCAGGTTCAGGTTCTGGACCGCCTGGCCGGACGCGCCCTTCCACAGGTTGTCGATCGCGGCGAACGCCATCACGCGGCCGGAACCGGGATCGGCGGCGACGTGGATCCGGCAGAGGTTGGTCCCGCGGACGTCGCCGATCCCAGGCGGGGCGTCCAGGAGCTCGACGAACGGCTCGTCGGCGTAGCGGCTCTCGAACAGCTCGGCGAGCCGGCCGGGCTCGACCGCCTCCGTCGTGCGGACGTAGCAGCTGACCAGCTCGCCCTGGTCGAAGGGAAGCAGGTGCGGAACAAACGTCATGGACGCTCCATTCGCGCCCAGCTCGGTCAGTTCCTGGGAGATCTCCGGGGCGTGACGATGGCCGGCGACCTTGTACGGCTTCGTGTCGTCGGAGTCCTTGACGACCTGCATCTCCTCGGCCGCCGCCCTGCCGGCACCGGAGACGCCGGACTTCGCGTCCACGACGACGTCCTCGATCAAGCCGGCCTCCGCCAGCGGTGCCAGGGCGAGCACCGTCGCGGTCGGGTAGCAACCCGGGTTGGCGACAAGGTCGGCGCCGGCGATCCTCTCCCGGTTCAGCTCGGTCAGTCCGTAGACGGCGTCCTGGACCAGGTCCGGCGCCGGGTGCTTCCCGTACCAGCGGCCATACGTCTCGAGGTCGCGCAGGCGGAAATCGGCCGAGAGGTCCACCACCCGGACGCCCCGCTCGCGCAGTGAGGCGACCGCCGAGGCGGAGGCACCGTGCGGGTAGCCGACGATCGCGGCGTCGACGTCCTCGCCGGATTGCTCCTCAGGCTGTTCGAGCTCCAGCGGCACGTCGTAGGCCGGATAGAGCTCGTTGAGCGGCGTGCCCGCGTCGGTCCGCGCGGTCACCCGGACCAGCTCGAGCCGGGGGTGGTTCCAGACGAGCTGCGCGGCGAGGGCGCCGGTGTAGCCGGAGGCCCCGGCCACGAGCACTCTGGCGGCGGGCTCGCCCGTGAGCGGCTGCTTGGGGCTACTCACGGAGCGACCCCCCGATCTCCTTCAGCGCGTCCTTGATCGCCTCGCGGCGCTCGGCGACCTCCTCGTCGGTGAGGGTCCGGTCGGGGGCGCTGAACTCAAGGCGCAGGGCCAGGCTCTTCTTCCCCTCGCCGACCTGCTCGCCGCTGTAGAGGTCGAAGACGTCGGCCGAGCGGAGCAGC
The DNA here is from genome assembly GCA_963824785.1 of uncultured Solirubrobacterales bacterium. GTDB lineage: Bacteria > Actinomycetota > Thermoleophilia > Solirubrobacterales > 70-9 > CAWGQG01. The sequence goes on from CAWGQG010000001.1 coordinate 403,235, forward strand.
TCTCCCCCGCCCGCCTGAACTGCGGCGCGAACCTGAGCCGCCGTGATGCCGTCGTCGACGACGACCGCCAGGTCCTGGACCACTCCGGGGAAGGTGGTGACGTCGTGGTAGCGCTCGTGGCCCACGGCGGAGGCCGCGATCAGCTCCGCGAGGTCGACCTCGAACCCGGCTGCGGGGCCCTCGATCTCCCACGTCCGCAGGACGAGGGGATGAACCTCTCCGATCCAGCCCACGTTCCGCCCGTCCAGCACCGCCCAGGCCGCCCGTCCCGGATGCAGGAACGGATGCTCCACCGGCTCGGCGCCGATCTCGACGCCGAGCTGGGAGCCGAGCCCCTCGAGCGCGCCCTTCAGGGCGAAGAAGTCGGCCCGGGGGCCCTCGCCATCCCGCCAACCGGAGTCACGGAGCGAGCCGACGGCAAGGGCGGCGATCCGGTGGGGTTCGAAGGCGGGCGGCGACCGGTCTCCGGCGAACTGACCCGCCTTCGAATCTCCTGCGAACGACTTCGGCTCGGGCAGATAGACGCGGCCGGACTCGTACAGCGCCACCCGCCCGGCTCCGCGGGCGAGGTTGTAGGCCGCGGAGTCGAGCAGCGATCCGAGCAGGGAGGTCCGGAGGGCCGAGTGCTCGACCGACAGCGGGTTGCGAACCGTGATCGGCCTGCAGCCGGGCGCGCCCTCGGGAATGCGCAGCCGGCCCGGAAGTCCGGGCTCGGTCAGACTCAGGTTCAGCACGTTGTCGAACCCGAGGTCGCGCATGACGTCCTCGGCGCGGCGGCGGAGTCCCTGCTCGTGCGTCAGCCCGCCGCCCGCGGGGTGCGGCAGTGTCTCGGGAAGCCGGTCGAGCCCGTGGATCCGCCCGACCTCCTCGATCAGGTCGACCTCCCGGCTGACGTCGTAGTGGCGGTGGAAGGGAACCGTCGCGGCGATCTGGTCCTTCTTGCGCTTGGTCTCGAAGCCCAGGCGCTGCAGGTAGTCCTCGGCGTCCGCCGGCTCGACATGCATCCCGAGCAGCCCTTCGATCCGCTCCGCACGCAGCGAGACCTCATGAGGCGGGGGAATATCCGCCGCCTCATCAATGGTGCCGGGCACCAGCTGCGCTCCGCACACCTCCACCATCAGCTGGGAGGCGACGCGCTGAGCCCAGACGGCCAGCTCCGGGTGGAGCTGCTTCTCGAAGCGGTTCGAGGCCTCGGACCGCAATCCGAGCTTGCGGGAGGTGCGGAGGATGTTGACGCCGTTCCAGGTGGCCACCTCCAGCAGGACGCGGGTGGTGCCCTCGGAGACCTCGGAGCGGGCTCCGCCCATGATCCCGGCGATCCCCGAGGGCCCCTCCCGGTCGCAGACCAGAACGGTGTCCGAATCGAAAGTCCGCTCGACGCCGTCGAGGGTCGTCATCCCTTCGCCGTGAAACAGCACGTCTGACGATCAGGGCGCCGTCGGGAACCTTGTCGAGGTCGAACGCGTGCAGCGGCTGGGCGGTCAGCAGCATCACGTAGTTGGTGATGTCGACGACGTTGTTGATCGGCCGCTGTCCGGCCGCCATCAGCCGTTCCTTCAGCCACAGCGGCGAGGGACCGATCTGCACGTCGGTGAAGACGCGCGCCGTGAACCGCGGGCAGAGCTCCGGAACCTGGACCTCGACCGACGCGTAGTCCCCGACCTTCCCCTCCCCGGCTGCGTCAGCGTCCTTCTCCCAGGGCGGATCGGCGAGCTTCGCCTCGGTGATCGCATGGACCTCGCGCGCCATCCCGTAGACGCCGAAGCAGTCGACCCGGTTCGAGTTCACCTCGAGCTCGAGCACCGGCTGGCTCACCGCCAGAACCTCGCTCAGAGAGGTCCCAGGTTTGGTCCCGTTCTCCAGCACCATGATCCCGGAGGAGTCGTCGCCGATCTCCAGTTCCGTCTCGGACAGGATCATCCCGTCGCTCTCGACGCCCCGCAGCTTCGCCTTGCCGAGCTTCGTCCCGTCGGGCAGGACGGCGCCCGGCAGGGCCACCGGGACGAGCTGGCCCGCGGCGACGTTGGGCGCGCCGCAGACGATGGTCCGCTTGCCGTCACCGGTGTCGACCTCGCAGACGGTGAGGCGATCGGCGTCGGGGTGCCGCTCAGCCGACAGGACCTCTCCCACGACGAAGCCCTCGGCCGACGGGGCACCGGCATGATCGATCCGCTCGACCTCCGTGCTCTTCAGGTTGAGCGCATCGGCCAGATCCTCGACCGGGAGGCCGGGGTCGCAGTACTCGCTGAGCCAGCTGACAGGGATCTTCATCGGATCACCTGAACTGCCCCAGCACGCGGACGTCGTTCTCGAAGTACTTGCGCAGGTCGGGGATCCCGTGCTTCAGCATCGCGATCCGCTCGATCCCCATCCCGAACGCGAACCCCTGGACCTCGTCGGGGTCGTAGCCGTTGTGCTTGACGAAGCCGAAGACGTTGGGGTCGACCATCCCCGAGCCGAGGATCTCGATCCAGCCGGTGCCCTTGCAGATCGAGTCGCGGGAGCCGTCCTCGAGCTTGCCCGAGCCGCCGCAGGCGAAGCAGGACACGTCCACCTCGACGCTCGGCTCGGTGAAGGGGAAGAAGCCGGGCCGGAAGCGGATCTCGCGGTCGGGGCCGAAGATCGCGCGCGCGAACGCGCTCAGCGTGCCGAGCAGGTCGGCCAGCGTGATGTCGGTGCCGACCGCGAGCCCCTCGATCTGGTGGAACATCGGGCTGTGGGTGGCGTCGAAGGGATCGCTGCGGTAGCAGCGGCCCGGCACGACGATGAAGATCGGCGGCGGCTGGGTCTCCATCGAGCGGATCTGCATCGGCGAGGTGTGCGTGCGGAGGACCACGTCCTCGGGACCCGGCGGCAGGCCGTCGCCGCTCGGCGGCCCCGGGTTCTGCGGGGCGATCCGCAGATCCGGCGAGAGCGTCGAGGGATCGACGTAGAAGGTGTCCTGCGCCATCCGCGCCGGGTGGCCCGGCGGGTGGTTCAGCGCGGTGAAGTTGTAGTAGTCGAGCTCCACCTCCGGCCCCTCCATCACTCGGTAGCCGAGCCCGGCGAATACGTCCTCGATCTCACGGATCGTCCGGGTCAGCAGGTGCAGAAAGCCCGCGGGCGCCGGCGGCGAGCCGGGCAGCGTCACGTCGATCGCGTCGCCGGCAAGCCTCTCCTCTAGCTCGCCGGCGTCAAGCCCGGCGGCCCGCTGCTCGAGCAGCGACTCAAGACGCACCCGCGTCTCGTTGCCGGCCTTGCCGACCGGGCCCCGCTCCTCGGACGGCAGATCGGAGATCCCGCGGAGGATCCCGGTCAGCTCGGCCTTGCGGCCGAGGAACCTGACCCGGATCTCCTCGAGCTCGCCGGTGCTCGAGGCGGCCGCGATCGCATCGCCGGCCTCCTTCTCGATCTGCTCGATGCGATCAACCATTTTCCGACCCTATCTTCTGCAGCGCGATCGCCGCCGCCGCGGCCACGTTCAGCGATTCGGCCCCCTCGCGCACCGGGATCGTCACCGCGACCTCGCAGGCTTCCACGACCTCCGGCGGCAACCCCTCGCGCTCGGAGCCGAGGCACAGGGTCCCCGGGCCGCCGATCCGCTCAAGGGGATCGCCACCGTGCGCAACCAACGCCGCGCGCGGGCCAGGCGTATCGCCAACCCCGCAGCGGACCAGCGGCTGCGTGAAGACCGCGCCCATGCTCGCCCGGACGGCCCGCGGGGAGAACGGGTCCGCCGTGCCCGGCCCGATCGCGACGGAGCCGCCGACCAGGGCGGCGGCGGTCCGGATCAGGGTGCCGACGTTGCCCGGGTCGGAGACGCCGTGGAGGTAGAGGCAGGGCGCGGCAGCGGCGTCGCTCCAGACCTGGCGCCAGACGCCGATCGCCCTGGTCCCGGAGCCCAGGGCGGAGGCCTTGGCGAGCAGCTCCGGCTCGACCTCGGTCCCTCCGAGCCCCTCGCCGGCCGCCGTCAGCAGCTCGACCGGCTCGGCGCCGGCGGAGCGCGCCGCCTCGAGCAGATCCTCGCCCTCGCCGACGAACAGGCCGTCCTCCCGCCGGGGGCGTGCCCGCGACAGCCGGCGGATCAGCTTCAGCTTCTCGTTGTGGGGGCTCGTGATCAATGTGGTCCTGGTTTCTGAATGAAAAAAGGCGGCCGCTTCGCGGACCGCCCGGGTGAGAGTTCGTTGGCGCTTTGGCTCAGGCCGCAGCACCCTCCCGGGCTAGCTCGACAAATCGGCGGAAGCCGTCGGGGTCGGTGACGGCGATGTCCGCAAGCATCTTGCGGTTGACCTCGACACCGGCCTCGCTGAGGCCGTGGATCAGGTCGGAGTAGCTCATGCCCTCCTGCCGGGCCGCCGCGTTGATCCTGGTGATCCAGAGCCGGCGGAAGTCCCGCTTCCGCACACGCCGGTCGCGGTAGGCGTAGTTGCCCGAGCGCATGACCTGCTCGTTGGCGAAGCGATAGCTCGAGTGCTTGCGGCCGTAGTACCCCTTGGCCTGGTCGAGCACCTTCTTGCGCCGCTTCCGGCGCGCGACTGCGTTCCGTGCGCGAGGCATCAGCGGCCCTTTCCGGCGAGCAGGGTCTTGATCCGTTTCTGGTCCGGCTTGGCGATCTCAGCGGGCCGCCCCAGCAGCTGGCGCTTCCGCTTGGGGCTCTTCTTCTCCAGGATGTGGCTCGTGTTGGCGTGGCGGCCGCGGAGCTTGCCGCTCGCCGTCTTCTTGAACCGCTTCTTGGAGCCCGAGTGCGTCTTCATCTTCGGCATGAGGCCGACTATTGAAGCAGACCCCACAGGCGACGCCTGTTTTGTGACCGCGCCTGAAATTCACCCACTACTTCGTAGTTCGGAAGTCCAAGTTTTCGACCCATAACGAGTAGCCGCGGGTCCAGGCACAGGGGTGCCGCTCCATGCGTGAGCCGTGCCTCCGATGCAGTGAGGGATGATCATCACGCGGACCACCAGCCTGATCGCCGCCATCGGCCTGGCCCTCATCCTTCTGGCCACCCTGTTCGCCGCCGGCGCCTCAAAGGCGTCAGCACAGACGGCCAACGCCAGCGGCGGCTGCGACTTCAGCGTCCGCTCCGCGAACTCGACGGTCCGCCCCGGCGGCCGCGTCCTGCTGACCGGCACCGCGTGCGCCGGCGGCGCGTCGGCCTCGGGCCGCGCCAACGTCAGCGTCAAACTCCGCAAGTCGAGCCGGTGGGCCACGATCGCCAGCACCTCGGCTGACGACAGCGGCGAGTTTGCAGTCTGCGCCCCGATTCGCGTTCCGCGGAACACGAAGGTGGCGCGCTTGCAGGTCCAGGCCCCGGACGGGTCGGCCCGCACCCTCAAGGTCCGCGTCGCGGCCAAGGGCAAGGGCATCTGCATCCCCCCGACCACCGGCGGCGGCCAGGATGGCCCCGCCGGCGGTCCTTCTCCGGCTGCCCAGCCCCCCGCCGATCCGCCCCCCAACGGCGACTGCCCCCTCTCCCAGCCCGAGTCGAGCATCGGCATGACCCTCCCGGAGAGCTGCACCGTGGTCGCCTCTGACACCGCTTCTGCCGCCGACCCCAACGGGTTCTGGGGCAGCACCGACTGCGTCACTGACTCCCGCCACAAGCAGGTCACGAGCGGCGGCGACACCGCCCCGACGGCGACCGGCGCCTCGCAGGGCAACTCCGCGTACCGCAGCCTCACGGCCTTCGACGGCGACGACTTCTGGGGCGAGCGCTGCGAGCTCGGCATGAACGACCACCGCTCATCGCCGGTCGCGTTCTACCGCGAGGGCATGCGCCGCGTCACCTACGCCAGCTTCCGTCTCCCCAGCAGCTACCCCCTCGGTACCGACATGTGGCAGGGCGTCCTCCAGATGAAGCAGTCGCAGCCCTCCGACAACGGCGGCGGCACCCCGGTCCTCTCGCTCGGCGCCTACGAGGGCAAGTGGATGCTCTTCCACAGCGGCGCCGGCTGGACCACCGAGGACGAGGTCATCTGGGAGGCCCCCGCCACGGCCGGCCAGTGGACCCGCATCGCGATCGACGCCAAGTACTCCCAGCACGCCGATCAGGGCTGGATCAAGATCTACATGGACCTGAACGGCGACGGCGACTTCGCGGACGACGACGAGCAGAGCGAGACCTTCCACACCAACACCCTCAAGCACGAGATCGGCTCCGACACATCCGACGGCTATGCGGCCGGCCAGTCCCTCCCCTCGCACCTGCGGGTCGGGATGTACCACCACCAGGGCATCCCCTGCCCGACCGGCTGCGCCGTCGAGACCGACAACGTCCAGGTCGTCCGGCCCTAGTCGTAGGGCACCGGCCGCTCGGCCGAGGTGACCAGGTCGATCGTGTCTCCCTCGACCTTCAGCTGGAACGTGCTCGGGAACCCGGCGATCTCGCCGGTGCAATCGTAGTAGTAGTCCTCGGCGGCGTCCTCGCACTCGACGTCCACCGCATCGGCGTCCGTCTGCTCGCTGATCCGATCCTCGAACTGGGACGCAATCTCGTCGGCGCTCGGCGGCTCGTCGGAATCATCACCGCAGGCCGCGAGCCCGAGGCAGGCGGACGCGATCAGCAGCGTGACGACCGGCTTCACGCGGCGACTCTATTCCGCGCCCGGGCGCCGCGCTACCTTCGACAGATGAGCGGCCGCATCCTCGGCAGCCACTTCAATGCGGACGGGAAGCCCAAGCGCGGGTACGCGAGCGAGAGCGACGCGAAGCACGAGGCCGACCGGTTCGGCCTGAGCTACTACCTCTGCGACGTCTGCAACAAGTGGCACCTGGCGAGCCAGCGCGGCGGCCGCTCGCTCAAGCGGCGGCTCTGAGCGAGAACTCTCTCGGCAGGACCGGCCGCAGTAGCTCTTGGCCCGGTGGGGCCTAGCTGGCCTTCGCCTCGGGCTCGGCCTGCTCGGCCGGCTCAGCGGCCTCGGCCGGCTCAGCGGCCTCGGCAGGCTCAGCGGCCTCGGCAGGCTCAGTCGGCTCGTCCGCCTGGCGTGACGCGTTGGGGACCGGCGCCAGCAGCATGTGCATGTTGCGGCCCTCCCGCTCGGGCGCGGACTCGACGGTTCCCAGCTCCGCCACGTCCTCGGCGACGCGGTCGAGCAGCGCGCGGCCGCGCTCGGGGTGGCTCTGCTCGCGGCCGCGGAACATGATCGTGATCTTGACCTTGTCGTTCTGCTTGAGGAAGCGCTCGACGTGGCCGGTCTTGGTCTCGTAATCGTGCTGGGCGATCTTCGGGCGGAACTTGATCTCGCGCACGTTGACCTGTGTCTGATGCTTGCGGGCGGCCTTGGCCTTCTGCTCCAGCTCGTACTTGTATTTGCCGTAGTCGAGCACCCGGCAGACCGGGGGCTTCGACTGCGGGGCGACCTCGACCAGATCCAGGTCGCGCTCCTGCGCATAGGAGAGGGCCTCGGGGGTCGCGACGACGCCGACCTGTTCGCCGTTCTCGTTGATCAGCCGCACCTCGGGAACGCGGATTCGCTCGTTGATCCGAGTCGAGTCGCGCTCAGGCGGCCGGCGGTCGAAGCGAGAGACCCCCACTAGCTACAGCGCATGAGGTAGATCGTCAGAAGGATGAGAGAAACAGGTGGGGGTGGGTACGTGAGGAGGCGGGCACGGGGCGCTCTAACGGAGCGGCGTGTTGTGGGTGCCCGGCGTCAAGTGGCGGCAGTATAGACGGCCAGGCGACGCGTTATTGGATCTCAGGCGTCCCCTACCTCGTCGCGGATGCGCTTGACCAGCTCGCCCACCGGCATCGACCCGAGGTCTTCCTCGCCGTGGGGCCGCACGGAGACCTGCTTCGCCTCCTCTTCACGGTCACCCACCACCAGCATGTACGGCGCCTTGGCGAGCTCGGCGTCGCGGATCTTCTTGCCGACAGACTCGCTGCGGTCGTCGACGCCCGCCCGGACGCCCGCGGCCTCGAGCTCGCCCTTGACCGACGCTGCGTAGTCGTTGTGGCGATCGGCAACGGGCAGCACCAGCGCCTGCACTGGAGCGAGCCACAGGGGCAGGCGGCCGCCGTGGTGCTCGATCAGGATCCCGGCGAAGCGCTCCATCGACCCGAGCAGCGCCCTGTGGATCATCACGGGCCGGTGGTCGGCGTTGTCGGTGCCGGTGTAGCTCAGGTCGAACCGCTCCGGCATGGAGAAGTCGAGTTGGCAGGTGCCCAGCTGCCAGGAGCGGCCGAGGGCGTCGGTGACGTGGAAGTCGATCTTCGGGCCGTAGAAGGCGCCGTCGCCCGGGTTGAGCTGGTACTCGCGCCCGTGTGACTCGAGCGCCTCCTTGAGAGCCCCCTCGGCCTTCTCCCACTGTTCGTCGGTGCCGATCGCCTTGTCGGGCTTCGTGGACAGCTCGAGCTGAACGTCCTCGAACCCGAAGCGCGCGTAGAGCTCGTCGATCGCCTCGATGATGTCCAGCACCTCGCCGGTGATCTGCTCCTCGGTGCAGTAGACGTGGGCGTCGTCCTGGGTGAAGGCGCGCACCCGCAGCAGCCCGTGCAGCACCCCCTCGCGCTCGTTGCGGAAGACCTTGCCGAACTCCGCCAGGCGCAGGGGCAGCTCCCGGTAGGAGTGCCGCCTCGAGCCGAAGACGACGCAGGCGCCGGGACAGTTCATCGGCTTCAGCGCGAACCGCCGGTCCTCGGACTCGACGAAGAACATGTTCTCCTTGTAGTTGTCCCAGTGCCCCGAGCGGTGCCAGAGCTCCTCGTCGAGGACCTCGGGCGTCTTGATCTCCTCGTAGCCGCGCTTGCGAAGCTGCTCCCGCACCTCCGCCTCCATCAGCTCCAGCAGGACGCTGCCGTTCGGCAGCCAGAAGGGCATACCGGGCGCCTCGGGCCGCAGCATGAACAGGTCGAGCTCCGGGCCGAGCTTGCGGTGGTCGTTCTCCTTGGCCTGCTCCACCTGCTCGAGGTGCCGCTTCAGTTCCTTCTCGTCGAGGAACGCCGTGCCGTAGATCCGCGTCAGCATCTGGCGGGTCTCGTCGCCCCGCCAGTAGGCGCCGGCGACCGAGGTCAGCTTGAAGGCGCCGATCCGGCCGGTCGAGGGCCCGTGCGGGCCGCGGCAGAGGTCCTCGAACGGGCCGTTGCGGTAGAGCGTCACCGTCTCCGCCCCCTCGTTGCGGACCAGGTCCTCGATCAGCTCGACCTTGTAGTCCTGGCCCTGGCCACGGAAGTGCTCGATCGCCTCGGCGGCGGGCAGATCGCGGAGCTCGAAGGGCTCGTCCGCGCCGACATGCTCGCGCATCCGCTCCTCGATCCGAGCCAGGTCGTCCTCCCCGGGCCGCTCGCCGTCCGGGAAGTCGATGTCGTAGTAGAAGCCGTTGTCGATCGGCGGGCCGATCGAGATCTTGGCCTCCGGCCAGAGATCGAGCACCGCCTCCGCCAGCACGTGGGCCGCGTCATGGCGAATCAGCTCGAGCGCCTCGGGGCTCCTGTCGGTGACGATCTCGATGCTCGAACCATCAGGCAGTGGGGCCGAGAGATCCCGGAGCTCCCCGTCCACCTTGATCGCCAGGGCCGCCTTCGCGAGGCCGGCGCCTATCGCCGCCGCGGCGTCCGCGCCCGTGGCGCCGTCCGAGAGCTCCAGCTCGGAGCCATCCGGGAGCTCGACTTTGACCTGCGTCTCAGGCATGCGCGGCATGCTAGCCGCGCGTTCGCACGCTCCACCGCAACTCTGCCGTCCGCTGGTAGTTTGGACCCGAACAAAGACCTAGCTGAACCGCCGTATCGCTGAGACGAGCCGGCGGCCGGGGGACCCGGTCCCAGGGGCGAATCGCCGTACAGCTGCGTAACGCGACTCTCTTCGCGTGAGCCCGACAGCTAACCCCGGAAGCGCAATCCAAGAGAGGGTCAGTGGACGCAAGCGGACGACCGCAAGGTCAGCATCGGGCACGAAGCGCCGATGCGAAGGACATGAGCACGGGCATACGCACCGGCGGACTCCGGCGTTGCGCGCTGGTCGCGCTGGCGCTCGGCGCGCTGGTGCTCGGCCCGGCCGCGTCCGCCACGGCGAAGCCTAAGCGCGGCTCCTACGGCTCCCGGGTGATGAGGATGGGGACCGCCGGCAAGGACGTCGCGGCGCTCCAGAAGTACCTGACCAAGCTCGGCATCCCCACCTCGCGGGACGGCGCCTTCGGCCCTGAGACCAAGCGCAACGTGAAGTCCCTGGAGGCCCAGAAGAAGTGGGCCGTCAACGGGCGCGTCGAGCGCAAGCAGGCGAAGCAGATCCGCAACCTCGCCAAGCGCCAGGCCCCGGTGGTGAAGGGGCCGCGCACTCGCTACTACTTCTACGGCGCCACCTCGCCGAGCGCGACGATCACGGGCAGCGCGCCGGGAACCGTCCGCGTCGACGTCATCGACGGCACCGGTACCCCCCACGCCAGCCTCTACGTCGCACTCGCAGACTCCGGCTCGGGCTGGACCGGAACCGCCACCTGGAGCGGGCTGAACGCCTCGAACGTTCTCGTCGCGGACGGCAGCTACGCGTTCGCGATCGGCGACGCCGGTGGCACCGGTGCGACGGTCACCGGCGGGAACACCACCCCCTTCGACTTCCGCGCGCACATCTTCCCCATCCGCAAGGCGAGCTTCAGCTTCGGCGGCAGCGGGTCGCGCTTCGGCGCACCGCGCAGCGGCCACACCCACCAGGGCCAGGACATGAGCGCCCGCTGCGGCGCGACGCTCGCCGCTGTGCAGGGCGGCCGGGTCGTCACCCGCTCCTACCAGGCGGGCGGCGCCGGCAACTACGTGGTCATCGACGGCGCCGACGGTGCCTACGACTACGTCTACATGCACATGAAGGGGCCCGGTCCGCTCGCCGCGGGCCAGTACGTCAAGACCGGCCAGCGCGTCGGCAAGGTCGGCAACACCGGCAGCTCGACCGGCTGCCACCTCCACTTCGAGCTCTGGAGCGCGCCCGGCTGGTATGCGGGCGGCAAGCCGTTCGACCCCCTGGCGCACCTCCAGTACTGGGACAGCTACTCCTAGACGAACGGCGGATTTGATTCGCGCCCGACGCGGGTAAGCAAGGTCTCATGAAGATTCCGAGACCGAAGCAGATCAAGGACGCCGTCGCAGCTACCACGACATCCGCCGCGGCGGCGGCCCGAAGCACGTGCGTCTGAACAGCGTCAGCCGGCCCGAGGGGTTCTTCATTCCAACCTCCGAGCTGGACCTCTCGCTGGAGACACGCAGCGGCGACACCGTTCGCTTCACCCAGCCGGTCCCCGTCCCCTGGCCCGACGCGTGGGGCTACCGGGTCGCCCGCAAGCTGGGGCTGCCGCTCGCATCGACGCTCGATCCCGAGGCCGTCAGCTTCGGGCTGGGCGTGCCCTCCTGGGCCTGGCCAGGCGGGCGCCGCCGAGGCTGATCGCGCTATACAGCGGTGGATGGCCGAGTCCCAGCCGGAGCCGCGAGTACCTCCCCGCCCTCCGCTTCCGGTCGCTGACCCGGTTCTACGACCCGTTCATCCGGCGCACCACGCGCGAGGACGCCTTCAAGCCCCGGCTGCTCCAGCAGGCGACGATCGGCCCCGGCGATCGCGTGCTCGATCTCGGCTGCGGGACGGGCACCCTCGCCGTGCTGGCGAAGCAGGGCTCGCCGGAGGCCGAGGTCTTCGGCCTCGACGCCGACCCCGACGTGCTCGACCAGGCGACCGAGAAGGCGAAGCGGGCCGGGCTGGCGATCGCGTTCGACCAGGGACTCTCGAACGAGCTCCCCTATGAGGACGCGTCCTTCGACCGGGTGCTCTCCTCGCTCTTCTTCCACCATCTGAGCGGCGCCGACAAGCGCACGACCCTGGCCGAGGTTGCGCGGGTGCTGAAGCCGCGGGGCGAGCTGCACGTCGCGGACTTCGGCCGGCCCTCCGACCCGGTCATGTTCGGGATCTTCACGGCCCTGCGCCTGTTCGACGGCATCGAGAACACGCGCGACAACATCACCGGCCGGCTTCCGGGCCTGTTCGAAGACGCCGGCCTCGTGGACGCAGCCGAGCACGACCGCTTCCGCACCGCCTTCGGGAGCCTCGCGCTCTACAGCGCAATCAAGAACTAGCTTCCGCCTAGTACCTCTCGGCGCGGTACCGCTGCCCCTGGAAGTAGGAGCCGAGGTCGATCAGGAACGCGAGCACCACGATGAACCACTCGAAGCCGGTCACCTCGCGGGTCCCGACGTCCCACATCACGGCGTAGGCCAGGGTCGTCCACGGCAGCAGGAAGAAGCCGAGCAGCGGCAGCGCCCAGCTGTCGAACGCCCGGCTCAGCATGTCGCTGAACAGCCAAATGAAGAACAGCGCCAGTCGGGGAGAGAACAGCGCGAGAAGCACGACGAGACATCCCATGCGCAGAGCCTAGTCGGAAGCGGGATCCGGAGAAGTGGGCGTTACTGGGTCAATTGCTCCGCTCCGCTCACGATGCGGCCCCTCGGCTACGCCTCGCGCTACCGATCCGGTCATCAGCCAGCTCGAACGTCTCCGGTAGCCGACGGCTCAAGTCCTGGCCGGCGAGAAGAACAAGTAGGGGGCGAAGCGAGAGGGCGCCCAAGGAAGCGCGAGCCCGCGAGCGTGTCTATTCTTCTTCTTCTTCTTCTTTCTTCACGCACTTCCCCTTCTTCAGCTTCCGGCCCTTCTTGCACTTCTTCTTGGTGGGCGGGGTCAAGGCGGGGGGAACGACCGGAGTGATCACCGGCGGGGCGAGCTCGCCGAGCAGGATCGTGACGTTGTGGTCGTCGCCGTTCACGACCGCGAGGTCGCTGCTGCGCGTCGCCGCCGAGGTTGGCGGCAGCGACCGCGGCGGGCCCGTCGCCCGCCGTCTCGGGGGAGCTCCCCGCGGCGGTGAACTCGCCGCTGCCGTCGCCGAGCAGGATCGTGACGTTGTCGTCATTGCCGTTCACGACCGCGAGGTCGCTGCTCGCGTCGCCGTTGAGGTTGGCGGCGGCGACCGCGGCGGGCGCGCCACCCACCGCCTCGGGGGAGGTCCCAGGGGCGGTGAAGTCGCCGGCGCCGTTGCCGAGCAGGATCGTGACGTTGTCCGAGTCGAGGTTTACGACCGCAAGGTCGGTGCTCGCGTCGCCGCCGAGGTTGGCGGCGGCGATCGAGCGGGGGGTCAAGCCCGCCGTCTCGGGGGAGGTCGCCGGGACTTCTGTGAAGTCGCCGGCGCCGTTGCCGAGCAGGATCGTGACGCTGCCCGAGGTCTGGTTCGCGACCGCGAGGTCGGTGCTCGCGTCGCCGTTGAAGTTGGCGGCGGCGACCGAGCTTGGGTTCATGCCCACCGCCTCGGGGGAGGTCGCCGGGACTGGGGTGAAGTTGCCGCTGCCGTCGCCGAGCAGGATCGTGACGTTGTGCGAGAGCAGGTTCACGACCGCAAGGTCGGTGCTCGCGTCGCCGTTGAGGTTGGCGGCGGCGACCGAGCGGGGCCCGTCGCCCACCGCCTCGGGCGGAGGTCGCCGGGACTTCTGTGAAGTTGCCGCTGCCGTCGCCGAGCAGGATCGTGACGTTGTCCGAGCCGAAGTTCGTGACCGCGAGGTCGGTGCTCGCGTCGCCGCCGAGGTTCGCGGCGGCGACCGAGGCGGGGTTCAAGCCCGCCGCCTCGGGGGAGGTCCGCCGCGAGCGGTGAAGTCGCCGGCGCCGTCGCCGAGCAGGATCGTGACGTTGTTCGAGGTCTGGTTCGCGACCGCGAGGTCGGTGCTCGCGTCGCCGTTGAGGTTGGCGACGACGACCGAGCGCGGGTCCGTGCCCGCCGCCTCGGGGGAGGTCGCCGGCTGGGTGAAGTCGCCCGCGACGCCGAGGGCCGCGGCGGGGACGATCACCAGCGCCGCCGCCGACAGCGCCAGCCCAAGCACGGTGCCGCGCGAGCGGCGTGCTCGCCACTCAGACCAGTGACCCCCTTGCTCGCCCGTCGTCATGCCAGCGATCCACCCTACCCCAGCATGCAAATCGAGTCAAACGATCGGCCACGGGGGAAAATGGGCGTTACTGGGCTCGAACCAGTGACCTCCAGCTTGTCGAGCTGGCGCTCTCCCAACTGAGCTAAACGCCCGGGGCGGGAAAAGTTAGCAGCGGCCTCGCGGAGCCCGGGAGCTACGCGACGGGTGACTTCGGCGCCGGCGCGGCGCTCGGATCCAGCAGCTTGCCCTTCGCGCGCAGCGTCAGCTCGAAGGTCTCCTGGCTCGAGTACTTCGGCTCCCAGCCGACCGCGGCCTTGAGCTTCTCGTTGGAGACGATCCAGGGGTAGCGGATCGTCGCCAGCACGCCGGCGGGGGACTCGGTCTTCGGCAGCCGGAGCTTCCAGGACCAGTCGAACAGCCGGTAGGCGCGCTTGTACGGCATCTCGCGCTTCTTGATGCCGACCATGTCCGCGCACTGGCCCCAGGTCATGAGCCCGTCGGAGGCGAGGTTGTAGGGACCGGGAGCCTTGGCGTCCAGCAGCAGGATCAGCGCCTGCGCGACGTCCTCGTTGTGGACGAACTGCGTCTGCTCGTCGACCCCGTCAAGGATCGGCAGGAACGGCGAGTTCTCCCAGGTCCGGTAGATGAAATTGTCGACGCCGGGGCCGAAGACGATGGTCGGCCGCACGATCGTCATCACCTTGTCGGGGTTCTCGTGGGCCCAGAGCTGGCAGACGCGATCGGACTCGGCTTTGTCGCGGGCGTAGGAGAAGTCGGGCAGGCCGCGCACCGGGTGGTCCTCGGCGATCGGCCGCGGGTTGTCCGGCCAGGCGCCGTAGGCGATCGCGGAGGTCGTGACGAGGACGTGCTCGACGCCGGTCTCGGCCGCGGCGCGCAGGACGCGCTCGGTCCCGTTGACGTCGATGTCGTACATCAGGTTCTCGTCCCTGATCGGGTTGAGCAGGAAGGCGAGGTGGACGACGGAGTTGATCTGCTTGCGCTCCATCAGCTCGCGCATGGCGCCGAAGTCGCGGACGTCGCCCTTGACGAACTCCGTCTTCGGGGACTGGTGCGCCGGGGGCTTCACGTCGACGTTGACGATCAGCTCGGTCTCGTCACGGCCGGAGAGCTCCTCGACCAGCTGGCTGCCGATGAAGCCCGAGCCGCCTGTGATCAGGTAGCGCACGCCTGGCATCCTAGCCTGGCTGGGCAGCCAACGTCTGCGAGCACCCGCTCACGGAAGCTCCGCAAGATTTCCGCCGCAAGCACGAAGAACTGCAACTTTTCCCAAAACGCGGTGTTAGTGTTTGCATACAGGAGCTCAAGTGGCAGGACGGATCTGCCGACTGGTCTCCATAAGACTTGAAGGACCGACGGGCCGAGGGCAAGTTTCTCGGCGGCACGTCCTTTCGGAACAAAAGGGCCCCCTAGTGGGGCCCTTTTCCGTTCCTCGGGCCATCCACCCCCGCCGGGTGATTTGATGCCGCGCATGGGTCGCCCGCGCATCCTGCTGGTCCCCACGACGACCGAGATCGAATGGTCCATCAAGCCGCTGCTCGAGGAGTGGGCGGACGTGGCCTCGTTCGACATCCCCGGGATCGGCGACGAACCGCGGCTGGAAGGCGAGCTGACCCCGGAGGCCATCGCGGAGCGAGGGGTGGCGGAGCTCGACAGCCAGGGCTGGGACCGCTGCGTCGTCGTCGGCGACGAGGCGGGGGTGTCGCAGGCCGTCCGCGTCGCCGCTGCGCGCCCGGACCTCATGGCGGGCCTCGCGCTCGGCCACGCGACTCTCAACTTCTCTAGAACCGGGGAGCGTCCAGCCGTCAACGGCGAGGTGGCCGAGGTGCTGGCGAAGCTCGGCCAGACCGACTACAACAGCTTCGTCCATGCGCTCACGCAGGGCACGCAGGGCGCGTACGACGAGACATTCATTCAGGAGTACATGCGCCGAGTCCCTCCGGACCTCGCCGCCACCTACGTCGAGGTGCTGTTCCTGGGAACCGAGACCGAGCAGCTGGAGCCGCACCTCCGAGCGCTCGACGTGCCGCTTCTATTCGTCGAACACGCCGGTTGCGTGATGTGGAACCAAGAGGGCTTCGAGGACGCGGTCGCCGCCTTCCCGGAGGCGCAGACGGCCAGCGTCGACGTGAAGCCGAGCTGCAACCCCGAGTTCGCCGAGATCCTGCGCGACTTCGCGGAGCCCCTCTTCGCCGACTGAAGGCGCCAACCGGAATCGAACCGGTGTAAACGGCTTTGCAGGCCGCTGCGTAACCACTCCGCCATGGCGCCCGGCGCGCCCAAGCGTAGCCAGCGGGCGGGCGCCTAGCGGCCGAGCGTTCGCAGCATCAGCGCCGCCTGCTGCGGGACCGGCGCGAGAGCGGCGCGGACCTCCGCGAGGCTCGATCTCAGCTCAGCGTCTCCGACCTCCACGAAGGACCGCTCGTCTTGGACGCCGGCGAGGGCCTGGTCGGCCTCGACGGCCGAGCGGCCCGCGAGCTGAATCAGCTCCCGCGTGTCCAGGGACGTCGGCGGCTCCTCGGGCGGGTTGATGGTCCGAGCCGGCAGGCCGTGACGCGAGGCGAAGCCGGCGAGCGTCCGCTTGGCCTTGCCATAGGACTGCTGTACCGGCCCGAACAGGCGCTCCTCGAGCCGGTCCGCGGTCTGGTCGTCGACATTCTCGTAGGCGGCGCTGAGGGCCCCCAGCGATGCGCCGATCAGATCGGCGGCCCGCTCCATGCCGTCGATCAGGCCTTCTCGTCCTTCGAGGTGCGTGTATGCCAATTCGTGGTGAGGGTGGGAGGAGAGCGGCTGATGGGATTCGAACCCACGACCTTCTGCATGGCAAGCAGACGCTCTAGCCAACTGAGCTACAGCCGCAGCGAGGCGCAAGTATAGGTAGCCGTCCGCGGCAACCACGGAAACTCCACCCCACGCCTCGTGTTACCCCACGGATGAAGGCGGAAGAACCAGAGTCGGGGTCGAACGGGGCTACCCTCGTGCCTTTGGCTCGGGAGGTCAAACGCGATCGCGTGGGCCCATGCTGCCCTCGTTACGGGCGCGGCGCTGCTGGCACTCGCTCTGGACGCCCGCCGCCGCCCGAGCCGACCACCCGGCCGCGCTCCCCAGCGCCGACGAGGAGGCCCAGGTCCGCGCGTACGAGCGGGCATCGCGTCGGCCCGGAGCACGCCGCCGAGCACGCGGCCCAGCGTCGCGCGCTCAGGAAGCGGATGCGCAGCACTGGAAGCGGATGACCCCGGCGCAGCGCCGGGCGGCGGACTGGACGCAGCGCCGGAGGGCGCGTGCCCTCGCCCGCAAGACCGCGTCCGACGCCGGCGAAGCCAGATCGGCCGCTGGTCGACCGGGCCCTTCCCCATCCCCAACTACGCCATCCACTCCGTCGTCCTGCCCACCGGGAAGGTCCTGTTCTGGGGCTATCCGTCGTGGCAGGGCGGCAGCCGCGGCAACAGCGGCGAGGCGACGCTGTGGGATCCGCGCAAGGGAACAGGGGCGAAGGCGTTCAAGGACGTCACCCCGCCGCTCTACAACACCGACGGCGACGGCGACATGGAGCCGGCGCCGATCTACTGCTCCGGCCAGTCGCTGATGGCGACCGGAGAGGTGCTGGTCGCCGGCGGCAACCAGGTCTGGCCCGGCGACAAGCCCGGATACACCTCGTACTCCGGCGCCAAGCTCGTCCTCACCTTCAACCCCTTCACCGAGACCTGGACCAAGCAGCCGGACATGCAGCGCGGGCGCTGGTACCCGACGCAGGTCGAGCTGGGAGACGGCCGGACGATCTTCGTCAGCGGGTATGGCAACGAGGCGCCGGGCAACGTCTACAACAACGAGCTCGAGATCTTCACGCCCGGATCGGGCCCCAGCGGCGTCGGGGCCGTGACCCGCGAGCCCAGCGGGGACAGGGCCGTGACGCTCTACCCCCACATGTTCAGCCTGCCCGACTCGAACGTGCTGCTCGCCGGCGCCGGCCTGGTCGACTCGGCGATCCTCGATACCAAGACCTTCACCTACCGCAACCTGTCCCCGCAGTCCCGGCTGCGTGACGCGGGAACCGGCACGCTCGATGCCGAGCGGCGCATCTGCGGCCGTGGACCTCGGTGCAGATCGGCGGCTACGACCTGACCCAGACCCCCGACGCGGATGGGGTCCACCCCGCTCTGGCCAGCGCCGAGTCGATCGACGCCTCGCAGTCCACCCCGAGCTGGAAGCCCGCGCCGTCGCTCAACATCGGCCGGGCCAGCATGAACACCGTGCTGCTGCCCGACGGCTCCATGGTGACCGTCGGCGGGGGGCGCGGCTACCACCCCAGGCCTCGGCAGCTACGTCACCTACCCCGACGGCAGGGCTCGCCAGGTCGAGCTGTTCGATCCGCGCACCCAGACCTGGCGCCTCGGCCCGGCCCAGCTCGAGGACCGCGCCTACCACTCGACCGCCGTGCTGCTGCCGGATGGCCGCGTGATGTCGGCCGGCGACGACCTCAATCCCTCGGTCGGCGGGACCTTCAACCCCGACGACACCGCCGAGATCTACTCGCCGCCATACCTGTTCAAGAAGGGCAAGCGGCCGAAGATCAAGAGGGCGACGCGGCGCATCGGCTACGGCCAGAAGTTCGCGATCCGCACCGAGAGCCCGAAGATCCGCCGCGTCATGCTGATGGCGCCGGACGCGACCACCCACGGCGTGGACATGCACCAGCGCCACCTGACTCTGCTGAGGGCGAAGCGCACCCGCAACGGCCTCGACCGCGAAGGCGCCGGCGCTGCCCGGCGCGGCGCCGCCCGGCTACTACATGCTCTTCATCCTCAACGCGAAGGGCGAGCCGTCGAAGGCGAAGTGGGTGAAGCTCGGCCCCAGGGCGAAGAAGAAGGCGAAGAAGGGCAAGCGGAAGAAGCGCGGGCGGCGGTAGCTCAGGCGGCGTCGAGCGCCTCGTTCACGAGCTCGTCGGCCCGGGCATTCTGGGCCCGCGGGACGTTCCTGATCGACCAGCGGTCGAAGCCGCGGAGCTCGTCCACCACCTTGGTCCGCAGCGGGCGCAGGTGGTCCTGCTTGATCTTCCACTCGCCGCGCACCTGGTGTGCGATCAGCGCCGAGTCTCCGATGAAGTCGACCTCCGTGGCCCCAAGCTCCTTCGCCAGGGCGATTCCGAGCAGCAGCGCCCGATACTCGGCCACGTTGCTGGTGGCCTCGCCGATCGCATCGTTGCGCTCGGCGAGCACCTCCCCCTTCGGGTCGGAGGCGACCGCGGCGATCCCCGCCGGGCCCGGGTTCCCCCTGGCCCCGCCGTCCACGTTCATGACGACCTTCAGGCGCGGACTTCCTCTTCGGCCCCGGCCTCGGCGATCACCTTCTGGGCCAGGTGCGAGGGGATCTCCTCGTGGCGCGCGAACTCCATCGTGTAGTCGCCGCGACCGCCGGTGATCGCGCGCAGGTCCGGGGCGTAGTCGAGCACCTCGGCCATCGGGACCTCGGCCTTGACCTCGGTCGCCGAGCCCTTCGGCTCCATTCCGAGCGGCCTTCCGCGGCGCGAGTTGAGGTCGCCGATGACGTCACCGACCACGTCCTCGGGGACGCTCACGGTCAGCAGCATGATCGGCTCCAGCAGCACGGGGTCAGCGTTCTCCATCGCCTCCTTGAAGGCCATCGAGCCGGCGACCTTGAAGGCGTTCTCCGACGAGTCCACGCGGTGGTACTGGCCGTCGTAGAGGCGAACCCGCAGGTCCTTCACCGGATAGCCCGCGATGACGCCGTGCTGCATCGCCTCCGCGATCCCCTTCTCCACGGCGGGGATGAAGCCCTTCGGGATCACCCCGCCCTTGATCGCGTCGACGAACTCGAAGCCCGTGCCCGACTCGGCCGGCTCGATCTCGATGTGGCAGTCGCCGAACTGGCCGCGGCCGCCCGTCTGCTTCTTGTAGCGGCCATGGGCCTTGGCGGCCTTGCGAACCGCCTCCAGGTAGGGAACCCGTGGCGGCTTCAGCACGATCTCGGCGCCGAAGCGCTCCTTCATCCGGCCGGTGATCACCTCGACGTGCATCTGGGTGAGCCCAGCGATGATCTGCTCGCCCGTCTGCTTGTCGCGATGCACGTCGAGCGTCGGGTCCTCCTCCTCGAGGCGGCGGATGGCCGTGGCGGCCTTCTCGTCGTCGCCCTTGGTCTTCGGCTCGAAGGCGAACGCCATCACCGGCGCGGGCAGATCCAGCGGCTTGAAGGACATCTTCGAGTCCTTCTCGGTGAGCACGTCGCCGGCGTGAGTCTCCTTCAGCTTCGCCACGGCGCCGATGTCCCCGGCCCCCATCTCGCTCACCTGCTCGTGCTCCTTGCCGTGCGGGATCAGCAGCGGGCCGACCCGCTCCTTCCCGCGCTGGGTCACGTTATGCACCTGCGTGTCGCTCCTGAGGGTCCCGGAGAGGACGCGGAAGAAGTTGAGTCGCCCCGCGTAGGGATCGGAGAGCGTCTTGAAGACGTAGACGACGAGCTCCCCGTCCTCGTCCGGCGCGATCTCGACCTCCTCGCCCTCGGCGTCCAGCCCGGGAAGCGCGCCGCGCATCGCCGGCGAGGGCAGGTCCTCGACCAGCGCCTCGAGCAGGCGGGTGGTCCCGAGGTTCTTGGTGGCGACGCCGCAGGTGACCGGGAAGATCCTGCCCTCCGTCACGCCCTGCTTCAGCACAGTGACGATCTCGTCGTGGTTGATCTCCTCGCCCTCGAGATAGCGCTCCATCAGCTCGTCGGAGTTCTCGGCAACCTCGTCCATCAGCTTCTCGCGGTACTCCTGAGCCTGGGCCTGGAGCTCCTCCGGGATCTCCTGCGGCTCGGGCGCGCCCCTCTCCTCGCTCTGGGCGACGAACGCCTTCATATCGATCAGGTCGATGACCCCGGTGACCTCGTGCTCCTTGCCGATCGGGATCTCCGTCGCGACGACGTGGACGCCGAACGATTTCTTCAGTGACTCGAGCGAGCGGAAGAAGTCGGCGCGCTCGCGGTCGAGCATGTTCACGAAGACGAGGCGCGCCAGGCCCTCGTCGTCGGCGCGCTGCCAGAGCCGCTCGGTGTGGACCTCGACGCCCATCACGGCGTTGACGACGACCACGGCGGCGTCGGCGACCCGCAGCGCGCCGATCGTGTCGGCGACGAAGCTCGGCTCGCCGGGCGTGTCGATCAGGTTGATCTTGCGGCCGTCGTGCTCGAACGAGGCGACGGTGGCGCCGATCGACATCTCGCGCTCCTGCTCGTCGGGCTCGAAGTCCGAGACGGTGGTGCCCTCCTCGACCTTGCCGAGCCGGCTGACGATCCCGGCCTCGAACAGCAGCGCCTCGTGCAGGGAGGTCTTGCCGCTGCCGCGGTGGCCGATCAGGGCGACGTTGCGGATCCGGTCGGCGGCCTTGTGAGCCATCGACGGCACCCTATAAGACGGCTAAGCGCCCGCCCTCAAACGCGACCGCAGGCGCAAGACCGCTTTCGAATGCAGCTGGGAGACCCGCGACTCGGTGACGCCGAGGACCTCTCCGATCTCGCGCAGGGTCAGGTTCTCGAAGTAGTAGAGCGCGATCACGAGGGTCTCGCGCTCGGGCAGGTCCTGGATCGCCTCCTGGAGCCGGTCCTTGACCTCGGTGGTGTCCAGCGCGGCCTGCGGGTCGGGCGCGCTCTCGTCCTCGATCGTGTCGAGCAGGGAGACGCGGTCGCCGGAGGAGTCGGGGGTCATCCAGAGCTCCTCCAGGGCGAGGATCGAGGAGTTCGAGATCTGCAGCAGCGACTCCTGGAGCTCCTCCTCCTTCACGTTCAGGCGGTCCGCGAGCTCGCTGTCGGTCGGGGCGCGGCCCAGCTCGTGCTCGAGCTTGGAGTTGGCGGCTTCGATCTCGCGTGCGCGGGAGCGGACCGAGCGCGGGACCCAGTCGAGGGAACGCAGCTCGTCGATGATCGCGCCGCGGATGCGCTGCATCGCGAAGGTCTCGAAGCGGATCTGCCGCTTCGGCTCGAAGCGGTCCATCGCCTCCACCAGGCCGAGCATCCCGTAGGAGATCAGGTCCGCCTGGTCGACGTGCGACGGCAGCCTGGCGCCGGTGCGGCCGGCCACGAACTTGACCAGCGGCGAGTACGCGACGACAAGGCGCTCGCGCGCGCTCTGATCGCCGTCGTCCTTATAGCGGCGCCAGAGCTCCTTAAGCTCGAATGCCTTGACCTCAGATTCCATGTTTTACCTGCATAGACGCGGTCTCCCTACGCGCGAGGATGGCTGCGAGCGTACTGGCTACGCAGCCATGACGGCTCCACTTTGGTGTAGATCTGGGTGGTCGTGAGGCTGCTGTGGCCGAGCAGCTCCTGGATGGCCCGGAGGTCAGCGCCACCCTGCAGCAGGTGGGTGGCGAAGGAATGGCGCAGGACATGCGGCGAGACGCCGCCGGCGATCGCGGCCTCCTTGACCCAGCGGTCGAGCCGGCGCCGGACGTCCGACGGGTGCAGCCGGCGGCCGCTCTTGGACAGCAGCAGCGCCTTCTCCCCGCCCGCGGAGGACAGGGCGCCGCGCGCCCGGTCGAGATACCGGCGCAGGGCGCGCTGGGCGGGCTCGCCGATCGGGACGAACCGCGTCTTCCCCCCCTTTCCCTCGATTCGGAGCCGCTCGCCGTCGAAGTCGGGTGAGTCCGTGTCGAGGCTCACGACCTCCTCGGCACGAAGTCCACAGGAATAGGTCAACTCGAACATCGCCGCGTCGCGCATCTCGAGCGGCCCTGTAGCGGGTATCCGCTCCAAAAGCGCCTGCACCTCCTCAACGGAAAGTACCCGGGGGAGCTTGGACTCACGCCGGGGGGACGCCACGAGATCGGCGGGATTGGACGAAAGTTCGTCCGCGCGGACCAGCGCCCCGAAGAGCGAGCGGATCGAAGCGAGCTTGCGGGCAACGGTCGCCTTCGAGGCCCCGCCCTCGCTCAGGTACGGCCGCGTAGCGGCGCAGGTCCCGGTGGCCGACCTTGGCGGGCTCGAGCCCGCGCTCGTCGGCCCAGGCCGCGAGCCGACCGGCGTCATAGCCATAGGCCTGGCGGGTGCGCTCAGCGGCGGACCGGACGCTGAGGTCCCGGTCGAAGAGCTCCAGCGCGTGCTTCCAGGCGCGACCCAGGGTCGGCTCGGCGGCGACGTCGGCCATGCGTGGGAGTTCTCCATAACCCCCCTCCCTCCTGCGTAGCGACGCCTACTGGATGTAGACCGGGTCCCCGACCTCGACCCGGTCGAACAGGTCGATCACGTCGGACACGCCCATCCGGATGCAGCCGTGCGAGGCGGCGGTCCCGAGCGAGCCGGTCTCGTGGGTGCCGTGGAAGCCGGCGCCGTCATAGATGCCCATCCAGCGCGCGACGAGGGGGTTCCCCGGCCCCGGCGGGATGTCCTGGCCGGCGAGCTCCCCCGCCCAGTCGGAGTCGGGCACGTGCCAGGTCGGATTGACCTCCTTGCTCTGGATCGAGTAGAGGCCGGACGGCGTGTCGTAGCCGGCGGCGCCGATGGCGACCGTGTAGCTCTTCGCCAGCTTCAGGTCGATGAACAGGCGCACCTTGAACTCGGCGCGGTCGACGGTGACGTAGACCGGATACTCCTCGGCGAGCTGCGCGCGCGTGATCTCGGGCTGGGTGTGCTTCGTGACGACGGCGAGCTGCTCGCCGACACCGGGCTCCTCGACCTCCTCGCGGACCAGCTCCTGCATCTCGGCCTCCTGGACCTCGATGCCCTTCTGGCCAGGGGTGGGGCTGAGCGAGTCTCCGCTCGGGACGATGCTCGCGTTCTCCGCCTCCTGGTTCACCTTCCCCGCGACATAGGCGACGAACTTCTCAATCGCCTTGTCGGAGTAGCCCACCCGCGGGGCGACGTCCTCGTTCACCTCCGAACCCGAGACGTAGCGGCCGACGCGCTCGAACAGCCCGCCGTCGCGGCTGACCTCGATGGCCTCGTCCACCATGCCCTCGACGTCGGCATCGTGCTTGAGCGCCTTCGGGGTCAGCTTGAACTCCGCGTCCTCGTAGGTGAGGACAACCGGCTTCGACAGCGGATCGGCGATCTCGCGCTGGATCAGCTCGCGGGCGTCCTCGGCGCTGCGATCGCCCACGTCGATGCCGCCGATCGTCACGCCGGGAGCGATCCGGTCCTTCTGGGCGTTGTCGTAGGCCCAGACCGCGGTCGCCAGCAGCAGCGTCGCGGTGATCCCGCAGACGCCGGCGACCAGCGCCAGCTGATGTCTCTTGAGTCGGTCCTTCATTGGTTGCTTCCCTGCCTGGCTTCTGCCTTGAATTCTACGGCCCGTTACCCGCCGTCCCTTCGTGAAAACCTCCACGCAAGGAGCTTTGCGTCATCTACGCACGTGGGGACTGCGGCGCAGGAACTCCTCGACCTCTGCCTCGTAGTGGAACGGCTCGTCGGCTTCGAGCAGCCGGCCGAGGCGCTGGCGCTCCCGGAGCTTCAGCACGGCCTCGCGAGTCGTGTACTCGTAGCGGAAGCCGGTCTGCTTCAGCTTGCGGTTGTCGAGCCCGCGGCCGTACCGAAGCTGGGCGAGCATCTCGCTCGTGATCGGCAGGCCCATCGCCCGCAGGGGCGTGGCCGCCAGCCGCGTGCCCCACGCGGGCAGGATCGGCGCCGGGTACTTGCCGAGCAGCGAGATCACCTCGGTCAGGGCCAGGACCCCGTCCGCGGCGACGTTGTAGATGCCGGGGATGACGGCGCTGGGCGGCGTGCACGAGCGCGGAGACGACGTCGTCCTCGCCCACGAATTGGTACCTCGGGTCGAATCCGAAGATCGTCGGCACGGCCGGGAGCGAGAGCAGCCGCACATGTGAGGTCTGGACGCTGGCGCCGAGCACATTGGCGCAGCGCAGGACGGTGACCGTCACGTCGGGGCTGCTCTCGGCGAACTCGGCGACCGTCGCCTCCGCCTCCACCACGTCGCGCTCGGTCGGAGTGGCGGGCGGGCGCCGGCGCGCGTGGTCCTCCCGGAAGAACGCCGGGTCGTCCTGTTCGCAGCCGTAGTAGTGCGCCGAGCTCTTCAGTACAAGCCGCCTGACCGGTGACTCCGGGCCGGAGCAGGCGGCGATGATGTTGACCGTCCCGATCACGTTGACCTCGTGGGCGTGGCGACGGGAGACCCCGAGGGGATCGACGATCAGGCGGGTGTCGAGGACGGTGTCGATCTCGGCGGCCTCGACGATCCGCTTCAGCAGCGAGTGCTGTGCTCCGACCCGGACGAACTCGGTGCGCTGCAGCTCGGACGTCGGGTCACTGGTGTCCACCCCGATGATCGCCTCGATCTCGGGCACGGCCTCGAGCCGCTGGGCGAGTTTCCCTCCCCAGTAGCTGGCGACCCCGGTTACGAGCACACGCCGCGCGGGCATGCCCTCGATTATGTTGGGTTCGTGCGAACGAAGGACCAGGTGCGGCGGGACGTCTGGAAGTCGATGGAGCGCGAGGGGGTCGCGCGCTTCCCCGGCGCCGAGGGACGAATCCCCAACTTCGGGGGCGCCAAGCTGGCCGCCGAGAAGCTGGCGGACCACCGCCTCTGGAAGCGAGCACGGGTGATCAAGGTGAACCCGGACTCGCCCCAGACCCATGCCCGGCGGATCGCGCTGGAGGAGGGCAAGACGCTGATCATGGCGGTGCCGCGACTGCGGGACATCCATCCGTTCCGGCTGCTGGATCCACGCAAGCTCTCGGCGAAGCAGGTCCGCGAGGCGGCCACGATCAAGGGCGCGATGCGCCACGGCAAGGTGATCGCCGACGAGGACCTGCCGGAGATCGACTTCGTCCTCTCAGGCTCGGTCGGGGTCAACCTGAGCGGCGCCCGGGTCGGAAAGGGCGGCGGCTTCTCCGACCTCGAGTTCGGACTGCTGATCGAGGCGGGCAAGATCGACGACCACACCACCGTCGCCACGACCGTCCACCCCATCCAGATCCTCCGCGAGCACGTGCCGATGATCGCCCACGACCTTCCGGTCGACATGATCGCCACCCCCCGAGCCGTGATCGAGGTCGACCGCCAGTACCCGAGGCCGCGCGGCATCCTCTGGGATCACCTCCAGCCGCCGCAGATCCGGGAGATCCCGATTCTCGAGCGGATGGGCTACGCCTAGGGACCGACAGTGACCGAGACGCCGACAGCCGAAGCGGCCGCCAGCGCCCGCGAGGAGCTGCGGCGGATCGCCGGCGACACCGCCTACTCCTTCCGGCTTGCCAGGGGGAAGGCCGAGCTGCCGGATCCCACCCCGTCCGACGGGCCGGACCCCTACGGCAACCCGGACCCGGAGTGGCTCGGGATCGACTGGCGCGAGCACCTGCGCGAGGTCGACGTCGTCGGCGCCCGGACGAACTACGTCGAGCTGGGCTCGGGACCCCCGCTCCTCCTGGTCCACGGACTCTCCGGCGCCTGGCAGAGCTGGCTCGAGCAGATTCCCCACTTCGCCGAGACCCACCGGGTGCTCGCGGTCGACCTGCCCGGGTTCGGCGGCAGCCCCATGCCGCCGTGGGAGATCTCGATTCCCGCGTACGGCCGCTTCCTGCACGACTTCTGCGAGAAGGTCGGAATCGAGCGGGCCTCGCTCGTCGGCAACTCGATGGGCGGGTTCATCGCGACGGAGCTGGCGATCAACGAGCCGGACCGGGTCGACGACCTCACCCTCGTGTCGGCGGCCGGCATCACGTACGCCAGGGCTCGCCGCGAGCCCGCCGCCGTCATCGGCCGGCTGGCCGTGGCGGCGGCCCCGATCGCGCTGAAGTTCCAGATGTCGGGGATCCGCCGGCCCGGTCTCCGCAGGGCCGCCTACCAGGGCGTCTTCCACGATCCGAGCTCGATCCGGCCCGAGCTGCTCTACGAGAACACGGTCCCGGCGCTGACCAGCAGCCCGGGCTACTACGACGCCCTGACGACTCTCTGGGGCTACGACATCCGAGCACCGGCTCGAGGAGATCGAGGTCCCGACCCTGATCGTCTGGGGCCGCAACGACCGCCTCGTGCCCGTCCCGGCGGCGCTGGCCTACGAGAAGCGGATCGGCGACAACGCCGAGCTCGAGATCTTCGACGAGACCGGCCACGTCCCGCAGATGGAGCGCCCGGTCCGCTTCAACCGCGTGCTCGAGCGCTTCCTGCGCGAGCACGGCGAGCTGGACTAGTCGCTGACCCGCGCGGCCTCGAGCGCGGCCTGGAGCGAGTGGTGGCCCTCGAACCGCACGATCAGTCCGTCGCGGAGCGTCCAGGCGTTCGCGAAGTCCAGCTCGACCACCGCGCCGCTCGCGGCCCCGCGGCCCTCCCAGTGGATCGCCGCGGCGACCCGGTCTCCGTTCTCGGAGAACTCGGTGGCCGTGACGTGGAAGTACTCGAAGGGCTCCCTGAACGTGTGCCACCAGCTGCGAATGCCGTCGTGACCCCGATAGACGTCGTCGAGGCCGGGGAAGATCTGGGCCGCGCTGAAGTCGACCACGATCTCGGGATGCGCCAGAGCAACGGTGCCCTCCAGGTCGCCCGCGTTCCAGGCCTCGAGCGACCGCTTGACGAGTTCGATCTGCTCAGCCACTGATCCCCGCCGCTTCGAGTGCCTCTTCGAGCGTGTTGAAGCCCTCGAACTTCGCGATCTTCTCGCCGCGGAACGTCCAGGCGTTGGCGAAGTCGAGCTCGACGGCGACGCCGCTGCTCCTTCCCTTCGCCTCGAATCTGACCGGCGCCACCGCCTTGTCTCCCTCGGTGATGAACCGCCCCGGGGTCGTGCGGAAGTACTCCCAGGGCTCCTTGCTCGCGGCCCACCATTCGCGAAACCCGTCGTGTCCCGCGTAGAACTCCCTCAACCCCGGGAAGAGAACGTACCCGCGAAAGTCCAACTCGATCTCGGGATCCGCGAACTCGAGGGCTGCCTCGACGTCATCGGCATTCCACGCTTCGAACACCCGGCGCAACACGTCGACGTGACCGCTCATCCCCTCAGCCGGAGCCGTTGAGGCCGGTGACGGCGCCCTCCGAGGCGCTGGAGACCGACGCCGCGTACTTCGCCATCACTCCGGAGGTGTAGAGCGGCTCGGGCTGCTCGTACGCCTCGATGCGCTTCGCGATCTCCTCGTCGGAGAGCGCGACCTCGAGCATCCGCGATTCGATATCCAGAGTGATCTCGTCGCCGTCGCGGACGGCGGCGATCGGGCCACCGCGCGCGGCCTCGGGGGCGACGTGCCCGGCCATCAGCCCGCGGGTCGCGCCGCTGAAGCGGCCGTCGGTGAGCAGGGCGACCTTGTCGCCGAGGCCCTCGCCGACCAACGCTGCCGTCACTTGAAGCATCTCGCGCATGCCCGGGCCGCCGGCGGGCCCCTCGTTGCGGATCACGACGACGTCGCCGGCCTCGATCTCGCCGGCCTTGACGGCCGCGAAGGTGTCCTCCTCGGACTCGAACACGCGCGCGGGCCCGGTGTGGGTCATGCGCTCGTAGCCGGCCACCTTGACCACGCAGCCCTCCGGGGCGAGGTTGCCCTTCAGGATCACCAGGCCGCCGGTCTCCTTCAGCGGATCGCTCAGGGGCCGGACCACCTCCTGGCCCTCGGCCTCGGTCGCCTCGTCGGCCTCCTGGCCGATGGTGCGACCCGTGACGGTCATGGCGTCGCGGTGAAGCAGCCCGGCCTCGTCGAGGCGCTTGACGACCAGGCCGACGCCGCCGGCGTCGTTCAGGTCCCGGGCGACGAAGCGGCCGCCCGGCTTCAGGTCGCCCAGCAGCGGGGTGCGCTCGGAGATCTCGTCGAAGTCGTCGATGTTGAGCTCGATCCCGGCCTCGCGGGCCAGGGCCAGGATGTGGAGCACGACGTTCGTCGATCCGCCGGTCATGGCGACCGAGGCGATCGCGTTCTCCAGGGACTCCCGGGTGATGATCTGGCTGGGCTTCAGGTCCTCGCGCAGCACGCTCATGACCAGCTCCCCGGCCTGCTCGGAGACCGTCTTCCGCTCCTCGGCGACCGCCGGGACCATCCCGGAGCCCATCGGCGCGATCCCCATCACCTCGAAGGCGGTGGCCATCGTGTTCGCCGTGAACATTCCGCCGCAGGCTCCGGGGCCGGGGCTCGCGACCCCCTCGAGCTCCAGCAGCTCCTCGTCGGACATGTCGCCCTTGGCGTGAGCGCCGACCGCCTCGAAGATGTCCTGGATCGTGACGTCGTGGTCCTTGTAGCGGCCCGGCAGGATCGACCCCCCGTAGAGCAGGACGGAGGGAACGTCGAGCCGCGCCAGGGCCATGACGCTGCCGGGGATCGTCTTGTCGCAGGCGCAGATGCGCCACCAGCGCGTCGAACTGGTACCCGCGAGCGGTCAGCTCGATCGAGTCGGCGATCACCTCGCGGCTCACCAGGGAGGCCTTCATCCCCTGGGTGCCCATCGTCACCCCGTCCGAGACGGCGATGGTGTTGAACTCCATCGGCGTCCCCCCCGCCGCCCGCACGCCCTCCTTGACCTTCTCGGCCACGGCCCGCAGGTGGAAGTTGCAGGGCATCGCCTCGATCCAGGTGTTGGCGACCCCGATGATCGGCTTCGAGAGGTCGGCGTCGTCGAAGCCGATCCCCTTCATGTAGGCGCGTGCGTGCGCGCGGTCCGGGCCGTCGAAGACGACGGAGCTGTTCTTCCTCATCTCGCCGTTGTCAGACATGGCTCCACTCCCCCAACCTGGCGACGTCGCGGCGGAGCATCTCGGGGTCGTGCTGGCGCCCGGGCAGGTGCATGTTGGCGAGTCTCGATCAGCCCGCGCTCGTCGGCGCGCAGGGCGATCCACTTGGCGAGCACGTCGTCGGCGTCCGGCAGCCACTCGCCCGCCGTCGGATCGGAGCCGTCGGGGAAGCGGACGCAGTACTCGCTGAGCAGGTCGCCGCTCGCCGTGTCGTAGGCGACGATCGGCCTGTGGGGGTAGATCAGGTAGCCGTACCCCTCGCCCGAGTCCACCGCGATGAAGCCGAGCTGCGCGTACATCGCGTACGCCTCCTCGCCGGCGGTCTCCCGCAGCAGCTCGCGAGCCCGCGCCTCGGCGCGCAGGTCCCGAAGGTAGTCCGGCACCGGCCGCACGGTCAGCCCCCGGCGGCGGGCGGGAAGAAGATCACCCGGTCGGTGTGATCCGGGATCTCGGCGAAGTCCCGGACCATGGTCGCCTCGCGGCGTCCGTCTCGGCCTTCGACGGGCACCGCGGCCCACATGCCCAGGTCGAGCTGGCGCCGGAACTCCTCGACCAGGCGCTCCTCGTCCTCGGCCACCTCAGGGTCGCCTTCCGCCAGCAGCACGTCGCCCTTCCCGGGCATCATCCGGACCAGCTTCATGCGCCGATTATGGCTGCTCCCGGCGGTCGGCTCGCGCCCGGATGCCGAGCGCGTCGACGGGTCCGGCGCCGGCACCGAGCTCGCGCAGGCCGTTCCCGACGGCCTCGGCCGCCACCTCGCGCGCCGCGCGGGCCGCGTCGAGCGGGTCAAGGCCCAGCGCCAGATGCGCCGCAAGCGCGGCGGAGTGGGTGCAGCCCGAGCCGTGCGAGGCGCCGTCGGGATGCCGAGGGCCCTCGATGCGCTCGAGCCGATCGCCGTCGAAGAACAGGTCGGCGCCGTCGTGGGTGTGCCCACCCGTGACGACCACCGCGGCGGGGCCCAGGGCGAGGAAGGCGCGCGCCAGATCCTCCTGGCTCGTCTCGGGCGGTTTCCCGGTCAGCTCGCGGGCCTCCGGCAGGTTCGGCGTCGCCACCGCGGCCCTCGGCAACACGCGCTCGATCAACGCCCGCTGCGCGTCCGGCTCGAGCAGGACGTCGCCGCTCTCGGCCACCATCACCGGGTCCACGACCAGCGGCGCCTCCTCCACCCAGGCCAGCGCCCGGACGACGGCGTCGATCGTCGGCTCGTCGCCGAGCATGCCGATCTTGACGGCGTCGACCCCGAGGTCCGAGGCGACCGCCGCCACCTGGTCGATCACCATCTGGCCCGGCACGGTGTGGACGGCATTGACACCGGTCGTGTTCTGGGCGGTGAGCGCGACGATCGCCGAGGTTCCGTGCACGCCGCAGCGCGCGAACGCCTTCAGGTCCGCCTGGATGCCCGCGCCGCCGCCGGAGTCCGACCCGGCGATCGTGAGCGCGATGGGTACGCGATCGGGTGCCACCAACGAGGCAATCTAGGCGACCGCGGCCGCGCTCCGCCGGTAGCGCCCGGCCAGGTCCACGCTGAGCAGGCCGAGCAGCTCGAGGCGGGTCAGTGCCGAGGCGGTCCCCTCAGGTCCCAGCCCCGAGGCCGACGCGATCTCGTCCGCGGTCGCAGCCCCCCGCTCCACCGCCTCGAGCACCGGCCCGAGCTCCGGCGGGAGGGCGAGCTCCGGCTCCCGCCTCGTGGAGATCACGCCCGTGCCGAGCAGCGCGTCGAGCACGTCCTGAGCGTCCCGGATCAGATGCGCACCGTCGTGCAGCAGCGAGTTCGTTCCCGCCGCCACCGGGACCCCGACGTGGCCGGGCACCGCCCCGACCTCCCGGCCCAGGTCCTCGGCCATCGTCGAGGTGATCAGGGAGCCGGAGCGCTCGCGGGCCTCGACCACGACGGTCATCTCCCCGAGCGCGGCCATGATCCGGTTGCGGGCCGGGAAGGTCCAGCGGCGCGCCTCGGTCCCGGGCGGCAGCTCGGCCAGCACCAGGCCCCGCTCCGCGACGGTCTCGTGGAGGCGCCGCTTGCGGGCCGGCCGTGGCAGGTCGGGACCGTTCCCGAGCACCGCGACGGTCTCGCCGCCGGCCTCCAGGGCGCCCTCGTGCGCACACGAGTCGATTCCGAGCGCCATGCCGCTGATGACGATCACGCCGGCGGCCGCCAGCTCCCGCCCCAGCCGGGTCGCCAGCTCCCGGCCGTACGCGCTCGGGCGGCGCGCGCCCACGATCGTCACGCAGAGCTTGTCGCCGAGCCGCGCCAGCCGCTCTGGCGCACCGATGCCGAACAGCACCGCCGGGGCCTCGCGGGTGTCCTTCAGCGCCTGCGGATAATCGTCGTGGTGCCGGCAGCGCGCCCACACCTCGCCGGAGGAGAGCTGGTCCCGCAGGCCGGTCACGTCCACCCGCTCCAGGACCTCACCGGCGTCGTTCGGAGCCAGCGCCCCGAGCAGCTGCTCGTCGTCGAGGGCCAGGATCTCGGCGGCGCGGCTGCCCACCGCGTCGGCGACGACCGTTTCGATGTGACCGCTCAGCGCGGCGACGAGAGCGGAGCGGCGCAGGCACCGCTCGCAGGCGGTCAAGCCTCCGCCCTGCGGCGCATGCTGAGCGCCCGCTGCATGTGCTCCTCCGAGATCTCGGACTCGCCCTCGAGGTCGGCGATGGTCTGGGCGACCCGGATCGCCGCGTCCCAGCCGCGCCCGCTGAGCCCGAGTTGCTCGTGCCCTGCCCTGAGCGCGCGCTCCGCCTCGGCGCTGAGCGTGCAGTGCCGACGGATCTCAGCGGGCCCCATCTCGCCGTTCGTCCTGCCCTCGCCGAGCCGCGCCTCCTGTCGTTCCCTCGCGGCGGCGACACGCTCCCGGATCGGGGCCGACCGCTCGCCGTCCTCTCCCGCCATCGCCTCGCTCGCCGGCCGGTCGATCCCCGCGAACACGTCGATCCTGTCGGCGAGGGCGCCGCTGAGCTTCGCCCGGTAGCGCGTGACCGCCGACTGAGGGCACTCGCACTCGCCGGAGTCCGGCCCCCGCCCACAGGGGCACGGGTTGGAGGCCGCGATCAGCATGAAGCGGCACGGCAGGGTCACGGTCCTGCCGCCTCGGGCGAGAGTGACGCTGCCCGACTCGAGCGGCTCGCGGAGTGCCTCGAGCGCGTCGCGGCGGTACTCGCCGAGCTCGTCGAGGAAGAGGACGCCGCGATGGGCTCGCGTGACCTCACCGGGCCCGGGCGGGGTGCCGCCGCCGATCAGAGCCCGCGCCGAGGCCGTGTGATGCGGACAGCGGAAGGGGCGGCGAGGGGCCTCCCGCGCCCCCGAGGCCCCGAACGCGCTGGCGATGCGGAGCACCTCGAGCGCCTCGCCGTGTTGAAGCGGTGGCAGCAGCGACGGCAGCCGCCGCGCCGCGAGCGTCTTGCCGGCGCCGGGCGGCCCGACCATCAGCAGGCCGTGGCCGCCCGCGGCGGCGACCTCGATCGCCGCGCGCAGCACGCTCTGCCCCCGCAGGTCGGAGAGGTCCTCCTCGACGGCCGGCCCGGCGCCGTTCAGGGACAGCGCGGCGGGCTCGGCCGGCGCGAGTGTCCCATCGGAAAGCTCCCTGAGACGGGAGACGTGCTCGAGCGAGACCACCTCGATCCCCTCCACCAGGCCGGCGGTCGAGACGTCGGTCTCCGCGACGACGATCCCCCGCATCCCCCAGGCGCGGGTTCGCTCCGCCATCGCCAGGACCCCGGGGACCGGGCGGATGCTGCCGTCGAGGGCGAGCTCGCCGGCGAACGTGTAACGGTCGAGCATTCGCCCGGCGAGTTGCCCGGAGGCCGCGAGGAGCGCCGCCGCGATCGCGAGGTCGAAGCCCGGTCCGGCCTTGCGCAGGTCGCCGGGGGCGAGATTGGCCGTGATCCGCTTCAGCGGGAACTCGAACCCGGCGTTGGTCAGCGCCGAGCGGACCCGCTCGCGGGACTCGCGGACACCCGCGTCGGGCAGCCCGACGATCGCGAACGAGGGCAGGCCGCGGTTGATGTCCAGCTCGACGTGGACCTGCTCGGCCTCGATCCCGATCAGGGCGAAGGTGCGGGCCATCGCGAGCACCGGCCCATGCTGGGCCCGCACCTGTCACACGTGGCGCGCCCTTCGTGACTACTCGCTCGCCAGCGTCGGCCGGGTGACCGTTGCGCGGCAACAGCTCGGACGGCGGGCAGAGGACCTTGTGGCGGCTCGGCTGGTCCGTGAGGGCTGGCGCATCCTCGAACGCAACGCCCGGACCCGGACGGGCGAGATCGACCTGATCGGGATGAACGGGACGGTCCTGGTGTTCGTCGAGGTCAAGGCGGGCCGGGCCGGCGCCGCCCTCGGCCCCGAGCGCCCCGCCCTCGCGGTGGACCGCCGCAAGCAGGTGCGCCTCCGGCGCCTCGCCCGCGAATGGCTCGCGGCCGAGGACCGTCCCCGGCTGTCAGCCGTTTCCGGCTATCGCTTCGACGTCGTCGGGGTCAGCTTCGGCCGCGATCGCCTCCCGGATGTCGATCACATCCGCAACGCCTTCTGAGGCCACGGCCTCCTCCGCTTCGCGCCCGGGGGCGGCGCCCAGTTCCAGCTGCGAGTAGGCCACGGACGCGAACGAGCGCCGGTGCAAGGGTGAGATCCCGTGCTCCAGGATCGCCGCCCGGTGCTCGGGGGTCGAGTAGCCGACGTTGCCGTCGAAGTGCCAGAGCCGATGCAGCTTGGCGGCGCGGCGCATGTAGCGGTCCCGGGTCACCTTCGCCACGACCGATGCGGCCGCGATCGCGGCGCTGCGCGCGTCGCCGTCGACCACCGGCGTGTGCTCGACCTCGCACTCCGGCAGCCGGAACCCGTCCACGAGGCAGATCGCGTCCGCCGGGTCCAGGGCCCGCATGCAGTCGCTGAGCGCATTCAGGTTGGAGACGTGGAGGCCCCGGGTGTCGATCGCCCGAACCGAGCGGACCGCGACCGAGACGCAGGCCGCCGCGCGAATCACCGCGGGATAGAGCTCCTCGCGCTCCTCGATCGTCTTCTGCTTGGAGTCGTCGAGCCGCGCCAGCGCCCTGCGCTCCCTGGTCCCGATCCGCTCCAGGTCGATCAGGACGCCGGCGGCTAGGAGCGGGCCGGCCAGCGAACCGCGGCCGGCCTCGTCCACACCCGCCACGAAGCGGCGTCCGAACGAGCGGTCGAACCGGAACAGCCGGGCGGCCGTTCGGCGCTTGCGTCGTTTCGGGCTTGCCATCGCCGGCGAAGCTTGGCAGCCCGGGCCGACTGAAGGGCAATCACAGCGCGCTCGGATGCGCGCTGGTTGCGGTCAAATCCTCAGAGGATGCCGATGCGGTTCGGCGGCCAATAGGTCGCGAAGGCCTTGCCGATGATCCATTCCCGCGGCACCGGGCCCCAGTAGCGGCTGTCGGTGCTCTGCCCCCGGTTGTCGCCCATCATGAAGTAGTGGTCGTCGGGGATGGTGATCTCCTGCGGGAAGTCGCAGTCCTGGCCGCCGCCGCACTCGCGGATGAAGTCCTCCTCGGCCGGCTCCCCGTTCACGACCGGATGCCCGCCCTCGATTCGCAACCTATCCCCTGGACCGGCGACGATCCGCTTGATGAAGTTCTGGTCGGACTGGTCTTCGGTGGGGGTCGGGCACGGCTGGCCGGGCGGCCTCTGCTGAGCGCCGCACATCATGCCGCCGTTGTCCGCGCCGTTCGGCGGATGGAAGACCACGATGTCGCCGATCTCGGGATCGGAGAAGTGGTAGAGGAAGCGGTTGACCAGGACCCGCTGGCCGACGTCGAGCGTGGGCTCCATCGACTCGGAGGGGATCTGGTACGGCTTGACGATGAACGCCTGGATCCCGAGCGCGAGGCCGACGGCCAGCGCGACGATGATCACAAGTTCGGCGATCGCCCCCTCGGTGCTTTGGGGCCTGGGGAGCTTCAGCCTTCTGCCTTCTCTGGCTCCTCGGCCTGTTCGGCCGGGGCCTCACCCTGCTCCTCCTCCGGCGCCGGCTGCTCCGCCTGCTCGGCGGGCGCCTCCTCCGCGGGAGTGTCCTCCCCCTGCTCATCGCCCTCCGCCTGCTCCTCCTCCTCGGTGGGAACGAGCTCGGTCTCGGCCTCGGCGATCGACTCGCCCTCGGCGTCAACCGCCTGCGTTCCCTCCTCGGCGATGATCAGATCGTCCTCGATGCCCCAGCGGCGCTCGGCGACGCGGGCGCTGCGGCCCACCTTGTCGCGCAGGTAA
Source organism: uncultured Solirubrobacterales bacterium (assembly GCA_963824785.1). GTDB lineage: Bacteria > Actinomycetota > Thermoleophilia > Solirubrobacterales > 70-9 > CAWGQG01. The sequence continues at coordinate 438,972 of CAWGQG010000001.1, forward strand.
TAGAGCTTGGCGCGCCGCACGTCGCCGCGACCGGCGACCTCGAGCTGCTCGACCTTCGGCGAGTGGAGCGGGAAACGTCCTCTCGACGCCCACGCCGAAGGAGTGCTTGCGGACGGTGAAGGTCTCGCGCGCGCCGCTGCCCTGGCGCTTGATCACGATCCCCTCGAAGACCTGGGTGCGCTTGCGGTTGCCCTCGATGACCTGGAAGTGCACGCGGACACGGTCGCCGGCCCCGAACCGGGGGCGCTGCTTGAGCGCGCGCTTCTCGATGCTGTCGATGAGTGTGCTCATGGGCTCGTGATTCTGCGCGGCGAGGATGAATGCGGCGTAAGGGCGGCCGCGAAAGCGAAAGCGCGGAGCCCTCGGCCCGCGCGGGCGCGAATGGTAGCGGCTAACCCTGCTCGCGCCGGGCGCGCTCGCGGCTGCGTTCCAGGCGCCACTCGCGGACCTTGGCGTGGTCCCCCGAGACCAGGATCTCCGGGATTCCCCAGCCGCGGTACTCCGCGGGCCGGGTGTAGTGCGGGTACTCCGGGGCGCCCTCGAGCGCCTCGCTGAACGACTCCTCGACCGCGCTCTCCTCATGCCCCAGGGCGCCAGGGAGCTTGCGGATCACGGCATCCGAGACGACCATCGCCGGCAGCTCGCCGCCCGAGAGCACGTAGCGCCCGATCGAGATCGAGTCGTCGGCCAGATTCTCGATCACGCGCTCGTCGAACCCCTCGTACCGCCCGCAGAGGAGCGCGAGGTGCGGAACGGAGGCGAGCTCGGTCGCGAGCGCGTCGTCGAGCTGCCTGCCCCCCGGGCTGAGCGCCGCGATCCGGATCGAGTCGCGCTCGGCGCCGTAGGCCGCCTCGAGCGCGGCGTCCACCACGTCAACACGCATCACCATCCCGGCGCCGCCGCCGTAGGGCGAGTCGTCGACCTGGCCCGCGGTCAGCGGAGTGGTGTCGCGATAGTTGAAGAAGCGAACCTCGGAGCCGCCCGCCAGCGCGTTCGAGACGTGGCGCTGCTCCAGGAACCACTCGAAGTGCGATGGGAACAGCGTGAAAATGTCCAACCTCATTACGCCGGCTCCTCCGCTTCGCGTCCGGTGCCGACGGTCACGGGGGCTCAGTCGAGGATCTCGACCATCGCCCGCTTCTGCTCGCGGGTGGCAGCGGCCTTTACCACCGCGCGCAGCGCGTTGGCCACCCGGCCGCCGCGGCCGATCACCCGGCCCAGGTCCTCCTCGGCGACCTCGAGCTCGAGCACGACGTCGCCCTCGATCTCCTCGATCTCGGTGACGTAGACCTCATCGGGCTTGGAGACGAGGCCGCGGGCGAGGAACTCGAGCAGGTCGCGCACGGGAGGCCTACCGGCCGCGGGACTCGATGCCCTGGGTGCGGAGCAGCGTCGCGACCGTCCGCGTCGGCATCGCGCCCTTGGAGAGCCAATGCTCGGCGCGGTCCTTGTCGAGCACGATCGTCGAGGGCTCGGTCTGAGGGTTGTACTGGCCGATCGTCTCGAGGTTGCGGCCGTCCCGCGGCGAGCGCCGGTCGGCGACGACGATGCGCCAGTGCGGGTTCTTGCGCCCGCCCACTCTCTTCAGCCTGATTCGGACCATGCGACGGGGCAGGGTAGCGATTAGGCGGGTGTGATCAGCGAGCGCCGCGCATCAGCTGCTCGGGTGAGGGCATCTTGCCCTCGGAGAGCTGCTTCATCATCTTCTTCATCTGGCCGAACTGCTTGACCAGGCGGTTGACGGCTTGGACGGTGGTGCCGGAGCCGGTCGCGATCCGCTTGCGCCGCGAGCCGTTGATCTCGTCGGGGTGGGCTCGCTCGTAGGGGGTCATCGAGAGGATGATCGCCTCGATCCGGTCGAGGTCCCGCTCGTCGATGTCCCCCATCCCCTGCATCGCCTTGCCCATGCCGGGGACCATCTTCATCAGGTTCCCGAGCGGGCCCATGCGGCGGATCTGCTTGAGCTGGCCCAGGAAGTCCTCGAGGGTGAACTGCTGCTTTCGGATCTTGCGCTCGAGGTCCTCGGCCTGGCTCTCGTCGAACTCATCCTGCGTCTTCTCGATCAGCGACATCACGTCGCCCATGCCGAGGATGCGGCCGGCCATCCGGTCCGGATGGAAGCGCTCGATCTCGTCGAGCTTCTCGCCGGTCGATGCGTAGATCACGGGCTTGCCCGTTACCGCCCGCACCGAGAGCGCGGCGCCGCCCCGCGCGTCCCCGTCGAGCTTGGTGATCACGACTCCGTCGAACTCGGCGACCTCGGCGAAGCTCTCGGCGACGTTGACGGCGTCCTGGCCGGTCATGGCGTCGAGCACCAGCAGGACGTTGTGCGGCTTGGTCGCCTTGCGGACGGCGGCCAGCTCGTCCATCAGGTCCTGGTCGACGTGCAGGCGCCCCGCGGTATCGACGATCAGCACGTCGCGGCCCTGCTCCTTGGCCTGGTCGAGGGCCCAGGCGGCGAGCTTGACCGCGTCCTTCTCGCCGGGCTGCGCGTAGACGGCGACCTTGGCCTGGGCGCCGAGCTTCTGCAGCTGCTCGACGGCGGCCGGCCGCTGGAGGTCCGCTGCAGCGACCGCGACGTTCTTCCCCTCCTTCGAGAGCAGCCGTGCGAGTTTCGCCGTCGCCGTGGTCTTCCCGGAGCCCTGGAGGCCGGACATCAGGATCACCGTCGGTCCGCTCGGCGCGAAGACGAGGTCGCGGCCGGCACCGCCCATCAGGGTCGTGAGCTCGTCGTTGACGGCCTTGACCACGGTCTGGCCTGGGTTCAGCGCCTCCTCGATCTGCTCCCCGGCCAGCCGCTCCCGGAGCGATTCGGTGAAGTCCTTGACGACCTTGAAGTTGACGTCGGCCTCGAGCAGCGCGAGGCGAACCTCGCGCAGGGCGGCCTTGACGTCGCTTTCGCTGAGCTTGCCGCGCGAGCGCACATCGCTGAGCACGCCCTGCAGCCGGTCTGAGAGCTGGTCGAACAAGGGCGACGCAGGATAGAACTCGTCCCTTGGAGGACTCGCTCTTCGCCACCGTGCTGCTCCCGATCGCCCTCGCGGTGATCATGACCAGCCTCGGGATGTCCCTGACGGTCGCGGACTTCCGGCGGGTGTTCGTCTACCCGAAGGGGATCTCGATCGGGCTGGTGAACCTGGTGCTGATCTCCCCCGCGCTGGCGTTCGGGATCGCGGAGCTGTTCGACCTCGAGCCGGCGATGGCGGTCGGCCTGGTCGTGCTCGGGGCCTCTCCCGGCGGGATCATGGCCAACCTGATGACCCATCTCGCGCGCGGCGAGACGGCCCTCTCGATCTCGATGACGGGGATTTCCAGCCTCGCCGCGGTGGTGACCGTGCCGCTCGTCCTCACGCTGGGGGTCGATCACTTCGGGGCGGAGGGCTTCGACGAGGACGTCGACATGGTGAGCATCGTCCCCAGGGTCCTCGCGATCACCGTGATCCCGCTGGCGATCGGGATGCGGCTGCGCGCGACCCGCTCTGGGTGGGTGGAGGAGCGCGGGAAGCTGTTTCAGCGCATCGCGGCGGTCGTCTTCGCCGGCACCGTGATCGGAGTGATCGTCGCCGAGAACGAGCGCGTCCTCGAGAACCTCGACTCGGTCGCCGCGGCCGCGATCACGCTCAACGTGGCGGCGATGGCGCTCTCCTTCAACGTCGCCCGCCTGGCCCGGCTCGACAACCGCCAGTCCACCGCGATCGCGATGGAGCTCGGGATCCACAACACCGCCCTGGCGATCGCCGTCGCCGCGACCGTGGACACCGAGCTGACGATCCCGGCGGCCGTCTACGCCTCGTTCATGTTCGTGTCCGCGGGCCTCTTCGCCCGGCTCATGTACCGCCGCAATGGTGAGCCCGGCATGCGGTCCGCCGAGGCGAGATAGGTTCGGGGAGTGTCAAGGCGCCCCGCAATCGCCCTGGCGGCGATCCTCGGCATCGTCGTGCTCGTCGCCGTCCTCTTCGGCGGAGGGAACCGGAACACGGACGCCTATCGCGTGCCGTCGGAGAGCATGGAGCCCACTTTCGAGACCGGCTCGGTGATCCAGGTGGACGAAGGCGCTTACGACGACGCACGACCCGAAATCGGGGACGTCATCGTCTTCTATCCGCCGCGCAGCGTCGACGGGCTGAGCCTCCAGTGCGGGGTGCAGAAGCCCGCCTTACAGTCGTGCCCGCAGCCGGTTGACAAGAGATCGGACATGAACTTCATCAAGCGGGTGGTCGCCGGCCCCGGCGACCGGTTCAGCCTCCAGGACGGGCATGCGGTCGTGAACGGGCAGCTCGCGCAAGAGGACTTCATCGCGGAGTGCGGCGGCCATCGTGGCGATTGCGACCTGCCACAGGAGATCACGATCCCCGAGGACCACTACTTCGTGCTCGGGGACAACCGGCCCCAGAGCGCCGACAGCCGCCATTGGGGGCCGGTCCCGTTGGACTGGATCATCGGGCGAGTCGAGTCGGACGAGTAGGGCTACTCGGACAGCAGGGCCCGCGCGAACTGCTCGGCGTCGAACGGGCGCAGGTCCTCGAGCGATTCGCCGATGCCGATCAGCTTCACCGGGATCCCCAGCTCATCCGAGATCGCGAGGGCGACGCCGCCCTTGGCGCTGCCGTCGAGCTTGGTCAGCACCGCCCCGGTGACGTCCACGGTCTTCCCGAACTCCTGGGCCTGGCGGACGCCGTTCTGGCCGGTGGTCGCGTCGATCACCGCGAGGGTCTCGTGCGGAGCCTCGGGAATCTGCTTCTGGATCACCCGCTTCACCTTGGCGAGCTCCTCCATCAGGTTGCCCTTCGTGTGCAGGCGGCCGGCGGTATCGACGATGACCACGTCCGCTCCGCGGGCCTTGGCGGCGCCGATCGCGTCGAACGCGACCGCACCCGGGTCTCCCCCCTCGCTGCCCCTGACGATCTCGCAGCCCGCCCGGTCCGCCCACTCGGCCAGCTGCTCGACCGCCGCGGCTCGGTAGGTGTCGGCCGCCGCGACGATCACGTCGAGCCCCATCTCCTTCTGCAGGTGCCAGGCGATCTTGCCGATCGTCGTCGTCTTGCCCGTGCCGTTGACCCCGGTCACCATCACGACCGCGGGCCGCTGGGTCAGGTCGATCCGGCCCTCGGTCGGCGACGCGGTCTCGGCCAGCAGCTGGATCAGGCGCTCGCGCAATGCCTCGCCCCCGCCGACCTCCCCCGCCTCCACCTCGTCCTCGAGGCGGCGGACGACCTTTGCGGTCGTCGGCGCGCCGACGTCGGCGAGGATCAGCGCCTCCTCGATCTGCTCCCAGGTCTCGTCCTCGATCGGCCCGGTGAAACTCGCGGAGAGCTCCGCGGTCAGCGCCTGCCTGCTCCGGGACAGCCCCTCCCGCAGCCGGGTGAAGACGCCGGCGCGGTCCTCCTCCGGCGCCTCGGGCACCCGCCCATCGCCGAGGTCGAACGCGTGTGCCCAGTCGGTGGCCATCGGCGCCGCAGCGTAGCGGCGCTGGGAGCCGCGGCTCAGTAGGCGTGCGGGAGGCGCGGCCGCCGGCGGGGGCGGCGCGGCGCGTCGGAGAAGTCCGGCCGCTCCCAGACCTGCTTTGCGAGGGCGATCGCCTCCTGCTCGACTCGCGGATGGCAGCCGCGACAGACCGGCTCCAGGTTCTCGAGGACGTCCAGGCCGCCGTAGCGGCGAGGGAGCTTGTGGTGCGCGACCAGATCGTCGCGACAGCCGCAATGGATGCAGCTGGCGCCCTTGGTCACGAGCGCCGACAGCGTGCTCCACGGCAGGTGCTGCGGCGACTGCCTCATCGCTTACGCCGCGGCGGCTGAGTCCGAGTCGCCGACGGTGGCGGGCTCGCCCACCGACTCGGGGTCGTGCACGTCCTGGGGCAGGCGGCGCGAGACGACGCGGGTGATGCCGTCGTCGGCCATGCTGACGCCGTAGAGGATGTCGGCGGCGTCCATCGTGCGCTTTTGGTGGGTGACGACGATGAACTGGGAGCGCTCGGCGAAGCGGCGGACCAGGCGGAGGAAGCGATCGAGGTTGATGTCGTCGAGCGCGGCCTCGACCTCGTCGAGGATGTAGAAGGGGCACGGGCGCGCCATCAGCACCGCGAAGCTGAACGCCAGCGCGACCATTGACTTCTCCCCGCCCGACAGCAGCGAGAGCCGACGGGTGGACTTGCCGGCCGGGGTGACCTCGATCTCGACGCCCCCCTCCTCCTCCGGCGGCGTCAGCTCGTCCGCGTCGCCCTCGGAGTCCTCGGGCGCATCCCCGTTCTGCTCGGCGACGGGCCGCGGGCCCATGTCCACCCGCCGCAGCCGGCCGCGCCCGCCCGGGAACAGCTCGGCGACCATCTCCTCGAAGTTGCGCGCGGTCGCGTCGAGGGTCTCCTCGAACGCCGCGGCGATCTCCTGGTCGGTCCGCTTGATCAGCGCCTTGAGCTCGCCGATCGCCTTGTCCAGGTCCTTGCGCTGCTCGGCCAGCTCGGAGACGTGCTCGTGCGCCTCCTCGTACTCCTTCTTCGCCAGCGGGTTGACGGGCCCGATCTGCTCGCGGCGGCGCTGGAGTCGCCCGAGCTTGGTCTCGATCTCGGCGCGCCGCTCCTCACTGAGCGCCTCGGTCGCCGGGGGAAGCTCCTGCTCGAGCGTGCCCGCGAGCCGCTCGAGCTCGGCCTGGGCCTGGTCACGGTGATCCCGCAGCTGGGCCGTCTCGACCTCGATCGTGGTCAGAGCCTCACTGGCCTCCCGGAACTCGCCCTGGAGCGCGAACTCCTGCTGCGAGCACTCGCGAAGCTCGGCCGCGATCTCGCCGCCGCCCTCCTCCCCGCCGGCGGAGAGCGAGTCGGCGCGCTGCTCGAGGCGCTCGACGACGCCTCGCAGCGCCTCCTGAAGGCGCGCCAGCGCCGGCAGCGTCTCCTGCTCGAGCTCGATTCGCTGCCGCAGCTTCTCGCGGTCGCGGGCGCGGGCCTCCTTGGCCTTCTCCGCCGCCTCGGCATGGCGGCGCTCGGCCGCCAGCTCCGCCTCGAGCTGGGCGCGGCGGACCAGGGTCGGCCGCGAGGCCTCGTCGCCCTGCTCGGCTCGCCGCTCGGACAGCCAGGAGGTGCGGCGTGCTTCCTCGGTGGCCTCGTCGAGGCGCCGCTGGGCGTCGCGCAGTGCCTCCTGTGACGAGTCCTCACCCTTGCGGGCGTCCGCCAGGGCCTGCTCGGCCTGCTCCAGCTCCCGCTTTGCGCGCTCCTCGGTGCGCTCGCGCTGCTCGACCCGGTTGGCTAGTTCCTCGCGCGCGGAGCGTGCCGCCAGCGCCGGATCGGTTCCCTCCGCGGGCAGGCGGCGCAGCTCGCCCGCGGCGGCGTCGTAGCAAGCGCCCTTCATCGTGACCGCGATCCCCTCGAAGTCGTTCGGCAGCTCCCCGAGGTCGTCCACCAGCCAGGCGTCGGCGAGCAGGCGTTCGGCGATCTGGCCCGCCGCGCCCTCGCCGTGGACAAGGTCGAGCAGCCGCCGGGCGGTGTCGGTCGGCGGACGCTCTTCGGAGATCTCGTCGCCGGGCTCGTCCCATCCCGAGCGATGAGCGCACGGGCGGCGCCCTCGGCGCCCCCGATCCGCTCCACGCCCTCGCCGACGGAATCGACGACCGACGCGCGCAGCCGCTCGCCGAGCGCGGCGGTGAGCGCGCGCTCGATCCCGGGCCCCGTCTCCAGCATCCCGGCGAGGACCTCGTGGTCGCCCTCGACCGCGGCCGCCGCCAGCTTCGCCTCGACCGCCGACAGCTCTCCCGCCAGCGCGGCCCGGCGCTCCGCCGCCTTGACCGCCTCGGCGCGAGCGCTCTCGTGCATCGCCTCCGCCCGGCGGGCGGTCTCGGCCGCGGCTTCGGCCGCTTCGCGCAGCGGCTCCAGCGCCCCCTCCGCCTCGGTCCGCGCCGCCTCGGCGCGCTCTGCCGCCTCGCGCAGCTCAGCGGTCTCGCGCGAGGCCGGCTCGCTCTGCTCCAGCTCCGCCAGTTCCTGCTCCAGCTCGGCGATCCGCGCACCGCCGGCGTCCGCCTCGAGATCGGCTCCCAGCTCCTCGAGCCTGAGCTGGCGCTCGCCCATTCCCGAGCGCAGCTCCCGCTCCGAGGCCGCGATCGACTCGGCCCGGGCGCGCATCCGCTCGACGGCACCGCGCGCCTCCGCCAGCCGTTCGGCTCGGCGACGGCGCCCCTCCTCGCCCGTGGCGATCCGCTCCTCGATCGCGGTCCGCCGCGACCGCACCTCGTCGAGCTGCTTCTCGATCGCGTCGCGCCGCTCGCGCATCCCGGTGAGCTTCGACTCGGCCGATCCGAGCTGGGCGAGCTGCGCCCGAAGGTCGTCGCCGACCAGCTCGGCTCGCAGCTCCGCCTCCTCCCGGACCAGCCGCGCGGTTCGCTCCGCGGCCTCCGCCTGGCGCTTCAGCGGCCGCAGGTGGGAGCGGGCCTCGCGCTCGACGTCGAGGGCGCGGTCGAGGTTCTCGCGGGTGCGGTCCAGCTTCAGCTGCGCGCGGTGCCGGCGCTTGCGGTGCTTGCCGAGACCCGCGGCCTCCTCGATCAGCATCCGCCGGTCGCGCGGCTTCGAGTTGACGATCGCCTCCACCCGGCCCTGGCTGATCACCGAGTGCATCTCGCGCCCCATGTTGGTGTCGGAGAGGACCTCGAGCACGTCCGCGAGGCGGCAGCGGGCGCCGTTCAGCCGGTACTCGCCGTCACCGTTGCGCTCGATCCGGCGGGTGATCGAGATCTCGGAGAACTCGCTGGCCGCGCGTCCCTCGGAGTTGTCGATCACCACCTCGACCTCGGCGAAGCGGCGGGCGGACTGGCCCTTGCCGCCGGCGAAGATCACGTCCCGCATCTGGTGGCCGCGGACGGCGGTGGGGCTCTGCTCGCCGAGCGCCCAGAGGACGGCGTCGGTGATGTTCGACTTGCCGCAGCCGTTCGGCCCGACGATCACGCTCACCCCCGGCGAGAACGTGAGCCGGGTGCGGTCGGGGAACGACTTGAACCCCTTCAGGTTGATCGCTTTCAGATACATGTCAGGGAAGCTGCGCGGAAAGGGAAGATTCGCGGCCGAACCGGACGCGATCGGGCGTCACCGGCCCATCGCTTCCAGCGCCATCTCGGCGGCGGCCTGCTCGGCCTCCTTCTTGCTGCGACCGGAGCCGACGCCGACCTCGTCGCTGCCGACCCTGGCCCTGACCTCGAAGCGGCGGTCGTGCGCGGGACCCGCCTCGCCGATCACCTCGTAGCTTACGGTGGCCCCATCGCGGGCGAGCCGCTCCTGGAGCTCGGACTTGAAGTCGACCCGCTCCTCCTGCGCCCGCTCGATCTGGCTGTCGAACTCGCCGATCACCGCCTGCCGGGTCTCCTCCCACCCGTAGGCGATGTAGCACGCGCCGATCGCCGCCTCACAGACCTCTGCGATCGTCCGCTCGGACGCGAGCAGGGTGTCCGCGGTGACGCCGTCGCTGCCGGCCTCCGGGGCGCGCTCGGCGAGCCGCTCCGGGATCCTCACCTTGCGCGCGACCGTCGCCACCGAGGGCTGGCTCACCGCCTGGTTGAGGATCTTGGTGAGCGTCCCGCTGCGGGCCTTCGGCAGCTTCTCGAAGACCTCCGTCGCGATCGAGAGCCCCAGGACGCTGTCGCCGACGAACGCAAGGCGGCCGTAGGAGTCCGACCGCTCCTCGACCCAGGACGAGTGCGACAGAGCCTGTGAGGCGAGCTCGGGCGGGAGCTCGTCGATCAGCTCGGAGAGCGGACGGCCTTCCTCCGGGGTCAACTGGCCGGAACGCGCTCGCAGACGAAGTCGACGGCGTCCCCCACGGTCTCGATCTTGGCCGCCTCCTCCTCGCTCACCCGGATGCCGTACCGGTCCTCCAGCTCCATCAGCAGCTCATAGAGATCGAGGGAGTCGGCGTCGAGGTCCTCGCGAAACCTGGTCTCGGGGCGGATCTGGTCGGCGCTCACGTCGAGCTCGGCGACCAGGTGCTCCCGGACGAGGGTCGTCACTTCCTCTCGGTCCATGGGCGCCATTATCCCGACCCCGCACCCTCGCGCAGGGCCTCGCGGGTCGCCCCCGCCGCTGCCAGGGCGTCGGCCGTGCGCTCCACCGCGCCTTCGCGCACGCTGCGATCGGCGAGGCGGACGGCGTTCGCGATGCCCTCCGGCGTGGAGCTGCCGTGGGCGACGACGGCGACTCCGCGGAGGCCGAGCAGGATCGCGCCCCCGACCGCGTTCGGATCGAGCTGGGCCCGAAGCCCGCCCAGGGCCGGGCGCAGGAGCAGGCCTCCCGCAGCCGACACCGGCCCCGACTTCGCCGCCGACCGGACGGCGTCGGCGACGGCGCGGGCGGTTCCCTCGAGGGTCTTCAGCGCGACGTTGCCGGTGAACCCGTCGGTGACGACGACGTCCGCGGCGCCGGTGAGCAGGTCGCGGCCCTCGACGTTGCCCGCGAAGGCGATCGCGTCCGAGCCGGCCAGCGCCTCGTTCGCCTCGACGACCTCGGGGCGGCCCTTCTTCTGCTCCTCGCCGACCGAGAGCAGGGCCGACGCGCGGCGCCTCCACCCCCAGGACGGCCTCGGCGAAGGTGGAGCCGAGGAAGGCGAACTGGATCAGGTGCTGCGCGCGGGACTCGGTGTTGGCGCCGGCGTCGAGGAGGACGAGCGGCTGCTCGCGGCCCGGGACCGGGATCTGCACGGCGAGCGCCGGCCGGTGAACGCCCTTGATCCGCTTGAGCGCGAACAGCGCGGCGGTCATGGTCGCCCCGGTGGATCCGGCGCTGACCAGCGCCGAGGAGTGGCCCTCGGCGACGTCGGCGGCCGCGCGGACCACGGAGGCGTCGGTCTGCGACCGCACGGCGGCCACCGGCTCCGCGTCGTTGTCAGATCCAAGTCCTCGGTCTCGACCACCTCGACCCCCTCGGCCGAGGGCAGTCCCGAGGGGCCGAACAGCCTCACCGCGATCCCGTCGGCCGCCGCGATGCGGGCGCCCTCCAGAACCAGCTCCGGGCCGCCGTCGGCGCCGTGTCCGTCCAACGCGACCGGCCCGGCTGTGGGCGACACCTACTCCTCCGTCTGCGTCGGCTCGACCCGCGGCTCGGACTGCTCGGGCTCGGTGAAGCTGATCACCTCGCGCCCGGCGTAGGTGCCGCAGGTCGGGCAGACCCGGTGCGGCAGCCGCGGGCTGTGGCAGCGCGGGCACTCGTTCAGGCGCGGGCGCGCCGCGGTGTGCTGGGCGCGGCGCTTGCGCGTGCGAGCGCGGCCCTGTTTCTTCTTCGGGACAGCCATGAGCAGCGGCAGGTTAGCGGGCTAGTCCAGCTTCAGATCGCGCAGCTTCGCCATCCGGGGGTCGCCGCCCGTCGAGTGCTTGTGGTCCTCCGGATCGGCGTCGTTGAGCGACTGGCCGCAGACGCCGCAGAGGCCGGCGCAGTCGGCGCGGCAGAGCGGCTGGGCCGGAAGCGCCAGCACCAGCGCGTCGTTGGCCCAGCGCTCGACGTCAGCCTGGCCACTGCTGACATAGGGACTTTGCAACTCCTCGTCGCGGGTGCCCGGCTGATCCACCTCGCGGGCGTCGATTTCGAGCGCGACGGTCGCCGCTTCGAGGCAGCGGACACATGGGCCCGCCACGTCGGTCGCGAGCCGGAGGCGAAGCGCGTATCCCGTCGTCGTCCGCGAGACGTCAAGCCGCACCGGGCCGCGGCCGCCTGTGGACTCGTAGCTCTCGCCGCCCACGGTGATGGGGTCCAGCGAAATCTCCAGATCGATCGATGCGGCCTCCCCAGAGGAGAGGGAGAGGCGCTCGAGGTCGACGATTCCGTTCTCCGCGCTCATGGGATCGAGGGTAGCGAGGGACTAGGGTCCCCCGGCATGGCCCAGTTCCACTCCAAGCCCGACACCTACCTGGAGGAGATCCGGGCCCAGGTTCCCCGCTACGACGAGCTGCAGAAGGCGGCCGTCGAGGCGATCCCGTTCGCGCCCGACCGCGTCCTGGAGCTGGGGATCGGCACGGGCGAGACGACACGCCACCTGCTCGAGGCGTATCCCGACGCCTGGGTGGTCGGGCTCGACGCCAGTCCGGACATGGTCTTCCGGCTGCGCGAGGAGTACGACGACGTCCAGCTCGCCCGCATGGAGGACCCGCTGCCGGACGGCCCCTGGGACCTGGTGATCTCGGTGCTGTCGGTTCACCATCTGACCGACGACGAGAAGCACCTGCTGTTCAGGCGGGTCCGCGAACAGTCGCGCGCGCTGGTGATCGGCGACGTGGTCAAGGCGGAACCCCAGGTGACGCCGATCGATCCGAGCATCGACTTCGTCGACACCGCCGAGGAGCTGGCCGAGTGGTGCGGCGGCGAGGTGACCTGGCGCGCCGATGACCTCGCGGTGGTGCGAGCCACCTACGACCAAGGAGCGGATGGATGACCCACCACAACCCTGAGCGGCCCGGGCCGCCGCCCCCCGCCTCGGGCGACAGCGCGGTCCTCTACGAGAAGCGCGACCGGATCACCTACGTGACGATCAACCGGCCCCAGGCGCGAAACGCGGTCAATGCCGACGTCCACCAGGGGATGATCGCCGCCTGGGCCGACTTCGCCGAGGACGACTCGGTGGACGTCGCGATCCTGACCGGAGCGGGCGACGACGCCTTCTGCGCCGGCGCGGACCTGAAGGAGTACATCCCGCCGATCATGACCAGCGCTCGGCCGCACGACACCCGGCAGATCGTCGAGCTGGGCCTGAACGGCTTCACGCGCGGGATGCACCGCATCTACAAGCCGATCATCGGCGCGATCAACGGCTGGGCGCTGGCCGGCGGCTTCGAGACGGCGCTGGCATGCGACATCCGCGTCGCCTCCGACCGGGCGATGTTCGGCAGCTTCGAGGCGCGACGCGGCTTCCACCACGGCGACGGGGGTCTGGTGCGCCTGGTCAACGCCGGAGGCGTCAGCGTCGCGATGCACATGCTGCTGACCGCCGAGCCGATCGACGCCCGCCAGGCCATGGATTGGAACCTCGTCTCGAAGGTCGTCCCCCATGAGTCGCTGATGGAGGAGGCCGAGACGGTCGCTCGCCAGATCCTCCGCAACTCCCAGACCGCCGTCCGGTCGGCCAAGCAGACCATCCTCGACGTGATCGGGCAGCCGCTCGACCAGCAGCTGCGCGCCGAGGCCTTCAACGCCTACACGGGGGCGGACCCCGAGGAGACGATGGAGATGCTCCAGCGCTTCTACGACAAGACCGACGCCGGCCGCGCCGGCGAACACCAGACCGACCTCTGACAAGCCGGCCCCGAAAATCAGGGGTTGACAAGACGCGGCACTAACGGGAGGGTGGGCTGAGGCCCCGCCTCAAACGCGGGTGCGAATCGACGGCCGGCCGGGCCCCTGGCAGGAGGGGACGAGCCGCCATAAGGGAGTCACAGATGACCGACTTGCGGAATCAGGCCTCTGGAAGGGCCCACCTTTGGCTGCGCAGCAACGTCCTCGGCCTGGTGGCCATCTTCCTCGCCATGAGCGGCACCGCGGTTGCCGTTCAGGCCGCGAATGAGGACGCCGGCAGCGCCGGCCAGAAGGCGGCCAAGAAGAAGAAGGCGAAGCCCGGGCCCCGGGGGCCACAGGGCCCACAGGGCCCACAGGGCCAACAGGGCCCCCCAGGCCCCTCGACAGGCCCCGCCGGCGGTGCCCTCGCCGGGAACTATCCGGATCCCGTCCTGGACGTAAGCGGCGGACCCTGCCCGAATGGCCAGGCGCTCACGAACGTGTCGGCGCTCGCCGCGCTGACGTGCGCGACCGGCGTCTACAGAGACGTCGCCGGCAACATCGCGGTGACCCCGACTGCGCACCCCGCGCTCGCCGGCGGGAACTCCAATTCGGCCCTTGGCGTCGGGGCGCTCGCGGCGCTGACCAGCGGCGATGGAAACACGGCCGTCGGCAGCTCCGCGCTCGACAGCAACACGTCCGGGAACGACAACACGGCGTTTGGCGAAAGTGCACTGGCGAGCAACGACGCCGGCAGCGCCAACACGGCTGTCGGCGACAACGCCCTCATCAACAGTACGGCCGGCGGCAACACCGCGGTGGGCTTCGACGCGCTGCTCGCTACCACGGGCAGCTTCAACATCGCACTGGGACCGCAATCCGGCGCCATGGTCACCGCCGGCACGAGCAACATCCACATCGGCCACACCGGCAGCGCCAGCGACACGAACAGAATCAGGATCGGCCAGGCTCAAACCCAGACCAACATCGCCGGCATCCACGGTCAGACAACGGGGGGGGCGGGGAGCGCCGTGCTGGTCGATTCTGGGGGCGAACTTGGCACGATCAGCTCCTCGCGCAGCGTGAAGCGCGACATCGAGCCGCTTCCGAAGCTCCCGCCCCTGATGAAGCTGCGGCCGGTGAGCTTCCGCTATCGCTCCGGCTCGCCCGAGCTGCACTATGGGCTGATCGCGGAGCAGGTGTCACGGCTGATGCCCACACTGGCCGCCTACGGCAAGGACGGCGCGCCGGAGTCGGTCCAGTACCACGAACTACCGGTCCTGCTGCTCAGCAAGCTCCAAGAGCAGCAGCGGCGGCTGAACCGCCAGCAGGAGCAGATCGACCGGCTGATAAGGGAGGTGAGGGGCGGCTAGGCGTCGTTCCCGGCGGGCGAGCACAGGCAAGACCCCGGAGAAGCGGGGTTGACAGAGGCCTGCGTCGCTGCCACGGTCTCTCCATCAGCGCTCGCCCGAGCGCGCGGGCGCGCGAATCGGGGAGTCCAAAATGAACGATCAGTCGGGAACTGCGCGCGGACGCGCGCACGTCTGGTTGCGTGGAAACGTCCTTGGCTTGGTGGCGATCTTCGTCGCCGTCGGCGGCACGACCATCGCTGCTCAGGCCGTAAGCGATGGCGGCGCGCCCGCAACATCAGCAGCGAAGAAAAAGAAGAAGGTCAAGAGGGGTCCGGCGGGCCCGCCCGGCCCCCAGGGGCCGCAGGGCCTTCAGGGTCCGCCAGGACCAGCTACCGGTGATGCCGGAGGCGCTCTGGACGGCAACTACCCCAACCCTGTCTTAACGTCACGGGCGGGCCCTGTCCGAACGGTCAGGAGGTATCGGACATCTCGAACCTCGCCGCGCTCAGCTGCTCGGCTGGCGTCTACAGCGACAGCAACTCCAACGTCGCCGCGGGACCGACCTCGTTCCCGGCCAACGTCGCCGGCTTCAACAACTCGGTGCTGGGCGCCTCCGCGATGGTCAGCAACACTCATGGCGGCTTCAACACCGCGCTGGGCACCGTCGCGATGTTCTCCAACGCCACGGCGAGCGACAACTCGGCGGTTGGTTACGGCGCGCTGTTCTCCAACACCGCCGGCGTGGGCAACACGGCGCTGGGCAAGGATGCTCTGGGCGGCAACACCGGCGCCGGCAACGCCGCACTGGGACAGGGTGCCGGTCTCAACCTCACCACGGGCAACAACAACATCGACATCGACAACGCCGGGGTTGCCGCGGAGTCGAACACGATCCGGATCGGCGACACGCAGACGAGGGCGTTCCTCGCGGGGGTCAGCGGCGTGACCACTGGCGGAGCGGCCGTCAACGTGCTGGTCGACGGCAACGGCCAGCTGGGCACGGCGAGCTCCTCGCGGCGCGTGAAGCGTGACATCGCGCCGCTCGGGAAGCTGCGGTCGCTGATGAAGCTGCGGCCAGTCAGCTTCCGCTACCGCTCCGGACCGCCCGAGCTCCACTACGGGCTGCTCGCGGAGCAGGTGGCGAGGGTGCTGCCGCAGCTCGCGGTTTACGGCGAGGACGGCCTGCCGGAGACGGTCCAGTACCAGGAGCTGCCGGTGCTGCTGCTGGCCACGATCCAGGCCCAGCAGCGGCAGATCGATCGCCTGACGAGGGAGGTTCGGGACGGCTAGATCCCGGGGTTGACACGCGGCGCCATCGTTGAGACGGTTTCCCCATAGCGCTCGCCCGAGCGCGCGGGCGCACGACTCGGGGAGCCGAAAATGAACGATCAGTCGGGAACCACGCACGGACGCGCACACGCCTGGCTGCGCGCCAACGTACTCGGCCTGGTGGCGATCTTTCTCGCCCTGAACGGGACCGCGGTCGCGGTCCAGGTCGCCAAGGACAGCGGGATGGGCAAGGGCGCCAAGGCCGGCGCCGCCAAGAAGAAGAAAAAGAAGAAGGTGAAGGTCATTGCTGGTCCACCGGGCCCCCAGGGACCACAGGGACCCGCCGGCACCTCGGGCTCCCCCGACACTGGACCGCAGATCCTCGCCAAGCTCGCGCCCGTCGACGGCTCGGGCTCCGGCCTCGACGCCGACCAGCTCGACGGGCAGAGCGCGAACGCGTTCCTCGCGTCGAACGCCTCGGCCGGAGGGGACCTCAGCGGCACCTATCCGAACCCGACCCTGAACGTCTCGGGCGGGCCCTGCGACAACGGCGAGGAGGTCTCCCACGACGGTGACTCCAGCCTCAATTGCTCGGCGGGCGTCTACAGCGACGGCATCTCAACAACGTCGCCGCGGGCCCGACCTCTTTCCCGGCGGTCACCGGCGGCGCCTTGCAACGCCGGCGCGTCGGGCGTCGGCGCGCTGGGCGGCCAACACCATGGGCAGTAGCAACTCAGCGGTGGGCTTCCAGGCGCTCACGGCAAACTCCACCGGCAACAACAACGCGGCGCTTGGCGCATCCGCCTTGGGCTCCAACACCACCGCCAGCGGCAACTCGGCGCTGGGTGCGAACGCACTGTTCACCAACACCACCGGCGCGGCAGGCCTCAACCGCTCGGTTGGCACAACGAGCGCGGCTGTTTGCCTACAACACCACCGGCGCCAGCAACTCGGCGGTGGGCCAAGGGGCGCTGGGCGCCAACACCACCGGCACCGCCAACACGGCGGTCGGCCAGGGTGCGCTGGATGTCAACACCACCGCCAACCGCAACTCGGCGCTGGGCACAGGACGCGCTGGGCGCCAACAGCACCGGCACCAACAACTCGGCGCTGGGCACGGACGCGCTGCTGACGCAACACAACCGGCAACAGCAACTCGGCGCTGGGCTCGTTCACGCTGCAGGACAACAGCACCGGCGGCAACAACTCGGTGGTGGGCTCGGGCGCGCTGCTGAGCAACACAACCGGCAGCAGCAACTCGGGGCTGGGCTTTGGCGCGCTGGGCTCCAACACCACCGGCGGAGTCAACGTGGCGCTGGGCCCGAGCGCTATGGGCGCCAACAGCACCGGCAGCAACAACATCGCGGTCGGGGTGGAACGCCGGCTTCAACCTCACGGGTGACAACAACATCGCCATCGGCAACATGGGCGAGTTCACGGAGTCGAACACGATCCGGATCGGTGATCAAACCCAGTTCCACGACCGCGCCTTCATCGCCGGGATCCGCGGCGTGACCACGGGCAACGCCAACGCCGTCAACGTGGTGATCGACTCCGCCGGGCAGCTCGGCACCGTGAGCTCCTCGCGGCGGGTGAAGCGAGACATCGCACCGCTCGATTCGCTGCGGCCGCTGATGAAACTGAAGCCCGTGAGCTTCCGCTACCGCAGCGGTCCGCCCGAGCTCCACTACGGGCTGCTCGCCGAGCAGGTGGCGAAGGTACTGCCCGAGCTTGCGGTCTACGGAAGCGACGGCCTGCCCGAGACGGTCCAGTACCAGGAGCTGCCGGTCATGCTGCTCGCCCAGAACCAGGCGCTGCAGCGGCAGAACAACCGGCAGCAGGCGCAGATCGACCGGTTGATCAGGGAGGTGAGGGGCGGCTAGGCGCCCGCGTCATAGCCGGGCCGGGCCACGTCCAGCTTGCGCCGGACGTGCTCGGCCAGAGCGGTCGCTGAGCTCGTCGAGGCGGTCGTCCAGCTCGCCGACGCGCAACCTATGTGCGAGATCCGCCGCGCCGCGGCGCGGGTCCGACACCCGTTCGCCGAGCAGCTCGGAGAAGAGGGCGGCGTCGGCGCGGTCCGGCTCCTCCCCGGCTTCCAGCTCTCGCGCGACGACGGCGCAGACGTTCGCGGCGACCAGCACCTTGAAGCGCTGCTCGCGCGGCACCTCCGGCCGCAGCTCGGCGACCAGGTACTCGGCCACGGCCTCGAGCAGCTCCTTCGCTGTCGGCCTGTCCTGCATCAGCTCCGGATCAGCTCCAGCAGGTCCCACTCCGGCTCGCAGATGCGGCGGCCGAGCGAGGCGAGCTCGTGGCTGCGGCGGACGCCGTTCAGGTGGTCCCGGGCCTGGCGCGCGCAGATGATCGCCCACTTGACGTTGCCGAACACCTCCCAGTACCGGAGGCGGTCCGCGTCGGGCGGGGTCCCGCCCGCGTCCGCGTAGGCCGTCAGGAACTCGTCGATCGGCCCGAGGCCGGCCACCGGCTGATCGTCGTTGCCGAACCGCCACGAGCGGATGCAGAGCCAGCCGATGTCCTCGGCGGGATCGCCCCTGTGGGCGAGCTCCCAGTCGATCACGGCCGCGAGCCCGCTCTCGTCGACGATGAAGTTGCCGAGACGGAAGTCGCCGTGAACCAGGACCGGATCGGCCGGCTCAGGCGCGTTCGCCCGCAGCCAGCGCAGGCCCAGCTCCACCGCGGGCAGCGGCGCGCCGATCTCATCCAGCTGGCGCTCCCACTCCTCGACCTGGCCGAGCGCCGGATCCGGAGGGGCGGGCGGCAGGATCCAGTCGCGGTCCCCGGCCGAGACGCTGTGAACCCTGGCGAGAGCCTCGGCGAGCTGTCGCGGGAGGCGCTCGCGCGCCGTCGCGAACTCCGGCCG
This sequence comes from uncultured Solirubrobacterales bacterium, assembly GCA_963824785.1. GTDB lineage: Bacteria > Actinomycetota > Thermoleophilia > Solirubrobacterales > 70-9 > CAWGQG01. Next base: position 457,693 of record CAWGQG010000001.1, read on the forward strand.
CCGCAGGATCCTCGGCGCGACCGAGGTCCCGTCCACGTGCGCCATCAGCATGGCGGCGCTTCCCAGCCGGCCGCCCGAGGGCTCGAAGGCGAGCAGCTCGGGAACGGGAACGCCCGCGTCGCGCGCCAGCTCCAGCAGCCTGTACTCGTCGCCGATCGGGACCAGCGAATCCGCTCCCTTGGGCTTCCGGCGCACGACCCAGCGCGTCTCCCCCGCCTCGGCCAACCACGTGTCGCGGGATGCCCCACCTGGAATCGGGGTCACGGAGACGGGGCCCGGGTCCGATCCCCGCTCGGCCAGGAGGAGGCGGACGCCGTCCGCCAGGGTTCCCTCAGCCGTCGCCACGCTTCATCCCGTGCCGCCTCTGCTCCTGCCCGCCCAGTCCATCATCGCTCCTTCCCTTGGGGGACGGAGCCTATTCCGCCGGTCTGCTCGCGTCAGTCGACGCGGGCGCGGCTCGCACGGCCGGCCAGGAACCAGACGATCAGCGCGGCGCAGGCGACCTGAATCGCGAAGCCGATGACCTGGTGGTCCTCGGCGTTCTTGTCCAGCGCGGTGAAGATCAGCCCCCCGATGATCGCGCCGGCGATACCCGCCAGGATCGTCTGCAGGAGGCCGATCGGCTGGCGCCCCGGGATGACCAGCCGCGCCAGCGCGCCGATGATCGCTCCGCTGATGATGGCGACGACGATGAGCCAGAGAACGTCCATGCGAAGCGGGCTTACCCGCTTCCCCCGGAACTAATCCGCGCGGCGCTAGCCGATCTCGGAGGGCTCGCGGTCCCGGCCCTGGAGCCGGTCGCGGCCACGCTGCACGGCCTGGAGGAACTTCTGGAGGTTGACCTCGAGCGTCGAGAGGATGTCGTCGGCGTAGTCCTCGGCGCCGAGCCGGATCTCACGCTCGCGCTCGCGGGCCTCCTCGACGATCTCCTCGGCGGCACGCTCGGCCTGGCGGGTGATCTCCTCGTTCGCGACGAGGCGGGCCTGCTGCTCGCGGGCCTCCTTGACGATCCGCTCGGCCTCACGCTTGGCCTCGGCCAGCATCTCCTGGCGCTCCTTGACGATCCAGCGGGCCTGCTTGATCTCCTCGGGGATCGTGGCGCGCATCTGATCGAGGAGGTCGTAGATCTCCTCGCGGTCGACGCGCACCTGATCCGTGAGCGGCACGGGCCGCGCGTTGTGGACCAGGTCGTCGAGCTTGTCGATGAGTACGAGTACGTCCATGGGCAGCGCGTAAAGCTTAAGGGTCAGCTAGAGGGAGCGGTTCCGGTGGTCAGCTTCTGTGCGGAATTGCAAGCTCCTGCCCATGCACCTGTGCGTGCGTGCTGGGCAGCAACCAGGCTACTCCCTCCCGATCCGCTCCTTCAACGCCTCCGCGACGGGGGCGGGCACCAGATCCCCGACGTCGCCGCCGAAGGTGGCCATCTCCTTCACTCCCGTGGACGAGAGGAAGCTGTAGTTCGCCGAGGCGAAGATGTACATCGACTCGATGTCCGGGGCGAGCTTGCGGTTGAGCTGGTTCATCTCGAACTCGTACTCGAAGTCCGAGATCGCCCGGAGGCCCTTGATGACGGCGCGGGCGTTGTTCTCCTTCGCGAACTCGACCAGCAGGTTGGAGAAGATCTCGACCTTCGACGTTGCCGAGGTCCGCGATCGCGCCCTCGAGGAACGCCTTGCGCTCCTCCGCCGTGAACAGGGTCTTCTGCTTGCGGACCGGCTGGTTCACCACGCCGACGATGACCCGGTCGAAGACGTTCGACGCGCGGGTGATGATGTCGACGTGGCCGTTGGTGACCGGGTCGTAGCTGCCCGGGCACACCGCCACGCGGCCGTCGGGGCTCATCGGCCTGGTTCCGGTGTCGTTCTTCGATGTGCACTCTCAGCATTGTGTCGCCGTAGAGCCTCTCCGTGCTCAGTGGCAGGGACATCTGCATCGCGCGATTTCGGATCGGACTCGATCACCGCCCGGCCGCCGGGCGCCAGGGCCAGGTGGATGAGCGGGTCGAGATCGCCTGCCAAGCGGTCGGCGAGTCTATACGGGGGATCGCAGAGGACGAGATCGAACGACCCCGGCTCGGCGTCCCGCAGGAATCGGGCGGCGTCCGACCTGACGACAGTGGCTCGCTCGCCGAGGCCGAGGTCTTCGACGTTGGCCTCGGCCTCCGCGGGATCGGTGTCGACGAGCGTCGCCGCCGCGGCGCCGCGCGAGAGCGCCTCGATCCCGAGCGCCCCGCTGCCGCAGAAGAGGTCGAGCACCCGCGCGCCGGTCACGTCGCCCAGGATCGAGAAGAGCGCCTCCCTCACCCTCCCGGTGGTCGGCCGGATCTCCTTCGAGGCGCGGAGCCGGCGCCCCCTGAGCTCGCCGCCCATGACCTGGAGCTGGGCCATCAGGCCGAGATCTGCTGCGAGCGCTCGTCGCCGTAGCGTCCGCGCGCCTCGTCCATCAGCGGGCCCAGCTCCGGCGCCTCGAGCGAGCCGTGCCGGGCGACCAGGTCGACGACCGCCTGCCGGGCCTCGAGCAGCAGGGACATGTCGTCCGGGAGCTCCGCCGCGCGGAAGCGGGGCAGGCCGTGCTGGCGGGTTCCGAGCAGCTCCCCCTCGCCCCGGATCGACAGGTCCACCTCCGCCAGCTTGAACCCGTCGCGCTCGGCGGCGATCGCGTCGAGCCTGGTCCGGGCGTGCTCGGACTCCGCGTCGCCGAAGAGGATGCAGAACGACTCGTGCTCGCCTCGGCCCACGCGGCCGCGGAGCTGGTGCAGCTGGGAGATGCCGAAGCGCTCGGCACCCTCGATCAGCATCACCGTGGCGTTGGGAACGTCGATCCCGACCTCGATCACCGTGGTCGCGACGAGGACGTGCGCCTCCCCGCGGGCGAAGCGGTCCATCGCGCGGGCCTTGGCATCGGAGCTCATCTGGCCGTGCAGCAGCTCCAGCTCGAAGTCGCGCAACTCGCCCGCCGCGAGGCGCTTCGCCTCGGCCTCCGCCGCCTTCGCCATCACTTCCTCGGACTCGGCGACCAGGGGGCAGACGACGTAGGCCTGGCGCCCCTCGCGGAGGCGCTCGCGGATGAACTCATACGCGCCCTCCCGCCTCTCCTCCCCCACGACCCAGGTCTGGACCGGCCGGCGCCCGCGGGGGAGCTCGCGCAGCGCGGTCGTGTCGAGGTCCCCGTAGGCGGTCAGGCTGAGGGTGCGCGGGATCGGCGTCGCCGTCATGTGGAGGACGTGCGGCAGCAGCGCGCCGGGCCCCTTGGCGTCGAGGGCCGCCCGCTGTCGGACACCGAAGCGGTGCTGCTCGTCGACCACCGCCACGGCGAGCGAGGCGAACTCGACCGCCTGCTGGATCAGCGCGTGGGTGCCGACGACGAGCTGGGGCTGGCCGGACGCAAGCGAGGCCAGGAGCTGCTTGCGCGCGGGCGCCGGCGTCGCCGAGGTCAGCAGCGCGGCCGGGACCGGCGACGCCGAGAGCAGATGCTCAAGCGTCCGGAAGTGCTGCTCGGCGAGCGTCTCGGTCGGCGCCATCAGCGCGGCCTGGTGCCCGGCCTCGAGCGCGCGCAGCATCGCGTAGAGCGCGACCACCGTCTTGCCGCTGCCCACCTCCCCCATCAGCAGGCGCTGCATCGGCTGGCTGGCGACGAGGTCGCCGTCCACCTCCTCGATCGCCCGCCGCTGGTCGCCGGTCAGCTCGAACGGCAGGGACTCGATCCACGCCTTCGCCTCGGGTCCGGCCGGCGGCAGGGCCCCGGCGCGCCCCGTCGCGAGGCGGCGGCCGCGCCGGGCGGCCAGCGAGGCCTGGTAGAGGAAGAGCTCCTCGAACGCCAGGCGGCGGCGCGCCTCCGACGCCTCAGCCTCGTCACCCGGGAAGTGCGCCGTCATCAGCGCGTCCGTGACCCCCGGCACCCCGATCCGCGCGCGGAGCCGTCCCGGGATCGGCTCGACCGCGTGCCGCGCCAGCGGAACCGCCTGCCATGCCCACTCGCGGATCCGCTGCGCGCGCAGCCGCTCGGAGGCCGGGTGCAGCGGGACCAGCCCGGTCGTGTGGAGCCCTGAAGGGACGGCTTCGCCATCACCCGGCATGCTCCGCTTCGCGTCCGCTGCCGGTAGCAGCTCGTGCTCGGCGACGGTGAATCCGCGCTTCTCGAGCTTCCCGCGCAGCAGCAGGCTGACGCCGGGCTTGAGGCGATCGGCGAGCCAGGCCCGGTTGAACCAGATGGCCTTGACGCCGCCCGTCGCGTCCCGCACGTCCGCCTCGAGGATCGTCAGCCGGCGGCGGCGCGTCGGCCGCTTGCGGACGCCTCCCACGACCTCGACCCTGCACGGTCGCCTCCTCCCCCAGCCTCAGATCGGCCAGCCCGATCGGGCGAGGCACGGTCCCGGTAGGCGCGCGGGATGTGGCGCAGCAGGTCGCCGAGGCACTCGATCCCGATCTCGGCGGCGGCCTCCGAGAGCTTCGGCCCGGCGCCGCGGAGCTTCGTCAGGGGCGCGGCGAGCACATCCGGGACCGGCCAGGAGCGCAGCGGAGCGGCCCGGAGCCGCTCACAGGAGAGGGGCTCGCCGGTGCCGATCGCCCGCGGCGGCGGGCCTGCGCCTGGGTCCACTTGGAGGGCGGCCTCCATTCCCCAAGGCTACGTGCGGCGTCAGCCGACTTCGGCCGACTCGCCGCGATGGCGCTCGAACATCCGCTCGGCGTACTCCCACGCGGGGCGCCCGCGATGCTCGTCCTGGAACTCCCGCCAGCGCTCGGGCCAGGGGTCGGGCACCTCGTACGCGTACTGCGGCGGGCTCACCAGTGGGAACAGCAGCGACGCGGCGGTCAGGTCGGCGACCGTGAACGAGTTCCCGACGAGGTAGCCCGAGGGCTGCAGCTCCGACTCGATCCGGTCCATCCCCTCCAGCGTCTTGCGGCGGAATTCATCGCGGCGAGATTCCTGGGCGGGGAGGGTCCGCCTCCCGATCGCACGCGTCAGAGGCATGTTGATCCGCTGCCATGCCCGCGACGGCGCGGAGAGGCCCTGGTACACCGTGCGCGACACCTGCGCGTCGCCGAAGAACTCGGTGAAGAGCGCCGAGCGAATCGCCGGACCGAATTCCCTGCCCAACCCCTGCTCGAGCTCGAGCGCCCGCCTCCTCTCCTCCTTGTCGGAGGGATACAGCGGCGGGTCCGGATGGGTCCGCTCCAGCTCGGCGACGATGTCCGCCGAGTCGGCGAAGGTGCCGTTGTCGGTCTTCAGGAGCGGCAGCGTGCCCTTGCCGCCCCGTAGCCGCGAAACGACGAGGTGGGGCCCGGCCGCAACCGACACGCGCTTGTGTGGCACGCCCTTGTAGTCGAGCGCCCAGCGGCCCTTCTCGTTGTAGTGGGAGAACCGCAGTTGGTAGAGCTTCGGGAGGCTCATCGCGAACTCTTTCGCCGGGACCGGCCGCAGTAGATGAGGACCCGGTGGGGTCTCACAAAACCGACACGGAGTCTAGGTCGATCCAGACCACCGTCGGGCCGGGGAGCGGGCGGCCGCCCGGGGCCTTCGGAAGGACCTGGCGGTGGGTGCCGAAGACGAGCCCGTCCACCTCGCGGTGGCCGGAGACCATGTGCGCGGCGCTGGCGAAGGAGGCGACGACCTCGGGCGTGTAGTCGTGGCGGCGCAGGAGGCCCTGCGCGTCGAAGTAGAAGCACTGCTCGCGGCAGTGGGTCGGGAACCCCTCCGGGAAGCGCACGTCGAGCCGCCGCCAGGGCCCGTTGTCGGTCTCCAGCGGCTCCCCCTCCTCGGTCTCGAAGCCGTCCCGGTCGAACAGGAACGGAATCGTCAGGTAGTTCCACATCGCGTAGCCGGCGAAGTAGAGCGCGTCCAGGTCATCCCAGCGCAGGTTGCGCCTCCACCCCGGGGTCCCGGAGAAGGCCTCGCGCGGGTTCTCACGCTCCTGGACGACGGCGCCGCCGGCATCCAGCACCTTCACCGAATCGCCGGCGAAGACGCCACTGAAACCCTCGCGGGGATACGGCTCGAAGGTCGCGTGGGGCTCGCGGGTGTCGATGCTGAGCCCGTAGTCCCTGAAGCACCTCCCCTTGCCCTTGCTCCGCATCAGCAGGCCGCCGGAGCGGACGCGGGCCCGCACCTCGTTGACCTGCTTCCAGCGCTTGCGCCCCCCGTGGGCGTCGATCACCTCGTCGAGCAGGCTCACCGCATCACTCACGCCGCATCACTCCGCCGCGAGGAGCCACCAGTAGTGGGGCTGCCCGCCTTGCTGGAGCTCGAGCTCGACCCCGTCGGGAGCGTGCGGCTCGAGCCGGTCGAGCGGGACGGGCGCGTCGGCGCCGCCGAGCACCGTCAGGATCTCCGCACCCACCCCCAGTCTGGCGATGGTCTCGGCGAGGGTCGGCTCGGGCTCCCCGCAGGCGACGATCTCGTCACCGACGAAGCCGACGGCGTCCCCCTCGGAGAAACGCCCCCGGACGTCATCGCGGGCCGCAGGTGCCACCGAGCCCACCCGCACGCCGTCCAGGGCTAGCTGGAGCCGCTTCAGGTTCTCCTCGACCGGGCGCTCGGTGTCGAGCTCGACCAGCGCGACCAGGCCCGCCTGCTGGGCGGTGCAGGGAACGACGGCGGCGGTCTTGTCCGAGAGCTCGGCCGCGCGCTCGGCCGCCATCACCACGTTCGGGTTGTTGGGAAAGACGAGCACCTCCTCGGCCGGCACCTCGTGGATCGCAGCGAGCAGGTCGTAGATAGAGGGGTTGAAGGTCTCGCCGCCGTCCACGACGAACGCCCCCAGCTCCTCGTAGAGCTCGCGGGCGCCGTCCCCCGCCACCACCGCGACTGCCGCGCAGCGTCCCGACCGCAGGCGCGCCGTGCGCTCCGCGACCTGTTTCCGCATGTCCGCCACGTCGAGCTGCGCCACATCGCCGGCCCCGTGGAAGAGCGCGACGGCCTCGTCGGGTTCGTCGGTGTGCACGTGGACCTTGATCGTCTGCTCGTCGCCGACCACCAGGACGGAGTCCCCCAGCTCTTCGAGGCGAGGAACGAAGCCGCGCCCCTCCAGCCCCTTCCCGGTGACGATGAAGTTCGTGCAGTAGCGGTAGCGGCTGTCCTCGTGGTGGGGACGCGTGTCGACCGCCGGCGCGTGGTGTGCCACCTGCGGCGCCTCGACGTCCCCCCGCAGGCCGGCCACGATCCCGGCGAAAATCAGGACGAGGCCGTGGGCGCCCGCGTCCACCACCCCGGACTCGCGCAGCACCTCGAGCTGCTCGGGCGTGCGGGCGACGGCCATCTCGCCGTCGCGGACGGCCTCCTCGAGGACCTCGGCGAGCAGCTGGTCCTGCTCCTCGTCGGTGGTCTTGCCCTGCTCGAGCCGGGTCTGCTCCATGTGGGCCAGACGCCGGGACACCGAGTGCGCCATCTCGCGAAAGACGGTCAGCATGGTGCCCTCGGCGGGGTCGCGCACGGAGTCGTAGGCGGCGTCGGCCGCGCGGGCCATCGACGCAGCGACCAGGACGGGGTCGATCAGCTCACCCGGCCGGCTGGCGAGCTCCTCGGCGGCGCCGCGCACGATCTGGCTGAGGATCACGCCCGAGTTCCCCCGCGCGCCCATCAGCGCCGCCCTCGCCAGCGCGTTGACGAGCTCGGTGCGGCCGATCTCGTCGACCATCTGGCCGTCGAGCCGGTCCAGCTCCTCGGTCACCGCACGGAGGGTCAGGGCCATGTTGTCGCCCGTATCCCCGTCGGCGACGGGGAAGACGTTGAGGTCGTTGACCTCCTGGCGGCGCTGGTCCAGATAGGCGCTGGCAGCGCCGACGACGCGCCGGAATCTCTCGATCGAGGGATCGGCCATGGGGACTACCGCAACGGTAGCCCTAGACAGCCTTGGTGACCTTGTTGGACTTCAGGCAGCGCGCACAGACGTAGACGCGGCGGCTGGTCTGTCCGTCCTGGATCCGGACCTTCTGCAGGTTCGGGTTGAAGCGCCGGCGCGTGGCCACCATCGAGTGGCTGCGCGAGTTTCCGAACGCGGGCTTCTTCCCACAGCTGTGACAGACCTTCGCCATTCGGCGGCGCATGGTAGCGGCCGTGCGTGGAGCCAAGGGAACTGGCCCTCGATAGCGAAAGCACGAGGGTGCGCCTGCACCAAGCATCCCCGCACCCCGTAACCGGGCAGCGGCACGCCGACCCTTGGCATCCCGACCCCCGGGTGGAGAGGCTGCGGCGGGTGCTGATGAGCGAGGGGATCAAGCCCGTCTACCAGCCGATCGTCGAGCTCGACAGCGGCCGCGTGATCGCCTACGAGGCGCTGGCACGATTCCCCGGCGATCCCTCCTATACCCCGGCGCGCTGGTTCGCCGACGCCTGGGAGGTGGGGCTCGGACTCGAGCTCGAGCTGCTGGCCGCCAGGATCACCGCCCGAGCGCTCCCGGTGCTGCCGCCCGGAATCGGGCTCAGCATCAATGCCTCTCCGCCGACGGTCGCCGCCGCCGGCTTCCTCCGTTACCTCGCCGGAAGGGCAGAGCGGGTGACGGTCGAGCTGACGGAGCATCTCGACGTCACCGATTACGACGACCTCCGCGGTGCCCTCGCGCCGATCCAGAGCGCCGGCGCCTCAACCGCGATCGACGACTTCGGCGCCGGGTTCGCCAGCCTCAAGCACATCCTCAAGGTGCGCCCCGACTGGATCAAGCTCGACATGTCGCTGACCGAGGGCATCGACGAAAATCCGATCGCGCACGCGCTCACCTCGGCGCTTGTCACATTCGCCCGCCGGATCGACGTCGGCGTGATCGCCGAGGGCATCGAGACCGCGGGCCAGCAGCGGGCGCTCGAGGAGCTCGGGATCCGCTTCGGGCAGGGCTTTCACCTCGGCATGCCCAAGCCGCTGCACGAGGCGCTCGCCGAGAGCGCCTAGCATCGGCGGCTCCCGTCGCCCCCTTTCAGTAGCCCGGAACGGACTCGTACTCCTCGGGCAGGGACCCGATGTCTTCGTACTCCACTTGCGCATCATGGCTCGCGGGCACCGACGGATCGAAGAACCCCAGCTCCTCGACCTCTTCCGAGCGGAGATTGACCGTTGCGCTCAGGAAGGTCACGTCCGTTGCCTCGACCCCCTTGTTTATGTTTGTTATGTATGTTGTCTCGACGCCCTGCTTGCAGAGCAGACGCGGCGTCTCGTTCGCATCAGGGCGTCCAGCCCCTGGGTAGATGACGACGGGCCACTCCTCCGAGCCGACCGAGAACGACTCCTCGAACTTCATCGTGACGACATAGCCCGTCGCCTCACCCGAGTGCCACGGAATCTGCCGCGGCGACGTGAACCCTCGGCGTCCGATCAGGCGCTGGACCGTGGGGTCGTTCCTGACCACCGCAACCGCCTTCGCTGCATGACGCTCTGAGCGCGGCGGAAACGCGGGACCCTCGCCCGCAACGAAGTCCGGGGCCGGCTTGCAGTGCTCGAGGTAGGCCTCGGAGTCAGAACCGCAGGCCACCAGGAGGAGCGGCGACAGCAGGACAAGCGAAGCGATCCTGGGACGCATAAAAAAAAGAAGAAGGAAGTGATAGTGTTTGCGCCCAGGCTATTTCGTGTCTACGAGCGACTCCCGCAGCTCCGCCATCCGCATCACGGCGGCGGCGGCGTTGCGGCCCTGGTCGCGCTTGTCTCCGCCGGAGCGCGCCTCGGCCTGCTCGCGGTTGTCGGCGGTGATCACGCCGAAGGCGCAGGGGACGCCCGTCTCCAGCTGCACCTGCTGGATGCCGCGGGCGGCCTCGGCCGAGACGAACTCGTAGTGGTCGGTCTCGCCGCGGATCACGACGCCGAGGCAGGCGACGCCGGCGAAGCGGCCGCTCGAGGCGCACCAGCTCGCGGCCAGCGGCAGCTCGAACGCGCCCGGGACCTCGTAGGTGTGCACGGAGGTCGGTGCCACCTCGGCCTCGCTGAACGCCTCGACGGCGCCGTTGACGAGCCGCTCCGCGATGTCCTCGTAGAAGGTCGCGACGCAGACTGCGAACTCCATGCGCGCCAGGTCAGCCACGGCGGGTAGTCAATGGAAAGCGGCCGGCGAGGTTCAGTCGCCGGGCGGGTAGTCCCGGGGTCGCTCGCCGCGGCGCTCGGCGTCGCGGCGCTGCTCCGCGTCCTTGCGCTGCTCCTCGTGCAGAAGCTGCTCGTCCAGGGGCAGGCCCTGGTGGTGCAGGGCGTGGCCGAGCTTGTCCCGCTTCGCGTCGAGGTAGGCCTCGTTGTGGGGATTGGGCACCGACCGGATCGGTACCTGCTCGGTGACCGACAGGCCGTAGCCCTCGAGGCCGAGGATCTTCTTGGGGTTGTTGGTGAGGATGCGGATGCTGGTGAGCCCGAGGTCCCCGAGGATCTGTGCGCCGATGCCGTAGTCGCGCAGGTCGGCCGGGAGCCCGAGCTCCAGGTTCGCGTCGACCGTGTCGAGCCCGTCCTCCTGGAGCTTGTAGGCGCGGAGCTTGTTGAGCAGGCCGATGCCGCGGCCCTCCTGCGAGAGGTAGAGGAGCACCCCGCTCCCCTCCTGCTCGATGGTCGCCAGCGCCGCCTCGAGCTGCTCGCCGCAGTCGCAGCGCAGTGAATGGAAGACGTCGCCCGTGAGGCACTCGGAGTGGACCCGGACCAGGACGTCCTCGGCGCCGGAGACCTCGCCCTTCACCATCGCCACGTGGTGCTTGTCGTCGACGAGGGAGCGGTAGCCGACGGCGCTGAATTCGCCGAACTTCGTCGGCAGCTTGGTGGACACGATGCGCTCGACCAGCCGCTCGTTCTGGCGCCGGTAGGCGATCAGGTCGGCGACGGTGATCATCTTCAGGTCGTGCTTCTCGCAGTAGGGGATCAGGTCGTCAACCCGCGCCATCGTCCCGTCCTCGTTCATCACCTCGCAGATCACTCCGGCCGGGATCAGGCCCGCGAGCCGGGCTAGGTCGACCGCGGCCTCGGTCTGGCCGGTGCGCTCGAGCACTCCCCCGTCCTTCGCCTTGAGCGGGAAGACGTGTCCCGGCTGGACCAGGTCGTTGGGGCCCGAATGCGGGTCGATCGCGACCTGGATCGTGCGGGCGCGGTCGTGAGCCGAGATGCCGGTGGTAACGCCCTCGCGGGCCTCGACGGAGACGGTGAAGGCGGTCTCGAAGGCAGACTCGTTCTTCGCGGCCATCAGGTCGAGCCCGAGCTCGTCGCAGCGCTCCGGCGTCAGCGCCAGGCAGATCAGGCCGCGAGCCTCCTTGGCCATGAAGTTGATCGCCTCCGGGGTGGCGAACTGGGCCGCCATCGTGAGATCGCCCTCGTTCTCGCGGTTCTCGTCGTCGCAGACGACGACCATCCGCCCGCGGCGGATCTCCTCGATCGCCTCCTCGACTGTGGCGAAGGTTCCGGTCTTCTTCTCGGTCGCGCTCATGGCTGCTCCTTGGACTCTGACAAAGACTCGATGCTGCGCCGCACATACCTCGCCAACACGTCGCACTCGACGTTGACGGCGTCCCCCGGGCTGAGCTCGCCGAGCGTGGTGCGCTCGAGGGTCTCCGGGATCAGCGAGACCTCGGCCCAGTCCTCGCCGAGCGCGGAGACCGTCAGGCTCACACCCTCGATCGCGATCGAGCCGCGCTCGACCACGTAGGGCAGCAGCTCGTCCGGCAGGCGCAGACGAAGCCGTCGGGCGATGCCATCGGGCTCCGAGCCGGCGACGGTGGCCGTTCCATCGACGTGGCCCTGCACGAGGTGGCCCCCAAGGCGGTCGGTCGGCCGGACCGCCAACTCCAGGTTGACGGGATCGGACGGCTCCAGGCCGCCGAGGGTCGTCAGCTTCAGCGTCTGGTTCATGACGTCGGCCTCGAACGAGCCGTCACCGGCGGTCGCGGCGGTCAGGCAGGCTCCGTTCACCGAGACCGAGTCCCCCTCGGCCAGCTCCGAGGCCAGGCCCGCCCGGATCCGCAGGCGGGCGCCATCTCCGTTCGCATCGATCGACTCGACCTTTCCCATCTCGGCGACGATTCCCGTGAACATCACGCTCCCTCTCTGACGACCATGACCATCACCATTCGCGCAGGCGAGCCCTGATCAGCAGGTCCTCGCCGATCGTCTCGTGGGCCATCGCGAGCGGACGCAGGCCCTCCGCCACGCGGCGGGCGCCCTCGCCCTCGAGCACGGCGCGTGCCTCGGTCGCCCCGACGAGCAGCGGCGCGACGAACAGCCGCAGCTCGTCGATCTCCTCGGCGTCGAACAGCGCCCCGGCCAGGGTCGGCCCGCCCTCGACCAGCAGGTCCTGGATATCGCGCCGGCCGAGCTCGTCGAGCGCGGCCCGCAGGCGCTCGCCACGATCGCGGCCGGGGGCGATCAGCACCTCGGCGCCGGCCCGTTCGAGGGAGTCGCGGCGGCCCGAGGGCGCCTCGGGCGCGCAGACCACAAGCAGGGGGGCCTCGTCGAGAGAGCCGAGCAGGGCGGAGTCCAGCGGGAGCCGAGCCTGCGAGTCGAAGACCACGCGGATCGGCTGTTCCTCCCCCTCCTCGAGCCTCGCGGTCAGCAGCGGGTCGTCGGCGAGCGCCGTGCCGATGCCGACGGCTACCGCGTCGCAGTGCGATCGCCACAGGTGGACGAGCTCACGGCTCTCGGCCGCGGAGATCCAGCGCGAGTCCCCGCCGGGGCCCGCCACCCGCCCGTCGAGGGTCATAGCGGCCTTGTAGGTGACGAGGGGGCGGCCGGCTCGCGCCACCTTCCGGAAGGGCTGGTTCAGCAGGCGGGCCGCGGCGGCCTCGGCGCCGTCGGCAAGCTCGACGTCCACGCCGCCGTCGCGGAGGATCCCCGGCCCACGGCCGGAGGCCTTCTCGGTCGGGTCCTCCGAGGCGTAGACCACGCGGCCGATCCCGGCCTCCAGGATGACCTCGGTGCACGGTGGCTGGCGGCCGCTGTGGGCGCACGGCTCGAGCGTGACGTAGAGGGTCCCGCCCGCGGTGTCGTGGCCGTTCTTGCGCGCGTCGGAGATCGCGGCCCGCTCGGCGTGGACGCCACCGAGCTCCGCATGGTGCCCCTCGCCGATGACCTCGCCGCCGGCGCCCGTGACCACCGCGCCTACCAGCGGATTCGGGCTGACCCTGCCCCGGCCCCCTTCGGCGAGCTCGAGAGCTCGGCGCAGGTGGGCGGAATCCTGTTCGGTGCCGACTGCCTGCATTGCAGCCTCCGCTGATCAGCAAGCTGATTGACTGGTCAGTCAACCAGTCTACCGCGAGTAGGCTTCCCGCCCAATGGCCGGGACCGAAGCGGGCACAAGCGAGGCCGCAAGCTATGGGCGGCGGGCGAGCCTCCTCTCCCTCGGCGTCGGCCTGACGGGGCTGATCACCTACCTCTTCTTCGTCATCGCCTCGCACGAGCTCTCCGCCGAGGAGTACGGCGAGGTGGCGGTCCTCTGGTCGGCGGTGTTCATCACCGTTTCGACGCTGCAGCGGCCGGTCGAGCAGCTGCTCTCGCGGACGATCTCCGACCAGACCGCGCGCGGCCAGGCGATCGGCCGCACGCTGCGTGTGGCGGCATCGATCCAGCTGGGGATCTCGGTCGGCTTCATCGCTCTGGCGCTCCTCCTGCGCGAACCGCTCCAGGACGGCCTGCTGAACGGCAACGAGACCCTCTACTGGATCGGCATCGCCTCCGTGGCGGCATACGGCGCCAGCTACTTCGCCCGCGGCTTCCTGGCGGGCAGCCACCGCCTCACGGTCTACGCCCTTCTGATCATCTCCGAGTCGGTCTCGAGGACAGCGTTCCCGCTCGCTGTCGCCCTGGGAATCGCCGAGGGACAGTCGGCAGTCGCCCTGGGCATCGTCGCGGCACCGACCGTGTCCCTCATCGTCGTCCCGTTCGCATTCCTCCGGCGCGGCACGTCAACAGCGGCTGGGGAGAAAGCCGGTTCGGGCGCCAGCGCGGATCCGAGCTCATCGCCAGGTGGTGGCGGGGGTCCGTCGGGAAGTCCGGCGAAGCCGCCCGACGGGCGCCCGCCGCCGCCTGGCGACAGCGGGGACTTCACACTGGCCCACGGCACGGGTTTCGCCGCGGCCGTGTTCCTGATCATGCTGGCGGAGCAGACGTTCCTGAACGCCGGCCCGCTGCTGGTCAAGGGCAGCGCCGGAGCCGCTGCCGCGGGGTTCATCTTCAACATCCTGATGATCGCGAGGGCGCCGCTGCAGCTGTTCCAGGCGGTGTCCACCAGCCTGCTGCCCCATCTGACGCGGCTTCGGTCCGAGGGCAACCTGGACGACTTCCGAGCATCGGTCCGCGTGACGATCCTCGCGATCGCCGGGTTCGCGGGGGTGGTCGGGCTGGCGATGCTGATCGCCGGGCCGGAGCTGATGGAGATCGCATTCGGGGACAAGTCGGACGACTTCGAATACAGGAAGCTCGACCTTCTGCTCGTCACAGCGGGGATGGGCCTCTATCTGAGCGCCGCCACGCTGAACCAGGCCGCGCTCGCCCAGGGGCAGGTGCGCCGCGCCGCCGTCTGCTGGATCTCCTGTGCCGCGCTGTTCGTCGTCTGGACCGTGCTGCCGCTGATCGAGGACGAGTTCAAACGGGTCGAGATCGGATTCCTCGGCGCCGCCGCGCTCCTCTGCGCGCTGCTCTACCTCGTCTACCGCCGGCCGCTCACCGGCGAGGGGGTCGTTCCCGGCTCCACCGACGAGATGGAGCTCCAGCTCGCCGCCGCGGACGAGGGCAGCTAGCCCTCGTCGGGGAGGGGTCCCAGCCGCTCGGGCCGGGGCGGCGTGAACAGGTCCTCGAGCCGGCTCAGGGCATCGGTGGTGCCCATGGCGACCACCACGTCCCCGGGGCGCAGGGTGCTGTCGGGCGATGGCTGGGGATGCACATCCCCATCGGACTTCCGCAGCGCGACGACCACCGCCGAGCCGCTGACGTCGCCGATCGCCTTGCCCGCCGCGTCGCAGCCCTCGGTCACCTCGATTTCCTCCATCCGGTACTCGGGCGCGACGTCGACCACGCCCGCGACCTGGGGATGCAGCGCCAGGCGGGCCATCTCCGCCCCACTCGACTTGTACGGGGAGATCACCCGGTCGGCGCCCGCGCGCAGCAGCTTCTTCTCAGAGTCCTCGACGCTCGCCCGCGCCACGATCGTGATGTCGGAGCGCAGCTCGCGCGCCGTCAGGCAGATGAAGATGTTCTCCGCGTCCGAGTCGACGCAGGCCAGGACGGAGCGGGCGCGGTCGATCCCGGCCGCCTTCAGCATGTCGTCGTCCGACGGGCGGCCCAGCAGGAACGGCGCCTCCATCCCCTCCGCGATCCGCTCGTTCTCCGGAAGCTCGTCGACCACGACGTAGCTCACGCCACCGGCTCGCAGATCTCGCGCGACCGCCCGGCCGACGCGGCCGAAACCCGCGATCAGGTGGTGGTCGGAAAGGTTTTCGATCCGTTTCATCTTGCGCCGCTCTCCAAGCCCGGTGAGAGCCACGGGCTACTCCGCGCCCGCTGCCTCGGCGATCGCCCGGTAGGCGGCCTGCGGGTCGTCGGCGCCGAAGATGGCGGAGCCGGCGACGTACAGCGTCGCCCCGGCGTCGGCGACTGAGCCGGCGGTGCTCGGATCGATTCCGCCGTCGACCTCGATCGCGGTGTCGGCGGCGGCCTGGCGGAGACGCCCGACCTTGTCCGGGGACGAGGGAATGAAGGGCTGTCCTCCCCAGCCGGGATTCACCGTCATGCACAGGATCAGGTCCGCGTAGTCCGCGACCTCGGTGGCGGCCTCCGGAGGCGTTCCCGGATTCAGCGCGATCCCCGCGAGGCATCCGAGGTCGCGGATGGCGCCGAGGGTCCGGTTGACGTGCGGCGTCGCCTCCGCGTGGATCGTGATGCAGTCGGCGCCCGCCTTGGCGAACTCCTCGATCTGTCCCTCAGGCCGGTCGATCATCAGGTGCACGTCGAGTGCGCCGCCGGCGTCGTGGACCTGGTCGGCGATCGACGAGGCGATCAGCGGGCCGATCGTGATCGGCGGTACGAAGTGCCCGTCCATGACGTCGACGTGGATCACCCTGGCGCCGGCCTCCATCACGTCGGTGACCTGGGAGCCGAGGCGCGCGAAGTCGGCCGAGAGGATCGACGGGGCGACCCGCTTGGACCGGAAGAGCTGTTGCGGGGTGGCGCTGGTGTCGGTCGCAGCTTCCATCGTCATGAGAGTACGGGGAGGGCTAGATCGACCGCAGCATCGAGTCCCCGCAATGCTGGCAGAGCATGTCCTCGGTCCGGCTCATCCGGCTGATGGTCTGGTGCTCGCCGCAGTTCGGGCACTGGGAGACCAGCTCGAAGCGCTGCAGGCAGAAGACGCAGACGAAACGCCCGGGCAGCTGGGCGGGGCGGAGCCACGGCTCGCTGCAGGCGGGGCAAACCGGGCGGCGGAGCGCGCCTCCCTCGTCGACCTCGTTCGGCACCTCGGACGGCCCCCCCAGGCCGCCGTCGCTGCGCTCAGCGTTGGCCATGTGCCGACTGTAGCGACGCGGCCTCACAGACGTGGGACCTCGTGCCCGCGCAGGTACTCCTCGGTCGCCAGCGGCCGCTTGCCGGGCGCCTGCACCTCGTCGAGCACGAGCCCACCCTCGGAACAGCCCAGGACCAGCTCGCCGTTGCCCGCCAGCGTCCCGGGAGCCGGGCCGACGGGGGCGGTGTGAGCCGCCCGCACCCCGAGCCGGGACCCGTCCGCGAGCTCGAGGTGGGTGCCGACGTGGGGGTTGAGCGCCCGCACGGTCCGCGCCAGCTCCTCCGCGGGCCGCGACGGGTCGAGCCGCCGATCCTCGGCGGAGATCTTCTCGGCGTAGGTCGCCAGTGCCTCGTCCTGGTCGTCGAACTCAAGCTCACCGCGGGTGAGCCGGTCGAGGGACTCGACGAGCAGGTCGCCGCCGAGCACAGCGAGCCGCTCGGCCAGCGCCTCGAACCCCTCCTCGGGATCGACCTCGATCGGCTCCTGCAGCGCCACGGGTCCGGAGTCGAGGCCCTCGGTGACCCGCATGATCGTCATCCCGGTGCGCTCGTCGCCCGCCATCAGCGTCCGCTCGATCGGGGCCGCGCCACGCCAGCGCGGGATCAGCGACGGGTGCACGTTCAACATCATGTGGTCGCTCAGCAGCGGCTCCTTGATCAGCTGGCCGAAGGCGCAGACCGCGACGGCCTCCGGCTTCGCGTCCCCAAGCGCGGCAACGGACTCCGGCTCGTTCACGCTCGGCGTCTGGTGGAGCTCGATCCCCAGCTCTCGCGCGGCGTCAGCCGCCGGAGGGGAGCCGAGCTTTCGCCCCCGCCCCCGCTTCCTGTCGGGCGGCGTGATGACCAGCGCGGGCCGGTGTTCAGTCCCCGCGAGCCGCCGCAGGACGGTCGCGGCGAAGTCCGAGGTCCCGAGGTAGGCGGTCCTCAATCGGACGCGCGATCCTCGGCGGGGGTCTCGCCGTCGCCGTTTTCCTCGAGCTCTCGCGGCGGCGCGTAGGTGCCTCCCTCGCGCAGGGCGCGCAGGGCCTCCCGCCGCTGCTCACGCGGCGCGTGCTGGAGCATCAGCACCCCGTCGAGGTGATCGACCTCGTGCTGGATCACCCGCGCCTCGAGACCCGATGCCTCGATCGCGAGCTCGTCGCCGTACGCGTCGAGAGCGCGCAGCCGCACGTGGAGCGGGCGCTCCACGTCGACCACCACGCCCGGCAGGCTGAGACAGCCCTCCTCGGCGGTTACCAGGTCCTCGGACCGCCATTCGATCTGGGGGTTGACGAGGGCCGTCGGCGGCGCGTCCGGGCCGGCCTGGAAGACCGCGATGCGGCGCAGCATCCCGAGCTGGGTGGCCGCTAGCCCGACGCCCATGCCGTCCCGCATCAGCGCGACCATCCGAGCGACCTCGGTCGCCAGCCGCTCGTCGAAGCTCTCGACGGGCGAGGCCACCGAGCGCAGCACCGGGTCGCCGAACTTGACCACGTGGGAGAGCGCCCGCTCCCGCCGCTCGAGCACCTCGGGGTCGAGACCCTCGGGAACGCCGGCCTCGATCGGCTCGTCCTCGACCTCGCTCGCTGTCGTCACTTCCTCGCTCATCAGGGCGATGAGTCTAGAACCGGCTACTGGGGATCCACGTCGACGGAGACGGCGACGTCCTTCAGCCTGCGAGCCGAAACGGCAGCCTGCACCGCGTCGCGCACGGCCTCGACGGCTGGCAGGCGCTCCCCCGCCTTCACCACCAGCCGGCGACGGTGCTTGCCCCGGAGCCGGAATTGCGGCGCGGGCCCTTTGAGCTCGGCGTCGCCGCCGAGGCGGTCGCCGACCAGCTCGGCCATTCCCGCGGCGGCCCGTTCCACCCGCTCCTCGCTCGCGGAGGCAAGACCGACCTCGATCAGGTGGGAGAAGGGCGGATAGCGCAGGGCGCGGCGGCGGTCCAGCTCCTCGGCGAGGAAGCCGGCGGCGTCGTGCTGGGCGGCCCTGCGGATGCTCGGCGCGCCGATCCCCAGAGCCTGGACCAGCACCCTGCCGCCGCCCTCGCCCCGCCCGCTGCGGCCCGCGAGCTGGGTGATCAGGGCGAAGGTCCGCTCCTCCGATCGGAAGTCGGGCAGGCGCAGCGTCCCGTCCGCGTCGAGGACGACGCCGAGGGTCACCTCGGGGAAGTCATGGCCCTTGGCGACCATCTGGGTGCCGATCAGCACTCCGGACTCGGCAGCGTCGAACGCCCGCAGGACCTTGCCGTGGTCGCCGCCGGCGCTGTCCGAGTCGAGCCGGAACACCGGCATCCCTGACACCAGGCCGGACAGCTCGGACTCGATCCGCTGGGTCCCCGCCCCCACCCTGCCGATCGTGACCGAGTCGCAGTCGGGGCACGACTCGGGCGTTCCCTCGGCGTGCCCGCAGTGGTGGCACCGGAGGCCCCCGTCCCGGTGGAGGACGAGCGAGACGTCGCAATCCGGGCACTCCCAGGCTCGCCCACAGGACCGGCAGGCGAGATGGGTCGACCAGCCCCGCCTGTTGATCATCAGGATCGCTTTTCCCCCTGTACTGCCCAATTCTGCGAACGCCTCCAGGGTCCGTGGGTGGAGCGGACCGCGGACGCCGTCCCGCATGTCCACCACCTCGACCGGCGGCAGCGGGCGCCCGTCCACGCGGTCGGGCAGCTCCAGCCGGGGGAGCGTGTGCCAGCTCTCGGGGCGCGGCGTCGCCGTCCCCGCGACGAGCACGGCCCCGCTGTCGGTGACGCGCCTGCGCGCGACCTCGCGGGCGTCGTAGCGCGGGTCACTCTCCTGCTTGTAGGAGGAGTCGTGCTCCTCGTCGATCACGACGAGGCCCAGCTCCGACACCGGCGCGAAGACAGCGGAGCGGGGACCGACGCAGACGCGCGCCTCGCCGGAACGCAGGCGCCGCCACTCGTCGTAGCGCGCCCCGGCCGGCATCTGCGAGTGCAGCAGCGCGACCTGATCGCCGAAGCGCCGGCGGAACCGGTCGAGCGTCTGGGGCGTCAGCGCTATCTCGGGGACGAGGACGATGGCACCCTGGCCGCGGTCGAGTGCCGCGCGGGTCGACTCCAGGTAGACCTCGGTCTTGCCCGACCCGGTGACGCCATGAAGGAGAAACGATTCCGCGCTCGGTGAGACGAGGGCCCGCTTGATCGCGTCCACCGCGCGGCTCTGTTCACTCGAGAGGCGCACCCCCTCGCTGACCGCGCCCACCCCCTCCGTGACGTGCCGCCGCCGGCGCTCGACGTCACGCGTCACCACCAGGCCGCGCTCCTCGAGTCGCCGGATCGCGGCGCGGTCGGCCCCGGCCTTCGCCGCGAGCTGCTTGGACGTGCGCGGTCCCGCCGCGAGCGCGCGCAGGATCGCCTTCTGACGCGTCCCGAGCCGGATTCCCGAGTTCGGCGCGTCGAGGCCCTCCGGCGTCACCTCGATCTCCAGCTCGGTCAGCGGCCGCACCCGCCGCGCCTCGGCGCCGGTCCCGGTGCCGGGGGGCAGCACGAGGCCAAGGCCGCGCGACGGCGTCGAGCAGTACTCCTCCCCGACCCAGCGGCCGAGCTCGACCAGCTCGGGCGGCACCCCGGCGTCCAGCGCCTCGATGGGCTCTGCCAGTCGCCCGTCCGGGAGGTCGCTGGTCTCGGCAAGTTCGACGACGACCCCAACGGCCCGCCGGCGTCCGAACGGGACCACGAGGACGGAGCCGACTCCGACGTCCTCCATCGAGTCCGGCAACCGGTAGTCGAAGGGCCCCCTCACCCCCCGGGTCGTCAGCAGCGGCTCGACCTTTGCGATCGCCATCGACTCAATACTGACGAGGACAGCGGCCACTCCCAGGCCATAGGCTCCCGGGCGTGGACCTGCAGGCCGGAGAGAGGGTGATCTACGAGGGCCATCCGTCCTGGAGGGCGATCGTCGGCTTCTACCTCAAGGGGATCGCCATCGGCGCGGTGATCGGTGCCGTCGTCGCGCTGGTCGAGAGCACCGAAGCGGGCGTTGCGGCGTTCGCCATCGTGCTCGGCCTGACCATCCTCGCCGGCTTCATCAAGCGGATCGCGACGGTCTACACGATCACCGACAAGCGCCTCAACATCAAGCGGGGGCTGATCGCCCGCAAGGTCCAGGAGACGCGGCTCGGCCGCGTGCAGAACGCCAACTTCACCCAGAACTTCTACGAGCGGATGATGCAGGTCGGGGACGTGGAGTTCACCACCGCCGGCACCGAGGAATCGAACTTCGTCTTCTCCGGGGTCGCCCAGCCCGAGCACGTCGTGCAGAAGGTGGACGAGGCGACACACGCCAACCCCGACACCGGCCTGGACGACCCGGCGGCGCAATAGGCAAACGCCCAAGGAGGGCGAGATGAGGACAAGAGGGTGTGTGGTCGGGCTGGTGGCGGCGGCGCTGCTGCTCGGAAACGTGGCGACTGCTGCGGCGGTCGACCTCTACGTCGACAACAGCGGCAGCGACACGACGACCTGCACGGTCCCGGCGACTCCCTGCTTGACGATCCAGTTCGCCCTGAATCAGGCTGGGACGTCAGACGTCGTCCACATCGGCGGCGGTACCTACATGGGCACGGTCACGGTCAATGGCAACGACTCCCTGATCGAGGATCAGGCCTTCGTCCCGGCGGCCGCCGGCGAAGCGATCCTCTCGAACGTCGCCACCTCGCAGAACACCGTGACGATGAACAGCACCGGGACCATCAGCGGCCTCACCATTCGAGGGAACGGCAACGCGATCGAGATCCTCGCCGCAGCGACCATCAGCGGGAACCTGTTCGACGACACCACGAACGGTGGGCAATACGGAGCCGAGGTGGTGGTCGATCCGGACGGGGGAACCTTCTCGCCGACGATCACCGGGAACACGTTCGACGACCCGATGCCCACAGACCAGCAGGTGGGGCTGGTCCTGAACGCAGCCGGTTCTCCGATCGTCTCGGCCAACAGCTTCGACGGCTACTGGAACGGAATCTTCGCCCTCACCACCACGGCGACGACGCCAACGATCTCGAACAACACGATCACCGGGACGCATCAACAGGGCACCTTCGGCACGGGGATCCTGCTCTTCAACGGAGCCGAGGCGACGCTCATCGCGAACCACATCCACTCGCCCGGCACGGGGAACTCCGACGCCGTCCTCGTCCAGCAGACAGACATGGCGAACGTCGCGACCGCGACGATGCGGCGCAATCGCATCTTCGGCCACATCTCCGGGGTCACCGCGACCGGCAACACGGTGCCCGTAACGCTGGATAGCGACCTGATCGCCAAGACGATGACCGGTGGGCTCGTCCTATCCCAGAGCGTCACCAACTTCGGCGTTGGGGCCGAGGTGACCAACGCCACGATCATCGATACGGCCATGTCCAGCGACATACTGGTCGGCGCCGGGACGAGCCTCGATCTCGACTCCAGCATCGTCGGAGCTGGCACCGCGCCCTCCGGAGTCTCGGGCGGCGCGGCGCTGGCCTGCACCGTGTCGTTCTCCCGCGGCAGTGGCAGCGGGGCCTGCAACCAGCCCGGTTTCGTGAGCAGCGCCGACCCGATGTTCGTCAACCCCGCCGGAAACGACTACCACCTGCTAGGCGGCTCCCCGATGATCGACGCCGGCAACCCGGCGGCTCCGGGACCCGGAGCGCTTGACATCGACGCCGAAATACGAGCATCTACAGGCGTCCCCTGCACCGCGGGAGCCGGGCGGCGCGACATCGGAGCCGACGAGGCCGTGCCGCCCCCCTGTCCGATGACGACAACCCCGGAGCCGGCCAAGAAGAAGTGCAAGAAGAAAAAGAAGAAGGGCAAGAAGAACGCGGGCGCCGCGGCCAAGAAGAAGAAGTGCAAGAAGAAGAAAAAGAAGAAGCGGTGAGCCGCTGCGCCTAGGCCGGAGCCTCCGCCTTCGCCTCGAGCCCCGCGGCCTTCTTCAGCGCGTCAACTCGGTCCGTCTTCTCCCAGGTGAAGTCCGAGTCCTCGCGGCCGAAGTGGCCGTAAGCGGCGGTCTTCTGGAAGATCGGGCGGTGCAGGTCGAGGTAGCGGCGGAAGGCCATCGGGCGCAGGTCGAACTCCTCGCCCACGATGCGCGCGATCTCGGCGTCCGACAGCTTGCCGGTGCCGAAGGTCTGGGCCATGATCGAGACCGGGTGGGCGACGCCGATGGCGTAGGCGACCTGGATCTCGCAGCGGTCGGCCAGTCCGGCGGCGACCACGTTCTTCGCCGCGTAGCGCGCCGCGTAGGCCGCTGAGCGGTCTACCTTCGACGGGTCCTTGCCGCTGAAGGCGCCGCCACCGTGCCGCGCGGCGCCGCCGTAGGTGTCGACGATGATCTTGCGGCCGGTCAGCCCGGCGTCGCCGACCGGGCCGCCGATCACGAACTTGCCCGTCGGGTTGACCATGAAGTTCTCGAGCAGCTCCTTCTCCGTGAAGAGCTCCTTGTACTCGGTGTGCAGGACCGGCTCGACCACGTGCTCCCAGAGGTCGTTGCGGATCATCTGCTCGCCGGCCTCCTCGCGGTGCTGGGTGGAGACCAGGACCTTCTCGATCTCCACCGGCCGGTCGTTCTCGTAGCGGACGGAGACCTGGGTCTTGCCGTCGGGGCCGAGATAGGGGACCTTCTCGGCCTTGCGGACCTCGGCGAGCTGGCGCGCGAGCTGATGAGCGACCTGGATCGGCATCGGCATCAGCGCCTTGGTCTCGCGGGACGCGTAGCCGAACATCATGCCCTGGTCGCCGGCCCCGGCCTCGTCGAGCTCGTCGCTGGAGCCGCCCTCGCGCTGCTCCTGGCCCTTGTCCACGCCCTGCGCGATGTCGGGCGACTGCTCGTCGATCGCGGTCAGGACCGCGCACGCCTCGTGGTCGAACCCGTAGCGCGGGTCGTCGTAGCCGATCCTGCGAATCGTCTCGCGCGCGATCTTCGGGATGTCGACGTAGGTCTCGGTCGTGATCTCGCCCGAAACGACGACGAGCCCGGTGTTGACGAGCGTCTCGCAGGCGACCCGGCCGTTGGGGTCGTCCTTCATGATCGCGTCGAGGACCCCGTCGGAGATCTGGTCGCAGATCTTGTCCGGGTGGCCTTCGGTGACGGACTCGGACGTGAACAGGTACTCGCTCATTTTCGTGCTCAATCCTCCGGTATCGCGAAGAACATCTCTGAGTTGATCTCCTCGTCGGAGCCCTGTGCCGAGAGCGCGATCGCGCTCACGTTTTCCAGGCTGCTGCTCAGGCCTGCGATGCCGGGATCCTCGACCAGAGGGGACCTTCGGATCTGACCGAACAGCTCTTCGAGGTTGAGGAAGACTAGCGCCGACACCTCCTCCGGGAGGTCGTCAACGGTCTCCACGAACGTCTCCGAGTTGGCGAGCTTGCGGTCGTCCGAGCGCACCTGCGCGATGCCGGCGGGGTCCGTGCTCACCACCAGCAGGCCGTCGAAGAGCGCGTAGGAGAGGTTGACCGTCGGGCTGATCTGCACCGACTGCACGGTCACGCCCTCGACCTCCTGAGCCTCGAAGCGCGGGATCTGCGGGGCGCCGGGCTCCTGGAGGGCGCGCAGGATCGGTCCCTGGAGCTTCGCCAGGGCCTCCTCCGCGGCACCCTCATCCACGTCGTCGACGATCAGCGTGTAACGGGGTGGTCCGTCGGTGGGCTCGGCGACCAGCGCGGCCTGGCCCTGCAGGGCGGGAAGCAGCTCGCCGAGGGGATCGACGCCCGCCTCCTGCTCCAGCCGCTGCGCGAGGGCACGGAGCGACCCGGCGAGGCCCTGGGCCTCCTGCCCGGCGCCCTCGAGGAGCGCGTTCAGGGTC
Organism: uncultured Solirubrobacterales bacterium; assembly: GCA_963824785.1. Taxonomy (GTDB): domain Bacteria; phylum Actinomycetota; class Thermoleophilia; order Solirubrobacterales; family 70-9; genus CAWGQG01. The sequence continues at coordinate 481,916 of CAWGQG010000001.1, forward strand.
GGACCGACCTCGCCGATGCCGACGTAGCCGATCGCGCGATCGCCGACCAGATCGGTGAGACCGACCTCGAACCTCGGCAGGTCGGCGATGAACGTGGGGCTTTGCTTGACGAGCTTCGCATCGAGCTTGCTGACGAGATCGACCTCGATGCCGTCCTCGCGCGTGCGCGCCGCGGCGGCCATGCCCGCGGTCGCCCCGTAGTTGACGAAGGTCTCGAGCTGGGTGGCGCCGGTAGGTGGAGGCTCCACGGCGAGGATCCGCTGCACGCCCTTTCGCGACATGTAGACCTCGGCGAACCGCACCTCCGGCAGCTCGTCGCGCGACGATCCCTGCTCGGACCCCGGCAGGTTCTCCCTGTCGCCCGCGGCCGTCTCGAGAACCGCGCGCACGGCCAGCTCGAGGCCGAAGACGAGCTTGTCATCGGTGTTGGCGGCCGAGAACCCGTTCGGCCAGACCCTCAGCGGCGCGTCACCGACCTGCGACTCGGTAGGTGCCCCGGCCGGAGCGATCGAGGCCAGGAACGCCTCAGCGCCCTCCTCGTCCTCGACCCCCGCGATCAGGGCTGCGGCCGAAGACTTCTTCGGGCCTGCGATCAGCGTCAGTGCGATGTCCCCCTCCGCCCACGGGACGATGTTCTCGCGGATGTCGAGTGTCGCGACCGACGGCACGGGCAGCCCGCCGATGACGGCACTCACGAGGCCCTCGGGCAGCCGGTCGGCGAGGTCCTCGGCGTACTCGAACTGCTCCGTGTCCTCGTCGAGCGTCACGTGCGCGTAGAGCAGCGCGTCGGCGGGAACCAGGGCGACGGTCCCGTCCTCGGGCGCGCACTCCTTGTAGGAGGAGACCGAGCACGGCACCAGGGGGACCGGGGCGAACTTCAGCAGGAGATAGAGGCCGGCCACGCCCAGCACGCCGAGGATCCGCCACCGGGTCTCGCGCGAGCGCTCGGTCCAGAGCCCGGCAACGAACGCCCCGGCCTTCTCGAGCCACTCGGTGACGCCTCGCAGGTTGCGGTCGGCGCTCTGCGACTTCTCGCGGATCCAGTAGCCGATCGCCGTGACCCGCGTGCTGAGCCGGAACCAGAGCCCCGTGGACGGCTTCTTCCCCTCGGATGGCTTCGCAGCCGGCTTCGGCTTCGAGGCCGGCGTTGCCGGCGGCTTGGCGAACGGCTTCGTCTCCTTCGCACCGGGCTCCTCGGTGCGTGCGAGCCAGTCGGAGAACCGGCGTCGAAGCTCCATCTTCGGCAGTCGCGGTCTGCGCGGCACGCAGGGCTTATACCCGCCCGACCTGCTTGGTGCTGCGATCTCTCCCCCGCCCCTGCTTGGGGACGTAGTCGATCACCAGGGGAATGCCCTCGAGACGGAGTGCCTCCCGCAGGCGGTTCTCGAGGAAGTAGGCCCAGTCCCGGACGATCAGCCGGCGGTCGTTGACCTGGATCGCGAACCGTGGCGGGCGGCGGCTGATCTGGGCCGCGTAGTAGAGCCGCAGCCTGCGGCCGTGCCGCTGCGGCGGCGGGCGTTCGGCGACCACGGCTCCGACGAGCTTGTTCAGGGCGCTGGTCGGGATCCGCTCCGCGGAGCGGTCGGCGAGGGCGAGGGCCTGCCCGAAGACGGCCCCAACCCCCCTTCCACTCAGGGCGGAGGTCGCCATCACCGGCGGGCGCAGGCGGAGCTTGCGGGCGGCGCGCTCGCGGGCGTCCTCGAGGATCGCCTCGGCGTCAGAGCCGTCCACCAGGTCCCACTTGTTGAGCGCGAGGACGGTTGCGCAGCCGGACTTCATCGCGACCTCGGCGACCCGAAGGTCCTCGGCCGTGACCCCCTCCGTCGCGTCGCAGACGACGATCGCGGCGTCCGCTCGCTCGGCCGCACGCTCGGAGCGAAGCTGGGCGTAGTAGCCGACGGTGCCGGCGACCTTGCTCCGCCGCCGCAGGCCCGCGGTGTCGACCAGCATGACCCGGCGGCCGTCGATTTCGGCCTCGGTGTCCACCGGATCGCGGGTCGTCCCGGCGCGATCGGAGACGATCACGCGCTCCGAGCCGATCAGGCTGTTGAGCAGCGAGGACTTGCCGGCGTTGGGGCGGCCGAGAATCGCGATCCGGGGCGGTCCCTCGTCGTCCGCGGGAGCGTCGCCCGATGCGACTTCCGCCAGCGTGGTCACCACGCGGTCCAGCAGGTCGCCGGTGCCGAGCCCGTGGGACGCCGAGACCGGCAGCGGGTCGCCAAGCCCGAGGGCGTACAGCTCGGCGCCCAGGGAGGCGTCCCCGGGGCTGTCCACCTTGTTGGCCGCGACCAGCACCGGCTTCGCCGAGCGACGCAGGAGGTCGGCCAGCTCGCTGTCACCCGGCCCGAGCCCGGCGCGCGCGTCCACGACCAGCAGGATCACGTCGGCCTCCTCCATGGCCGCCCTGGCCTGGGACTGGACTGCCCGGGCGAGCTCGTCCGAGTCGGCCAGGTCCACGCCGCCGGTGTCGATCAGGTCGAAGGAGAACCCGTTCCACTCAGCCGGCAGCGCCCGGCGGTCGCGGGTCACCCCCGGCTCCGCGTCGGTGACCGCCTCCCGGCCGCCGCTGAGCCGGTTGATCAAGGTGCTCTTGCCGGCGTTGGGAAAGCCGACCACCGCGACCGAGGGCCGCCGGGATTCGCCCGGGGCCGTCACGCGAGCCCCCGCTCCCGAGCGAGGCCCACCACGCGCTGGATCACTTGGTCGGACCCGAGCCCGGTCGTGTCCAACTCGATCGAGTCGTCCGCCGGGCGCAGGGCCCCGTGCTCGCGCTCTCTGTCCCGCGCGTCCCGGTCCCGCTGGGCGGCCAGCACGGTCTCGACCGGCTCGCCGCTGTCGGCCGCGCGACGGCGGGCGCGCTCCTCCTCGCTCGCGGTCAGGAAGACCTTCAACGGGGCGTCGGGGCTGACAACGGTGCCGATGTCGCGCCCCTCGGCGACGTAGCGGCCGGCCTCGATCAGCTCGCGCTGGCGCGCGACCATCGCCTCGCGCACCTGGGGGTGGACCGAGACCCGGGAGGCGGCCGCGGTGACCTCGGGGGAGCGGATCTCCTCGCCCACCGCTCGCCCCTCCAACACGGCGCTGTCGCCGTCGAAGGAGATCTCGAGGGCCCGCGCCAGGTCGCCGAGCTCGTCGTCGTTGTCGAGATCGGATCCCGTCCGCAGGGCGGCCATCGCCACGCAGCGGTACATCGCACCGGAATCGAGATAGGTGAAGCCGAGGGCGTCAGCGACCCCCCGGGCGACGGTTGACTTGCCGGCCCCGGCGGGACCGTCGATGGCGATGACCATTTGGCTGAGGGTACTTCGGAGCTTGTGGGTTAATAGAGTGCCGTGCCGATGGAGACCTGGAATCTCAACGATCTCGACGTCGAGGTCCACAAGCCGCAGGTGCTCGACTCGGAGTCGGAGGGCCGCGCGATCGTCATCGACCTGCCGGCTGGGGAGCAGCTGGCGGAGCACCAGGTCCACGAGCGCGCCTGGCTGCTCGTCGTCGCCGGCGAGCTCGAGGTCAAGGCCGCGGATGGCGAGTCGGTCGAGGGCGGGGTCGGCCTGCTGGCGATCTTCGACCCGAACGAGCGCCACGAGGTGACTGCGAAGAGCGATGCTCGCCTCCTGCTGGTCCTCTCCCCCTGGCCCGGCGAGGGCCACCCGAGCAACCGCAGCTAGCTCGTAGTCAGCGCGGCGAGGTCGCGGACGAAACCCGGGTAGCTCACCTCAACGGCCTCGAAGCCGTTCACCTCGACGCCCTGTTCGCTCGCCAGTCCGGCGACAGCGCCGAGCATCGCCATGCGGTGGTCCCCGCGGGCGTCGATCGTGCCGCCGCGCAACCGGCCGGTGCCGCGGACGGTGAACCCGTCCTCCGCGGCCTCGATCTCCGCGCCCAAGCCCGAGAGGCCGTCCACGACCGCGGCGATCCGGTCCGTTTCCTTGTGGCGAAGCTCACCGGCGCCCGTGACCACCGTCTCTCCCTCGGCGAAGCAGCCGAGCAGTGCGACCAGCGGCAGCTCGTCGATCGCCGCCGGCACGTCCTCGGCGCCGACGGTTGCTCCCCGGAGTCCGGTGTGCCGCACCTCGAGGGTCGCGACCGGCTCCGGGCCGGGCTCCTCGATCTCGTTGATCGTCAGGGCGGCCCCGTCCCCCTCCCCCATCTCGACTTCCATCCGGTCGAGGATGGCGAGGAGGCCGATCCGGCTGCGGTTGATGCCGACACCCTCCAGCCGCAGCTCGGCGCCCGGCACGATCAGCCCGGCCGCGATCAAGAATGCGGCAGAGGAGAAGTCTCCAGGGATCGTGATGTCGCCGGACTCGAGCTCCTCGGCCGGCGAGATCGTGATCGCGCTGCCCTCGCGCGAGAGCTGCGCCCCGGCGGCGGCGAGCATCCGCTCGGTGTGGTCGCGGGACGGCTCCGGCTCGCGAACCGTCGTCGCGCCCTCCGCCATCAGCCCGGCCAGCAGCAGGCAGGACTTCACCTGGGCGCTTGCGATCGGCAGCTCGTAGTCGATCCCGCTCAGGCTCGAACCGGTCACCGTCAGGGGCGGCAGGCGCCCGTCCCGGGCCTGGACCGACGCCCCCATGCGGCCCAGCGGCTCGGCGATCCTGTCGACCGGACGGCGGCGGATCGACTCGTCCCCGTCGAACGACCACTCCCCGGATGGCTGCCCCGCGAGCCAGCCCGGCATGACCCGCAGCAGGGTGCCGGCGTTCCCGACGTCGATCGCGGCTGGCCGGGCGCCGCGGAGCCCCGCGCCCTCGACCTCCACGAAGAGGCCGCCGTTGCCGTCCGGCTCACCCTCGGTGACGCCGGCCCCGACGGCGGCGACCGCGCGCAGCGTCGAGCGGCTGTCGGCGGAGTCGAGGTAGCCGGAGATCCGGGTCGGCCCCGTCGCCATCGCGCCGATCAGCGCGGCGCGGTGAGAGATCGACTTGTCCGGCGGCGGGCGGAGCTCGCCCCGGAGTGGGCCGCTCGGATCGAAGCGGGTCACCTCTCGACCCGCGAGACGTCGTGACCGAGATCGCGAACCAGTGCGATCGCGCGCTCGGCGGCGTCGTCACCGGCGATGAACAGCGACACCGCGCCGGAGCTCATGTCGGCGGCCGGGTAGAGAGCCATGTCCTCGATGTTGACGCCGCCGCGGCCGAGTGCCAGCGCCAGCTCCGCGACGATCCCGGGGCGGTTCGGCACGCGCACCCTGAGCTCGTGGAGCGGACCGCCCTCGAGCTCGTCCTCCAGCAGCCTGCGCCGGTGCTCTCCGGCGGAGCGCTGCCACTCGCCGACGGCGTCGCGGTCCCCGGAGCCGAGCACGCTGAGCGGCGGCCTGGAGGTCGTCGACGACCGCCTCGATCTCCCGCACGACGGCCTTCCGGTTGCCGGCGAAGATGTCGCCCCAGATCGCGGGGTTGGCTCCAGCCACCCGGGTCGCGTCGCGAAAGCTCGGGCCGACCTCCGGGAGCCGCTCGCTCTCGCCGGAGACGGAGTCCGCGGCGCGGGCCGCGAGCACGTTGGCGAGCACGTGCGGCAGGTGGCTGACGGTCGCCATCAGTCGGTCGTGCGACTCGGCGTCGATCGCCTGTGGCCTGGCGCCGAGGTCGGTGACGACTCGCTGGGCGCGGTCGTAGAGCACTCCCTCGGTGCGCTCGGTCGGCGTCAGGTACCAGCGCGCGCCCTCGAACAGGTCGGCGCGCGCGTTCTCGACTCCGGCCGTCTCCGCCCCGGCGAGCGGATGGCCGCCGATGAAGCGCGGCTCCTCCCCGAGCCGGTCGATCACCTCGCGCTTTACGGAGCCGACATCGGTGACGAAGGCGTCCTCGCCGGCTGCGGCGAGAGCCTCCTCCCCGAGCCCGGGCAGGGCCGCGACCGGTGCCGCGCAGAAGACGGCCTCGGCCCCCTCCACCGCGGCAGCGACCGAGTCCCCGGCCTCGTCGATCGCTCCCAGCTCCTTGGCCTTCGCCAGCAGCTCCGCATCGGGATCGAACCCGGCCACGGTCGCGCCGAGGCGCTCGCGCGCCGCCAGCCCGATCGAGCCGCCGATCAGCCCGACGCCGAGGACTGCAATTTTCACTCGCGCCGGCTGCGCACGGCCGCCGCCAGCCGGTCGAGGGCGAGGACGGTGGTGTCCCAGTCCATGCAGGCGTCGGTGATCGACTGGCCGTAGACCAGGTCGGTCCCGGGCTCCAGGTCCTGGCGTCCTGCCACCAGGAACGACTCGAGCATCACGCCGACGATCGCATTGCTTCCGGCTGCGATCTGGTCGGCGATCTCGCGAGCCACCTGCGGTTGGCGCTGGTGGTCCTTGCCGCTGTTGTCATGCGAGGCGTCGATCACCACCCGCTCGGGCAGGCCGGCGGCACGAAGCTGCGACAGGGCGTCCTCGACCGTCTCCTGGTCGTAGTTCGAAGCCCCGCGCCCACCGCGCAGGATCACGTGGCAGTCCGGGTTGCCGTCGGTGTGCAGGATCGCCGGCTGGCCGGTGACGTGGACACCCGCGAACGCGTGCTTCGCCGCGGCGGCGCGCACCGCGTCGACGGCGACCTTGACGTTGCCGTCAGTGCCGTTCTTGAAGCCGACCGGCATCGACAGGCCCGACGCGAGCTGGCGGTGGATCTGGCTCTCCGTCGTCCGGGCGCCGATCGCTCCCCAGGCGACCAGGTCCGAGATGTACTGGGGCGTGATGGGATCCAGAAATTCGCAGCCGATCGGCAACCCCAGGTCGAGCACCTCGCGCAGCAGCGAGCGCGCCATGTGCAGCCCGTAGTTGACGTCCCCGCTCCCGTCGAGGTGTGGATCGTTGATCAGGCCCTTCCAGCCGATGGTGGTGCGCGGCTTCTCGAAGTAGACGCGCATCGCGATGCAGAGGTCGCCCTCGAGCTCCTTCGCGGTCGCGCTCAGCCGCGCGGCGTAGTCGAGGGCGGCGTCCACGTCGTGGACGCTGCACGGTCCGACCATCACCAGCAGGCGGTCGTCCTCTCGCTTGAGGATGCCCGCGACCTCCTCACGGTCGCGGAGCACCGCCTCCTCCTGCTCGGCGCTCAGCGGCAGGTCCTCGAGGATCTCCGAGGGCGCCACCAGCTCGACGACCCGCTCGATGCGCTGGTCGCGAACTCGTCCTGATCTCTCTGTCGGTAGGTCCTTCATACGTAAGTTCATTCTCTACGGCTCCTTGTTTCTACTGGTACGACAGCGGTCCTGGCTTGAGGGCGCCCGGTGCGGAGTTGCTGCGGTGCGGCGGAACTGCTCGGCCGCGGGCCGGACGCCTAGCTAAATCGGCCGTACCAGGAGGTGGCCCGCAGGGCCGCCGACCCAAGGAAGTAGGCACGCGCGGGCGCCGCGTCGTAGACGCGGGCGAGGAGCTGGGTGCGCGTGCTCAGGAGCATCCCCGTGTTTGTATCAGAGCGCCCCGGCGCTGTCGAGAGGGTTTTCCCGCAGTCAGGCGAGCGCCTCGCGCAGGGCCGCGAGGAAGCGCTCGTTCTCCGAGCGGGTGCCGTAGGTGACGCGGAGGTGGCCCGGGCCGCCGAGGGGTGTGCCGGGGCGGACGGCGACGCCGGCGCGGCTCAGTGAGGCGACCACCTCGCCCTCGTCGCGGTCGCCGAGGGAGAGCCAGGAGAAGTTCGCCTGCGAGTCGGCGGCGTCGAGGCCCAGCTCGCGGATCCCCTCCTCGACGAAGAGCCGCTCCGCCATGTTCTTCTCGACCCTGTCGGTCACGTCGTCCTGGTGCAGGATCGCCTCGCCGGCGGCGGCCTGCGCGATCGCGTTGACGCTGAACGGCTGGCGCACGGCGTCGACGGCGGAGCGGAACTGCGGAGTCGCCAGCGCGTAGCCGACCCGCAGGCCGGCCAGCCCGTAGCACTTGCTGAACGTCCGCAACAGGACCAGGTTCGGGAACCTCGGCAGCAGGTCGATCGTCGCGTCGGGGTCGTCGGTGGCCTGGAACTCGATGTAGGCCTCGTCGAGGATCACGGTCACCCGCGAGGGCACCGCCTCCATGAACGCGGCGATCCGCTCGGCCGGGATGTGGGTCCCGGTCGGGTTGTTCGGGTTGCAGACCAGCAGCAGCTGCGTGGCCGCGGTCACCTCCTCGAGCATCGCGTCGAGGTCGTGGACGTAGCCGTCGCCCAGCGGGACGCGGATCTCGCGGGCCCCCGAGAGCGGCGCCATGTACGGGTACATCGAGAACGACGGCCAGGCGTAGAGGATCTCGTCGCCCTCCTCGCAGAGCGCGAGCGCGGCGGCGAGCAGGATCTCGCAGGAGCCGTTCGCCAGCGCGATCCGGGACGGATCCGTGTCGAAGCGGTTCGCGATCCGCCGCCGCAGCTCGCCCGCCGCGGGATCCGGGATAGCGGTTGACCCCGGCGGCCGCGGCCGCGATCGCCTCGACCACCGCCGGGTGCGGCGGGAAGGGCGACTCGTTCGAGGCGAGCTTGATCGCGTCCGGCGTCTCCGCCTGCTTGGCGGCGTCGTCGAGCGAGGTCCCGGGCTCGTAGTGCGGGATGCGTGAGAGCTTGTCGGCAAAGGTCACGGTCACAACCAGGGCATTGTGACGGGGCCTGGGCGCGTCAGCCCAGCTGCCGCTGCATGCGCACGGTCGGGGTCCCGATCGGCACGAACGGCCGCCGGGCGCCGTCGGGCTCGAAGCCGAGCGCGCGGTAGAAGCCCAGGGCGCGGTGGTTCTCCTCGAAGGTCCACAGGTACATCGACCCGAAGCCGAGCGCGCCGGCCTGCTCGACCGCGGCATCGAGCAGTGCCCTCCCCACACCCTGCCGCCACAGCTCCGGCTCGACGTAGATCGCGACCAGCTCGGTGATCCGGGAGTCGTCGGGCTGGTCGCGCCCCGGCGCCGCGACGAAGCAGTAGCCGGCGAACGCGCCGTCGATCTCGGCGATCCTGGTGAAGGAGTCGAGGCGCGGCTCGCGCAGTCCCGCACGCATCTGGCGCAGCCAGTCCGCTACCGGCAGGTGCTCGAGGCGCTCCTCGGGAACGATCCCGCGATAGCCCTCGCTCCAGCCGGCGGCGTTGACGCTCGCCATCCGCTCCGCGTCCGAGATCGCTGCCACCCGAACCGTGACCATCGGCTTCAGACTACGGCGCGCGGAGCGCGGCGGCTCGGCTACTGGGCGGCGTGCAGATCCGAGCGCAGGTCCTGCGCCGCCCCGAGGTACGTGTGCGCCGGCTCGTGGTCCTGCGGCGCGTAGTAGTGAACGAGGACGCGAATGACCGAGCGCATCGCGCCCGGCACGTCGATCTCCTGCGCGCAGAGAAGCGGGACCGTGCTGAGGCCGACGTTCCGTGCCGCCACCGCCGGGAAGTCGGCGTTCAGGTCGCGGGTCGACGTGAAGATGCAGCTCACGATCTGCTCAGGTTTCAGGCCGTTCCGAGAGATCAACTCGCTCATCAGCTCCTCGGTGGAGCTGAGGATGGCGGAGTCGTCGTTGCTGGCCACCTTGACGGCACCGCGCACGGCCCAGAGGCGTTCGTCGCTCATCGCGAAAGCCTCCGGAGGGACCGGCCGCAGTAGATGAGGACCGCGTGGGGTCTCATGGAGCGGCATCTTCCCAGAGCGCGGCGACTTCACCCTCGCTGAGGCGCCGCGCCGCGCCCTGCGCGAGGTCGCCGAGGCCCAGCGGGCCGAACGCGATCCGGGTCAGCGCCTCGATCTCGTTGCCCACCGCCTCGGCCATCCGGCGGACCTGCCGCTTGCGGCCCTCCCGGATCGTGATCTCCAGCTCGCGCTCACCCCGGCGGCGCACTCCGGCCGGGGCGGTCGGGCCGTCCTCGAGCTGCACGCCGCGCCGGAGCCGCTCGAGGTCGCGCTCGGCGGGCGGCCGGGCCAGGCGGACTCGGTAGGTCTTCGGGACCCCGTAGCGCGGGTGCGTGAGCCGGTTGGCGAGCTCCCCATCGTTCGTGAGAAGGATCAGCCCCGTGGAATCGGCGTCGAGCCGACCCACTGGGTAGAGGCGCCGATTCGAGTCGACGAGCTCTGTGACGGCCTGCCGCCGCCCCGGTTCCCGCGCCGTCGAGACGACGCCCGCCGGCTTGTTGAGCGCCCAGACCTCCCGGGGCTCGGGGCCGACGGCCTCCCCGTTGACCTCCACCCCGCTCGCCTCGTCGACGTCGGTGGCCGGATCCCTCACGACCTCTCCTCCGACGCGGACCCGGCCAGAGGCGATCAGGCGCTCGGCCGCCCGGCGGGAGGCGACGCCGCTGTGAGCGAGGAACTTGGCGAGGCGCACCGCCGCATTGTCGCGGCGCGCGGCGGACCCCGGCCGGTTGGCCGGGGCCCGCCATCACGCACCGAGACTCAGGCGGTCGAGGCCTTCCGAGCTCCGAGGATCCCGATGACGCTGACGACGCCGATCCATAGGGCTGCCGCCGCCGCGCCGATGAAGCCGACGGGCGTGTGGGAGATGAGCCCGATCAGGATCGCCACCCAGCCGAGCCACTTCGGCAACCCCCCGTGCCGGAGGATCGAGAGGCCGGCGGCGAGCGTCATCACCGTCACTCCCACCGCGAACGGGAAGAAGAAGTCCCAGCTCAGCGCGTTGAGAGAGTTGATCACCTCGGGGCTGACATCGTCGGCCAGGTCGCCGAGCGCGAAGCCGATGGTCGCACTGGTGGCGAGCCCGCCGGCGAGCACCAGCGTCCCCCCGAACGCGATCGTCGAGAGCACGTCGGTGGATCCGGGAGCGTCGCGCAGGACACCGCGCAGCCACCCGCCGAAGAACACCAGGAACACTGCGGCAAGTGAGAACAGGGCCGACGAGAGCATCATCTCGTCGTCTTTGTCCTTGTAGAAGTCGGCGATCGTCTGCGCGCTGTCCTCGGTCGGATCGGGCGGCTCCTCGCCCATCACCAGGAAGGACGCGATCATCACCACGAGAAACAGGACGCCTGACAGCGGCGCCAGCCATGCCTTGCCGTTCATAGAACCTCCTTTGCCCCCAGGGAATGAACGGGCGGAGTCTCTCAGCCGGGTCGGACCCTCAACAATCCCCCAATCGGGTGAGGGCGCGGCGGTAAATCCGCATCGAGCGGCGCTTGAAGTCCCCGTGCGTCTGCCCCTGGAAGTCGGGGTCCAGCTCCAGGTAGAAGCGGCTCGAGAGGCTCTCGTTGTGCCCGATCACGTCCTTGACGGGGATGTCGAAGCGGCAGCGGAGGGCGTGCGTGAGGCGCAGCGACGCCTTGAACTGGCGCTTGCGGCCCAGGACCTGGCCGTCGCTGAAGCCGACGTGCTCGATCCCGAGCGAGACGTGGTTGAGGCCGACCACGTGGCGGCAGCGGATGTTCGCCGGCACGAACTTGACGGTCCGGCCGTCGGCGCCGACCGCGAAGTGGCTGCAGACGTTGGGCAGCTCGCCGAACTCCGGGTCCGGCCGGTTTGGCGCGAAGGTGTTGTAGATCGAGTCGATGCTGCCCGCGACGGCGTAGTGGATGACGATCTGCCTGCGGCTCGGACAGCGTGTAGGTGCGCTCGCCGTAGTGGCGCTTGGAGTAGCCGGCCATGTCGTTCAGGCGACTTGCGGGATAGGGAATCAGCCGCTTCCTGATCTGAGGCTTGGGTACGGCGGCCCGGGCGGAGGCCCCGGAGGCGCCGTCACGGGCGAGCAGGGCAGCGGCGCGGGCATGGCGTCTCGCAATCCGGTTCGGAAGCGGTCCTCCCGCGAACTCCACCACGAACGCCTCGCTGCCGGCGAACTCGTCCTTCTGCCAGCTGATCGCCGTTCCCGGCAGGCCCCGGCCGCGGCAGCTCATCCTCATTCCTGACAACTCCGAATAGCGGACACCGGCCGCCGGGCGCCCGCGGCAGGCGAGGACCGCACGCCAGGGCTGGTGGTACCAGATCGAGACATCGGGCTGGATCCGCCGGATGAAGTCCATCGCGGCCCTGGTCTCGGGCTCGGAGGCCGGGCTCGGCCCCGGGTAGAACCCGCTGTCGGGCTGCTTGTTCGGCTTCCAGCCGAAGGGGAAGTTGCGGTTCAGGTCCACGCCATGGGCGTTCTTGCGCTTCCCGCTGCGCTGACCGTCGGGGTTGAGGCTCTTCAGCAGCCAGATCTGCGTGCCCTTGATCTCGGCCCATTCCCGCCGCAGCCGGGAGATCACCTCGAGGCCGACGGGCTCGTTGCCGTGGATGACGCCGACCACCAGCGCCACCCGCTCGGCGTCCGGGTCGCCGATCCGGATCGCGACCAGCGGGCGGCCGTGGACGGAGCGGCCGATCACCTCGCGGTGGACCGCGGCGCGGGGCTTCGGCTTTGCGGGCGACTTCGCCTTGCCCCGCCCCTTCTTGCGGCACCAGCGCGGTTTGCCCCTCGCCTTCTGCTGCTTCGAGCAGCAGACCCGCTTCTTCGCCTTGCACTTCGGGTCGCCTCCGGGTGGCTTCGGCTCCGCCGGGGGCGTCGCCACCGGCCGCGGGACGGTCCCCTCGAAGGCGCCGAGGTCGCAGGCCAGGTCGGTGCGGGGCGTCCCCCTCTGGTCGGTGGGGAAGCCGCACGCGGGTGCCTTGTCGAGCGCGGGGCTGCCCGGGTAGAGCCCGCGGGTGGGAGTCGGGCCGCCGTTGTTCGCCAGGACATCGAGCTGCGGGTCGGTTGTGACCTGGCTCGGTGGGCCCAGGCCGCAGGTGTCCGCGCCCTCGAGGTTCGGGTTGGGGCCAGCCGTGACCCCGGCCGCCTCGTTGCAGTTCGACGGAGTGCTGCCGGTGAAGTTCCCCGCCAGGATCACGCCGTCGAGCAGGACAGAGTCGGCGCTCGAGCTGTCGATCCCGCCGGCCTCGTCGCTCGAGATTCCCTCCGGCCCGAAGTTCTCCGTGATCGTCGAGAAGCGAACGGTGATGTCCCCGGGCGCGCTGATGCCGCCGACGAACCCGCTCAGGTTCCCGTGAATCGTGGAGTTGACGACGGTCACGTCCCCATCGCCGCGGATCGCCCCCATTCCCGCGTCGAGCTGCTCGTTATGGACGAGCGCGCTGTCGGTGACCGTGAGCGAGGCGGTCGGCCCGCCGGCGACCCGCAGGCCGCCACCGTGGTTCGCCGCGATCAGGGACCGCACCACGTCGAGGGCGCCGGCCGAGTAAATCGCGCCGTCGTTGGCGGCGATGCTGTCCGAGACGACGGTGTCCTCGACCGTGTGCGGTCCAGGGGAGAGCAGCGCGAGCGCGGCGCCTCCGGTCGGGCCGCTGTTCTGCTCCAGGACCGAGTCATCGACGCTGACGCTCCCGACGCTCCCGTCGCGGCGCAGTCCGCCGCCCACCTGCTCGTCCACCGGCAGGACCGCCTCGAGATCAGTGCTACCGCGAAAGACCCGCAGTCCCGCCAGCTCGACGTCGCCGGCGCCGTGGACGTCCAGGGCGCGGTCCGCCAGCAGGCCGTCGATCGTCGGCCGGGTGAGACCAGTGCCCTCGAGCCGGACGCCCCCGGCCCCCGGGGAGAGGTCGAGGTCGCCGGTTGCGTTCGCCTCCTCGTCGGGCCCCATGAGCGTCAGCGCATAGGTCCCGGCAGGAAGCGAGATCACGTCCTGGGAAACCAGGCTCCCAGCGTCGTCGCAGCCTCCGAACATGGCGTTTGCGTTCGTCGACTGAACGGCCTCCCGCAGGGAGCAGTCCATGTCGGCGACGACGTCGTACTCGTCGGCCGTCGTATCGACGGTGATCGTCGCGGCGCTCGCCGACGGGGTGCCCAGGACCGCCGCGACCAGCGCGGCCGCGAGTCCGGCGGCGAACCTCATTCGCTGCGCTGCTCGCCGGCCTTCAGCAGCCGCTCGCGCAGCTCGCGCTCGTCCTCGGGAGTCGGGTCGAACTGCGAGGGGTCGGGGAGCGCGTCGAGGCCGGAGAGGCCGAAGAGCTTCTCGAACAGCGCGGTCGTCGCGTAGGTGATGGCGCCGAACTGGGTGCGCCCCCGCTCCTCGATCATGCCGCGCTCGGTCAGGCTGCCGACGGCCGAGTCAGAGCTGACTCCGCGGATCCGCGCGATCTCGGGCCGGGAGACCGGCTGGAGGTAGGCGACGATCGCGAGCACCTCGGCCTGCGCCTGTGTCAGCGGCGGGGTCCGGGGCTTCGAGAGCAGCCGCCGGGCTGCGTCCTCTGCCTCCGGGATCGTCGCCAGCGCGTGACCGCCCGCAACCTTCCGCAGCCGCACCCCGCGGCCGTTCGACTCGAGCTCCTTCTGGAGCGACTCGAGCGCCTCGGCGACGGCCTCCTCGTCGACCTCGACGGCCTCGGCGAGCTCGCCGGCCGAGACCGGGTCCGGGGACAGGAACAACAGCGCCTCCAGAGTGGTCTGAAGCCCATCCGTCACTTGACGCGCACCTCGATCGGCCCGAAGGTGTCCTCCTGGGTCCAGGTCGCCTCGCCGCGGCGGTGGAGCTCGAGCAGCGCGAACAGGGTCACTGCCTGAGTGAAACGGTCCTCCTTGCCGAAAGTAGCGTCGAAGTCGAGCACGTCGCGCTTGCTGAGCGCCTCGCGGAGCACCTGGAGCCGCCGCTGGACCGACACGCTCGACCGGATGTGCCGGGTATCGGGCGGAGGCGGAGTGCGCAGCAGGTCGCCGAGCGCGGTCCCGAGCCGGTCCGGCTCGTACACCTGGACCGCCGCTTCGAGTGCCGCCCGGCGGAGCTCGGCGGGCGGTGGCGCCGAGCGATAGAGCCGGCCCCTCTCCGCGTTCATGAGCCGCGCGAGCACCTTCGCGGCCTCGCTGTAGCGCCGGTACTCGAGCATCCTCGCCAGCAGTTCGTCGGCGGCCTCCTGCGGGCCGAGCTCCATCTCCTCGTCCTCGCTGGGTAGCAGCAGGCGCGACTTGAGCTCGCAGAGCGCGGCGATCAGGACCAGGAACTCGGTCACCGACTCGAGGTCGATCTCGCCCTCATCGCTCAGGTGGTCCACGTAGGCGAGGACGATCTCCCCCAGCTCGACCTCGGCGATGCTGACCTCCTCCCGGAGCAGCACGGCAAGCAGCAGGTCGAACGGTCCCTGAAAGCTGGGGAGGTCCAGCTCGAGCTGGGCGACCGAGGTCACGCCGCCACCTTAGCCACAGCGGCGGCTAGCGAGGCGCCGCACGGCTTGGCATCAAGGGGTAATTCGCCGCCTAACCGGGGCCGATGCCCATCGCCGCTCGCACCTCGGCCAGGGTGGGTCCTGCGATGGCGCGGGCCTTCTCCGCCCCCGCCTCGAGCGCCGCCTCCAAGGCGGCCTCGTCGGGACGCAGCTCCTCGTAGCGCTCCCGAACGGGGGCCAGGTACTCGACCACGGCCTCTGCCACCGCCGCCTTGAAATCGCCATAGCCCGAGCCGTCGAACTCCCGCTCCACCTCGTCCGGCGTGATCCCGCGCGCGACGGCGAGGATGTCGATCAGGTTCGCGATGCCCTCCTTGCCGTCGCCGCGCTTCACCTCGGAGCCGGAGTCGGTGACTGCGCTCTTGATCTTCTTCGTGACCGTGGCCGCGTCGTCCAGCACCAGGACCGTCCCCTGTTGGGTGCCGCCGGTGGTCGCCATCTTGTTCAGCGGGTTCTGGAGGTCCATGATCCGCGCCCCTACCTCGGGGATCTTGTGGTCGGGCTCGACGAGGGTGTCGCCGAAGCGCTCGTTGAAGCGGCGCGCGATCTCCCTCATCAGCTCCACGTGCTGGAGCTGGTCCTCGCCGACGGGGACGGTGTCGGCCTTGTAGGCGAGGACGTCCGCCGCCATCAGGATGGGATAGAAGAAGAGGCCCGCCGAGACCAACTCGCGCTGCTTGCCGGACTTCTCCTTGAACTGGTGCATGCGGTTGAGGTCACCCCAGGCGGTGACCGAGGAGAGCAGCCAGGTCAGCTCGGAGTGCTCGCGCACATCCGACTGGCGAAAGAGGATGCAGCGGGCGGGGTCGATGCCGGCGGCCAGGAGGATCGCCGTCGTGTCGTGGACGTTGCGGCGCAGCGTCGCCGGATCCCAGGGGACGGTGATCGCGTGCAGGTCGACGATGCAGTAGATCGCCGGGTCGCCCTGGTTCTGTCCCTCGACGTATTGGCGGATCGCTCCGATGTAGTTGCCGAGGTGCTTGGCGCCCGTCGGCTGGATGCCGCTGAAGATCTTCATCGCGGCGGGAGTCTAGGGCGGGCTACGCGGGCGGAGCCGCCGCTACTTCTTCTTTTTCTTCTTGCACTTCTTTGCCACCGCCGCGCCGGTCTTCTTTTTCTTCTTCTTGCACTTCTTCTTCTTCTTCGGCGGGCAGGCGCCCTGGGTACCGGCGTTGGTCGGGCAGGCGTCCTGGGTCTCGTCACCGAACCCGTCGCGATCAGCGTCGCGCTCAACGTCGGCGTTCAGCAGAAGTTCGAGACCGGGGGTGCCCGCAGTGGGGGCGCTCGGCATCGAGGAATCGCTGATGCTCGTGGTTTCCCAGTAGCCGTAATTTGCTCCGGCCACTGAGCCGCGATACAAGGCGTTGCCGCCCACGTCGATCCCCACCTGATCGCCCGTTTGGATCGGCAAGCGCGTCAGGAATTCATGCACCAGGGTGTCTGAGCCCGTCACCGAGCGCGGCTCGCTCGTCCCGACGCCATCGAAGCCGCCTCCGATGGGTCGGAGGATTCGGAGGTTGATGTCGTCCCAACCGCCATTCCGGACTCTCCATCTGACCACGACCCCGGTGATCGGCGATTGCAGGATCCGGGTCGCCGGCAGGGCGGTGTGAATGTAGGTGTACCCTCCCGCGCTCGCCGTAGTCGCCGGCATGCCGAGATCAGCGCCGATCGCGACCGCGCCGTGAGCGGAGCCGGCGGGAACCCCCATCCCCGCGAGCAGTAACACGGATACGGCCAGACGCCTCATCGGGGCCAGTCTATGACGGTCTTGGCGGCTCGCGCAACTGATGCGCGGCAGTGAAGAAGTTGCGCGAGGCCAGCGTCGTGGACAGCAGCGCCGCGATCGCCACCGACCCGAGCAGCGCGTAGAGCAGGATCAGCTGGAGGCGCACGGCGTCCACCGGGTCCGCGCCGGCGAGCAGCATCCCGACCATCGTTCCCGGGAAAGAAGATCAGCCCGGTCGTCTTGGTCGAGTCGACGAGCGGGATCAGGCCGCTGCGCAGGCTGCGCCGCACGAGTGGCGCGACCGCCTGGGTCGAGGTCGCGCCGAGGGCGAGGGTCGCCTCGATCTCGCGGGCCCTGTCGCTGACGTCCTCCCCGAGCCGGTTCAGGGCAACGGCCGCAGCCGTCATCGCGTTCCCGACGACCATCCCGCCGACCGGCACGAGGTAACGGGGCTCGGGCTCGATGATCCCGAGCGCGACCACGAGGCCGAGGGTCATGACCGCCGCGACCGCCAGGGCCAGCAGCAGCGGCCAGAACGCGTCGGGCACGCGCTCGGCGCGGCTGCGGGCGGTGAACGCGCCGAAGACGACCATGACCGCGATCAGGGCCACGACGAAGGCGAGGTTGTCCTCCTCGAAGATCACATCGATCACGAACCCGATCGCGGTGAGCTGGATGAACGACCGCGCCACGGCGATCGCGATGTCCTCCTCCAGCCCGGCCTGCCGCCAGCGCGACGCGACGATCGCGATCGGCGACCAGGACGAGGGAGGCGGCGACCTCGCCGAGGGTGACGTCGATCGGGGCGGTCATGTCAGGCGGCCTCCTCCCCGTCCGCCTCGGCCAGGACCTCCGCCGCCGGGCCCTGGCTCACGACCCTCCCCTTCTCGATCCGCACCGCGTGGTCGGCGAGGCGCCTGGCCTGCGCCGGGTCGTGGGTGACCACGACCATTGAGATCGCGGTGCGCTCGCGCAGCGAGCGCAGGGTGGACTCCACCGCATCGCGGGCGGCCTCGTCCAGCGCAGAGGTGGGCTCGTCGAGCAGCAGCACCTGCGGCTCCAGGGCCAGCGCCCGCGCCAGCATCACCCGCTGCTGCTCCCCGACGGACAGCTTGGAGGCATCGCGGTCGGCGAACGCGGGATCGAGCCCGGCGAGCTGCAGGGCGCTGCGCGAGTCGTAGCTGTGACCGGTGAGCCGCGGGGCGAAGCGCGATGTTCTCGGCGACGGTCCCATCGACCAGCGCGGGGAGCTGCGGCACCAGGCTGACCTCGCGACGCAGCGCGAGCGGATCCAGCTCTCGGACGTCGGTGCCCTGGTAGAGCACTCGTCCCGAGTCGGGGTCGGCCAGCCTGTTGAGCAGGCGGAGCAGCGTGGACTTGCCGCTGCCGGAGGGTCCGACGAAACAGGTCGCGCCCACCGGCAGCCGGGCGCTCACGCCGTCCAGCACCTGGATCCCCGCGCGGGAGTAGGTCATCTCTTCGAGCTCGAACAGCATCGCCTCCGATAATCCCAGCCATGGCGAGCGGAACCGACAAGCTTCCTGCCGAGAAGCTGCCTCGTGGCCTCAGCCCGATGCTGGCGAAGGTGGGCCGGCTCCCCGGCGGAGACGACGAGGGCTGGGCCTACGAGATCAAATGGGACGGCATCCGCGCGCTCGGCTACGCGGAGAAGGGCGACTGGTGCATGCAGAGCCGCCGGCTCGAGGACGTCACCGCCCGCTATCCGGAGCTGGCGCCGATCGCGGAGCAGCTCGCCGGCCGGTCCGCGGTGGTCGACGGCGAGGTGGTGGCGCTGGACGCCGAGGGCCGGCCCCGGTTCCAGCTGATCCAGCAGCGGATGGGGCTCACCTCCGCGGCGGCGGTTGCACAGCGGGTCAAGCAGACGCCCGTGGACTTCGTGATCTTCGACCTGCTCCACCTCGACGGCCGCTGCACGCGCGACCTCCCTTACGTCGAGCGCCGCGAGCTGCTCCTGGGCCTGGGGCTGGACGGGCCGCGCTGGCGCACGCCGCGCCACCGGCTCGGCGGCGGCGATGAGCTGCTCGAGGCCGCGCGCCGCCAGGGCCTGGAGGGGATCGTCGCCAAGCGCTGCGACAGCCCCTACCGGCCCGGGAAGCGCAGCGGCGAGTGGATCAAGGCGCGCGTCTGGCAGCGGCAGGAGTTCGTGATCGGCGGCTGGATCCCCGGCGAGGGCAGACGCTCGAAGCGGGTCGGGTCGCTGCTCGTCGGCTACTACGACAAACGCAAGTCCGAGCTGAAGCGCGGCGAGCAGCAGACGCTGACGTTCGCCGGCGGCGTCGGCTCGGGCCTGAAGGAGGCGGACCTCGACTTCCTGACGAGGGAGCTGACCAAGCGCGAGCGCCCGGACAGCCCCTTCGACGTCGGCGCTCCGAAGGGCCCGAAGGCGAAGCTCGCGCGCTGGTGTGAGCCCGAGCTCGTCTGCGAGGTCTCGTGGACCGAGATGACGCAGGACGGGACCCTGCGCCAGCCCGGCCTTCAAGGGCATGCGCGACGACAAGGACGCGCGCGAGGTCGTGCTCGAGAGCTGACCGTTACTGCGTCTGCTTGTCCTTGCCGGCACCGCCCTTGAGCTTGTCCTTGCCCTTGCCACCGGCGAGGTCGTCGGCGCCGCCCTGGCCCAGCAGGGTGTCGTTGCCGCCTCCGCCGCGGAGCTTGTCTTTGCCCTTCCCGCCGCAGAGGCCATCCTTGCCCGCGAGGCCCTTCAGCGTGTCCTTGCCGCCGAGCCCGAGGATGCCGTCGGCGCCGTTCGTCCCCTTGAGCTTGTCCTTGCCCGCGGTGCCGATCCGATTCACCGCGACCTTGCCGCACAGCACCCGTTCGTAGGCGCCGATGTCAGCGCCGTTGCCGCCCGCGGCAGGGCCGATCCCCTGCAGGTCGAACGGGCGCGCGAGCCCGCGCTGGTCGGCGCCGGTCGCCGAGCCCTTGTCCAGGGCGGGGCTGCCCGCCAGCAGGGCGTGCGTGGGCGTCGGGCCACCGTTGGCGGCGAGCGGGCCGAGCTTCGGATCCTGGCCGGTGATGTTTGGGCCACCGGCGAGGGTCTCGCCGCCCAGGTTCTCGATCAGGCTGAAGCTGGCGGTGAAGTTGCCCCACGGCCATGTAGCCATGGATGTCGGGAAAGAACGCGGCGGAGTTGTCGGCGACGATCGTGTTGGTGAGGACAGGATCGCTCTGGTAGACGGAGATGCCTCCGCCCTCGGCAGCCGCAGCGAGCGCCCGATTTCCAGAGATGGTGGAGCTGCGGATCGTGAGGCGGGCCGTCAGATGGTCGTAAATGCCGCCGCCGCCGTCGCCGGGCGTGGTTGTATTCCCGCTGATCGTCGAGTTCTCGATCACGATCTCGCCCCGGCGAAATTCGTGTTGTAGCTGTGGATCGCCACCGCCGCCGTCGGCCGCGGTGTTGCCACTCACCGTCGATCCTCTGATCGCCAGGGTTCCGAATGCGTTGGCGATCCCTCCCCCTCGTCAGGACCGTCCACGGCCTTGCTGTTGGAGATCACGCTGTTGACCACCGACAGGGAGCTGTCGTAGTTGTTGATCGCGCCGCCGTCGTTCGTGCTGTTGCCCTCCGTGAGCCGCAGGCCTGAGACCGTCACCGGTTGGTAGGGCACGATCGTATCGACGTAGAGGATCCCTGAGGCGTTGTTGCCGCTGACGGTCACCTTGTCGGCGCCGGGGCCCAGGATCTCGACGGGTTGGGTCACCGAGAGCAGGCCGGTCGTTAGCGTGATCTGGCCCGTCAGGCCTGATTGGAAGACGATCTGATCCGGATCGGCCGCGCCGTTCGCGCTGAGAATCGCCTGCCGCAGGCTGCCCGGGCCGGCGTCGTCGAAGTTGGTGACGGTGAAGGTCGCTGCCTCGGCCGTCGCGCCCATGCCGAGCGCGGCGCCCATGCCCAGGCCAGTTCCCGCGAGCGTGCGTGTCTTCTTCACGGTTCGACCCTATTCCGTGAACCCTCCGCCGCGTCAAGGGGCCGCAAGCTCGCGCCCGGTTGCAGAGGCACATCCAGGGGTAACCTCGCTGATGTCGAATCAGCGATGAGTTGACCCTCCTGCACGAGTCTTTACCGGTGATGCCGAATGCCTAGAGCGATATGGAGCGGCTCGATCAGCTTCGGCCTGCTGAACGTGCCCGTGAAGCTGTACAGCGCCGTCTCCAAGCAGACGATCCGCTTCCGCGAGCTGCGCGAGGACGACGGCTCCCGCATCAAGCACAAGCGCGTGGCCGAGACGGACGGCAAGGAGGTCGCCTACGACGACATCGTCAAGGGGTACGAGTACGCCCCCGACCAGTACGTGATCCTCACGCGCGACGAGCTCGTCCGAG
Source organism: uncultured Solirubrobacterales bacterium (assembly GCA_963824785.1). GTDB lineage: Bacteria > Actinomycetota > Thermoleophilia > Solirubrobacterales > 70-9 > CAWGQG01. The sequence continues at coordinate 503,026 of CAWGQG010000001.1, forward strand.
CTGGACCCGAAGAAGACCCGCGCCATCGAGATCCAGGACTTCGTCGACCTCGACGACATCGACCCCATCTACTTCGAGCAGCCCTACTACCTCGCCCCCGACAAGGGCGCCGAGCAGGCCTACGCCCTGCTGGTCCAGGCGATGAAGGAGTCGCGAAAGGTCGCGATCGCGCGCTTCGTGCTGCGCAACAAGGAGCACCTCGCCGCGATCCGGCCCATGGACGACGTCCTGACGATGGCGACGATGCGCTTCCACGACGAGGTCACCGACCCCGACGACCTCGGCGGCGACGTCTTCGAGGGCAAGCCCAAGAAGGCTGACAAGCGCGAGCTCGACATGGCGAAGTCCCTGATCGAGTCGCTCAGCACCGACTTCAAGGCCGACCGCTACCGCGACGAGTACCGCGAGGAACTGCTGAACCTGCTCGAGCAGAAGGCCGCCGGCAAGGAGGTCGTCAGCGCCCCGAGCGAGGAGCCCGAGCCGACCAAGGCGCCTGACCTGATGGCCGCCCTCGAGGAGAGCCTGGCCGCCGTGCGCGGCGAGTCGAAGGGCAACGGCGCGGCGAAGCCGAAGAAGAAGGCCGCGAGCACGACCCGGTCGTCGCGGAAACCGAAGTCGAAGCCCAAGGCCAAGGCGAAGAAGAAGCCGGCCGCCCGCAAGAAGCCGAAGGCGAAGGCATAGCGGGACGCAGCAGCGAAGTCACGGTCGGCCGGCGGAAGCTCCGGCTGACCAACCTCGACAAGGTCCTCTACCCCTCCACGGGTACCGCCAAGGCCGAGGTCATCGACTACTACGCGCGCGTCGCCGACGTGATGCTGCCGCACCTGAAGGCGCGGCCGCTGACGCTGCGGCGCTTCCCCGAGGGCGTCGGACAGCCCGACAAGTCGTTCTTCGAGAAGAACTGCCCCAAGCACCGCCCGGATTGGGTGAAGACGACGCCGATCTGGGTCGACCGCCGCGCGGGTGAGATCCAGTTCTGCGTCTGCGAGAACAAGGCGACGCTGGTCTGGATGGCGCAGCTCGCGGCCCTCGAGCTCCACCCCTCCCTTTCCAAGGCCACCCGGATGGAGCAGCCGACGGTCCTCGCCTTCGACCTCGACCCCGGCGCGCCCGCGGCGCTAGTCGAGTGCTGCGAGGTGGCGCTGCGGGTGCGCAAGCTGTTCGCCGGATTCGACCTCGAGTGCTTCCCGAAGGTCTCAGGCGGCAAGGGCCTCCAGGTCTACGTCCCGCTCAACACCAAGGTCACCTACGAGCAGACGAGCCCCTTCGCGAAGGCGGTGGCGCAGCTCCTGGAGAAGGAGACCCCGAAGCAGGTGGTCTCGATGATGGCCAAGGAGAAGCGGAAGGGCAGGGTCTTCGTCGACTGGAGCCAGAACCACCAGAAGAAGACGACGATCGCCGTCTACTCGCTGCGGGCGCGCGAGCGGCCGACCGCCTCGATGCCGGTGAAGTGGAGCGAGGTCGAGCGGGCGGTGAAGAAGCAGGGACGCCGAGCACATGCGCTTCGAGATCCCGGCGGCGATCAAGCGGGTCGAGAAGGAGGGCGACCTGTTCGAGCCCGTGCTGAAGCTGCGGCAGAAGCTGCCGCGGCTGGAGGGGCTCGCCGACGCCTAGAAGCGGTGGAAGATGGGCTTCGCGCCCTTGCAGACGAACTTCAGGAAGTCCCCGTCACCCTGCTCGTCGAGGTCGATGTCCTTCTTCACGGTCGCGGCGTAGATGGCCCATGATCGCCGGGCTCGTGAGGTCGATGTCGAAGGCGCCCTTCCTGTTCGTCTTGTCGGTGCCGAGCTTCTGAGCCGGGCTGCCCTCGTCGGGCCTGTACCAGAGGGTCACCAGGCGATCGTCCGCGCACGGCATCCGCGTGCCGATCTTCCCCGTGAATTCCATGAAGGTGGTCCGGTTCACCTCCAGGACCTTGACCTCCGTGTTGATCTGCCTGACCCGGGTCTCGGCGCCGGCCGTCGCGGCGAGCCCGATCGAGAGGGCCGCCACCAGCGAGGCCGCCGCCGGCAACTTCGTCCTGGAATGCATCGATCTCCCCTAACTCCGGGCGGCGTCCGGCCGGCCCGGTCCGGAGAGTCGAGTCTACGCCCGATCAGCCCAGCGGCTGGCGGATGACGGGCCTGCGGTTCGCCGCGACCTCGTCCAGGCGGCGGACCGGCGTCGTGTAGGGCGCCTGCTTCAGGACCTCCGGGTCCTCCTCCGCCTCGGCCAGGATCGCTTCGATCGCCTCGGCGAAGCCCTCGAGCGTCTCGCGCGTCTCGGTCTCGGTCGGCTCGATCATCAGCGCCTCCTGGCCACGAGCAGCGGGAAGTAGACCGTCGGGGGGTGAGAGCCGTAGTCCAGCAGCCGCTTCGCGATGTCGGTGGTCAGCACCCCGAGCTCCTTCTTGGCCGGCGCGCCGGTGAGGACGAACTCGTGCATGCGGCGGCGGTCGAAGGCGATCGGGAGGTACTTGCCGGCGCGGCCCCTGCTCATCAGCGACAGCAGGTAGTTCGCGTTCAGCACCGCCGATCTCCGACGCCTCGGTCAGCCCGTCGCCGCCGAGGCTGAGGATGTAGGCGTAGGAGCGGACGAAGACGCCGAAGTTGCCCTGGAAGCCGCGCAGGCGGCCGATCGACTTCGGCCGGTCGAAGTCGAGGTCGAAGCCGGGCTCGGCCCCGTTGTCGGCTTCCCGGCGGACCACCTGGGGCAGCGGCAGGAAGGGCTCGATCCGGTCGGAGACCGCGATCGGGCCGGCGCCCGGTCCCCCTCCCCCGTGCGGCTGGCTGAAGGACTTGTGGAGGTTGACGTGGACGATGTCGAAGCCCATGTCCCCGGGCCGGCAGTGGCCCATGATCGCGTTCAGGTTGGCGCCGTCGTAGTAGAGCGTGCCGCCCGCGTCGTGGACGATCGCGGCGATCTCGGTGATGTTCTCGTCGAACAGGCCGAGCGTGTTGGGGTTCGTCAGCATCAGGCAGGCCGTCTGGTCGTCCGCCTTGGCGCGCAGGTCGTCGACGTCCACCCCGCCCCGCTCGTTCGTCTCGACCTTGACCACGTCGTAGCCCGCCATCGTCACCGTCGCCGGGTTCGTGCCGTGCGCGGTGTCCGGGGTCAGCACCTTGGTGCGCTCCTCGCCGCGGTCGGCGTGGTACGCGTGGGTCAGCAGCAGGCCCGCCAGCTCGCCGTGCGAACCGGCCGAGGGCTGGAGGCTGACGTGAGGGAGCCCGCAGATCTCCGACAGCGAGCGCTGCAGCAGCCACATCAGCTCGAGCGCGCCCTGCGCCCGCTGGGGGTCCTGCGCCGGGTGCAGTCTCGCGTGGCCCGGCAGGGCGGCGACCCGCTCGTTCAGGCGGGGGTTGTGCTTCATCGTGCACGAGCCGAGCGGATAGAAGCCGGTGTCGAGGTCGAAGTTGCGGCGCGAGATCCGGTTGTAGTGGCGAACGATCTCGGGCTCGGCGACCTCGGGCAGCTCGGCGGGCCGCTGGCGCAACAGCTTGGACGGGATCAGCTCGTCGAGTGGTCGGTCGGGGACGTCGGTCTTCATCGGCGCCGCGGCGCGGCGGCCCTCGACCGATCGCTCGAAGATCGTCACCGCCTCCTCCCGCTGTTGCGGGGTCGGCGTCGCGCCCTCTGCGGGCGGCCTCGGGACCTGCTTGACACCGTCGTCCGTCATGACGCCACCCCCTCGGGGACCGTGGCGTCCTCGCCACGCAGCTCGGCGACGGAGCGCCCGAGGACCTCCGCGAGGCGGTCGATGTCGGCGCGGTCCCGCCGCTCGGTCAGGGCGATCAGCAGGCCGTCCTCGTGCTCCGGGTAGTCGCGCGCGAGCGGATAGCCGGCGCCGATCGCCCTCGGCGGCGCAGCGCTCGAGGACCCGGTCCACCGGGGCGTCGAGCCTGACCGCGAACTCGCGAACCACCGGCGCCTCGTGCAAGCAGCTCGACGCCGTCGAGCGGCGGCCAGCGTGTCGCGCGCGTAGGCGGTGCGCCGGACCAGCAGCTCGCCGAGCTCGGCGAAGCCCCGCTTGCCGAGCCAGCTCAGGTGGATGATCCCGGCGAGCGCGTTCAGCGCCTGCGCGGTGCAGATGTTGTGGGTCGCCTTCTCGCGGCGGATGTGCTGCTCGCGGGTCTGCAGGGTGAGGACGAAGCCGCGGCGGCCGTCGACGTCGGTCGTCTCACCGGCGATCCGGCCCGGCATGCGGCGGATGTGCTCCTCGGTGGCGCAGAAGTACCCGAACGACGGGCCGCCGTAGTCGAGCCGGTTGCCGAGCGGCTGACCCTCCCCGACGGCGACGTCCGCGCCGCACTCGCCCGGGGGCTTCAGTACCGACAGCGCGATCGGGTCGCAGGCGACGATCACGAGCGCCCCGCTCTCCTTGGCGGCCGCAGCCAGGGCCTCGACGTCCTCGACCCCGCCGAGGAAGTTCGGCTGCTGGAGGAAGACCGCGGCGGTGTCGTCGTCGATGGCCGTCCGCCAGCGCCGCAGCGTCGGTGACGCCGCCCTCCAGGGGCGTCTCGACCACCTCCGAGCCGTAACCGACGGAGTAGGTGACGAGCGACTCGCGGCTGTGGGGATGCAGGCCGCGGGAGGCGACCAGCTTCTTCCGCCCCGTCGCGCCGATCGCCAGGTACGCGGCGGAGGCGACGGCAGAGGGCCCCTCGTAGAGCGCGGCGTTCGAGACGGGCAGGCCGGTCAGCTCCGACATCCCCGTCTGGAACTCGAACATCGCCTGGAGCCCGCCCTGCGAGATCTCGGGCTGGTACGGCGTGTACGGGGTCAGGAACTCCGAGCGGCTGGTGATCGCGTCGACGATCGCCGGCACGTAGTGGTCGTACATCCCGGCGCCGAGGAAGCTGACCTCCGCCTCGGCGTGGACGTTGCGCGCCGCCAGCCCGGACAGCCGGTCATAGACCTCGGTCTCGGGCAGCCCGTCGGGCAGGTCGAGCGGGCCGTCCAGCCTGACGTCGGCGGGGATGTCCTCGAACAGCTCGTCGATCGAGCCGCGCCGATCGCGTCGAGCATCGCCTGGCGGTCGGCCTCGGTGGCGGACGTGTACCTCGTCATGGCGGCCCATCGTAGAGGCCGCGCTCCCCGCGCTTTCGGCGCCTAGCCCTGGTCCTCGAGCAGCTTCTTGTACGCCGCGGCGTCCATCAGGTCATCTGCCTCCGAGGGATCCGAGAGCTTCACCTTGACCATCCAGCCCTCGCCGTAGGGGTCCTCGTTGATCTTCTCGGGGTTGTCGGCCAGCGCCGGGTTGGCCTCGGTCACCTCGCCCGAAAGGGGCGCGATCACGTCGGAGACGGCCTTGACCGACTCGACCTCGGTGTAGCTCGCGTCCTTGGACACCTGCGGTCCCGGTCTCGGGAGGCTCGTAGAAGACGACCTCGCCCAGGGCGTCCTGCGCGTACCAGGTGATCCCGAACGTGGCGACCTCGCCCTCGATCCGGGCCCAGTCGTGCTCGGCGTGGTACTTGAGATCGTCGGGGTAGCTCTCGTCAGCCATCGGGCGGGAAACCTAGTGGATCGGATGCGGGTCAGCCCGCGGTGCCGTCGCCGTACAGCGGCGCCTTCTCGACCCGGGCGGCGCGGCGCTTGCCCCGGACGTCGATCTCGATCTCGGTCCCCGGCTCGGCGAGATCCGCCCGGAGGTAGCCCATCCCGATCCCGATGTCGAGGCTCGGCGACTGGGTCCCGCTCGTCACGACGCCGACCTCTTCGTCGCCGACGAGGATCGGGTTTCCCTGCCGCGGGATCCCGCGATCGGTCATCACGACCGGAACGAGCTTCTCCTCCGGCCCGGCGGCGCGGATCTCCGCGATCCGCTCGGAGCCGATGAAGCCCGTCTCCTCCTTCACGCACCAGCCGAGCCCCGCCTCGATCGGCGTCCGCTCCTCGGTCAGGTCGTTGCCGTAGAGGCAGTAGTTGACCTCCAGCCGCAGCGTGTCGCGCGCGCCCAGGCCGGCCGGTGTCGCGCCCGCGGTCACGAGCTCCTCCCAGAGGGCGCCGGCCTGATCCGTGGTCGACCAGGAGCTCCACGCCGTCCTCTCCCGTGTAGCCCGGTGCCGCAGACGAGCGCGTCACCCGGGCCGAGGTTGAGCTCGGTGGTCCTGGAAGCGCGCCGGCAGCTCGCCCTCCGCCATCGAGCCGACGATCTCCCGCGCCTTCGGCCCCTGGACCGCGAGCATCGCGTAGTCGTCGATGCGGTCATGGACATCCACGTCGAGGCCGCCGGCGTGCTCGCGCCACCAGGCGAGGTCCTTCTCGTGGTTGGACGCGTTGGTGACCGTGAGGTAGTGGTCGTCGCCGAGGCGATAGGTGAAGAGGTCGTCGAGCACGCCGCCGTCCTCGCGGCAGAGGCAGGAGTACTGCGCACCGCCGACCGCGATCTTCGAGACGTCGTTGGAGAGCAGCCGTTGCAGGAGGTCGGCGGCCTGCGGCCCCTCGGTCTCGATCTCTCCCATATGGGAGACGTCGAAGATCCCGCAGGACTCCCGCACCGCCTGGTGCTCGGCGCGGATCCCCTCGTACTGGACGGGCATCTCCCAGCCCGCGAACGGGACCAGCTTCGCGCCCGCGTCGACGTGGGCGTCGTACAGCGGCGTGCGCTTCAGCGTCCCGGCTTCCACGGCGCCGGACCCTAGCGAGGCGCCTCGGGCGAGATACTGCCCGCCATGTCGAGCGAGAACGTCGAGGTCGTCCGCGACCAGTTCGAGGCCGTCAACGAGCAGGACTGGGAGCGAGCGATGAGCCACTACGCGGAGGACGTGGAGCTCGTCGTCTCTTCGGAGGCGCTGTTCGAGTCCGGGACGTTCACGGGCCGCGAGGCGGTCGGCGAGTGGTTCGGGAACTGGTTCCGGACCTTCGAGCCCGGCTATCGCTTCGACGCCTTCGAGTTCCACGACCTCGGCGACAGGGTGCTGCTGGTCGCAAGCCATCACGGGCGGGGGCGCAGCAGCGGGATCGAGGTCAGCGGAGAGACCGGCTACATCTACACGCTGCGTGACGGCAAGATCGTGCGCGGCGAGATCATGACTCCCGAAGACGCCCGCAGGACCGCCGGGCTCGAGGAGTAGGGCCTACTTCAGGAAGTCCGGGACGTCGATCTCGGAGTCGCTGATCTTCAGGTCTCCGAGGGTCTCGTCGCGGGCGCCGCCCGGGGTCGCGCCGGCTCCCGCACCCGCCCCGGCGGCGCCGGCAGCTGCGCGGCGCTCGCGGTTGCGGCGGACGAACGGAGGCGTCTCGCGCTCGCGCTCGCGGCGAAGGATCTCCGGGGCACGAGCGGTCAGCTCGAAGCCCTCGAAGCCGGTGGCGATGACGGTGACGCGAACCTCCTCGTGCATCGAGGAGTCGACGACTGCGCCGAAGACGATGTTGGCGTTCGGGTCGGCGGCGCTCACGACCATGCGGGCGGCCTCGTTGACCTCGAACAGGCCCAGGTCCTCGCCGCCGGTGACGTTCAGCAGCATGCCCTTGGCGCCGTCGATCTTCTCCTCCATCAGCGGAGAGGTGATCGCGTTCTTGGCGGCCTCCACGGCCCGGCTCTCGCCGGAGCCGTGGCCGACGCCCATCAGGGCGGAGCCGGCCTCGTGCATGACGAGGCGGACGTCGGCGAAGTCGAGGTTGATCAGGCCGGGGATCGTGATCAGGTCGGTGATGCCCTGGACGCCCTGGCGCAGGATGTCGTCGGCCTCGCGGAACGCCTCGAGGATGGTCGTCCGGCGCTCGACGATCTGCAGCAGCTTCTCGTTGGGGACGACGATCAGGGTGTCGACCTCCTGGCGCAGCCGCTGGATCCCCTCCTCGGCGGCGGCCATCCGGCGCTTGCCCTCGAACTCGAAGGGCTTGGTGATCGCGCCGACGGTGAGGGCGCCGATCTCCTGCTTCGCGATCTCGGCGATCACCGGCGCGGCGCCGGTACCGGTTCCGCCACCCTCGCCGGCGGTGATGAAGACCATGTCAGCGCCCTTCAGCGCCTCCTTGATGTCGTCGCGAGACTCGGCGGCGGCACCCGCGCCGACCTCGGGGTTGGCACCGGCGCCAAGGCCCTTGGTCAGGTTGTGGCCGATGCCGATCTTGACGTCGGCGTCACAGGCCTGGAGGGCCTGGGCGTCCGTGTTGCAGGCGATGAACTCGACTCCCCTGAGCCCAGCATCGACCATGCGGCTGACGGCGTTCGATCCGCCTCCGCCCACACCGACCACCTTGATGACTGCGAGATATGAGGTTTCCATTGAGTCTGGTCCAGCTCCGGCCCCGAAAGGCAATGTCGAAACTAGGGCAAAATCGGCGCTCTGTCAACGCCGTTCATGCCTGAACCCTCAAGTCCTGCTTTAGAGTTCTTGTGCGGTGACTCTCAACTGCAGACTCAGGGTCAGACTTGGTCGAGGGTTCATAAAAGCCCTGCAAATCACGTATTTCTCGGAATGGCCCTCAGGGGCCTCGAGCGGGCCCGTGGAGGCGGCTCGCGGCGGCCGCAGCGTGTGAAAATCACGTTGCAAGCGCCCTCGATCGCCGGCTTCAGTCGCTCTTCGCCCGCTCCGGAACGCTGACGTCGAGGTAGCTCGTCACGTCGGCGTCGGGGCTCGCAAGGACGGCGGAGACCGCCCGCCACTTCTTCTCCGCGTCGGATCCGTCGCCGAAGCGGAGCTCCGGCGCGCCGTCGAGGTCGACGATCACGCTGTCGTGCTCGTCGCTCCAGCCGGCGCTCACCAGGGACTCCTTCAGGGCGTCCGGGGCGGCACCGAGGATCGCCGCCTGGGCGGCGGCCTCCCGGTCCAGCTTGGCACCCTCCGCTCCGGTGGCCTCGATCGAGGGGAGCTTGCCCTCGGGCTCGATTCCCAGCAGCACGAACCCGTCGCCCGAGACGGCCACCCGTTGCCCGTCGACCTTGGCGATCGCAATCGGGGTCCGCTCGGTGACGAAGATCTTCAGGTCGTGGGGAATGGAGGCGTCGGCCCGGATCGAGGCGACCGTGGGGAAGCCGGAAACCGCCTCCGCCAGCTCGTCGTCGTCCACATGGAGGGTGGTCTGCTCGAGCCCGACCTCCTCGAGCGCGGCGGTGATCTCCTCTTGGTTCGCCGTCACGCCCTCGACCTCCACGTTCTCGACCGCGACCAGCGAGCTGTCGCGGAGCCAGAGCATGTAGACGGCGAACAGCACCAGGCCGAGGACGCCGATCACGAGGAGCCGGCGGCGCCAGACCATCACGTCCCGGCGGCTCAGCCTTCGAGCTGCCATTCGCCCGGCCATTCGACGTTCCCCAGCACCTGCACCTCCGGCTCGAGGACCACCCCGAACCGCTCGTGCACCAGTTTCCGAGCCGCCGCCATCACGTCCAGCACGTCCGCGGTCGTCGCGTCGGCATGGTTCTCGACGAAGTTCGCGTGCTTCGGAGAGAGGCGGGCGCCCCCGCGCTCCAGCCCCCGAGCACCCGCGGCGTCGAGCAGCTGACCGGCGGATCGGCCCTCCGCCCGGGGGTCGTCGGGGTTGACGAAGGTGGACCCGAAGGTCTTGATCCCCGACGGCTGCGCCTCCTTCCGTTTCTCCCGCATACCCCCCATCGTCCGCTTGACCTCCGCCGGATCGGCCTCGGTCAAGGCGAACGAGGCCCGGGCCACCACCTCCCGATCGCCGACGTCCGAGTCGCGGTAGCGGAACCCGAGCTGGTCCGGGGTTCGCCGCTCGGGGCCCGCGGCCGTGCAGACGTCCACCCACTCCAGGACGCGGGCCAGCTCGCCGCCGTACGCGTTGGCGTTCATCCGGACGGCCCCGCCGACGGTGCCCGGGATGTTGACCCCGAACTCGATGCCTGCGAGCCCCCAGCCGGCGGCCTTCGCGGAGACCGAGGGCAACCGCGCGCCACCCCCGGCAATCACCTTCGTGCCGTCCCGGTCGAAGGACGCCAGCTCCCCTGCGAGCTTCAGGGCCAGGCCCCGGAAGCCCTCGTCCGCCACGAGCAGGTTCGAGCCGGACCCGACGACACCGATCGCGTGGCCCTCCCCGTCGGCCCAGGCGAGCAGCTCGGCCAGCTGCTCCTCGGACTCCGGCTTGGCGAAGAAGTCGGCGGGACCGCCCGTCCTGACCGTGGTCAGCCGCGCGAGGGGAAAGTCGTTCTCGACGCCATCCGGCGCGGTCACTCGACCAGCTCCTCGGCCAGCTTGAAGATGTCGCCGGCGCCGATCGTGATCAGCATGTCGCCCTCCGTCAGGCGAGGGCCGAGCGCCCGGGCCGCCGTCTCGGCGTCGGGCAGCCACCAGACCGGCCTGCCGCCGGCGCGGTCCGCAGCCGCGGCGGCCACCATCCGCCCGCTGACCCCCTCCAGCGGCCCCACCGGCTCCTCGCGGGCCGGGTAGACGTCGAGGACCGCGACCTCGTCGGCGGCGGCGAGAGCCGCCCCGAACTCGGCCGCCAGCGCCTTCGTGCGGGAGTACAGGTGGGGCTGGAACGCTGCGATCAGGTGCCGCGGCTCGAGCTCGCGCGCGGCCTGGAGCGTCGCCGCCACCTCGGTCGGATGGTGCGCGTAGTCGTCGTAGATCGCGGCGCCATTGCGCTCCCCCTTGCGCTCGAACCGGCGGGCGACGCCAGGGAAGGTCTGAAGTGTCTTGACAGCATCAACGGGATCCATCCCAGTCGCCGCGACGGCGGCCCCGATGGCAGCCAGCGCGTTCGCCACGTTGTGACGGCCGGGCACGGGTAGCTCCAGGTCGAGGCTGACTCCGGGCGACTCGCCGTCGATGACGTGTTCGGCGCGCGAGGCGAACTCGGCGAACGCCTCGCGCAGCTCGGCGAGGGAGCCCCAGCGAGAGTGATGGTCCATCTCGATGTTCGTGATCACGGCGATCGCGGGGTGGAGCTCCAGGAAGCTGGCATCGCTCTCGTCGGCCTCCGCGACGATCCACTCTCCCGCCCCCCAGCCCGCGTTCGTCGCCTCGCCGCCAGGACCGGCCCCCGGCAGCTCGCCGCCCAGGAAGAAGGACGGGTCTGCACCCGTTTCGCGCAGGATGTGGATCGTCATCGCGGCGGTGGTGGTCTTGCCGTGGGTCCCGGCGACGGCGAGCAGCCTGCGCTCGGCGCAGAGCTCCGCCAGCAGCTCGCCGCGGTGGAGCACCCGCTGGCCTCGCTCGCGCGCCAGCGCCAGCTCCGGGTTGTCCTCGGCGATCGCGGTCGAGACGACCACCTCGGCGTCCTCCGGCAGGTTGGCGGCGTCGTGGCCGATCTGCGGGTCCAGTCCCGCCGCTCGGAGCCGCTGTATGTAGGAGGACTCCGAGCGGTCCGAGCCGGTGACCTCGGCGCCGAGCTGCCTGGCGACCAGCGCGAGCCCGCTCATGCCCGCGCCGCCGATCGCGATGAAGTGAAGGCGCCTGCCCTTCCAGTCGGTCATCGGCGACCTCTCCCGGGCGGCCGCCAGCACCTCGGCGGCGATTCGCTCCGCCGCATCGGGACGGGCAAGGCGCCTTGAGCGCGTCCGCCATCCGATCGAGCCTGCCGGAATCCGCCAGCAGTTCCTCGACCGCGCCCGCGAGCCGCTCACCCGTCAGCTCCGCGTCCGGGATCACCTCGGCGGCGCCGCCATCCGCCATCCAGCGGGCGTTCGTGGCCTGGTGGTCGGCCGTGGCATGGGGATAGGGAACCAGCAGCGCGGGCCTGCCGGCCGCCGCGATCTCCATCACCGAGCCTCCGGCGCGGGCGATCACCAGGTCGGCGGCCGCGAGCACGTCGCCGAGGGAGGGCTCGTACTCGAGCAGCAGGTAGCGCTCCGGACGGCCGGCCTCGATCCAACGGGACTCGAGCTCGGGATGGTCCCGTCGGCCGGCCACATGGATGACCCACGGGGTCCCCGGCTCGCTGACCGCGTCCCCGGCGTGAGACCCGGCGAACGCGGCGAACGCCGCCTCGTTCAGGGAGCGGGCCCCGAGGCTGCCGCCGACCACGGCGACGCAGCTATCGCCCTCAGGGATCCCGAAATGCCTGCGGGCCGCGCCGGGGTCCGCCTCCAGCACCGCGCGCGGGACCGGACGGCCGGTGACGAGATAGGGGTCGCCCTCGCGGCCCTCGATGGGAAAGGCGAGGCAGACGCGGCGGGCGCGGCGGGCCAGCAGCCGGTTCGTGAGGCCCAGGTGGCTGTCGGCCTCGGTCAGAACGAGCGGGAGCCCCAGGCGCCGGGCCGCGAGCCCGGCCGGGCCGGCCACGTAGCCGCCCCCGCCCATCACCACGTCCGCGCCGCGTTCCCGCAGGATGCCGCGCGCGACCCGCACGGCCCCCGCTGCACGAAAGGCGGCGACCGCCGCCTTCAGCGGGTTGCGCCGGTCCAGCCCGCTCACGGCGATGAAGTCGATCTCGTATCCGGCCTCCGGCACCAGCTCCGCCTCGGCCCGGTCACGGGTCCCGAGGAAGCTGACCGTGGCGCCCTCAGCGCGAAGCGCGTCTGCGACCGCGATCGCCGGGACGACGTGCCCCGCCGTGCCTCCGGCCGCTATCACGACTCTTGCCACCGCTCCGCCTTCTCAGTGTCTCCGCGTCGCCCTCGATCACGCGCAGTCTTGCAGCGCCTCCGGCCGGGGCGCGCGAGGCCCGGGCCGCCGCCGGACGCGTGCGCGGCTTGGCCGACGACGAGGCGGGCCGCCGGGCGACGTTCAGGATCAGGCCCGTGGCCGCCAGGGTCACGATCAGGTTGGTGCCGCCGTAGGAGACGAAGGGCAAGGGCACGCCGGTCAGCGGGGCGAGCCCGAGCACGGCGAACAGGTTCAGGCACGCCCCCGCGAGGATCAGGGAGGTGAGGCCGGCTGCCAGCAGCTTTCCGTAGCGGTCTCGCGCCCGGTGCGCGGCGCGGAACCCCGCGTACCCGTACATGCCGAAGAGGCCGATCAGGACGATCATTCCGGTGAACCCCGCCTCCTCACCGACGACCGCCGCGATCATGTCGGTGTGGGCCTCGGGCAGGTAGGAGGCCTTCTGCACGCTCTCGCCGAGGCCGACGCCCGTGAGGCCGCCTGATCCGACCGCGATCGTGGCCTGCCTGCCCTGGAAGCCCGCGCCGCTGGAGTCGCCGCCGGGATTGACGAAGGTCGTCAGGCGCTCCTGCTGGTACGGGTTGATCGCGACGATCGCGATGCCGATCACGGCCATGGCGGCGGCGACCGGGCCGAGCGTCCGGGCGCTGGCCCCCGCGATCGTCAGGAGACACGCCAGCGCGGCCGTCGTCACGATCAGCGTCCCGAGGTCGGGCTGCTTCGCGACCAGGAGCATGAACCCGCCGACCACGAGCAGGAACGGGGCCAGTTCGCTGAGGCTGCGGACCGACTTCGGCCGCTTCGCCAGCAGGTGCGCGCCGTAGAGGATCAGGGCGACCTTGGCGAGCTCCGACGGCTGGAACTGGAGCAGCCCTGCGCCGATCCAGCGCTGGGCGCCGTTCACCGTCACCCCCACGCCCGGAACCAGGACGGCCAGCAGCAGGAAGATCGAGACCCCGAGCAGGACCGGCGTCGCGGCGCGGGCGAGCCTGACGCCCCGCACCGACGCAACCCGCATCACCAGCAGGCCGATGGCGGCGAAGATCGCCACCCGCTTCAGGTAGTAGAAGCCGTCCCCGCCGCCCTCGGCGAGCAGCGTCTTGGCAGAGCTCGCGCTGAAGACCATGATCGCCCCGAGCGCCAGCAGGCAGAGGGTCGCGGTCAGGAGCAGGGAGTACTCCATCGGAGGGGCCGCGCGGCCGGCGTTCTTGCTCATGTCAGAGCCTCCACCAGCTCGCGGAAGCGCTCGCCGCGCTCCTCGAAGTCGCGGAACGCATCGAAGCTGGCGCACGCGGGCGAGAGCAGGACGACGTCCCCGGGCTGCGCCCGCTCGGCCGCCGACTCCACGGCGCGCTCCAGGCTGCCGCACTCGAGCAGAGCGACTCCCGCGCGCGGCGGTCGGCGGCCAGGTCATCCGCGAGGCTCGGGGCAGCCTCGCCGATCAGGTAGGCGGCGCTGGCGCGCTTGACGATCGCATCCGCGAGCCGCTCAAATCGCTCGCCCTTGAGCGACCCGCCCAGGATCACGTGCACACCCTGCTCGAAGGACTCGATCCCGGCCAGCGCGGAGGCGACGTTGGTGGCCTTGGAGTCGTTGACATAGAGGACGCCACCGACATCGCGCACACGCTCGAGCCGGTGCGGCACGCCCTCGAAGCCCCGCAGCGCAGCGACGACGGGCTCGGCCTCGACGCCCTCGGCAAGCGCCGCGCTCGCCGCGGCCATCGCGTTCTCGACGTTGTGCGCGCCGATCAGTTGCAGCTCGGAGACGTCGAGCAGCCGCTCTCCCCGCCAATGGACCTCGGTTCCCTCCAGCGTCATCGCGCACCCCTCACCGCCGGGCTCGCCAGGCGGAACGCCGGCGGGCCGGTCCTGAAGCCGGGGGCAGAACGGGATCCGGCGCCCCTCGCCCGGCAGCTCGCGCTCCCGCAGGACCGGCTCGTCGCCGTTGTAGACGGCGGCGTCGTCGGGCCCCTGGTTGGCGAAGATCCGCAGCTTCGCCGCCAGGTAGTTCTCGATCGTCCGGTGGCGGTCGAGATGGTCGGCGGCGAGGTTCAGGAAGACGGCCGTCTCGGGCGCGAACTCCGAGGAGTCCTCCAGCTGGAAGCTCGAGCACTCGCAGACGATCGTGGCCTCGGCGTCCACGGCGCCGGCGAGCGAGGCGAGCGGAGTCCCGACGTTGCCCGCCACCACGGCGGGCAGATCCGCCTCGCGGTGGATGCGTCCGATCAGCTCGGTCGTCGTGGTCTTGCCGTTGGTGCCGGTGACCGCGCAGAAGCGGTTGGGGATCGCCCGCCAGGCGATCTCGAGCTCGCCGGTCAGATCCAGGCCCCGCTCGCGCGCGGCGGCGACGACCGGCGCCTCGCGCGGCACGCCGGGGCTCTTCACCACCGTCCTGACCTCCTCGAGCAGCTCGGTTCCGTCCACGTTCAGGCTGACTTCGACGCCTGCGCGCGGCCAGCCCTTCAGCCTCGTCCGGGCTCCCGGAGTCCACGCCGAGCACGCGCTCGCCGCGCTCCGCCAGCAGGCGCGCGACCGCGGCTCCGGAGCGCGCGAGTCCGACCACGAGAAAGGGGCCCTCGGGCAGGGGCGGGCGCGGCTTCAGCTCCGCATCGCGGTTCACATAACCATGTTCGCCCTCGGCCGCCCACTCCCTGCCGGGCTCAGGCGTCGGTCAGGCGTCGATCAAACGCCGAAACTAGGTCCCGATCGACTGCTGGTAGAGCGTGAAGCCGATCCCGGAGCAGACCGCGGCGACGATCCAGAAGCGGAGCATGATCTTGGTCTCCGACCAGGCCATGCAGCTCGAAATGGTGGTGCACCGGCGCCATCAGCAGGATCCGGCGCTTGAACGTCTTGAACGTCGCCACCTGGAGGGCCACCGACAGGGCCTCGATCACGAAGATCCCGCCGATGATGATCAGCAGCACCTCCGTCTGGGTCATCACGGCGAGCGCCCCGATCGCCCCGCCGAGGCCGAGCGAGCCGGTGTCGCCCATGAAGATCGAGGCGGGGAACGCGTTGAACCAGAGGAAGCCGACGCAGGCCCCGACCAGGCAGGCGCAGAGGATCGCCAGGTCCTGCTGGCCCGTGGTGACGAACGTGATCGCCGTGTAGGCGAGCAGCACGATCGCGCAGCAGCCCGCGGCGAGGCCATCGAGCCCGTCGGTGAGGTTGACGGCGTTGCTCGCGCCCGCCACGGCGAGGAAGACGAGGACGAGATAGGCGACGTCGGGGATGTCGATCTGGGCGTCCGAGATGCGCAGGTCGACCACCGAGGGCAGATCGACCGAGTAGATCGCCAGGTACCAGAGGCCGACGGCCAGCAGCGCCTGCCAGATGAGCTTCCAGCGCGCCGAGATTCCCAGCGAGCGGCGCTTGGTGAGCTTGGTGATGTCGTCCGCGAAGCCCAGCGCCGCGCAGCCGAGCGCGACCCCGAAGACCGCCAGGCTCTGGGTATCCCGATCCGAGAGCACGAGGTAGGGGATCGAGATCGCGGTGAAGATGATCAGGCCGCCCATCGTCGGCGTCCCCGCCTTCTCGTGGTGCTCCTCCGGGCCCTCCTCCCTGATCTGCTGGCCGAACTCCTTCAGGCGCAGGTAGTCGATGAAGGCGGGCCCGAGGAAGATGCAGATCAGCATCGCGGCCATGCCGGCGATGAGGACTTCGCCCAACATCAGCCTGAAAGCCTCTCGGCCACCCGCTCCAGGCCGACTGCACGTGATCCCTTGACCAGGACCGCGTCGCCTCGGGCGAGCACCCTCTCCAGCGCCGCCGCCGCCTCCTCGGCGTCGGCCACCTGTTCGTCCGGCGCGTACTCAGCGGCCAGCTCCCCGACTCCGATCAGGTGCCGGACCCCGCTCCGGCGGGCGTGCTCGCCGACCTCGCGGTGGTAGGCCGCGGCATCGGGGCCGAGCTCGCGCATCTCCCCCAGGACCGCAATCCGGCGATTGGCATCGACGGATGCCAGGTGGTCGAGCGCCGCGCGCATCGAGACCGGGTTGGCGTTGTAGCAGTCGTTGATCAGGACGGAATCTCCTGGAAGCGGGACGAGCTCTCCGCGGAGGCGCGAGAAGGTTATCCCCGAGGCCCGCTGGGCCATCTCGGCGAGTGGCAGGTCGAGCGCGACGCCGACCGCGATCGCCGCCAGGGCGTTGTCGAGGTTGTGCGCCTCGGTGAACGGGAAGACGAAGCCCCGCTCACCGACCGGGGTGACCACGACGGCGTCGGTCCCTTCGGCGGTCCGCGCGATCTCGCGCGCACTCACGTCCCCGCCCGCTCCGAAGCGGAGGAGCGCGGGGGCGCGCTCGAGGTACTCGTCCAGGGGACCGGCATCCGCCGGCACGACCGCGGTCCCCCCTTTCGCAGCCCGGCCACGATCTCGGCCTTCGCCTGGGCGATCGCCTCGAGGCTGCCGAGCAACTCCATGTGCACCGGCCCGACGTTGGTGATGACGCCGACGTCCGGCTCCGCGATCGCCGTCAGCTCGGTGATCTGGCCGAGGCCACGCATCCCCATCTCCAGGACGAGCGCCTCGGTCCCCTCCGGCGCCGCGAGAATCGCCAGGGGCAGGCCGATCTCGGTGTTGAAGTTCTCCGGGCTGGCGTGGACGCGCAGCGGCAGCAGCGCGCTGCAGATGTCCTTGACGGACGTCTTCCCCGTGGAACCGGTGATCCCGACCACCCGGCAGTCGAGCTCCCGGCGCCACTGCCTGGCCAGCGCCTGCAGGGCGGCGAGCGGGTCTGCCACGCCCAGCACCCAGCCATCGCTGCCCGGCGCGCCACGCTCGCGAATGCCCGCCTGCTCCCGCGCCCACTGCGTCCCGACCAGCACGCCCCACGCACCGGCCTCCAGCGCCGCCTTGCCGAACTCGCCCCCGTCGGCCCGATCGCCGACCAGCCCGACGAAGAGGTCGCCGGGCTCGACCGCTCGCGAGTCGATGACCACTCGTTTCGGCCCGCCTCCACCGCCCGCGGCTTCGATCTCGGCGCCCGCGACCTGCGCAGTCCGCTCGCCGTCCAGTCCGATCATCCCGACCCCGCCTCGGCGAGTCGAAGCAGCTCCTCCCGGGCGACGTCGCGGTCGTCGAACGGGATCTTCCGCCCGCCCTCGAACTCCTGGCCCTGCTCGTGCCCCTTGCCGGCGATCACGACGACGTCGCCGGGCTCGGCGCGTTCCAGCGCGAGCGCGATCGCCTTGCGGCGGTCCGCCTCGACCAGCGCCTCGCCGTCGATCCCGGCGGTGATCTGCTCGATGATCGCGTCCGGGTCCTCCGAGCGCGGGTTGTCCGAGGTCACGATCGGGACGTCCGAGAGGGCCGCGGCCTCCTTCCCCATCAGCGGCCGCTTCGCCTGGTCGCGGTCGCCGCCGGCACCGAACACCGTGATCAGCCTGCCCTCGGTCAGCTCTCGCGCCGCCCGCAGCACGTTGGCGACGGCCTCGGGCGTATGCGCGTAGTCCACGAGGACGGTGAAGGACTGGCCCTCGTCGATCGGCTCGAACCGTCCGGGCACCCGCGCCGCCTCCGCCAGCGCCTCGGCGGACCGGTGAAGGTCGAGCCCCAGCGCCGAGGCGACGGCGAGCGCCGCCAGCGAGTTCTCGACGTTGAACTGGCCCGGAAGCCCCGTCCTCACCTCGAGCTCGCCGTCCGGCGTGCGGGAGCGGAAGCTCGCTCCCGAGGTGTCGAAGCTGACCTCGGTGACCGCGAGGTCCGCCTCCCCGCCGGACGCCGAGAAGGTGATCAGGGCTCGTGCGCCGCCGTCGCCCTCCCCCGCTCCCCGCAGCAGCTCGTCGGCCAGGCGCCTCCCGTACTCGTCGTCGACGTTAACCACCGCCACCCCGCCCTCGCGGATCCCGCTCTCCGCCCCCGCGAACAGCATCCGCTTGGCAGCGAAGTAGTCGTCCATGTCGGTGTGGAAGTCCAGGTGGTCCTGGGTCAGGTTCGTGAAGGCCTTTGCGTCGAAGCGGATGGCGTCGGCTCGGTGGAGCACCAGCGCATGCGAGGAGACCTCCATCACGCAGGCGGAATCGCCGGCATCGAGCATCCGCCTGAAGGTCTCCTGCAGGTCGATCGCCTCGGGGGTCGTCCGCTCCACCTCCTCGACCTCGCCGCCCACCACCCGCTGCACCGTCCCCAGCAGACCGCAGCGCGATCCCATCGCCTCCAGGATCTCGCGGACCAGGAAGGCCGTCGTGGTCTTGCCGTTCGTGCCGGTGATGCCGACCACGGTCATCCCCGCCGTCGGGTCGCCGTGGAACGCGGCCGCGATCGGCGCCATTGCGGCGCGCGCGTCCTCCACCTCCACCTCGGGCACCCCCAGGTCCAGGGGACGCTCGACGACCAGCGCGGACGCCCCCTGCTCGACTGCCTTCGCGGCGAACTCGTGCCCGTCCACCTTCAGGCCCTCGAAGCAGAAGAAGAGCGTGCCGGGCTCGACAGCCCTGCTGTCGTAGGCGAGCCCCTCGATCTTGACCTCGGGGTCGCCGCGCACCTCGGTATCCACCCCCGCGGCGCGGAGGAGCTCGTTCAGCAGCATCGCGCCGATTGTATGGACGGGCCTGGCTGGCGCCGCGAGCGCTACGGAGGGCGCGCAGCTTCTTCGAATCTTCTTCTTCTTGGCTTGGTTTGGCTTTTGAGCTTTGCGCGGAGCGCAGCGCAGCGCGGATCAACGGTGGCGCAGGTGGGGCGGGCGGAGGAGCCGGCAAGATTGAAGATGGCTGTCGAGCTCCTGAGCTGACGCTGTTCGTCGTGCAGACAGCTCCTGTCCGGCGAGCCATCAGCGGCGAACACCGATCCGCGGCGGGGGCGGCGTGAGGGCCACCGGGGCTCCGACGTCGTAGTACTCGGCGCAGTCGGCACCGCAATCGATGCCGCCGGGTTCGAGCTGACGGCCCGGCCGCGCGTCGTGCGACGTCACGGTGGGATCGGCGAGAGCGTCGTCGGCGTCGGGGGCGTGAGCTCGGTCTGCAGCCCGCCATGTCCGGTCACGGTCAGCGAGTTGTATTCGAGCCGGATGCCCCCGGCTGCCGTCGCACGGGGAGAATGCGCCTGCGGGGGGCATGGTCCCCAGAGCAGTGAAGTCGTCGCCTCCGAGGGTCGATACCGACGGCGTTGGTGATCTCCGGAGCGTTGAGAGCGATGCCTCCGCCGAGCCGCCGCTCCTCCTCCGCGTACGGCGAGGTGTTGGCGGGATTGGTGGTGATCCCCCGCGGGTCCGGATCACGCCGCTCGCGGCGATGCTGATCGCAGTTGCGCTGACTACCGCAGGCCGCCGCCCGGCACCGCCGCGCCGCGGCATTGAACGGCGAGGAGCTGCTGCCCCCACCGCCACCACCGGAACCGCGCTGAAGCCGCCGCCAGAGCCCGCGCCGCCGCCACCGCTCCGCGTCCGCTCGGCGCAGAGTTCGGTCTGCCAGCCTGCCTGCGTTGCGTACTCGCTGCCGGTGTAGGCGGGGCCGGACGCACCGCGGACGCCGTCCGCCGGATCCAGGGCTGCCCCCGAGACCCGACCCAAGACCTTGGCGGACTGGCCACCACTCCACCGCCCACCGGGACGGCCACCGCCGCCCCCGGGACCCGGCGTTGCCCCGTTGGCCGAGAGGTCGAGGGTGCGCCGATGACGACGTCGCCGGAGGCCCGCAGGTCGAGGACCCGGGACCCGATCACCTGAACGGTGGTGCCGGCCGGAATGGTGATCGTCGAGCACTGGACCACCATGCGCTCCGGCAGTCCCCCGCCTTGAGGCTCAAAGGTCGCGTCCGGGAGCGGCACGCCGTTGTACGTACCGGTGCTGGTGTTCAGGGCCGCCGTCACGTTGAAGTTGCACGGCGTGGTCCGGTCGTCGGCGGCCACACGGTCGTCGCCGCCGGCGCTCCTGCGGCTCCGATGGTCCCTGCGATTACCAGCCCTGTAGCCAGCGCGAGGCCGCGGCGTCTCATCTGGTGCATTGGTCCCTCCCGGTTGCTCGTGCGACCCGCCCCCAACGGGTTCGGGGAGGTTAGAGAATGACCTAGTCCTCGAGTCGTTTCAGCGCGCGGGCGACCACCTCGTCGCGGCTGAGGGTCCCGTGATCCGCCGCGATGAACGGGCCGCCGATCCAAAGGCAGAAGGCGACCATGCAGCGGGCCTCGACGTCGTCCTCGTCGTCGGTGAACGCCCGGTACAGCGAGCGCATGTACTCCATGCGGCGGTTGTCGACCGCCCGGAGGCGCTTGGCGACCTTCGCGTCACGTCGCGCCCAGTCCCGGATGGCGAGGTCGATCCGGACCGGCGTGATCCCCAGCTCCGGGTGTCGCGACCTCGGCTAGCGCGGACAGGAGGTGCAGCTTGTCCCGGGCATCGCCGCCCTCGTTCTCGATTCGTTCGATCACCTCGTCCACGCTGTACCGCTCCCAGGCGTCGAGCAACTCGTCGAGCAGGGCGCGGCGCCCGTCGAAGTGCCAGTAGAAGCCGCCCTTGGTGACGCCGAGCGTCCGCGCGAGCGGCTCGATCCGGACGGCGTCGGGCCCGCCGGCGGCGAGGGCCCGCAGGCCCTCGTCGACCCAGGCGGCGCGAGGAGTGCGGGTCAGCGCATTTTTGACGACCGGGAGATCATGGTAGTCTCCAACTATACGCTGCCGTATGGACGGGAGGTACACGGATGCAACCACCGGCAACCAGAACAGTTGGGATCGCCGTCGGGGCTTTGATCGGCCTGACCCTCTTCCACTTCACCGACAACATCGTCAGCGTCGAGGACTACCCCCGCCCTGATTGGCAGTCGGCCACCTTCGTCCAGGTCGCGGCGGTCGTCACCTGGCTGATCTTCGCGGCCTTCGGCGTGATCGGCTACCGCCGCTACCGGGACGGGCGGTTCCCCCAGGCCCACATCTACCTGGCCGCCTCCTCGTACCTCGGCCTGATCAGCCTCCTGCACTTCACCGCAGGCCCGCCGGACGAGCTCACCACGCGGGGCCTGATCTCGGTGCTGATCGACGGCGTCGTCGGCGCCGCCCTGCTGGGCGTGGTCGTCTGGTCCGTTCTCGCCCGCCGGCGCGGATCGAGCGCGGCGGCGGCCGGGGCCACCTCGGGCGGTGGGGCCCGATGAACGGGGAGAGGCTGCCGAACGAGGCACACACCTCCAGGCCGTGGCGGATCCACGAGATCACCCGCGATTTCCGTCTCGAGGACGTCTGGGCGCTGCCGACCCCCGGCGGCCCCGACGACTTCCCCCTGCTGATCGAGGGCTTCGCCGAGGGCGATCCCACGCAGCAGAGCCCCTCGCGCCTCTCCCGCGCCCTCTGGGCGATCCGCTGGAAGCTCGGGGAGATCTTCGGCTGGGATGACCCCGACACCGGCGTCGGCACCAGGGTTCCGTCGCTCCGCGACCGGCTCCCGGCGGACCTGCGGGAGGGCTCGGCCGGCCCGGACTTCGACTCGCTGCCCTTCACCCCCCTCTACCTGCTCGAGGACGAGTGGGCTGCCGAGGTCGCCAACAAGACCGTTCACGGCGTCATGCACCTCGGCTGGGTCCCGGACGGCACGGCGGCTACCGCGGCCAGATGGCCGTCCTGGTGAAGCCCAACGGGTTCTTCGGCAACGTCTACATGGCCGCGATCAGGCCGTTCCGGCACCTGATCGTCTACCCGCCGATGCTGAGGTACCTCGGTCGCGAATGGCAAGAGCGCACCGGCGATTCGCCGCCCGTCCACGTCTAGCTTCCAGTTCGGCAGGCCCCTCTGCATCCTGTACGGTGACCTTCAGGGGAGAAGGTGACGGTCATGAGCCACGGATGGTTGAACCGAGCGGTGCTGCTGTGTTTCGGGCTGCTCGGGGCGTTTGCGTCACCCGCCGCGGCGGGCACCGTGACGCTCGAGACCGACACCACCACCTTCGACGTGGGGTGTACCTGCATGGTCCCCTCCGTCCCGGGTGAGCTGCGCTACGAGATCTTCCACGCCGTCCCCGGTGACACCGTCGATATTGCCCCGGGCATCGACCCGCAGCTGGACTCCGGCGAGATCCTGATCGACAAGAACCTGACCATCCAGGGACAGGGCGCGGATCCGGGGTCGACCGGGACGACCATCCTGACGGTGTTCAACAGCCGGATCTTCAAGATCGGCTCGGTGACCCCCGCGTCCACGGTCACGATCCGCGATCTGATGCTGGCGGGCGGTTTCGCTCCCAGCGGCACAGCCGGAACAGGCGCGGCCGGCGGGAGCGGCGGAGCGATCCATACCAACGCCACCGTGACGGTCAACCGAGTGCGGTTCGCGGCCAACCGGGCGGGCAACGGCGGCTCGGGCGTGGTCGGCACCAACGGCACCTCGGGCGGCGACGGCGGCATCGGGGGTCCCGGGGGCGCCGGCGGTGCGCTCTTCAACCAGGTGGGAGGAACGCTGACGGTCCTCAACTCGCTCTTCGACGACAACGCCGCCGGCAATGGTGGGACCGGCGGGAAGGGCGGCAACGGCATGGGGATGTTCCCTGCCGCCGGTGCCGGGGGTACGGGCGGCGCGGGGCTCGATGGCGGGGCGATTCAGAACACAGGGGTGCTAGTGGTCAGCAACTCGACCTTCTACTCCAACGGGAGCGGGCAGGGTGGAATGGGCGGCGCAAAGGGCGACGTCGGCCTTGCGCCGAATGGCGATGGGGGCCCCGCCGGCGATGGGGGCGCCATCCATCAGGGCGGAGCCGGTTCGGTGACGATCTCCAACTCCACCTTCGCGGACAACGTCGCCGCCCTGGGCGGGGCTGGAGCAGGCCTCGGAGGAACCGACGGGGCCGACGGCGTCGGCGGCGGGACCTACTTCTTCATTCAGGCCACGGTCGCAAACTCCCTCTATTCGCAGAACACGGCAGCGGCGGCGAACAGCGCCAACTGCGCGGGGTCGGGCACGATCACGAGCACGGGCCCCAACCTGAGCTTCCCATCCGGCGGTTGCCCGGGCTCCTTCTCGAACGGCGACCCTCAGCTTGGCGCGCTTGGCGACAACGGAGGTCCGACGCCGACCCTGGCTCTCGGCCCCGGCAGCGCCGCCATCAACCAGGTCCCCGTGGGATCGCCGAACTGCCCGGGCGTCGACCAGCGCGGGGTGACGCGTCCCCAGGGACCGACCTGCGATATCGGCGCCTTCGAGCTGGAGATGGCCCCGCTGCCGCAGCCAGGTGGCAACCCCGGTGGCAATCCCGGCCAGACGAAGCAGACGAAGAAGAAGTGCAAGAAGAAGAAGGCCAAGAAGAAGTCCGTCGCCGCAGCGAAGGGCTGCAAAAAGAAGAAAAGGAAGAGATAAGCGCCACTACTGCCGCTCGAAGAAGATGGACACCCCGGCGTTGTCGTCCGCATCGGTCTGGGCCGCAACCGCTCGGAAGTCGAAGCCCCTCTCCTCACCCGGATTGAAGGAAAGCCCCTTCGACGCGAAGCACTTAGTCAGATTCAGGGTGTAGCTGAATGTGTTGGCGGGATTCGCCGGCTGGTCGGCAGCGGTGTCCCGGAAGCCCCCACCGCCTGGCTGTGCGGTCGGAGAGTCCGGCGTCAGATTCGGGTCCGCGCTCGAGTAGGCCTCCTGCTCGCAGGTGTTGCTGCCCGGATCCTGGCCGGCCACCGAGGCGCCGTACTTGAGCCCGCCGATGTCGGTCCACGCCGTGGGAGGCTCGCTGTAGCCCCGCTCTCCCACGATCGGCCTGCGCTGCGGCCGCCAGAAGGTGAACGTGGCGATCACGTCCTGCCCAGCGGGGGCTGCGACTGGGAAGCCGCTCCCCATCTCCCCCTGGCCGGGGGGGCCCGGATAAGAGAACACGGTCGGGCAGGCGCCGGGCATCCCAGACACCCGGGCGCAGTTTCCCGCCGTGTCGCTGTAGGAGACGAGCGCAGGCGTGGTGGCGAATACGTACTGGAGAGTGGCGATAAAGTCGCCGCCGCCGCCCACCCGCTGGAC
Organism: uncultured Solirubrobacterales bacterium; assembly: GCA_963824785.1. Classification (GTDB taxonomy): domain Bacteria; phylum Actinomycetota; class Thermoleophilia; order Solirubrobacterales; family 70-9; genus CAWGQG01. The sequence goes on from CAWGQG010000001.1 coordinate 527,435, forward strand.
CAGCAGGTCCCCCGTGCCGATCTGAGCGCTCGTGGCGCCGTGATTAAGGAACATGGCGTGCGCCCCGGGCAGCGGCTGCTGGTCAACCAGCGTGCCAAATCCGTCGTTGTCGGGATCGCAGCAGTCTGGGAATCCAAGCGCCGGGGGCGGCCCGAATACCTTCCCAGTGCCGCCCTTCGAACAGTAGACAAGCCCGCCAAGGGTTGGATCGCTCCGGTCCTGGGGTTGAGCACAGTCGAGTTCGGCCCGGTTGTACGGGGGGTGGATGCCCATAATCAGCGTTCCGAAGCTCGGCAGGGCCGCCTCGAGCTGGCTCGGTTGAATGCCCGGTGTGTTGGCATTCACGGTCTGGGAGAAGCCGACGTCGAGATCCGAGAAGAGGAGGAACGTTCCCGACGGCCATACGTATGCCGCTCGGGCCTTCTTCTTCCTCTTCCCCTTCCCCTTCCCCCTCTTGATGTCGGAGCGATCGAGAATCAGGTCGCCGTCGTCGTCGACATCGAGCAGGTCGGGGATTCCATCGACGTCAAGATCCCCCGGGGCCGAGCCGCTCCGCGACCGCACCCGCCCGTAGCGCCCCGCCCCAATCGGCACACCCCGCTTGGCCCGCGCGTAGCTCTTGGTCACCAACGCGTTCTGCGGCAGCCCGCCCTTGACCTTGCCGAAGCCCTTGGCCGCGTTGATGATGATGCGGCCCAACTCCGCACCGGGCTTGAGACCGAGGATCGCGCGTTTCCCCTTCCCTCCGGTGGCGACCACGACCGGGCCGGCATAGACGCCATCAGGCGCCCTCAGCTGCAGCGTGACGATTGAAACGCGCTTGCCAGGTGGCCGAACCTTGAACGCGCGTCGCTTCACCCTGACCGCGTCGGCCTTCTCGTTCGACCCGAGCGCGATCACCGTATATCCAGGCTTGCTGAGCTTGCCGCTGATCGGCTCCGCGGCCGATGCGCCCGGCGCGGCCGCAAAGGCGAAGATGGAGAGGGCTGCAAGAACAACGCGGTGAACAGGAAACATGCTTCCCCCATAACAGCTAGCACGTTGATCCTATCCGCTGGGTGTTTGCCGAGCAAGTGGTGATTCTGGGTAACTCGGTCAGTACTTGTGGATGCGTCTCCTAGCCCGGCGAGATGCCCAGGTAGGGCAGCGCGAACTCGGCGATGTCGCCGAAGACCGGCGCCGCGACGGCGCCGCCGGAGTGCTCGTAGGCGGGCTCGTCCACCACTACCGCCACGAGAAGCCTGGGGTTCTGTGCCGGAGCGAAGCCGACGAACGAGGCGACGTAGCGGGTCTCCGAGTAGCCGCCGTCCTCGGCCTTCTCCGCGGTGCCGGTCTTGCCGGCGAGCACGTAGCCGGGGACCTCGACCGAGGAGGCGGTGCCGCCCGGCTCCAGCACGCCCTCGAGCATCGACCGCAGCTGGGCGGCGGTCCGCGTGCTGATCACGCGGCGGCCCTCGGTGTCGGGTTCGATCGGCTCATCGCCGAGCTGGGTGATCAGGCGCGGCTGGCGCAGGACGCCGCCGTTGGCGATCGCCGAGTAGCCGGCCGCCATCTGCAGCGGGGTGACGGCGAGGCCCTGGCCGATGGGCAGGTTCCCCATGCTCGAGCCGGAGTACTCGTCGCGCTCGGGAACGATTCCGCGCTCCTCGGCGGGGAACTGGACGCCGGTCGGCTCGCCGAAGCCGAACTCGCTGATCCACTCGGAGAAGCGGTCGGAACCGACGTCCAGGCCGATCAGGACGGCGCCCACGTTCGAGGACTGGGCCAGGATCTCGGAGACGCTGGCGTCGATCGGCGGGCGCGCGTGGGCCTCCTCGATCTCGCGGTCGGCGACCTGGAGCGTGGAGGGAAGGTGGAAGTTGGTGCTCGGGTTGACGATGCCGTCCTCGAGGGCGGCCGCTACCGTGAAGGCCTTGAAGGTGGAACCGGGCTCGTAGGTGAAGCCGGTCGGGCGGTTGAGAAGTGCGTCCTCCTCGGCCTCGTCGAGCGCGCGCGGGTCGTAGCCGGGCCAGTTGGCCATCGCCAGGATGTCCCCGGTCTTCGGGTCCATGACGACTGCCGAGGCGCCCTTGGCGCCCCAGTCCTGGCCGGCCGTCGCCAGCGCCTCCTCGGCGCGACCCTGGATCGCGGCATCGATCGTGAGCTGGAGGTCGTCACCGGCCGATGACGACTTGACGGTGTCGAGGCGGATCGGGTTGCCCTGGCCGTCGTAGACGACCTCCTCCTCCCCGTCGTCACCCCCGAGGACGTCCTCCTCGGCCTGCTCGAGGCCCGTGAGCCCGTCGTTCTCGGTCCCGACCGCGCCGATGACCTGGGCGGCGAGCTCGCCCTGCGGATAGAGGCGGCGGCTGTCGGGCAGCGTGTAGATCCCCGGCAGCTTCAGGTCCTTGATCTGCTCGGCGACCTCGAGCTCCATCTTGCGCGCGAGGATCGCGTACCCGGACTCGCGGTCCGAGAGGGCCTCGAGCAGCTCCGTCTGCGGGCTCCCCGGTGATCTCGGCGATCGTCGCGGCGGTCGCCGCGGGGTCGGTCACCTGGTACGGCGTGGCGAGCACGTTCACCGCGTTCTCGGAGACGGCGAGCACCTTGCCGTTGCGGTCCATGATGCGCCCGCGCAGCCCCGGGACGGCGACGGTGTCGGTCTGCTGGTCGTGGGCCTCGGCCTTGAGCTGGCCCCCGTTGACCCCCTGGAGCCAGAACGACCGGACCAGGGCCAGGGAGAGCAGCACCGAGAAGATGCAGAAGAGGAGGCCCAGGCGGCGGTCGATCATGCGCATCGCCTGGTCACCCCCCAGACCATCTAGAGCCCCACGCCGCCCGTGGTGGCGGTCCCGCCCCCGCCTCCGCTGGACGTCGGCGCCGTGGGAGCAGGCGCCGCAGCGGGCGCCTCCGATGCAGGCTGCTCGTACGTCGGCTCCGGCGCGGGCGCGTAAACCGGGTCCTCGGTTACGTAGGTCTCCTCAGGCTCGTCGGAGAGGAAGTCGCTCTCCAGCCCGAGCAGCTTCGCCAGCCGGTCCGGGTCGCCGTCGCTGACGGTGAGGTAGACGACGTCCTCGGGAGCCGGGACCGCCAGGCCGAGATTGGCCGCATTGGCCTCCACGGAACCCGCCGAGAGCCGCTCGGCGAGCTCGCCGTTGAGGGCGGAGTTCTGGCGCTCGAGGTCCTCGATCTGCTGGCTGACGCGGCCGGAGGTCGCGTTCAGGCTGAGGCTGAGGACGTTCAGGGTGACGATCCCGCCGAGCAGGACGCAGAGGACCGCGATCCACCCACGCCCGCGGGTGAGCCGCATGATCAGGCCCGAGTCCGAGAGGTCTCCGATCGCCCCGGCGGTGCGCGCCGCTGCATGCGGGATCAGCGAGGCGCCGGCGAGGGCGGGATTCGGCTTTGGAGCCGTCCGGCGCTGCCTCGGAGCGGCGCGGCGCGGCTTCCGCGCCGGGGCGCGGCGGCGAGACGGAACCCGTGCGGGTGCCGCGGCGGCCGCACCCATCAGGCGGGCCTCACCCTCTGCTCACGGAGCTTGCGGGCCACCCGCAGATGGGCCGAGGCCGAGCGCGGGTTGCGCTCGATCTCGTCAGGACTGGGCGCCAGGGCACGGCGGGTGAGGAGCTCGGCCTCGGGCTCGTGCCCGCAGACGCAGACGGGGAGCTCGGGCGGGCAGATGCAGTCGCGGGCCCGATCGGCGAGGAACCGCTTCACGCGCCGGTCCTCGAGCGAGTGGAAGGAGATCGCCGCGAGCCGGCCTCCGACCGGGAGCAGCTCCCAGGCGCTCGGGATGGCGCGGTCGAGCGCCTCGAGCTCGCCGTTGACGGCGATCCGGATCGCCTGGAACGAGCGCTTCGCGGGGTTGCCGCGGCCGAAGCGCTCGGACGGCGGGATCGCGGCCTTGATCGCGGCCACGAGCTCGCTCGTCGTCTCGATCGGGCGCCGCCTGACGATCTCGCGCGCGATCGAGCCGGCGCGGCGCTCGTCGCCGTAGTCGCGCAGCGTCGCCGCGATCCGCTCCTGCGGCCACTCGTTCACGATCTCGGCTGCGGAGAGGGCCTGATCGGGGTCCATGCGCATGTCGAGGGGCGCGTCGTAGGCGTAGGAGAAGCCGCGCTCCCAGGCGTCCACCTGCATCGAGGACATGCCGAAGTCGAAGACGACCGCGTCGGGGCGCACGCCCTCTCCCCGGAGGCCCTCCAGGGCCGCGGCGAAGTTGGCCCTCAGGAACCTCGTCCGGCTGGGCGCATCGGCCGAGAACTCGCGCCAGCGCTCCTCGGCGGTGGGATCGCGGTCGACGGCGATCAGCTCGCCGTCGGGGCCGATGCGCTCGGCCAGCAGCCGGGCATGGCCGCCGGCGCCGAAGGTGCAGTCGACGATGATCTCGCCGGGGCGCGGATCGAGGGTCTCGACCAGCTCCTCGGCCAATACGGGCTCGTGATCGGGTGGCACATAGGAGATGTTCGCTGTTGATGCGCTTTGCCTTGCCGCAATCGCCATCTCAGGCTCCTTCCAGCTCGGACAGTCCCTCGGCGACCTCGTTGATCTCCGAGTCCATCTCCTGCTCGTACTTGGCCCAGCGCTCCGGGCTCCAGATCTCGAACCAGTCCTCGGAGCCGACGACGACGCAGGCCCCCTCCCCCAGCGCCGCGTGCTCCTGCAGCTTCTTGGGGACCCGGATTCGGCCCGCGGAGTCCAGCTTGTCGTCGAACGCCAGGCTGGCGAAGTGGTGGCGGATCATGCGGCCCTTGCGGCCGAGCGGGTTGGTCGTCCCCACGAACTGGCGCTTGAAGCTCTCGAAGCTGTCGGGCGAGAACACCCAGACGGAGGGTTCGAGGCCCTTCACGAGAATGACCCCATCAGCGAGGGCCGCGCGGAACTTCGAAGGAACGGTAAGTCGGTCCTTGGCGTCGAGGTTATGTTCGTACTGGCCAAGAAAAGACAACGTGGGTCTCCCGGGGTTCGGAGCGGGCCGGGGTGGTGAAGTGGGAGGAGCCTCACCACCCCGGCCCTATGACCAACTCGGGACGGCACGCTAACCCACTTCGTCCCACATTTCAACACCACGTGCCACGCGGCATCACATCCGATCCGTCGGACGGAATTGCTACCGGGTCGAAAATCAGCCGCAAACCCGCTCGTTGAGCCGAATCTCGATCACGCCGAATGGTCCCTGGCCGGCCTCCGGGAAGCGAGTTTCTGCAAGGCCGCTTGCAGCATCGGGCCCCTCCCACACCGCCGATCGACATGTTCGTACCGGCGGTTGTCGGTTGCGCGCGAGCCGCCGTTCGGTCAATCTTTCGTCAATGGGCGGCGCTTGGACGCGGAATTACTGCGATGATTGAGGCTGGATGAGACCCCGCGCGGTCCTCACACACGTACGTCTGAGCACGGCAGGAGCTTCGTCGTGAGCGGCTGGACCTCAGTCCCACGCTCCTGGCTCGAGGGCACGGGAGAGATCTTCGGCTTCTGCGTGCGGGTGATGGGCCAGGTCTACTCGGGCCGGGTCTTCCAGTTCTTCGGCGAGACCCTGCGCCAGGCCGGGATCCTGATCCTGGGCTCGGCGCTGGTGATCTGGGGCCTCGTCTTCATCTCGGGCCTCACCTGCGGGATCGAGGGCGCCTACCTCTTGAGGGCCCAGGGCGCCCCCGCCTACGCCGGCGTCTTCAGCGCCTGGTGTGACCTCCGCGAGATCACTCCCTATGCCTTCGGCTACATGATGGCCGCCAAGGTCGGGACCGGGATCGTCGCCGAGCTCGGGGCGATGCGGATCTCAGACGAGATCGACGCGCTCGAGGTGATGGGGGTTCCCCCGATCACCTTCCTCGCCGCGACGAGGCTGCTGGCGGCCTGGATCGTTCTTCCCTTCCTCTACCTGGGAGCGGTCGGCGTCGGCTTCTTCGCCTCCTGGATCGCGGTCGTCGAGCAGGTCGGGGACGTCTCCTCGGGCGGCTACTTCCTGATCTTCTGGATGTTCCAGAACCCGCCCGACCTGCTGTTCAGCCTGATCAAGGGGATGGCGATGGCGACCGTGATCGTGCTGGTCGGCTGCTACTTCGGCTACACCGCCTCGGGGGGACCGGTCGGGGTGGGAACGGCGACGGCGAAGTCGATGTTCCTGAACATCATCTTCGTCCACATCATCGGCATGCTCGGGACGCTGGTGTTCTGGGGGGCGAACCCCAGGGCGCCCATCGGCGGCTGACCTAGAGCCCTGCCAAGAACCGGTCGACGTTCGCCAGCAGGCCGGCGGCGATCAGCAGCAGCACCGAGGGGACGAGCAGCAGCGCGACCACCAGCTGGATCTTCGGGGCGGCCTTCGCGGCCTGCTCCTCGATCCGTCGGCGCTGGACCGCGCGCAGCGCGGTGGCCTGCTCTGTGAGCTGATCGGAGAGCGGCGAGCCGAACCGGCGGGAACGCTCGATCACGCCGCACATCCCGGCGATCTCTGGAACGGGCGCGCGCTCTCGCAGGCTGCCCAGCGCCTCGCGCTGCGACGCGCCGGTGGAGACCTCGGCCCGCAGCACGGCCAGCTCGCGGCCGAGCGGTCCTTCGGCGCGCGCGAGCTCGCTGAGGCCGGCCAACGGAGCGCGTCCGGCCGCAGCGGCGACCGAGAGCAGGTCGAGGGCGTCCGGAAGCGAGCCGCGCAGCCCCTGCAGCCGCATGCGGGCGTGGCGCTCCAGCCATGCGTCCGGGCCGAGGAAGCCCGCCACCGGCAACCCGATCACGACGACAGCCGCGAGGCGCCCCGGCGCCGCAGGGGCGGCGACAATCGCGAGCAGCAGCCCGAGCAGCGCACCGGCCACCTTGAAGGCGATCAGGGCGCGCAGGTCGAGTCGGTCGCCGACACCGGCCCGGCGCAGCCGGGCGGGAAGGCCGAGGCGCTCTGCCACCCGCCGGGCGCAGTGCCCATCCCGCCGCGTTGATGCCTCGATCCCACCGGCGGGCCTTCGGCGCAGTTCCCTCACACCCGCGAGCCCGAGCGCCAGCGCCGCGATCAGCAGCATGGCCACGGCCGTGATCACGGAGACGGCCTCCCCAGGCGCCGGATCGCCGCGAAACCGGCGGCCTGAAGCGCCGCAGCCAGGAGCAGCATCGCCGTGGCGGCGGGCTCTGCGAGCACGCTGGCGACGAAGCCCGGCTCCAGCAGCTCGGCGAACAGCGTCGCACCCGCCGGAAGGGCGACGACCAGGACCCCGGTGAATCGCGCCTGCGTCGTCGCCGCCCGAGCCTCGTCGGCGACGCGGTCCCTCTCCGCCGATGCAGCGCCCAGGCGCCGCATCAGGCCGGCCACGTCCCCGCCCGCGAGCTGCTGGCTGAGCAGCGCCGTGCAGAGCGAATCGACGCGTCCGGAACGCAATCGCCGCCGAAGCCCGTCCAGGGCCTCGCTAGTCGGTGCCCCGAGCTCGAGCTCGGCGCCGACCCGGGCCATCTCAGCGGCAGCAGGGCCCTCGAGGGACGAGCGCGTTCCCGCGAGCGCTCCCCTGACGGACCGCCCGCCGGAGATGGCATCGGCGATCGCTGCGGCGATCCCGGGAACGGAGCGCTCGACCGCCTGCCGGTAGCGCTCGCGGCGATGAGCGACGGCGACGCCGGCCAGCCAGGGGCCGCCGGCCGCGGCGACCGTGATCAGGCCCGGCCCGGCCAGCAGCAGCGCCGTCGACATGATTGCCCCACTTCCCAGGAGGGCCAGCCGGCGCTGCTCATCTGGGCTCGGTGCGTACCCCTCCCGCCCCGCTCGCATCAGAGGCCGCGCCGCCTCGCTCACCCAGCGCCCGAGCCGCGGGGCCGCCAGCAGGGCCTCGCGTGCCCCGGCCGCGGCAAGCCCCCCGGCCATGGCGGCAAGCAGGATCAGCGACGCGTTGCCCATCCCACGGCCCCCGGCTCGTGGCCACGGCGATAGAGGCCACGGACCCCCACGGAACCGGCGGTCCGCACGACCTCCCCAACCTCGACGACGCGGCGCGACCCGTCCCCCATCCTCGCCAGGTGGATCACCAGATCGAACCCGCGCCCGAGCTGCTCCCGGATCGCCTCGTGCGGCAGGCCGACGCCGGCCATCAGCGCCAGCGTCTCGATCCTGCGCAGGGCGTCCTCCGGGGAGTTCGCGTGCACGGTCGAGAGGGCTCCCTCGTGCCCGGTGTTGAGGGCCATCAGCAGGTCGAGAGCCTCCGCCCCACGGACCTCCCCGATCACGATCCGGTCGGGGCGCATCCGGAGCGCGTTTCGAAGGAGGTCGCGGATCGTGATCAGGCCCCGCTCCTCGACGTTGGCCGGCCGGCTCTCGAGGCGCACGACATGTGGCTGGCGCAGCCGCAGCTCGGCTGCGTCCTCGATCGTAATCACCCTCTCGCCCTCCCCGATGAAGGCAGACAGCGCGTTCAGCAGCGTCGTCTTCCCGGAGCCGGTGCCGCCGCTGATCAGCAGGCTGCGGCGAGCCGCCACCGCCGCGCCGAGCTCGTCGCGAAGCTCAGGGGTGAGGGTCCCCAGCTCGACGAGCCGGTCAGGGTCGGGCCGGACCGCGGTGAAGCGCCGGATCGAGAGCGAGGGCCCGTCCACCGCCAGCGGCGGGATCACGACGTGAACCCGCGACCCATCCTCGAGCCGGGCGTCCGCCATCGGGCTGAGCTCGTCGACCCGGCGACCCAGCGGAGTGAGGATGCGCTCGATCGCGTCGCGAAGCGCCTGCTCGCTCGGGTAGCGGACCTCGGTCCGCTCGATCCGTCCGGCACGCTCCACGTAGACGCGCTCGTGCCCGTTCACCATCACCTCCTCGACCGCCGGGTCGGCGAGAAGGTCCTCGAGGGGCCCGAGGCCGACGGCCTCCCGGAGGATCAGCTCGGCGATTCGCTGCCGGGTCGCCGGCTCCAGCACGGCGGCCCCCTCGGCGACGATCTCCTCGATGGCATCCGCCAACGGCACCGGCTCGGTGCGGCCGGATGCCGCCTCCGCCCGGCGGCGCTCGACCAGCCGCTTCCTCAACTCGGCCGCGAGCGCCTCGAGGTGGCGGCAGCGAACGTCCTCGTCCACGATCAGGGCCTCGGCAGGAGTCGGATCTCGCGTGCCGCGGTCTCGGCGGCGATCAGCTCGAGCGCCTGCGAACGGGTCAGGGCCAGCGTCGCCGACCAGCCCTCTCCGGGGCCGCCGGGACCGCTCAGGCCCAGGAGCCTGACGGCGGAGGCCGCGACGAAGGTCCGGCCGCGACGCCCCAATCCCGACTGCTCGGAGACGACGACGTCGACGCGGCTGCCCTCGGCCGAGGCGCCGTCGATCGTCAGGGCCTCACCCCCGCTGACCGAGATCTGGACCGGTCGCAGGCCCGGCCCCACGCCGGTCGGCCTCGAGTCGGGTTGCGGGACGACCAACTGGGCCGCGAGCACGTACGAGCCCGCCGGGATCGCCGCCGCCGGGGCCCGACCGAGGGCCTCGGACGGGCGTCGCAGGGCACCGTCTGGAATGAAGCTCGCGGGCACCCGCCTGATCGCCATGGCTCTGCGCGTCTCGGCCGGGCCGAGCGGCCGCCCGGCCGGCAGCTCTACGGAGGCGACCACCACCTGGCGCAATGGGCCATACCGCGCCTCGGCGCCCGATCGGTAGCGACCGGCGACGGCGACCGCCAACCCGGCGCAGACGAGAGCCGCCAACAGGAAGACGAGCGCTCGGGTGCGACGGGTCATCCCGGGCGCGCCTCAGGCGGCGCGGGCAACCCCGAGGTCGGCCAGCGGGAACTCGAGGGCGGCGACGCACCCGGATCCCGTGCGACAGAGGGCGAACCGGCCGTGATGGGCGGCCGCGATCTCCGACACCACCGAGACCCCATGCCCGCGGCGCGGGTCGCGACGCTCGCGCCCGGAACGCTTCGTCCTTCTCCTGCTGATCGGCCTTGTTGGCGACCGTGATCCGCAGCCTGCCCGCCACCTGCGCGCCGGTGATCACCACGGGCGGGCTGCCGTGCTCGAGGGCGTTCGCGAGCAGGTTGTCGAGCGCCTGGGCGACCTTCGCCGGATCCCCGACGATCACGGCCGGGCCGGCGTCCCAGAACACCCTGACCTCTCCCCGCTCCAGTCGCCAGCGCTCCAGCGACGCGAGGACGAGCTCGTGGCAGGACACGCGCCGCGCGGGAGCAGGGGTGCTGCCGCCGTTGACCGCGCGATCGAGCTCGCCGGCGGCTTCGCCCAGCAGCTCGATCAGGCCTCGCCGGGCGGCGATCGGACCGGACGAAGGCGGGGGGCCATCGGTCTCCTCCAGCAGCGTCAGGGCCTGCAGCGGCCGGCGCAGCTCGTGCAGCGCCCGGTTCAGCTCACGCCTTCGCCGTCGCCAGCCCAGCAAGACGCGCGACCCCTCAGCCCTCGATCAGCCGGTAGCCGACGCCCCAGCAGTTGAAGACGAAGCGAGCGGCGTCGGGGTCGAGCTTCCGCCGCAGCCTGCTGGCGTGCGAATCCAGGGTCCGGGTGCGGCCCATCGAGCGGAATCCCCAGACGTCGCGAAGCAGCTCCTCCTTGGTGAAGACGCGCCGGGGCTCGGACGCGAGCGTCCGCAGCAGCGCGAACTCCTTGTTGGCGAGCTCCACCTCGCGCGAGCCGATGGTCACCTTGCGGGTGACCGGATCGACGATCAGGTCACCGACGCGGATCGGGCCCTGGCGCCGCTCGGAGCGCCGGCGCAGGACGGCGCCGATTCGGGCCACGAGCTCCGCGTAGTGGAACGGCTTGACCACGTAATCGTCGGCGCCCTCCCCGAAGCCGCGGACGCGGTCGGCGTCGTCGCCCCTGCCGGAGACGATGATCACCGGCAGCAGCGGGTCGAACCGTGCCCGTGGCCCCATCGGCGTTGCGGATCTCGCGCAGCACGTCGATGCCGGCGGCATCCGGGAGCGCGAGATCGAGGAGCATCAGGTCGGGCTGGTTGTACCCACAGAGGCGAAGGGCGTCCGACGCACTCGGGGCCGGCAGCGCCCGGTAGCGATCGGCGGTCAGGTGGTCGCAGAGAAGCTCGCGGGTCGGCTCGTCGTCCTCGCAGACCACAACCGTCGCCAGCTCTTCGATCTCGGGAAGCACGCCCTCCTAAGGCCATGGGCCTCGTGAACTCTCCCCCGCGTCATTCTGATCGATCGTCGTCGCTCTCCGCACCGAAAGGAAGCGCGATCTTGGGGCCACGTCATCGCCCCCCGGAGTCCACCCCGCACGCGAAGGGAGGCAAGCGTTCGAAGGTGGCCCACTCAGTGGAGCTAATCAAACGATTCTCAAGCCTCCGCAGTACTGTGTGGCGCAGTTGGTCGAAGGGTCCGGGGCCGGCTCGTCTAGTTCGCTGAAGCGTCGCCTGTCCACCGGGCCGGATTGGAGGGAAGTTTGAGGAAAGTGTTGAACCGGCGGCCGTCACCGGCGATGGTGGTCGCAATGCTGGCCCTGGTCGTCGCCGTGGTGGGCACGGCTGTCGCAGGTCCGCTTGCGACGAAGAGCGTCCTGAACAAGAAGGAGAAAAGACAGACGAGCAGGATCGCGACCAATGTCGTGAACAGCCTGGCGTCAGGCCTGTCGGTCGCCAACGCGCGGACCGCGGCGGACGCGGCGAACGCGGCGAACGCGGAACGCGGAACGCGGCCATGGTCGACGGCCTTGATGCGAGCTCGCTGATCCGGGTCGCGGGCGACAGCTCGGGGGACCTGCCTGAGCCCGTGGGAAGCAACGACGCGCTTACGGCGCAGATCACCGCGCCGAGATCGGGGTTCCTGCACATCGTCGGCTCGGTGGAGCTGCAGAACGCCTCGAACGGGGATTTCGTGGAGTGCGTGCTGCAGGTCGACGGCCCCGCTGCCGCCGGGTCGGAACGGGGCATCGATCTCGACGGCGATCGGACCGACTCTGGCGGCGACACGCTCGATAACGTCAACACCGAGCAGGACTGCGCGACCAATATCGTCGCCGCGGTTGGGGCGGGCCCCCACACCGTCGATCTCCACATGCTCGGCATCGGAACCGGCACGTCCCTTGGCGAGGGAGCCCTGAACGTGCTCTTTGTCCCGTTTGACGGAGCCGGGAGCTGAGCGGGCCGGAGGGGTAGGCAGCCAAGCGTTACTCGACGACCCCTCGGGGGCCTCGTCGAGTGAAGCGCGCTTCAGGAGCCTGTTCGCTGACACGAAGGCGGGACTCGAACTCCCTCTGCTTGCTGCTCCAACGCGCGAGAAAGGGAAGTGAGCGGGGTTGCGCGAGACCCTGGGTCAGTGCCGGCGCCACGCGGAAGCAGCAGCGAGACCAGTTTCACCTGGACAAGGAGGCAGGACTGAATGGAGGCCCTAGGGCTTCCCCTTCTCGCAACCCTTGCCGGTGTCGTCGCCCTTGCCGCCGACGCACTTGTCCCTCCTGCCCTTGCCGCCTGAGAGCTTGTCATTGCCCTTCCCACCGACCAGCTTGTCGTTGCCCTTGCCCCCCTTGAGCTTGTCCTTGCCGGCCTCACCGAAGAGACGGTCGTGGCCGTTGCCGCCACTCAGGGTCTCCGTGCCCTTGCCCCCGCAGAGAAGATCCTTGCCCTGTTCGGCATCGATCCTGTCATTGCCCTGGAGCCCGACGATTACGTCCGCGAAGGGGCTGCCGGTGAGAACGTCATTGGCGGTCGAGCCGACGATGGTGGCGGGCCTTCCCTTGCACAGCGGCGGCTCGATCGCGATCCCGACGGGATCCAAGAACGGCGCGTCCTGGGCGATCGTGGTCCGGGCCCCGCTGGCAGGGTCGACCCGGAAGACGGCGCCGCTTCCGCTGGGGCCGGCCTCCCGGTCGACGATCAGGATCTGGCCGTCGGAGGCGAGGGCGATGCCGAAGGGATCGAGGAACGGGGCTCCCTGGGCGATCGTGATCCGGGCGCCGCTGGCAGGGTCGACGCGGAAAACCGCGCCGTTTCCGCCGGGGCCGGCGTCCTCATCGGAGACCAGGATCTGGCCATCGGGGGCGAGGGCGACGCCAAAGGGAAAGACGAACGGTGCGGCCTGGGCGATCGTGGTCCGGGCGCCGCTGGTCGCGTCAACGCGGAAGACCGCGCCGTTTCCGCCGGGGCCGGCCTGCCCATCGGCGACCAGGATCTGCCCGTCGGGGGCGAGGGCGATGCCGGATGGAAACTCGAACGGGGCGCCCTGGGCGATGGCGATCAGGGCGCCGCTCACCGGGTCGAACCGGAAGACGGCGCCGCCGCTGTCGGCCTCCCGGTCGACGACCAGGATCTTGCCGTCGGGGGTGAGGGCGACACCGGAGGGAGACTCGAACGGCGCGCCCTGGGCGATCGTGGTCCGGGCGCCGCTGGCAGGATCGACCCGGAAGACGGCGCCGGTTCCGCCCGGGCCGGCGTCCGGGTCGGCGACCAGGATCTGGCCGTCGGGGGCGAAAGCGACGCCGGTGGGATTCGAGAACGGCGCGCCCTGGGCGATCGTGGTCCGGGCCCCGCTCGCTGGGCTCGCGACTTCGTCGCTAGAGGTCCAGCCAGAACTCCTGGCCCACCGAGTCGTCGTCGAAGATGTCCTCCGGCTGCTCCGCGCGGAACTCGAAACCGATCGACTCATAGATGCGGCGCGCGCTGGTGAGGCTGCTGTTGGTGAACAGCATGATCTGCTTGTAGCCGGCCTCGCGTGCGAAGTCGACGCAGGCGCCGGCGAGGGCGGCGCCTGCGCCTGAGCCGCGGGCCCACGGCTCGACCAGCAGCAGCCGCACCTGGGCGACGTCCTCGGTGCGCTTGGTGCAGTAGATCGAGCCGCAGCGGACGCCGTCGAGCTCGGCGATCCAGCAGCGCTCGCGCTCGGGGTCGTCCCGCTCGATGAAGTCGACGATGACCTGGCCGCAGTAGGCCTCGAACTTCGGGCCCCAGCCGCGCTCGGCGCCGTAGACCGCGGCGTGGCGCTCGAGGATCCAGCCGTGGTCGCCCGGCTCGGGGCCGCGGAGCGTCAGCTCGCGCGGCGCGTCGGGGTCGCGGAGGATGGCGCGGACGTCGCCCATCGCCTCGACCAGGCGGCGCTGCTCGATGTCGGGGTGGGCGGCCAGCTCCTCGCTCATCTGCTCGGCGGCGCCGCGGTCGAAGCGTGCGGAAGAGCGCGCGCCCCGAGCCCGTCAGTCGAACCAGCTGGCGCCGGCGGTCCTCGGGGGAGCGCTCGCGGATCACCAGGCCGTTGCGCTCGAAGCGGGCCAGGATGCGGCTGAGGTAGCCGGGGTCGAGCTCGAGCGAGCGGCGGATCGCGATCACCTCGGCGGGCGCGTCGTGCTGGGCGATCTCCCAGATGATGCGGGCCTCGGTCAGCGAGTAGTCGGTGCCCATGAAGCCGCGGCCGAGCAGGCCGAGCTCCTTGGTGTAGAAGCGGTTGAAGGCGCGGACGGAGCTGACCCGGTCGCCGCTCGCGAGACCGCTGCTTCGCTTTCGCCTTCGTCGCCATTGTTTGACTAAGTCAAACAATATCACTGCGGCGACGGCAGCTCCAGGACGCTGCTCGGCGGCGGGGCAGCGGACGAAGCGGCGGGGCGGCACGCTCTCTCCTCAGGTCCACCACCTTCCCCTCGGCGTCGAGGAAGAGCACGTCGAGTCGGAAAGCGCATGCCGAAGGTGTGGACGCTGCGGCAGCCGCGGGATCAGCAGGCCCGGGCCGGCCTCGCGCCGGTCGAGGAAGGCGAGGCCCAGCAGCCGCGCGCCAGGGGTCGTCGCGACGGGGACCTCGAACCCGAGGGTCCGCCTGCGCTCGAGGCCCTGTAGGCGCTTTGGCTCCGGTCTCACATACGTCTAAGCGACCGCGCCGCGCGAATAGTCACCCGTCGCCGCGATCGGATAGCTTCGCCCGGATGGAGGCCGGCACCTACCCCGCCGAGGTCGCGCGACCCGAGTCGGGCTTCCTCCAGCGCGTCTTCATGTGGATGTTCCTGGGGTTGCTGGTGACCGCCGGCGCGGCGGCGGCAATCGGGTCCAGCGACGAGATGCTGACCACGATGACCGAGTCGCCGGGGATCCTGCTGGGCGTCTTCGCGGCCCAGCTCGGGCTGGTCTTCTTCATCAGCTTCCGGATCAACTCCCTCTCCCCCACGACGGCGACGGTCCTGTTCCTGATCTACGCCGCGACCGTCGGCGTCACCTTCGCCTTCGTCTTCGAGCTCTACACGGCGCAGTCGATCTTCACGACCTTCCTGATCACCGCCGGCATGTTCGGCGCGCTGGCGGCCTGGGGCGCCCTCACCGACATGGACCTGAGCCGGCTCGGCGCGATCGCGTTCATGGCGCTGATCGGGCTGATCCTGGCGACGGTCGTGAACATCTTCTGGGCGAACGAGACGCTCTACTGGGTCACGACCTACGCCGGCGTCCTGATCTTCTCCGCCCTGACCGCGTACGACATGCAGAAGCTGACGCAGATCTCGCGGGAGGGGCTGACGGGCGACGCCGAGGGGCGGGCGGCGATCATGGGCGCGCTCGCCCTCTACCTCGACTTCATCAACCTCTTCCTGTTCCTGCTGCGGATCTTCGGGCGTAGCAGGTAGCGCCTATCAGGCTCGCGGCGTCGGCGTGGGATCTCGCATCCCTGCCCGTGCAAATGGGGTTTCAGGCGTCCGGCCTCCCTGGCGACGGCCATGCGTCATGCGCAAAGATGCCCGCAGGGTTTCGGCGCGGGCCGGACCCGACAGACCTACTCATGCAAGACGAGACCACTCGCAGAGGCAACTACGAATCCGGGGCGGACTACGTCCTCGAGTACGGGGAGCTCCGCTTCTCGTTCAACGAGCGCGACTTCGCCCAGCGCGTCGAGCAGGCGGCGGTCAAGCTCGACTTCGTCCAGCAGGGCCTCGACGAGCACGAACTTGAAGATCTCCTGGAACTCGCCGTAAATGGTGAGATCCGCGAGCCGTGCTCCCCGCTGGGAGAGCACGTGACCGAGAACTGGGACGCCCTGGTCGGCCCCTCGAACAAGAGCCTGGTCCACTGGCTGCGGCGCCTGGTCTTCCGCGGCGCCTGGCTTGACCAGCGGGTGAAGGAAGGTGAGCTCGACATCGTCTTCGACGAGTCCACGCAGACGTTCGGGTACATCCAACCCGATCGCGACTCCGAGCTGATCGAGCTCTCGGCCGAGCCGTCGTGGGGCGAAGCGGCCTACGGCGGCCGCGACCGCGCCTAGAGGTCCTTCACCTTCTCACAGGCTTTCGCGGTGTCCTTCCTGGCCCCGCCGTTGCAGACGTCCCTGCCGCCCTGGCCCTTGAGCTTGTCCCGGCCCTGCTCACCGCGCAGGTAGTCACGGCCCGATCCGCCCTTCAGCGCGTCGTTGCCACGACCACCGCAGATCACGTCGTTGCCCCCCAGCCCGGTGATGGTGTCGTTGCCATCGAGCCCGAACAGGACGTCCCTTCCGGCGGAGCCCCTGAGCACGTCATTGCCCGCTGTCCCGACTTCCGCGGCCGCCGTGGCCGTGTTTCCACGGCTGCCACAGGGTGCGGTGTTCGGGAGCAGCTCCAGGCTCCAACCCCCGGCGATGGAGCCCGCGAAGCCGCCCAGGTCATCGACCACGTACAGCTGCCAGGAGCCGTTCGGGGGGCCCACGGGGAAGAAGCCGCCGAACCGGCCGAACCCGATTCCGTAACTCCCCATGGGTGGAGGCGCGGGCGGCGGGAAGGGGTCTCCGGGCTCGAAGTCGGTCGTGTTGAAGCTGCCGCTCGTGCAAGGTGGCGGTGGCGCATTCGGCAGACCGCTCGCGGCATTGTCATCGAAGGTCAGGTTCACGCCCGTGAGGTCGGGGTCGCCGCAAGCGTCGCTCATCAACAGCGTGGTGCCCCGCACGGTCACCCCACCCTCCTGAAACTCGGGTCCGACCAGCAGCATGTCGACGTCGTCGGGGAACTCATGACTGAAGCCGATCAGCGTCACCCGCGCGGTCAGATTGCGACCTTGCTGGTCCGGAAGGCCGCTCACGGAGATGGTCGACGGATAGGGAGCAGCGACGCCGTCCTGCGCGATCGTGATCGGAGTCGGGTTGGTGTAGGTCGAAGCCTCCCCAACCGGGGTGGCGACCAACGGAATGAGGCCCAGCGACAGCAAGCAGCCGATGAGGCGGCGCGTCACCTGGGCGACGATACGCCTATCTCAGGAACCGAGCAGCTCCGCGTTCGTCTTCGAGCCCTCGATCCGCTCCGCCAGCGCGCGGGCGGCCTCCGCCGGTTCGAGGTCGGAGAGCTCCGAGCGCAGGGTGCGGGCCGCCTCCAGCTCCGCGTCCGAGCGGAGCGCCTCCTCGCCCGACGCGCCTGACGCGGCAACCAGCAGAGAGGGGACGATGCCCTCGGCCGCCAGGCCGGCGTCGAGCCGGATCAGCACGTTCTCGGTCGTCTCCAGAGACTCGCGAACCTCCTCGCCGCGGTCGTCGCTGGCCAGAACCGTCGCGATCACGGTCAGGGAGCCCGCGCCCTCTTCGCTCAGCTCGCGACCGGCGCCGAACATCCGCTTGACGCGGGCCGGGTCGCGGTAGCCGAGCGCGAGGCGCGAGAGGGAGTCGATCAGGACGACGACGTCCTCCCCGGTCTCGGCGCGGCGCTTGGCGAGGCCCATCGCCAGCTCGGCCGCGCGCACCTGATCGGTCGGCTCCTGGTCGGCGGGCGCGGCCACGATCTCGGCGTCGGGGAGCGCTCGCTCCCACTCGGTGACCTCCTCGGGACGCTCGTCGGCAAGCAGGACCGTGAGTCGGGCTCCAGCGCTCTGGACCGGGCCCGCGAGCGCGCGGAGCAGCGTGGTCCGGCCCGAGCGCGGCTCGGCCAGGACCAGCACCCGCTGGCCGAACGCCAGCGGGGTGAGCACGTCGACCGCGCGAGCGATCAGATCCACGTCCTCTCCGTCGAGCGGAAGCCGGCGGTGCGGGGCGACCGGCGTCAGGTCCTCGAACTGGGCGCGGTCCCCCTCCGGGTCCTGGCCGTTGACGGATTCGATCTTGACGAGGGCGCGGTGGCGCTCGCCCCGGCGCGGCGGCCGCGCGGGGCCGCTGATCTCGTCGCCGGCACGCAGCTCGCAGCGGCGGATCTGGGAAGCGGAGACGTAGACGTCGCCCTCCGAGGAATCGAGGC
The DNA here is from genome assembly GCA_963824785.1 of uncultured Solirubrobacterales bacterium. Lineage (GTDB taxonomy): Bacteria > Actinomycetota > Thermoleophilia > Solirubrobacterales > 70-9 > CAWGQG01. The sequence continues at coordinate 545,473 of CAWGQG010000001.1, forward strand.
CCCCGAGGCGGATGAAGCCGTAGCCCTGCGGCATGCGGTCGAGGACCCCGGTGACCTGCTCGGTCTCGGCCTCCTCGGCGGGCTCCGCGGGACGATCGGGGCCACGCTCCCGTTCGGCTGCTGCGCCGCCCTCCTCGCGCGCACGCCCACCCCGCCTTCCCCGGCCACCGCGGCTGCCTCGGCGACGCTTGGGGCGGTCCGCGTCCGGAGTCGGCGCTTTGTCATCGGGACGCTCCTTCCCTGCAGGCTTGTCCAGGGCCTTGATCAGCTGGTCGCGGCCGAGCAGGCGGTAGCCGGGCACGCCATGCTCGCGCGCCCGCTCGTGCAGTTCGGCCAGATGAAGGTCCCGCAACGCCATCGGCGCCGCAGGATAGTCAGTAGCCCGCCTGAGCTACTGCTTCTCCTTGTCCTTGCCCTTGCCGCCCAGGAGGCGGTCCCTGCCGCCGCCGCCGATCAGCTTGTCCTTGCCGCGGCCGCCGCAGATGCGGTCCCTGCCTCCGCGCCCCAGGACCGTGTCCTTGCCGCCGTTGGCGACGATCGTGTCGGGCTTCTTGGTCCCCTTGATCTTGTCGGGCCCATCGTCACCGACGATCGTGGCTCGACGGCCGGCGCAGCGGTAGATCCCCTCCCAATCGCCCGGGAAGTCGGCGGCGCCCGGTGCGCCAGGGACCGGTGCCTGACCGGTCCCGTTCCTGTTCATCACGCGGAGGTCGTAGTCGCCGAGGTTGTCGAAGGCGAAGACGATCAGCTTGCCGTCGGGAGAGAAGACCGGCGAAGACTCGTCCTGGGCCGGAGTGTTGGTCAGGTTGACCTTCCCGCTGCCGTCCGCGTTCATTACCAGCAGATCGGCCAGGTCGAAATTGGGGCGGCGGTTGTACGCGATCGAGCGTCCGTCGGGTGAGAACCGCGCGCCCTGATCGATGTCCGGGCTTCCCGGCGTCAGGTTCACCCGGCCGCTCCCGTCGAGGTTCATGACGAACAGGTCGACGTTCACCCCCATGCCGGGCGTCGTGTCGGAGTCGATCAGGATCCGCCGGCCGTCGGGCGAGAAGTCGTGGCCGGTGTCCATGACGTCGGGGGAGGAGGTGAGGTTCACCTGATTGGAGCCGTCGCTGTTCATCAGGAAGACGTCTCCGTTGCCGGCCATGATGTTGCGCGTGAAGAGGATCAGCCGCCCGTCCGGGGAGAACCGCGGCGAGACTTCGTGCTGCGGGCTGTTGGTCAGGTTGACGGCGCCCGAGCCGTTCGCGTTGGCCACGAAGATGTCCCCGATGAAGCCGCTTCCCGGCTCCATGTCGTGGGAGAAGGCGACCCGCCGTCCGTCGGGCGATAGCGCCAGCGAACCGTCATCGCCTGCCGTCGCCGCCGTCGGGCTGAACAGGCCGGAGCCATCCAGGTTCATCAGGAACCCCTCGGACGTCGCCCCGACGCCGCGGTCGAAGACAACGCGAGCGTTCTTCGCGGGAGGAGCCGTGGCCCACGCCGAGGGTGCCAGCAGGACGGCGAGCAGCAGCAGTGCCGAGACCAGCATCGGCGTGAGCGGCGCCCGTTCCCCTCCGTGGCTCCTGCGCGTGTCCATCGGTTGGAAACACCCTACGTCGGCGGGGGCGTCGCCGCAAGCCCGATTTCGGGGCTACTGCTTCTCGGTGTCCTTGCCCTTGCCGCCCAGGATGACGTCGTCACCGCCGCCGCCGATGAGGCGGTCCTTGCCGCGCCCCCCGCAGATGCGGTCCCTGCCCCCCCGCCCCAGGACGGTGTCCTTGCCGCCGTTGGCGACGATCGTGTCGGGCTTCTTGGTGCCCTTGATCTTGTCGGGCCCGTCGTCACCGACGATCGTCGCCCGGCGGCCGGCGCAGCGGTAGATCCCCTCCCACCCCATGGAGACGTCGTTGGCGTCGGGCGACGCTCCCGGGAGCGGCGCCTGCCCCGTTCCGTTCCGGTTCATCACCCTGAGGTCCAGGTCACCGCCGATGCCGGCGGCGCCGAAAGAGAACAGGATCCGCTTGCCGTCGGCTGAGAACGCGGGTCCCGATTCCTCCTGGGCCGCCGTGTTGGTGAGGTTGACCTGGCCGCTGCCGTTCGCGTTCATCACCAGCACGTCCGCCGGCTGGAAGCTGCCGCGGCGTTCGAAGACGATCGACTTGCCGTCGGGCGAGAACCGACCTCCCTGGTCGAAGTCGGGGCTGGTGGGCGTCAGGTTGACCGACCCTGTCCCGTCGAGGTTCATGACGATCAGGTCCAGGTTCAATGCCATTCCGGGCGCGGTGTCGGAGACGATCAGCAGCCGGCGGCCGTCGGGCGAGAAGTCCTGGGGTCCATCGAGGTTTGCGGGTGAGGTGGTCAGCTGGCGCTGGCCGGAGCCATCGCTGTTCATCAGGACGACCTCGGTGTTCCCACCACCCAGGTTGCGGCTGACGGCGAGCAGCCGCCCATCCGGGGACATGCGGACCCCGTTCTCCGCCTCCGGGCTGTTGGTGATGTTGACGGCGCCGGTGCCGTTCGCGTTGGCGACGAAGATGTCTCCGATGTAGGCGCCTCCATCGGTCATGTCGTGCGCGAAGGCGATCCGGCTTCCCAACGCCGAGGTGGTGAGCCCGCTGTCATCGCCGGGCACGGCCGAGGTGGGGCTGAAGAGCGCCGTGCCGTTGAGGTTCATGAGGAAGGACTCGGAGGTCAGCCCCACGCCGCGATCGAAGATCGACCCGGCCGTTCTTGGCGGTCGGAGAGGCGGCCCATGCCGGAGTTGTTGCGACCGCGAGAACGGCGGCCGCGAGGACAAGCGACGAGAGGCGCTTCACGGAAGCGCTGACCCGGTTCGCTCGAGCCGCTTCTCGGTCAGGCCCTTGAGCCACTCGCCGAACTCGGGGCGGGACTCCCAGTCCTTGCGGAACTGCTCCGCGCCCGCGTCGGTCAGCGGGTGGTTCAGCATCTGCCTCAGGACCTTGGCCGGCGTCGTCGCGATCTCGCAGCCGAGCTGAGCCGCGGTGATCATGTGCTCGGGGTGGCGGATCGACGCCGCGATGATCTGCGAGGTGATGCCGCCGGCGCGGAAGCACTCGACGATCTCGGCGACCACTGCCCCCGAGTCGACCGAGATGTCATCCAGGCGGCCCATGAAGCAGGAGACGTAGGTCGCGCCGGAGGCGGCTGCGAGCAGCGCCTGGTTCGGCGAGAAGACGAGGGTCATGTTGACCGGGATGCCGTCGCCGGTCAGCTCGCGGGTGGCGGCGAGGCCCTCCTTGCAGAACGGGACCTTGACCGTGACGTGCTCGTGAAGCTCGCGCAGGGCGCGGCCCTCGGCGACCATCCCCTCGGGGTCCTGGGAGACCACCTCGGCCGACACCGGCCCGTTCACCAGGTCGCAGATCGTGCGGATGATGTCGCCGGGATCGCCGTCCTCCTTGGCGAGCAGCGATGGGTTGGTGGTGGCTCCCGAGAGGACGCCCCAGGCGGCGATCTCCTCGACCTCGGCGACGCTTCCGGTATCGATGAACAGTCTCAAGTCGGCCTCCGGTGCTCAGAAGTGGCGGGTTGACTCAGGTTAGAGAAGCAGCCGGATCAAGTCCCTCAGTTACGCGTGACCTCTACCCAGGCCTCGGCCTCCTCTGAGACCCGCTTCTTGCTCCAGCCCAGCTCGGCGCCCATCGCGGCCGCGACGTGCTTGACCGCGCTTCGCGCCCTCCAGCTGAGGCGCCGCCAGGATCCCAAGGCGGGTGCGGCGCAGGAGCACGTCGCCGACGCTGCGCGCCTGCTCGCTGCGGCACGCCAGCACCACCTCCGCCATCAGGTCCGGGCGGCCCTCGACGATCGGCTCGGCGAGCTCGGAGCGCTCCTCGGCCAGGTCCAGCACCCGCCGCGCCGCGTGCCCGTAGCGGAACGTCAGCTGCGCCAGGGCGTCGTCGGAGAGCTCCAGCGGTGTCTCGAGGTCCTCCTCGCGAGCGGGCATCCCGAGCGGGATGTCGTCGGTACGGCACTCCGCCTCGCGGTCGTCGCGCACGACGATGCGGTCCACCACCTGCTGGGCCATCCGCCGCCACGTCGTCAGCTTGCCGCCGGTGATCGTGAGCATCCCCGAGGACGTCTCGTACAGCTCGGCCTTGCGCGAGATGTCCACGGACTTCTTGGGGTCGCCCGTCGAGATCAACGGGCGGACCCCGGCATAGGCGCCGGTCAGGTCGGACGGCGTCAGCTTCAGCTCGAAGTAGGCGTTGATCGCGTCCAGCAGGTACTCGATGTCGTCGGTCCCGGCGGGGACGGCGTCGATGTCGCCCTCGTAGTCGTTGTCGGTCGTCCCGATCAGCGTGCGCCCGTACCAGGGCAGCGCGAAGATGCGCCGCCCCTCCCCCGCCGGGATGATGCAGGCGGCGGTCCCGATGTCCAGGTCCTCGGTCGAGAGGGTGAGGTGCGTGCCCCGGCTCGGCTTGATCCGCGGGATCTCCTCCTCGTTCAGCAGCTCGCCCGGCCGGATCCTGTCCGCCCAGACGCCGGTGGCGTTGACGATGTTGTCAGCGCGAATCTCGAACTCCTCACCGGACTCCGCCTCGCGGACCGACGCCCCGACGGCCCGCCCGTCCTCGTCGATCAGCCCGGTGACCTCGGCGCCGTTCAGCAGCACGGCGCCGAAGCGCTCGGCCTCGCCGAGGATCGTCAGCACCAGCCGCACGTCGTCGGTCTGGCAGTCGTAGAAGAGGTAGGCGGAGTTCGGCTCGCTCGGCGCGAGCGCCGGGATCAGCTCGGCGGCCTCCTCCCCGGAGATCGTCCGGTGGCGGTCGGGCGCCCAGTAGTTGTCCTCGTGCTGGTGCTCGGCCCGCGCCCGGCGACCCTGCCCGATGCGCGAGGTCGCCATCAGGTCGTACATGTTCAGGCCGATCCCCAGGGGGATGTCACGGCGGTCGTCGCCCAGCGTCGGAACGAGGAAGGGGGTCGGATAGACGAGATGGGGTGCGAGCTGGACCATCAGCTGCCGCTCCAGCAGGGCCTCGCGGACCAGCCCCAGGTCGAAGTTCTGCAGATAGCGCAGCCCGCCGTGGATCATCTTGGAGGAGCGGCTCGAGGTTCCCTTGGCGAAGTCGTCGCGCTCCACCATCGCGACCGAGTAGCCGCGCGAGGCGGCGTCCAGCGCGACGCCCGCTCCGGTCACGCCGCCGCCGATGACGAGCACCTCGAAGGGGTCGGCCTGGATGGCCGCCAGGGCGTCCTTCCTGGAAATCACTCGGGTGCCCTCATCAGTCGAGGAACTCGACGACCTGCTCGGCGGGCGCCCGCTCGGGCGGCCGCTGTTCCTGGACGGGACGGCCGAGGTGCAGCAGGCCGATGAAGGCCTCGTCGTCCCCGAGCCCGACCGCATCGCGGCCCTCGGGCGTGCGCAGGACGTCCGGGGTGCGCCAGTAGCCGGCGAGGCCCCGCCCGTGGGCCGCGAGCAAGACGATGTAGGCCGCGCAGGCGGCGGCGTGGCGGTCCTCCTCGTCCTGGATCGGATCGCCCCCCAGGACGCACGAGGCGACCACCAGGGTCGGCGCGCGGTCCAGCTTCGGCGCGGACTCCGGGCCGGCGGCCTCCTTCAGCCGCTCGAGCGCCGTCGGGCCGATCACCCGGAACCGCCATGGGTTGGTGAGATGGTGGTTGGGCGCCCAGCGAGCGAGGTCCAGCAGCTCCTCGGTCGTCCGCCGGTCGAGCGGCTCGGGCACATACGCCTTGTGCGTCCGCCTGGTGCGGATCGCCTCCTCTACGTCCATTCGGGGAACGCTACTGGGGCAGCCTGCGCCGGTAGGCCATCCACCCGCCCCAGACGGCAGCCGTGGCGACCAGCACGCCCGCAAGGAGCCATGGCCAGGAGCTGCCGTCGCCGTCTCCACCGTCATCGTCGGCAGCGGCCGCCGGGGCAACGGCGACCCCTGGGGCCGCCGGCTCGGGCGCCGCGGCGGCCCCCGCCGTCGCGCTCTTTCCGGCCGCGGCCGTGGCGGGCGCCTTCACTCCCCCTGTGTTCGTCTTCCCGGGCTTGGGCGCGGCGGTCCCGCCGGTTCCTCCGCCCTTCGGCTTTCCACTCGCCTGGGTGGGGACGGCGGCGAGCGGCAGGCTGCGCCGGTTCGCGGCCATCATGGCCTGGGCGGTGACCCAGACCGGGGTCTGGTCGCTCGCGCGCGAGTATCGGTAGTGACCGTCGGACGCCTGGAGCGATGCCAGGTAGTCGAGCCCCGAGCGCCCGCCGCTGCGCACGCGGGCGGGGTCGACCCCGCCGCGATCAGTCCCTGCGCCGCCCAGGCGGTGGACTGGGCGTTGACGCCGCCGCCGGCGAGCTCCCAGCCGCCGCCGGCCTTCTGCTCACGCTTCAGCCAGCGAACGCCCGAAGCGACCGCTCCGCCGATTGCCGCCGGCCGCGCCGAGCGCCTGCAGGGCCGCGCCGGTGCTATCCGCGTCGCCCGCATCGGCATCCGCGACGAAGCCCCAGCCCCCATCGGCGGCGCGCGCCCTCGCCAGCCAGCTCGCCGACTGCCCGACGCCCCGCCCCTCCCCGGCGCGCGACCAGCGCCAGGATCCCGAACGCGGTCAGATTGACCTGGCCGCCCCACGACCCGTCAGCGCCGCGCGCGGCCCGCAGCCGGGCCACCAGGTCCCTGCCGCCGAACGAGCGGGGGTCGAGGCCCGCGGCGGTCACGACCAGGATCGTGCGCTCCAGGTCGCCGGCCTCCCGAAGCGGCCCGCTCTCCTGCTTCAGGTAGGAGATCGGGGTGGCGCCCCCGCTCCGCAGGTCGCGGGGGTTGACCCCCACCGACTCCAGGCCCAGCGACGCCCAGCCGGTCATCCCCAGGCTCGACGGCGAATCGGGAGCGACGCTGAAGCCTCCGTCCTCGTTCTGGGCCCGGCGCAGGTAGGCCGCCGCGGCGGCCGGGCCACGTGCGGCGGCGGCGCCCGCCTCGGGGCCCTCTCCGGCCGCGGCCGCCGACGCAGGTACGCCGGACTGAACCCCCGAGGCGGCGCCGAGGGCGACGGCGGCCGCGACGCAGGCCGCGCCGGCCGCGCCGCGCAGGGCCCGCGCCCTGACCGGGCGCCAGGCGAACTCGAACCGCTCCCGATACCGGGTCAGCATCCGCACCAGGGCGGGCCCCGCGATCAGCGCGAAGGCGACGTTTCCGGCGGCATGGGCGATGTTGAAGGGCAGGCCCCGCGCGCTCAGCGCGAGATAGCGGTCGAGGGACTGCTCGCCCCCGTAGGTCACCATCAGCGAGAGGTCGAGCAGCGCGCCGTAGGCCAGGCCCGCAACGCCGCAGGCAGCCGCAAGCCCGACCCGCCCGAGACTCCTGCCCGTCGCCGCAGCAAGCGCCGCGCCCCCGATGCCGACCATCCCCCAGCCGGCCATCTGCCACGGGGTCCAGGGGCCCTGGCCGAGCCAGAAGTTCGAGACCAGGGCAGTCAGGGCGCCGACGGCGAATCCCGGCGCACCCCCGAGCGCATAGCCGGAGATCAGGATGATGTCCGTGCTGACGAGGACGTTCGGGATCGGGGAGAACGCGATCCGGCCGGCCACGGCCAGCGCGGCCAGGACCGCCACGAGCGCCACCACCTGGGCAGGCGGACGGGAGCGCTCGTACCAGGCCACCCCGGCCAGCAGCAGGACCGCCAGCAGGCAGAGGATCGCGAGCTGCCAGGTCACGAGGCCCTCGCCCCCTCCTCGACGCCCAGCGCTCGCCTCAGCAGCGGCGCGCCGTCGTCCGGCCCGATCGCCTGGCCGTCGAGCAGCCGCGCGACCTCGGTCGAGAAGTACCAGCCGCCGGCAAGCAACTCGGTCGGCGGGCCGTCCGCGACCAGCACGCCGCGGCCCATCAGGACGACGCGGTCGGCGAACTCCGCGGCGAACTCCACGTCGTGCGTCGCGATCACGACCGCCGCCCCGGCGGCGGCGAGTCGGCGCGCGAGCTGCGCCAGATCGGTCTTGCGGGCGCGGTCCATGCCGCGAGTCGGCTCGTCGAGCAGGACAGCACCGGGTGGCTCGCCGGCCCCCGCCCCGCGCCCGGCGGCCACGATCGCGAGCGCAAGGCGCTGACGCTCTCCGCCCGAGAGGTCGCGAGGGTCGCGAGCCTCCCGGCCCGAAAGGCCGAACAGCTCCAGGGCCGCCGCTCCGGCCTCGCCGGGCAGCTCGTCCCCGACCCGCTCACGGATGATCAGGTCATCGGAGCGCTGCGGCAGCGCGGCGACGGCGCCTGACGCCATGACGCTGCCCCGCTCAGGAGCGACCAGGCCCGCGGCGACCCGCAGCAGGGTGCTCTTCCCGGCCCCGTTCCGCCCCATCAGGGCGACGCACTCGCCCGCCGCGACGTCGAAATCGATCCCGCGCAGGGCCTCGACGCGCTCGGGGCCCTCCCCGAGGTCGACCCAAACGTCCTGGAGCCGCAGGGCCTGATCCGGGGGCCGATCCCGCATCGCAGGCGGAGCCGCGTCCTCGTCGCGTTCGACTGGCAAGGCCCCGGCGGCAGCCAGTGCCCGCCGGCCCTCGCGCACTCCCCGCCGGGGCGGCAACCCGGCCGCCCTGAAGAGGCGTGCCCCCGGCGTGGCCAGCGCGGGGTCGGCATCGAGTGCCCAGTCGAGGAAGTCGGTCGGGCCCCCGTCGAATGCGATCCGCCCGTCCTGCATCGCGACCACGCGGTCGGCGGCCGGGAGGCAGCGCTCGAGACGGTGCTCCCCGAGGACGACCGCGGTTCCCCACTCCTCGTTCAGGCGGCGGAGCAGCGAGATCAGCTCGTCGCCCGCCACGGGGTCGAGCTGCGAGGTCGGCTCGTCCAAGAGCAGCAGGGACGGCCGGGTGGCTAGCGCGGCGGCGAGCCCGACCCGCTGAAGCTCTCCTCCGGAGAGCGTGTCCGTCGAGCGCTCGAGCAGATCGCCGACCCCCAGCGCAAGGGCCACCTCCTCGACCGCACGCGCGCGGGGTCCGGGCTCCACCCCGCGCAGCTCCAGCGGCAGCTCGATCTCGGCGCCGACGGTGGTGCTGACCACCTGCGTCTCGGGCTCCTGAGCGAGCAGTCCCACAACCGGTGCTAGCTCGGCGGGCCCGTGCGAGCGCACGTCGATCCCGGCGACGGACAGCTCCCCCTCCACCTCTCCGCCGTGGAAATGGGGAACGAGGCCGCACGCCGCGCGCAGGAGAGTCGTCTTCCCGGAGCCCGAGCGGCCGCAGAGCACGACGAACTCGCCCGGCTCGACCACGAGGCTGACGTCGTCGAGCGCGCGCGCCGCGGCGTTCGCGTAGCGGTAGGAGAGCCCATTGCAGCTGAGCGCCGGCTCAGACACGGGCCACCCCCGGACCGGGCAGCGCCGTGCGGACGCGATGGCTCCGCTCTCGCAGTCCCCGCCAGGCGAATGGGATCGCGGCCAGCAGCGGCAGGGCCGCGGCGAGCGCCAGTGTCGGGGGATCCAGCGCCAGCTCCAGCGTCGGATACGTCTCGAAGCCCCCCGCCCCGGCTGCGAGCGCGGCGCCGCTGACCAGCACGATCAGCAGCGCGGTCACCCAGAGCGGCGCGTCGTCCCGCGATCGCTCCCGGCGGCGGACCGAGCGGCCCGGCAGCGAATGCCCGCGCAACTCCAGGGTGGCCGCGACGTCGACGGCGCGGTCCAGCGAGCCCTCCACCAGGCGGCGGGCCAGTGCCGCGGTCCCTACCTCGGAGGCCCCCGGCCCCCGCAACGTCGACACCTCGCGCATCCGGCCCAGGTCGGCCGCGGCCAGCGGGACCATCCGCGTCGCCAGGGCGGCGGTCAGCGCCGAGCGCCGCGCGACAGGGCGCAGGAGCCGCAGCACCCGGTCAGGATCGACGCAGGCCGAGTACACGGCGAAGGCGAGGATCGCGACCACCACGCGCAGGCCGATCTGGGCGCCCTGCACGAGGGATTCCAGGGTGACGTCCATCCGGCCCAGGACCGGCAGCTCCCAGCCCCGGACCAGCACGGTGTCGCCCCGGTGGGTGACGAGCGCGTTGACGGCGATCATGATCGCCAGCAGCGGCAGGGCGAGCCGCAGGCCCGCGGCGATCGCCCTGCCGGCGCCCGCGAGCAGGCCGGCGCAGACGATCGCGATGCCCACCGCGACCAGGATCAGCGGACTGGAGAAGGCGAAGGCGACTGTGGCGAGGGCGCCGAGGAAGGCGATGGCGGGACCCGGGTTGGCCCGGTGAAGGGGGCTGCGGCCGGGGAAGTGGGCGAGCGCGGGCCTCATTGGGGCACCGGCACCGGGATCGGCTCCGCGCCCGCGACAGCCACCGCGTAGTGGTTGCGGAGCGGCTCCCCGAGCAGGTCTGCCGCGGCCACGACACCAGCCTCATCGGTGCCCGTTACGACCCATGTCGGTGGCCCGTCCCCAGGCCTCAGGGCGGCCACCAGTCCCGCTCCGGCGGTGGTCTCGGCCACCTCGGCGCTTGCATCGAGTAGCTCGAGGTGCACGTCCTTACCCTCGCCCCTGAAACGGGCGAAGACTCCGCTGCGAGACGGCGACTCGTCAAGCAGGCCGGCAACCGGATCGGATTCCAGCTCGTTCCAGGTCCCCACCAGAATCCTCGCCCTGCCGTCGCCGGCCTCAAAGCCGGCGACCCGCGGAGGCGTGATGGCGTCGAGATCGAGATCGGCCGTCCTCACGGTCGTGACGACGTCCCTGCAGGGAGGGAGAACCGGCCGGGAACACACGAGGAGCGTTCCCCAGCGCTCGCCGTCGAATCCGTGCACGAACGGCTCCGGCCAGGAGCCGACGAGCGCCGGGGTGCGCAGCGCGTCGGTCCAGTCGCGGTAGTCCCACCAGATCCGGTCGCCCTCGCGCGCCCTGAACTCGCCGGCGCCGATCGACGACTCGATCCCGTTGACGTAGAAGAACCAGTCGCTGCGGCGAGAGCCGCCCTCCCCCTCGAGCCCGTCGATGGACTGGACGAACGCGCCTCCGAAGCGGGTCTCGATCTCGGCGCTGCGATCGAGCACGCGCATCACGGTGTCCGACTCGCTGAGCTCAGCCGAGCTCGTCCCGAGCACCTCGGCGCCGTAGTCCCGCGTGATGGTGAGCTCCGCGGTTCCGGCCTCGTCGCCGGGGCCGAACCCGCAGCCCGCGGCCGCCACGGCGGCGCAGAGCGCCGCGGCGACCGCGAGGGCGCGGGAGCCGATCACTTCTTCGGGCCGCCCTTCTTCCGCTTCTTCTTCTTGCCGCCCGTCTCGCAGTTCTTCGCGAGCCGGTCCTTGCCGTCCCGCTTCACCACGTCCTTGCCGCCGCCGCAGTTGACGAAGTCGGCGCCGCCTCCCTTGGAGACGATCCGGTCGGCCCCCCCGCGCGCCTTGACCTTGTCGTTGCCACCGCGCGGGCGGATCAAGTCGGGGCCGTCGGTGCCCTTGATTCCCTCGGCGTCGTCGCTGCCGAGGATCTGGCGACCGCGCTCCGACGGACACGCCGTGGTCGGATCCGTGGCCACGCAGACCGACAGGCTCTGGCTGGGGATGTCGTTGTAGTCCCCCTTCGCCACGAGCGTGTACTGCCCCGGGGTGGCGAACGCGACGGTCGCCCTCCCGCTGGCGTCGGTCACGGCCGGCGTGGTTCCCCCGGAGACGGTCGCGCCCGCGCGCGGCTGGATCGTGCCGGTGTACGAGCGGACGGTCACGGTGACCGGCACGCCGGGGGCGGTCCGGGTCGGGGCCGTGAGCTCGAGCTCCTCGTCGGCCGTAAAGTCCGGAGGGGTCCGGTAGGCGATCAGGTCCTCCCCACCGACGACGGTGAACAGGTCGGAGCCGACGGTCAGGCCCTGGTGATTCGACTTCAGGAAGAAGAAGCCGGGGGGCGTCTTCACGTTGATCTGGCAGACGCTGAGCGCGTTGAACGACTGGTAGTCGGCATCCGAGATCCGCACCGGCTGGAGCGTCGGCACGACCTCGGAGGCCTCCACGATCGCGCTCAGCATCGTCGGGGTGCTCTGCGGATAGCTCGCCCCGCTGCTCTGCTTGATCGGCGGGGTCGGATCGAAACAGTCGTCGCCCGCGTACGTCTTGATTGTGGTCGTCTCGGGCACGTACTGGCGGACGTCGGCGAGGTTGCCCTCGACGTCCGATGCCACCCGCAGGTCCACCGGCACGCTCGCGGTGGCCGTGGACGCGCACAGTGCCGACAGGGCGGTCAGGCCGCCGATGGCGCCCAGTCAGGCGCCGAGAGATCTTCTTCATAGCCATCCCTTCCTCGAGGGTCTTGATTGGGCTGGCCGGGGACAGGTCTCCTGGCTTCCGGGCCTCTCTGCCGCGCCTTCCCAGGGACTCGAGGAGCTCCCAGTGGCTGCAATGCGTCAGCTCTGCCCGGTCACAGTGGCGGGACCGCGCCGGTCTTTCACCGGACTTCCCTTGACCACCGACCGTATGTGAAGGGGGAGTCTATGGGCAAAAGAAGAGGGGCGGCCTTGCGGCCGCCCCTCTCGGAAACACGACAAAAGAAGAATGCTTACTTCTTCTTCTTCTTCTTCTTCTTTTGCTTACACGGCTGCGTGTAGCTGCCCGACTTCGTGGAGCCATCGGTGAACGTGGTCGTCTCCGAGTGGACCCAGCTCTTGTCGTTGCACCTGACCATGATGTAGTAGAGCTGCTGCTTCTTCTTCTTCTTCTTCTTCGCCGAAGAAGTCGCATCACTACTGGCCGCGGCCGCGCCGCTCGACTTGACCTTGTTGATGGTCGTGTCGAAGTGCACGATCACGACGGTCGGGGTGACCGGAACGGTCACGTCCAGCGTGTTGTTCTTCAGGACACCGATCAGGTTCTGCTTGGTCGGCAGACCGGCCGGATCGACGTGCAGCACGATGGACGGGCTACCGCCCGAGATCGGCCCGTTGAACGCCGCGACGCGGGCGTTGATCGTCCCGCCTCCCGTCGACTTCAACTGCGCCGCACCCTGTCCAACCAATGAAGCCGGGCACTCAGCGCGCGCCTGCTCGTCGGTTTCCGTCGTCCCCAGTGTCGAGCACTGCGGAACGCCGCCCGGACGGAACTTGAACGCCGGGTCGAACGTCAGCACGGTCCGGTTGGCCGCGGGCGAGTAGTCCGCCGGCAGGTTCGGGCCGTACGTGGTGTCGACGTCGTTCCTGAACGCGTTGACTCCTACATACGTCTTCTTGTCGTACTTGGCCGTTGTAGGCGTGCCCGTGGGGCTGGTGAGCACCTGGGCCTTGTACGACTGACTCAGGACGGCTGCCGATGCGGTGCTCGCCAGGGCGAAAGCCCCGAAGACACCCAGCAGCGCGCCAATCAGATACTTGCGCTTGCGCATACCACTCCTTTTCCTGAGGGCGTCCCTGGCGGCCATGCCTTGCGCACCGCCCCGCCCATGGTTATCGATGCTGAACGTAACACAGCGATTTGGCTGATGTTGTGGTCCCTTCCCGCTGCGCAACGAGGAAAACACACCGGCTGGCCAGTCAGCCAGTTGTGGCGACTTCGCCTACGGCGCGTACTGGTAGACGTGCGTGTAGTCCGTCATCTCGGGGATCTGCCCGATCGACGGCTGGGGCGCCTGCTTGATGCACGGCGGCCGAGCCGTCGTGCCGGTGCCGGGGACGGGATTGAAGGCCGCATCGTGGAAGGCGTACCTGTTGATGCTGTCGAACAGCGTCTGAGGGGTCTCGAAGATGTACGCGCGCGGGATGAAGTCCGGGTCGGTCGGCGTCGCCGGATCGAGGTTGGCGATCACGCCGCCGGCGCAGTGGCGGTCCTCGAACACCTCGAGCGAGTTCGCGACCTTGAGCTGGGCGTTCGGCTCCGGGTACGCGTTCGGCCGGTTCATCTCGAGCCGGTTGGACGGGAAGACCGCGAACCCGTCCGGGTTGACGGTGCCCGCGCTGCGGATGTAGTGCACCGCATTGCCCGTCTCGAAGGAGCCGGACTCGCCGTTGGTCGCCGACGAGGCGTTCCCGAGCAGGCCCGTGACATCTCGCTGCCAGCGGGCGACGCCCTCGATGATCGGGGTCAGCTGCTGCGTGAAGGGCTGGATCTGGTTGAGGATCGGCGGCAGGTCGTTGTCCAGGAGCCTGCGGACGGCCGGCAGGCCGCCGTCCTTCTTCGCCACCTTGCGGAAGCCGACGAAGAACCCCTTGAGCTCGGGCGAGGCCCGCGCGACCTGCCTGAGCAGCCCGCTGAGCTCCTTTGCGGAGGGATGCAGCTGGGTGATCAACGGGTTGGTGTCGACCGCGAACTCCTTGGCGCGGTCGAGCGTCAGCCGTGACTCGTCGAGGAACGTCGGGAGGGCCCGGAAGGTCTCGCGGAGCTCGTCGTCGCGCTTCGCGGTGGTCGCGAACACCGTGCCGGAGTTGGCGATCAGGCCGCGCAGCTGGCCCTGCCTCTCGGAGAGGGCGGAGAAGACCACGCCGGTGTTGTTGATGAACATTGAGAGCGCCTCGTCCTGGCTGTCGAGGACCCGCAGCAGTCGGTTGGCGTCCTCGGCGAAGGGCTCGAGGTTCGCGATGGCCGCCGAGAGGTCGTCGCCGCGGCCGTCAAGCGCGATCGCGGCCTGCTCCATCCAGGTCTGGAAGGCCGCGCGCGTGCGGGGGTCGAAGGTCCGCAGGACCTCGTCGAGCTGCACGGACTCACCGACCTGGGCCCTGGGCAGGGAGCCGCCCTCGGGGATCGTGCCCCCCTCCTTGTCGCCCTGCGTCAACTCCATGTACGCCTCGCCGAGCAGGGTCTTCTGCCGCAGCGTGGCCCGAGTGTCGAGCGGAAGCGGCGCGTAGGAGTCCTCGATCTCGATTTCCGCCAGGGCGAGGTCCCTGTTCTCACCCTCGTCCTCGAGCTCGACGCTCTTCACGCGTCCCACCGACACCCCGCTGATGCGGACGTCGGACTCCGTGGCGAGCGTCGTCGCCTCGTCCACCGGGACCGTGATCCGATAACCCTCCGGCTTCAGCGGGACCGGGCCGCCGAAGGTCGTCCAGAGGAAGAGCAGCAGGCCGAAGCACGAGAATGCGAACGCGACGGCGATCGCGATCTGACCGAACGTAGGAGCGGTCTTACCCATCAGGGACACCCACTCGGGATCTGGGACGGCGTGAGCTGGCCCGTCAGCTGGTAGAGCATGCGCAGGAAGGGCCTGCCGTTGAGGACGGTGGTGGTGGCGAGATCGGCGGTGCCGCAGGTGGAGAGGACGAGGCCGCGGCGGATCGACCCGTGCGCGTCCTGCACGAGATAGGTGTTGTTGAGCAGGTGGTTGAGCCAGGGCACGTAGAACAGGTAGCCCTCCTGCGCGCCGTCCGGGTTGAACGCCAACGCGTTCAGCAGCTCATTCAGCCTGGTGAACCCGACGTCCAGCGGCGGGACGGAGTTGCCCAGGTGCACCGAGAGCTGGCGGACATGGTGGACGGGGCTCTTGACCTGGACGGTGAACGGCCGGATCTGGTCGCGGATCGGGGCGACGGTCTCGCGGAAGAAGTCCTGACTCGCCTCCAGCGCCGGCTTCAGGGCGCGGGCGCCCGGCAGGGACCTGCGAAGCGCCGGGGCGGACTCGAGCGCGAACGCGTCGGCGCTCGCCAGCGCGCCCTGGGTCTCCCGGAGGGCACCCGGCAGCTCCCGCATCGCCTCTGAGATCGCCGCCTCCTGGTCCGCGAACGCACCGAGGACCTCGTTGGAGGAATCGACGAACGTGATCAGCTCCTGGTCCTTGTCGGCGAGCTCCTCGCTCAACAGGCGGAAGTTGTGGATCGAGCGGCTGATGTTGTCGCGGCGCTTGGCGGCGAGGCCGCTGAGCCGCGAGATGTCCCGAGCGAACGGCTCGAGCTGACGGAGCGCTCCGGAGAGCTTCACGCCGCCGCCGGCCCCGAGACCCTCCGCCCCGCCGGAGAGCAGCAGACGCAGGAAGCCCTGGGTGTCGGCGTCGAGGGCGGCGAGGACCTCGTCGGGGTTGACGTTCGGGAGCGTGGAGGCCAGCGGCAGGGTCTCCCCCTCCTCGACGTCCTCGTCGGAGACCCCCGGATCGACCTCGACGACCATGTCGTTGAGGCCCGTCTTCGGCCGCAGCAGCAGCGAGGCGTCCTTGTTGATCAGCGGCGCGTACTCGTTCTCGACCTGGAACTCGACCACGGCGTGACCGTCCTCGAGCTCGACGCCGGAGACGTCGCCGACGCGGATGCCGGCGATGTTGATCGACTGGCCCTGTCCGGGGGTGACGGCCTGGGCGGTCGAGAACTCGGCCTTCAGCTCGAAGCGGTCGCTGCCGATCAGCGGCACCCACTTCGGCAACTCGGTCCCCTGGTTGATCAGGATGACCGTCGTCGCGAACACACCCGCCGCGAACAGCACCAGGATCGCGATGAAGTCCTTCATGTGTTCTCTGATCACGCGGGTCATGGGAACGCGTCCGGGAAGTTGGGGCCGACATCGGCGGCCGGGCCGTTCAGGTCGGGGAGGGCGTTGGTGTGGCAGGCGACGTCGGGGCGGAGCTCGGGCTTGTTCGGGCCGACGACCGGGCGAGTGCCGAGTGGGGCCTCGATGTTGCGGCCCCACACGGCGGTGTTCGGCGCGGGCGCCGGGTTGTCGGCCCGCACGAGCTGCGGTCCGTTGCCCGAGAGGAACCGGAGGTAGGGCCCGTTGCCGTCGAAGTTCTGGCTCTCTCCAGCCAGCCCGGCGGCCGCGTACGCGAACTCCTTGTAGTTGGGCACGTCGGTGCTGAAGTCGAACGGGGTGTTCGGCGGCTCGAACCCGACTCCCGAGTCGTCGAGGATGACGTCACCGGTCGGGAACAGGACCTGGTCGCCGCAGCGGCTGAGCAGCTCGATCTGCCTGAAGAAGGAGATTCCGGAGTGGGCCGCGGCGCCGGTCCCCGGGGCGGCGCGGCGCAGCTCGTCGGCGATGTAGCCGAGCTCCTTGAAGTTGAGGAGCTTGGAGGCCTGCTTCATCCACGGCGGCGAGGCCGCGATCGTGGCCGGCAGCTCCCTGATCCCGGGCCGGATGTCGCGGGCAAAAGCGCGCAGGAACGGGAAGACCTCGTTGGTGTGCTCGAGCGAAACCTTGGCCGTCTCGAGGGTCGGCCCGAGCAGCCGTATCGACTCCTCGAGGTTGTCCGACTCGGACGCGAAGGCGCCGGCCGTGGTGTTGAAGTTGGTGATCAGGTCCTTGAGCTGCTCCTCGCGCTGGAGGAGGACGCCGAAGAGCTGGCTCTGGGCCGCGACCAGGCCGGAGAGGTCGTGGGGCTCGGTTCCGAGGAGCGCCTCGTTGACGATCGCCGAGTCGCGGCTCGCCGCCGCGCCGTATTGGAACGAATCGTTGATCGCCTGGGCGGCCGTCTCCCCCTGGGCGTCGGGGTCCTGACCCTTGTCCTCGGCCGCCGTCGGCTGGTGGTTCAGCGTGTCGCCATAGCCGCGGAGGAGCTTCTGGAGGTTCTCCCGGTCTGGCGCCTGGAGCGTTGTGAGGACCTGGTCGAGCTGGACGGCGGTCGAGGTCCGGGTGACCGGGATCGTGCCGCCGTCATCGAGCTCTTCCGCGCTCGGGCTGCCCGGCTTCAGATCGACGAAGAAGTTGCCCTCGAGGAAGATGCGCGGACGGATCTGGGCCTGCGCGTCCGACCGCACCGGCCGCCCCTCCTCCTCGATCCTGAAGGTGACCTCGGCGTTCTCGCCGACGCTGCGGACGCTGACGACCTTGCCGACGTTGACGCCGGCGATCCTTACGGGGGAGTCCTTGCGGATGTTCGCGGCGTTGGTGAACATGGCCTTGATCTCGTAGTGCGACTGGAAGGGGATCTCCTTCGTCGCCCCGAGATAGGTCCCGATCAGCAGCAGGACGATCAGGATCAGCGCGTTGCGGATCCGGTGCGGCGGGTGGCCCTTGCGGTAGATCCGCTCGTCGTAGGTCTTGTCTGGGCTGGGCTTGGCGTCGGCCATTACTTCTTCTTCTTCTTCTTTTTCTTCTTCTTCGCGGTGGGGGTGGCGAGCTGCTCGGCGATCTGTTCCTCGGTGTCGATCCCCTGGTTCCCGGGCACGTTCCCGATCACGGTCTGCCCGGAGAGGTACTGCTCGTTGCCCGCCTCGCACTCCCGCTCCTGGCCCGGAGAGGCGGTGTTCGGATACGGGTTGTAATGGAGGTAGTTGGAGAGATCGGGACCGCCGCCGTTGGCCGGCGCGGAGGACGGTCCGATCTCGCTGTTCGGTCCCTCGCCCGGGTTGGTGACGATGAACCGCTGGCTGGTCCCCAGCGCTCCGTCGCCGATGCTGATGAAGCTGGACGCGTTGCGGAAGAGCAGCGAGGCGTAGTTGCAGACGGACTGCGCGGGCGCGATGAAGGCGAGCAGCGGCCCGAGCTGCGTGTTGAACGTGGTCAGGTCACGGATGCCCTCGCGCGAGGTGGCGTCGTTGGCGAAATTGAGCAGCGAGGTGGCCGTCGGATCCAGCTCGGCGTTGAAGTCAGGCGACTCCTTCAGGGCCTTGACGCCGATTGAGATCGCGTCGGCGAAGTCGCGGGCGACGGGCCGGAGGGCGTGGAAGCCGGGCCGCAGCTCGGAGAAAAGCTGAGTGGTGTTGACCAGGAAGGGCCGGATGAACGGCGTCTGGTTGATCACCGCGTCCTCGCTCGGCGGGCTCTTGGAGATCGTGTCCTGTATGTAGGGACGGGCGACGTCCGCGAACGCGAGGAAGGTGGTCTCGAGGTCGACGAAGAGCTGGCCCTGGATCTCGGCGACCGGAGCCGCTTCGGCGGCAGAGGCGGCAAGCCCGTCGATGAAGCGGGCGAGGCCGGTCTCGGGAGCAGAGAGGTTCCGCATCACGGGCTCGAGCTGCTCGACCAGCGGCCTGAGCTCGCCGAGCACAGCGTTCAGGTTGCCGCCGCGGCCGGCCAGCGAGTTGCCGAACTCGGTCAGGTTCACCTGGATCGCCTCCCGGGTGGAGGTGTCGAAGGTGTTGAACAGCTCGTCCAGGTCGACCGGCTCGGGCCGCGCTGCGGTGAGGGGCATCGTGGAGCCGGCCGAGAAGCCGTCGTCCGCGTCCCCGCGCCTGACCTCGAGGTACTTCAGGCCAATGGCTGTTCGCGATCTCACCACGACCGTCGTGTCCTCAGGTAATGGCTCGAGGTCCTGGTTCAACTCCATGTCGACGACCGCGTTGACCGAGCCGTCCTCGTTCTGCACGGGACGCACGTCGTTGATCTGTCCCACCCGGATGCCGCCGATCCGCACCTCGTTGCCCGGGACCAGCGTGCTCGCGTTGGGGACCTGGGCGGAGAGCTTGTAGGTCGGCACGAACGGGAGGCCCTCGTTCGCCTGGTAGGAGAGGAAGACCGCCACGACCACGATCAGCACGGTGACCGCGCCGACCAGGGTCGGGCTGGCCGCGAGGCTGCCTGCGCGCCCGCGGTTCACGACTGGCCTCCGAGCAGGAATTCGAGCATCAGCGCGGCCTCGGCCATGCTCTGCGCCCGGCTACGGGGGGTTGAGCCCTTGTACCGCGCCGTCTTGGCGGTGTCGGTCGAGTTGGCGGGGTCGGCCGCCTCGGGGTCCGTCTCCTCGTCGCCGGGCGGCGGCTCCTCGTCCTCCGGCGTCGTCTCGGTCGGCGGCTCCTCCTCGGCCTCGGGAATCGGCGTCAGCGGCGGCAGGGCGGGGACGGGCTGGGCCGGCGCGGGCTGGGCGGGCCGCAGGCGGGCCGACTTGCCCTTCTTCTTCTTCTTCTTCTTCTTCGGGGCCGCCGGTGCCGGCGCGTTGCTGCCCCTCCAGAACGCCTCGCATCCCTGGACGACGATCGGCTCGACGTTGATGCAGTTCGAGGCGAGGAGGTAGGAGCGGAGGAAGTGGCCGTAGCCGTCGAAGCCGTTGATCGACCCGACGCTGTTGTAGATGAACTCCATCAGGTACTTCGTGCCGTTCGTCTTGACGAAGGTGTCGAGCAGGCCCTTCAGGTTGGTGCCGACCGGGACGGAGCCCTCGGCGAACTTGACCATGTCGACCAGCAGCCCGTCCGAGGCGACGAGCTTCGGCCCCGAGGCCTCGGCGGCGTCGCCGAGGCTCTGGAGCGCCGGGATGCCGTTGCGGGCGAACGGGGCGAGCTTCTGAGTGGCCTTGTTGACGTAGGGAGCCGAGGCATTGATGTCGGCCGACAGCGGCGTTCCCTGGTCCGCGAAGCCCTTCAGGTCGCGCATCGTGAGCCGGAGCTGCCGCAGCGTCTCGGGGAACTTCGCCAGCCCCTCCTCGATGTCATCGCGACGCTCGGCGGAGGCGGCTCCCGCGACCCCGGCGTTCCGGAAGAACCCGGTGATGCTGCTCCGCTCCCGCGCCAGCGGCTCGAGGACCGCGTCGCCGTCCGACGCGAGGTTCGCGAGCTTCCGGTTCTGCTCGGCGAGGATCCCGACGACGCGGTTGGTCTGGCGCAGGGCGGGGTTCGCGCGGTCGACGATCGCGGCGAGGTCGTCGCCGCGCGCCGCAAGGGCGGCGCCGAGCTCGTTGAAGATGAGGCGGAACCGGTCGCGATACGGGGCCCGCTGGATGTTGTTGACCAGGTCGATGTCGACCGACTTGCCGTTGCTCTCCAGCGGCAGGAAGCGCTGGCCCTCGCCGTACTCGCCGTCGGGGATCTCCTCGAGCTCGGGGGGCGGCTCGGAGGTCGGGGCATGCGGCTGGGTCGGGGTGCAGTCCACGAACCGCTCGCCGATCAGCGACTGCGGCCGGATGAGGCAGGAGGCGTCCTGGCGGAACTCCTTGAACCCGTCGTCGTCGATCTCCATGACGATGACCGCCTTGCCGGGAACGCGGGTGGCACAGTCCAGGGACGGCGCACCGGGAGGACAGTCGGCGACGCTGGCCAGCTCGTCGTCTCGAGAGACCTCCACCTCGTCGATCAGGCCGACGGTGGCGCCGGCGATGCGAACCTCCTCGCCGGGGACCAGGAAGCTGCCGTTGTCGAAGTAGCCGCGGACCTTGTACGGGCCGTCGTCGTCGCCGCTGGCCGGCCAGCCCACCACCAGGGCGAGGGAGAGCAGCGCGGCGGTTGTGATCAGGACGCGCCTCATGGTCCTGGGGGCACGTCGTTCGGATTGCAGTCGCCGGCCGGGAAGGGCGGCCCCGGGACCAGGTTGCCGCCGTCGAGGAACGGGTTGCTTCCCACGATCGGCTGGGTGGCCCCGCCCGGACAGCGGAGGAAGACCTTGAAGTTCGGCCCGCCGAAGGCCCCGTAGCCGGCGAACTGCTGCGACGGTGGGATCGGCTCGAGCTCCTGGGTGCCCGAGTTGTAGTTGAAGACGTTGAGCCCGGCGGGCGCGACGCGGGCGTAATGACCGTTCGCGTCATAGAAGCCGGTGACCGCGTTGAGGCGGCCGATGCCGGCCATGATGTCCGGGACGTAGGGGCGGTTGTACCTGAGCACCGGATCGGCGCTGACCATCGCGTCGATCGCCGGCTGCACCGAGGAGGCCGCGTTCGCCTCGAGCGGGCCGAGGTCGGCGGCCGCGTCCGCGAGGTCGTTGTTCTTGCCGTTGCGGTTGACCGCGAGGCGGAGGTCGCTGAACACCGGGACGGACTTCTTCGCAACCCGCTTGAACTGCCGGAGGAACGGGGCGAGGTTCTTGGTGGCCGGCTTGGCGTCCTCGACGAGCGGGTCGAGGTCGTCCAGCGCCAGGCGGAGGTTGAAGAAGGTGGTGTTGGCCTGCCGGAGCGTCGGCGGCAGAACCTCGAGCGCCCGGTCGAGGGATTCGTTCTGGTTGGCGATCGCGCCGAGGAACTGGTTGCCGTTGGAGACCAGGCCGGCGAGGTCGTCGCGGCGCTCCGCCAACCCGGTGACGACCCTCGACCCGCGGACGAGGAAGTCGGTCAGCACCTGCTCGTCGCGGTTCAGCTCGGAGAACAACCGGTTCGCCGCGACGATGGAGGGGCTCAGGTACTTGTAGGTCTCATTGGCCTCGGGCCCCCGGCCGGCATAGACGGTGGCGGACCCCTCGATGATGTCCTGGAGGGCCTTTCGCTCGGAGGCCCGGAAGGTGTTGAAGAGCTGGTCCAGGTCGACCGGGGTCGTGGTGTCGGCCTGGGTGATGAAGCCCCCTTCGGGGATCTCGTCGGCATTGTCCGGCCCGGGGGTGATCGAGATGTAGCGGTTGGCGACCCCGGAGAGGGAGGTGGAACGGATCACGGCGGAGGTGCCCTCGTGGAGCTCGCGGTCCAACGAGATCTCGACCTCGGCCAGGCCGTCGTCGGTCAGCTCGATCGAGTCGACGGACCCGACGGGCTGGCCGCCGATCAAAACCTCGTTGTCCTTCACCAGCTGACCGCCGGTCTCGAACAACAGCTTGTACTTGTTGCCGTCGTCCCCGCCCGCGAAGAAGAGATAGAGGACGGTGATCACGACCAGCGCGAGCGCCGCCAGCGCGGCGATCCGCGCGATCAATCCCCCGTCTCGGCTTCCCTTCGGCGAGGTCGCTTCAGCCGCCGGGCTCATCCCTGTGCCCGACGCAAGCGTCTATCAATCTGATTCTGCCTCAGAGCGCCCTCTCCGGTCCGCGGTCCTGCGGCAGCTCCTCCAAGCCACCGAAGCAAGCCTATCCGAGCGACCCGAGGGCAAGCTAGGTATTTCCCCGCATAACTGGGCGTTAACTCGTGCTTAATCGTGCCTGGGCGGGGCCGTTACGGCTCCCGCAGAGATTTCGGCCCCTAACCGCGACCCGAAACGCCCCGTTGCTCGAGGCGGGACCATGCCATCCGCGGGAGCAGGGCGGGGCCACCGGCGACGGCCTACCGGACAACGTTCCGTCAGCTGAGGGACTGGGCGGCGGAACACTCCACCACGACTGTCCGCACGGCCGCCGCCGGCGTCCCCTCCCTGGCATCGGCGACGCGTTGCGGATCCGTCGAACTGGGCCGCCAACCCCGCGGCGGTGGACACCGGCAAAAACAAAGAGGGCCGGCGCCGGTGGGTCCCCTGAGGGAAGTCCAGCGAAGCTGCCCGAAGGGGACGCACCGGTGACGGCCCCGACGCTGGTGGATGCCAAAGCAGGTCGTCGAATCAGACCTCGTGTCGACGACACCGACGGGAACGAAAAGCCCCGCCGGATGACGGGGCTTCGAGAGGCACCGCTACCGGGATTCGAACCCGGGTTTCCGGACTGAGAATCCGGCGTCCTAGTCCCCTAGACGATAGCGGCGAGTAGTCGCGGCTCGGCAGTGTAGCCGGGGGCGACGGGGCCATCGACGGGACGTGGGGCGAAACTAGACCCCGCGACGAAGCGTCGAGCCGCATCAAAGCCCGTGTCCCGGAGACGGCCCCGGCGCCCCCGCGCCGCTGCCGCTAGATTTGACGGCACCCGCGGCTGTGGCGGAACTGGTAGACGCGCAGGCTTCAGGTGCCTGTGTCCTTCGGGACGTGGAGGTTCGACTCCTCTCAGCCGCATCGCGTCGATCCCGGAGCCGGCCCCTGGGGACGCGAAAAACGGCGTATTCCTAACCCTCGAGCTGAACGTTAGGGTTGACGCGGATCAGGCGGCCTGATCGTTCTGCACCGGAGGGGCGGGCCGCCCCAGGGCATACCCCTGCGCGAAGTCAACGCCGAGCTCGTCGAGGATCTGGAGGGTCGCGAGGTCCTCCACCCCCTCCGCGACGGTGGCCTGGCCGGAGCCCTCGGCCAACTTCACCACCGCTTCGACCACGCCGCGGTTCTCGGGCCGGCGGCTGAGGCCCCTGACGAATGCGACGTCGATCTTGAGGAAGTCGATCGGCAGCTCCCTGAGGTGTGCGAAGCCGCCCCGGCCGCTGCCGAAGTCGTCGATGGCGATCCCGCAGCCGATCCGGCGCAGTCCCCGGACGAACGCGGACCCGGCGGCCTCGTCCGCGGTCAGCTGCTCCTCGGTCAGCTCGAAGGCGAGCAGCGCGGGGTCGGCGCCGGCGGCCGCGAGCTCCCGTTCCACCCACTCGACGAACTCCGGGGCGATCGACTCGGCGGAGAGGTTCACGTTCACCTTGCGTCCTGCGGCCGCGCGCCGGATCGCCTCGGCGACCACCCAGCGGTCGATCTCACCGGCGAGGCCGTACCGCTCGGCCACCGCGAGGAACTCGCTCGGCTCGGCGGGGTCGCCGTCATCGACGAGTCGCAGCAGCAGCTCGTGACGTGCAATCCCGCCGCTGCGGAGTTCGATCAGCGGCTGTTCGTGAAGCTCGAAGTCCCCCCGCTCCAGCGCCTCGCGGATCCGTCGTGCAAGCAGCTCCTGGTCGGCGTCCGTGCCGATGCCCATATGAGCAGTCTCCCCCGTCCCAGGCGCGACAAACAGCGCCTTCCCTACGGATTCCGGGTCAGTAGAAAGCCGCCGATCGGAGCGCGGGAAGTACGCACTCGCGCCTGCGGGCGGCGGCTAGGGCGTCGGGCCGGTCCAGCCGTTCGCGTAGCACGGCAGCGGCGTGCCGGCATCGAGCTGGATCGGCAGCGGCGGATTGAAGAAGTTGTTGGCGCTGGTACACGGGTTGCGGAGTTGTCCGCCCATCGCCAGGAACGCCGCCTTCTGTGCCCGGGCCTTGGGATCGCTGCGCGGGTAGCTGTGGGGGTCCGCGCCGAACATCGGCGGGCGTGGCGGGATGTTCTCGTCAGGCGGTGTCGCCGTCCCGTCGTCGGGATCGGTGTCGCCGTCGCGCCCGTCGAAGCCGAGCGGGCCGCCGTCCCAGTAGACCAGGGCCGATCCGCCGAACGGGAAGCTGCCGATGCTGGGAATGCCCATGAAGGGGTCGGCCTCCCAGTGCCGCATGTTCGGGCCCGGGTCCACGCTCTGCGGGTCGGTGTCGGTCGGGTCCAGCGCCGGCTCGTAGACGGAGGCGCCGATCGTCCGGGCCTCGACCTCGGCGGTGACGTTCGCGACCTGGTGGTCGCCGAAGGCTGGGTGCAAAAGAACGTCGTGGGAAGGCGTCCCGGCGTCAGTCGCGTCGTCGAGCGGGTCGTCGGTGATGTGGTGGGCGTAGCCGTTCGCCTCCCCCCTGTCCCAGAGGATCTGCATCAGGGCGAAGATCAGCGGCCGCTCGAGCTGGTTCGGGTAGTTGTCGTAGAGGCCGAGCTCCGTGTCCGCCGGGATGCCGTCCTCGCAGAGGTCCTGGAGCTGATCCCGGAAGTCGCCGAACTGGTCGGGCAGGTCCTGCGCCCCGTCGCAGAGGACGCCCTCGACCTCGTCCTCGAACTGGCCCTCGGCATAGGGCTCGAAGTCCACGCTGCGAGTGAGCAGCGTCGAGTAGTTCATCCCGGGGACACCGAAGACGGCCCGCTCGTAGTCCGGCGCGAGGGCGGTGAGCGCGCCGCTCATGATCCCGCCCTGGCTGTTGCCGTCATAGAAGAGCCGGCCGGTGTCGATGATCGGCTCGCCGCCGTCCTGGAAGCCCGCGTTGTTCGCGAACCCCATGTCGTGGAGCATCAGCCGGCCCAGGTACATGAAGTTGACGAAGCCCTGCTGCATCCGGTCCACCAGGGCGGAGAAGTGCGAGAGGTCCTGGAGGTTCGCGAGGACCGTCGGCAGGTCGAGGGTCGAGAAGCCGGCCCAGTCGGTGGCGCAGAACACCATGTTGTGCTCGGTCGCCATCGCGTGGATGTTCCCGCCGTCCACCTCCGTGCCCGCGCCGAGGAGTCCGTGGCCGTAGAGAGAGACCCGCGCCGGGTTCGCCGCGGTGGCGCTGTCGGGGATCACGCAGGTGAACGGCGCGGACGCGGTGTTCGCGAGCGCGCCCGCGGTCAGCGGAACCGTGGATCCCGGCGCGTAGGTGAAGCGCGAGCCCGGCGGGCATCCCGGCGCGTTCAGGTAGCAGGGCACCGTGAAGTTCCCGCTGACGATCCGGAAGCCGTTGTCGTCCTGGGGCGCCTGCGCGGAGAACTGCGGCGACGTCCCCTGAACGGTGAGGTCGCCGAGGTTCGTGTCACCGAGCTTGGCGAAGGCGTCGTCACGGATGGCCAGCGCGCGCTCGGTCAGATTCCGCTCGCTGGCGACCGTGAAGTCCCAGGTCAGATAGAGACTGGAGCGCTGGATCCCCGAGTCGCCCAGGATCGCGAACAGCTCCTCCATGTCGTCGCGGCGGTCCTCCACGGCCGGCTGCTCGGTGGTCAGGTTGTCGCGGTAGACCTTGAACGCGTTCGCGGGCTCGATCGTCTCGTCGGCAGCGTTCTTCATGTTGCGCAGCGCGACGACGTAGCGGGCACCCTCCTCGAAGTTCACGGCCGGCCGGATGATCAGGTTGACCTTGTCCGGCTCGCAGAGCCGGGTCTTGCCCTCCTCGTCGAGCGGCGGGGTCGCGTCGCACGCGGCCGTGTCGATCGGGTTGGAGTCGATCTCGGACCAGATCGGATGGCGCTCGCCGGTCTCGGCGTTGATGACCACGACCGGCTGGTTCGGATCGTCATAGGCGGCGAGGTCGCTGATCGGGACGGCGCCGGTGTTCTCGAACGCCTCCAGGCTCTGCAGGCCGGGCACCCGCGTGATCAGCATGCTGCCGGGGCTGAAGCCGTCGTTCCGGTTCTGCTCGGCAGGGTCGATCGGCTTGCCCGCCCTGTTCGCAGGCATCGACTGGAGATTCAGGTTGAGCCGCCTGTCGGTGTCGGTGCTCTCGTCGATCACCGTGAAGTAGTCGTTGGGGAAGGGCTGCAGGCAGACCGCGGTGTCGAGGAAGTCGCAGCGGGCCGAGTTGGCGGTGTCGATCGGCGGGCCCGTGTAGGGCTGCGGGTCGGGGATCGTGTTGGGATCTGGATCGGGATCGGGATCTGGATCGGGACCCGGGCCACCCGGGTTGTCGCCCCCGCCACCGGAACCGGGGCCGCCGCACGCCGGAGAGTCGATTCGGACCTGGCCCCTGTCCTTGCCCTTGGCGGACACCGCGTCATCCATGGACGGGCGGAATGCGGCCTTCACGACCAGGGTCTTGGGACCAGCGCAGTTCGTGAGCAGGGTCCTGCCGCCGTTGGTGAGGGGCAGCGAGAACCGCTGCACGCCCGCGGAGTCAAGTTCCCTGGTGACGCGGCGGGTGATCTTGAATCGCCTCTTGCTCCCGGGGTCAAGCAGCCGGCCGCGGATCGTCAGCGCCCCGGTCTCGCCGGCGGGAACCGTGGCCTTCACCCTGATCGCCCCCTTGGTGAGGATGCGCTGCTGGCTCAGGGAGCGGATCTTCACGTCAACGCCGTTCGCGGAGCTCTGCGCAGCGAGGCCGGGCACCGCGGCCAGGCCGAGAGCAAGCGCAAGCACAGCGGTCGGCAGCGCCAGTCGCCCTCTCGAGGTTGTCCTCTGCTCCACGGTCAAGTTCACTCCCTCCGCCCGCTCCCCCGCGGGCGTCGGACAACCCTAGGGAACAGATTTCGTGCCTGCGCCGGTTGACCCGTCGCAACTTCAGGCCGCCCGACTCGTTACTTTCGATGACCCGCATGCAGGGATCCACGTCCACTCGAATGGGCCTTTCTCGACGAGGCCGGGCGGGCGCGGCGCTCGCCGCCGCGCTCGCGTCAGCCTGCCTCGGCCTGCTCGCCCACGGCGGCGATCGCTCCGAGGCGCAGTCCAGCGTGCCGAACGTGATCGTCGTGACGACCGACGACCAGACCGTCCGGGATATGGTCGCCATGCCCCAGACCCAGGGCCTGATCGGCGGCCAGGGCGTCAACTTCGCCCGTTCCTACGTCAGCTTCCCGCTCTGCTGCCCCTCGCGCGCGACCTGGCTCACGGGGCAGCACGCGCACAACCACGGGGTGCTCGGCAACACCCCGCCCGACGGCGGCTACGCGATGCTGAGGGACGCCGAGACGCTTCCGGTCTGGCTCCAGACGCGCAACTACCGGACGGTGCACGTCGGCAAGATGCCGAACGGCTACGCCGAGAAGGCCGAGGATCACGACTACGTGCCGCCGGGCTGGCGCTTTCCGGACGGCGAGTTCTACGGCTTCATCCCGGATCCGCCCTCGGCCTACACGGGCTTCAAGCTGAACGAGAACGGCGTGGAGGTCCAGTACACGCCGCTCGATTACCAGACGGACGTCTACGCCGACAAGGCGACCCAGGCCATCGCGGCGCACGCCGCAGGCTTCCCCACCCGCCCGCTCTACCTCGAGGTCGACTTCTTCGCGCCGCACGACCCGGCCGAACCGGCGATCCGCCACGACGGCGCCTTTTCGACCTTGCCGCTCCCGATCGACAAGAGCTTCAACGAGAAGGACAACTCCGACAAGCCCGGCTGGCTGCGAGCCGTCAGGCGAATGGGCGGCGGGTTGATCTCGAAGATCACGAACCGCTACCGGAACCGGCTCGAGTCCCTGCTGGCCGTGGATGAGGCCGTCGGCCGGATCGTCAGCCAGCTCGGCACCAGCGGCCTCCTCGACAACACCTACATCGTCTTCACGTCCGACAACGGGTTCATGCAGGGACAGCATCGCCTCCATCAGGGCAAGTTCGTCGCCTACGACCCCTCCTCGAGGGTGCCGCTGTTGGTCCGAGGCCCCGGCATCCCCGCCGGCTCCACCTCGCAGGAGATGGTCACCAACGTGGACCTGGTGGCGTCGATCCTCGACATGGCCAACGCGAACGCCGGCATCACCATCGACGGGCGCTCCTACCTGCCCTTCGCCCAGAACCCCGCCTCCCGCTCCGAGCGCCCGATCCTGTTCGAGACCGGCCGGGCCATCGCCCTGGCCGACCCCGCCGGCGGGGCCTCGGCGGCGGGCAGGGGCAAGAAGAAGAAGTCGAGCATCTACGTGAAGAACCTCGACCTCGACAGGACCGCTCAGCTCTCGGGCCGCGTCATCAAGCCGCCCAAGTACCGCGGGATCCGCACCCGCCGGTACCTGTTGATCAAGTACGCGGACCACGGCCGCGAGCTCTACGACATGGCCAAGGACCGGCTCCAGGTCAACTCGGTCTACAAGAACCCGCGGTACAACCTGATCAAGAAGCTGCTGCTGAAGCGCCTGGCGCAGATGACCCAGTGCGTCGGCGAGGGCTGCAACCCGATCATCAAGAAGCCGCCGAAGCCGATCCCCAAGAAGGATCTGAAGCGGCCTCCGGGATCGAAGAAGAAGCCCACGCCATAGCCTTCCGCCGATGGCGGAAAGGCTGAGCCTGGAGGACGCGGCGGCACTGCTGCACCCGACCGACACGCTCGGGGTGCCGCTCGGCACAGGAGCGCCGGCGGGCCTGCTGGACGAGCTCGGCAAGCGGACCGACTGGAAGGAGCTGCGGGTCTACGGCGCCCTGCTGTTCGCCGGCTGGGAGCTGTTGAAGCAGCCCAGCGTCCACTACCTCTCCGGCTTCTACGGCCCGCTCGAGCGCGGTCTGCGGGACGAGGGCGCCAACATCAGCTTCGCGCCCGCCGACTTCCGCCGGTTCGCGCCGCTGCTGGAGGAGCAGGCCCCGAGGGTGATGGTGACCGCGGTCGCGCCCCCGGACGAAGACGGCTGGTGCAGCCTCTCGCTGCACGCGGGCGGCACGGCCACCGAGATGAAGCGGGCCGCCGCCGACCCGGACCGCGTCCTGATCGCCGAGGCCTCGGAGAAGTTCCCGCGCACGTTCGGCCTGACGCCCGACTACCGGCACGGCTTCCACGTCGACGACATCGACGTCCTCGTCGAGTCGGACCGGGACCCCTTCGCGCTGGTCGACCCACCGCCCGGTCCGGCGGAGCGCGCGATCGCGGAGCACGCGAGCAAGTACATCGACGAGGGCGACACCCTTCAGACCGGGATCGGCGCGATCCCCTCGACCATCGCGGGCCTGCTGGCCGAGCGCGCCGGCGGCGGGTACGGCGTCCACTCCGAGATGTTCACGACGGGCCTGATGCAGCTGCACGAGGCCGGAAAGGTCGCGAACGAGAAGGGCCAGTTCGACGGCGTCTCCGTCGCCACCTTCGCCGGGGGGACCCAGGAGCTCTACAGCTGGCTGCACGGCAACCAGGACGTCGCCTTCCTGCCGGTCGAGGTGGTCAACTCACCCGACGTGATCGGGCGCAACCGGGGCATGGTCACGATCAACGGCGCGATGGCGATCGACATCCAGGGCCAGGTCGTCGCCGACACGATCCGCGGCACGCAGTACTCGGGCATCGGCGGCCACGAGGACTTCGTCTCGGGACCGGCCCTGTCGCTGGAGGCCCAGGCCCTGCTCTGCTTCACCTCGACGGTGAAGATCGGAGACCAGGTCCACTCGCGGATCGTCCCCTGGTTCGAGCATGGCGAGGTGATCACCACCCCGCGCCATCAGGTCGACGTGATCGTCACCGAGCACGGGGCGGCGGAGCTCCAGGGCAAGACGGTTCACCAGCGAGGGGAGGCCCTCGCCGCGATCGCGCATCCGGACTTCCGCGACGAGCTGCTGGAGGCGGCGGAGCGGGCGTCGGGTGGCCGGCCGCCGTTCCCGGGCTAGGCCAGTCGGGACGCTTTTCCGAGCCTATTCGCGCTCCAGCAGTTCCTTCAGCCGAGCCAGGGTCTTGCGGGCCTGCGAGCGGGCGGCGGTGCCGCTTGCGACCCTTCCGGCGACCCGCCCCAAGACGCCGCCAGGCAGGTCAAATCCATTCGCGTAGTCAAAGCGCGTGCCGCCATTCCAGCCTCGTTGAGCTGATAGACGACGTGAGCGGTCGAGCCGCCGGGTCCGGCGCCTTCCCATGCCGCTTTGTTCGGGGCCTCGCACGCGGTGACGGTCCAGTGCACGTCGAATCCCTTCCCGGCGAGCTTCATCCGCTGGCCGAACGTCGAGCCCTGGTCCAGCCCGCCCTCGGGGACGTCGTCGACCGAGACGTGGGTCGTGACCCACTCGCCCAGCCGGTGCGGGTCCATCACCAGCTCCCAGACCTGTCTGGACGGGCGCGTCGATCTCGATCGACTCTCTGACCTCGTCAGCCATGAGCGCCGCTTACCCGGCCCGGCGGCCCGCTAGTCGGCAAGTCCCTTGTCCCGCAACTCGGTCTCGGCCTCCGGCGACTTGGCCAATGAGCCGACAGACCCAGCCCCCGCATCACACCCGGGGTCTTGGAGAACTGGATCTCCCCGTACTCGACCACCTGGACGTGGTTGCCCCAGGGATCCCGGAAGTCGAGGCCGCGGCTCGGCAGCAGCTCGGCGTCCGACTCCTCGAGGGCCCGGCGGGCCACCTCGAGGTCGTCCACGACCAGGCCGAAGTGCCGCTCGACGTCGGGCGGCTGGGAGCGCCCCTCGGAGAGCGCGAGGAACTGGTCGCCCATGTCCAGGAAGGCCATCCCGGGCACGCGGCCCCGCAGCTCGAACTCGAAGATGCCTCCGTAGAAGGCGAGGGCCTCGTCGAGGTCGTCCACCTCGAGCGCGACATGGTTGATCCCGACTAGACGGGGGCGATCGGTCATGGCGCGAGTCTACGTCGGCCCTATGCTGCTCGGCCATGGCCGCGCCGGAGCAGACCTACGGCGACTACTACCGCGAGATCTACGCGAAGGGCATGCTCGCCGGCGAGAAGCCGGCGCAGCCGATCTCCTGGTCGGAGCTCGAGGCGGCGGCCGAGGACGCCCTCGACGATCGGGCCGTCGCCTACGTCTGGGGCGGCGCCGGGACCGAGGACACCATGCGCGCGAACCGGGAGGCGTTCCGTCGCTGGCGCATCGTCCCGCGCTACCTGCGCGACGTCAGCAACCGTGACCTGACCACGACGGTGCTGGGTACCGAGATGCCGGCGCCGGTGATGCTGGCGCCCATCGGCGTGCAGACCGTCGTCCATCCCGACGGCGAGCTCGCCAGCGCCCGCGCCGCGGCAACGCACGGCATCCCGCTGATCACGAGCACCGCCTCCGCGACCGCGATGGAGGAGATCGCCGAGGCGAACGGCGACGGGCCGCGCTGGTACCAGCTCTACTGGCCCAACGACGAGGAGCTCGCCGCGAGCCTCGTCCGCCGTGCGGAGGAGGCCGGCTACTCGGCGATCGTGCTCACCGTGGACAACTTCATCGTTGGCTGGAAGCCCCGCGACCTCCAGCAGGCCTACCTGCCGTTCCTCGAGGGAATCGGCATCGCGCAGTACACGTCCGACCCGGTGTTTCGCGAGGCGCTCGACAAGTCGCCCGAGGAGGACATCGGGGCGGCCGTGGGGCACTTCCTGGGGGTGTTCAACAACCCCGCGGTGACCTGGGACGACCTCGAGTGGCTCCGCGGGCGCACCTCCCTCCCCATCCTCCTCAAGGGAATCCTCCACCCCGGCGACGCGCTCGAGGCCAAGGAGCGCGGCGTGGACGGCCTGATCGTCTCCAACCACGGCGGGCGGCAGGTGGACGGCGCGATCGCGTCACTGGACGCGCTGCCGGCGGTCGTCGATGCCGTCGGCGACGAGCTCGCCATCCTGCTCGACAGCGGCATCCGGTCCGGCGCCGATGCCGCCAAGGCCCTGGCGCTCGGTGCGGATGCCGTCCTCCTGGGACGCCCCTACCTCTGGGGGCTCGCGCTCGGAGGCCAGGACGGCGTCGAGACCGTGCTCCGCAGCTTCCTCGCCGAGCTCGACCTGACGCTCGCCCTGAGCGGGCACGCGACCCCGGCCGAGATCGGACCGAGTGCGTTGCGCGCGATGCCCCCGGGTGCCTCATGACCGAGGAGTTCGTCGACGTCGGCGGCGGGATCACGCTCTGCTACGAGCGCTTCGGCGACCCCTCCGACCCACCGATGCTGCTGATCATGGGACTGGCGACCCAGATGATCGCCTGGCACGACGACCTCTGCGCGGAACTCGCCGATCGGGGGTTCCACGTGGTCCGCTTCGACAACCGCGACGCGGGCCGCTCCACCCACATGGACTTCCGGCCTCCGACGACGGCGCAGCTGCTCACCCGGCGCTTCCGGCCGGAGCAGTACACGCTCTCGGACATGGCCGGCGACACCGCGGGCCTGCTGCGCGCGCTCGACCTCGCTCCCGCTCACGTCGTCGGTGCTTCGATGGGCGGCATGATCGGCCAACTGCTCGCCGCCGAGCACCCTGACGCGGTTCGGTCGCTGACCTCGATCATGTCGAGCACCGGCAGTCGGCTCAGCGGACAGCCGGCCCCGACCGTCTACAAGTACCTGCTCACCGCCCCGCCCCGCGACCGCGAGGGGTACATCGAGCGCTCGGCCAAGATCTTCGGCGTCGTCGGCTCGACCGGCTTCGAGCGCGACGAGAACTACATCCGCGAGAGAGCCGGACGCGCCTTCGACCGTGGCGTGGACATCCGGGCGGGGGGCCGCCAGCTCGGCGCCAGCATCGCGAGCGGGAACCGAACGCGCGCTCTGCGCCGGATCAAGGCACCGACCCTCGTGATCCACGGGACTGTCGACAAGCTGATCCGGCCCTCGGGGGGCAAGGCGACCGCGCGCGCGATTCCGGGAGCGAAGCTGAAGCTGGTCGAGGGCATGGGCCACGACCTGCCGCGGGACGCGTGGCCGATCCTGATCGACGCGATCGCCGAACACGCCCAGGGCGCGGACCGGGACGCCGGCAGCTCGCGGGAGCCGGCGGCCCACCCAGCCTGAGCCCCGTCACGCAATTCGGCCGCCGCGTCAATAAGAATGGCGGTCGATGGGGTTCTTCACCCCGGCAGACCCACCGTTCGACCTCCAGGAGTGGAAGCGGAAGCCGCACCTGCAGCGGCTGAAGCCACTGGTCCAGGACTGGGGCGAGAACGGGTTCGGATCGCCGCAGTTCGTCTACTTCCTCTACGCGTTCAAGCTCGTCCTCTATGCCGGCGGGGCGGCTCTGGTCATCTCGCTCACCCCCGGGCTCGGAGGCATCGGCGACTTCTCGGATTGGTGGACCGAGCCGATCGTCTTCCAGAAGTTCGCGGTCTGGACGCTGCTCTGGGAGATCCTGGGGCTCGGCGCCGGCTCGATGCCGCTGAGCTTCCGGTTCAACCCACCGATCGGCGGGCCGCTCTACTGGCTGCGGCCCGGCAGGATCAGGCTTCCGCCCTGGCCCGACAAGGTGCCCGTTCACCGCCGGCTCGCGCCGCACCGCGCTCGACGTCGGGCTCTACGCGGGCGTGATCGCCATCGGCGTCGTTCCTGCTGTTCGCCTCTGGGGTGGACGCGGCGGGCACCTCCGCCGGAAAGCTGCCGCCCGAGGGGATCGCGGCGCTGCTCGCGGTGCTGGTCCTGCTCGGCCTCCGCGACAAGGTCTCGTTCCTCGGCTCCCGCCCGGAGATCTACGGGACGATGCTGGTGGTCGGCCTCTTCCCCATCGACCAGTGGATCGTCGCCTGGCAGTTCGTCTTCGTCTTCATCTGGTGGGGGGCGGCCTCCTCGAAGCTGAACAAGCACTTCCCGTTCGTCGTCTCGACGATGATGAGCAACGCTCCGCTGATCCGGTCCCGGGCCTTCAAGCGCCGGCTCTGGCGGGACTACCCCGAGGACATGCGGCCGTCGCGCATGGCGGCCGCGATCGCGCACTTCGGGACGATCCAGGAGTTCACCTGGCCGCTGCTGCTCCTGACGGTCGACAACGACGTGGTCCGGACGATCGCGATCGTGGGGATGATCGTGTTCCACGTCAACATCACCGCGATGTTCCCCCTGGCGGTCCCGCTGGAGTGGAACATCTTCATGATCTTCGGGATCCTCTTCCTCTTCGGGCACCACGGGGACGTGCCCCTGTCGAGCCTCGACGACCCGCTGCTGATCGCGTTCCTGGCGATCATGGGCATCGGCCTGCCGCTGCTCGGCGGGATGCGCCCGGACAAGATCTCGTTCCTCCCATCCATGCGGTACTACGCGGGGAACTGGTCGACCACCCAGTGGCTGTTCCGATCCGGCAGCGGCGCCGAGGAGAAGCTCGATGCCGAGGTCCCCAAGGCGGCCCGGATCATCGTCGAGCAGGTCGGCGACATCTACGACCCCGAGACCGCGGAGTACCTGCTGAACAGGGGGCTCGGGTTCCGCGCGCTGCACTCCCACGGCCGGGCCCTGAACGCGCTGCTGCCGCACGCGGTCGATGACGTCGACGGATACGACCCCCGCGAGGGAGAGCTGATCTCGAACATCGTGAACGGCTGGAACTTCGGCGACGCCCATTTCCACGGCAAGCAGCTGCTCGACGCGGTGCAGGAGATCTGCGACTTCGAGCCGGGGGACGTGCGCGTGATCTTCCTCGAGTCCGAGCCCACGATGCGTGGGCGCGGGCACCAGCGCTTCGAGATCTACGACGCCGCGACCGGGCTGCTCAAGTCGGGCTCCGTGGCGGTCGCCGACATGGTGAACGCGTCGCCCTGGCTCGACGAGTCGTTCGACTTCCCCGTCGAGGTCGATCAGGAAGCGGAGCGCACGGCGCCCGCCCCGGTCGCCTGAGTTCGGCGATGGGCTCGGCGATCGTCGTCGGCGCCGGTCCGAACGGGCTCGCCTGCGCGGTGGCGCTCGCGCGGGAGGGCGTCGCGGTCACGGTGCTCGAGGCGGCCGACGAGATCGGCGGCGGCACCCGCACGAGTGAGCTGACCGTCCCTGGCCTGCTCCACGACCACTGCTCCGCGATCCACCCGATGGCCTACGCCTCCCCGTTTCTGCGCTCGCTCGGCCTCGAGCGGTACGGGCTCGAATGGCGCTGGCCGGAGATCGACCTGGCCCACCCCCTCGACGACGGCAGCGCGGGCGTGATGTACAGGTCGCTCGACCGCACAGCGAACGGCCTGGGCGAGGACGGCCCTGCGTGGCGTCGCCTCTTCCGTGCATCGTCCGAGTCCTTCGAGGATCTGGCCGACGACCTCCTGCGACCCGTCATCCACCTCCCGAAGCATCCGGCTCGCCTGGTTCGGTTCGGACTGCCAACCCTGCTCCCGCCCACGCTCCTGGTTCGCCGCTTCAGGACCCCGCAGGCCCGGGCGCTGTTCGGCGGCGTCGCCGCGCATTCCTTCAGCCCTCTCACCAAGCCGATGGGATCGGCGGTCGGCATGGCCCTGACCTCGGCCTGTCACGGCGTCGGCTGGCCTGTGGCCGCGGGCGGCTCGCGCGCGATCACCGACGCCCTGGCTCGCCTCCTCGAGCAGCTCGGCGGGACGATCAGGACCGGCGAGCGAGTCGACTCTCTGCCCGAGGTCCCGAAGGAGGTAGCGATCACTCTCGACCTGGCGCCGCGAGCGGTCGCGGAGCTCGCGGGCGACCGGCTGCCCAGGCGGGTCCGGCGGGCGTTCCGGCGCTATCGCCACGGGCCGGGTGCCTTCAAGGTCGATATCGCCGTCGAGGGCGGCGTGCCGTGGACCAACGAGGCCTGCCGCAGGGCCGGGACGGTCCACGCCATCGGGTCGTTCGGGGAGCTCGTCGCCGCCGAGCGCGACATCAACGAGGGCCGGATGCCCGAGCGGCCGCTGGTGCTGGTCGGCCAGCAGTACCTGGCGGACCCGCAGCGCTCCGAGGGCGACCTGCATCCGGTCTGGGCCTACGCGCACGTCCCCAGCGGCTGGGACGGGGACGGCGAGACGGTGATCCTCGACCAGATCGAGCGCTTCGCGCCCGGCCTCCGCGAGCGGATCTCGGCGAGCGTCACGCGCTCTCCGAAGGAGTTCGAGGCGTACAACGCCAACTTCGTCGGCGGGGACATCATCACCGGCGCCAATACCCCCCTCCAGGTGGCGGTCCGGCCGCGGCCGGCCCTCGACCCCTACACCGCGGCGCCCGGCATCTTCATCTGCTCGGCGGCGACGCCGCCCGGCCCGGGCGCACACGGCATGGGCGGATATCACGCCGCCCAGTCCGCGCTCAGGCACCTCGGCGCGGGATAGCCGAATCGGCGCGCGGGCGAAACCGCGGATGTAGGGTCGGCTCCATGCAGGGGCATTCGAGGCAGGTGGCCGTACTGACCGCCGTGATCACGGTGATGGCCGTGCTCACGGCCGAGGCGCTCGCGGTGAAGCGCGGCTCGACCCTCGTCGTCAAGAGCCTCAATGGAGGCGGCGCGAGTGGCCGCGTGAACTCGTCCAACGCCTGCGAGGACGGCCGCACCCTGAAGGTCTATGTGAGTGTGGGCGGAACGAAGCCGTACCTGGTCGGGACCCCGCGCACGGACTCCGAGGGACGGTGGCAGATCAGCAAGAGCCTGCCTCGCGGCAGGTACTCCCTGAAGGTCAAGCGCCTGGTGATCGACCGCGGCAGGCGGGGCCGAACCGTCTGCCTGCCCGACTCCGCCGGCGCGAGCTTCTAGGCCGACCGACCCCGCCGCCCGGCTACGTCTAGCGTTCGGCCCGTGGGCGACCTTCGCGATGATCACCGCGACCTGCTCCGCCGCCGCGAGCTGACCGAGGACGCCGGGCGTCGCGAGGCCGTCGCCAAGCGGCACGAGCGCGGTGGGCGAACCGCTCGCGAGAACGTCGCCGACCTCATCGACGAGGACTCCTGGGTCGAGTACGGGCGCTACGCCGTCGCAGCTCAGCGGCTGAAGCGCGACGTCGAGGACCTGCGCGCCTCGACGCCGGCGGACGGGATGATCGCCGGGACGGCGACCGTGGACGGTCACCCCACCGCCGTCCTCGCCTACGACTACACCGTGCTGGCCGGCACCCAGGGCGCCGTCGGCCATCTCAAGAAGGACCGCATGTTCGAGCTGATCGACCGGATGCGGATCCCCGTCGTCTTCTTCGCGGAGGGCGGAGGCGGCCGTCCCGGGGACACCGACTTCCCGGTCGTCAGCGCGCTGCAGGTCAGAGCCTTCGCCCTCTGGGCGAGCCTCTCGGGGAGCGTGCCGCGGATCGCGATCGTCAAGGGGCGGTGCTTCGCGGGCAACGCCGTGATCGCCGGCTGCTCGGACCTGATCGTGGCGACAGAGGACGCGTCGATCGGGCTCGGCGGTCCCGCGATGATCGCGGGCGGCGGCCTGGGCGAGGTCCACGCGGACGAGGTGGGACCGGTCTCGGTGCAGGAGCCGAACGGCGTGATCGACATCGTCGTGGCGGACGAGGCCGAGGCGGTTGCAACCTCAAAGAGGCTGCTCGGGTACTTCCGCGGTCCCGCCGAGGAGCGCGGCGAGAACTCTCTCGACAGGACCGGCGGTAGTAGCAGCGGACCCGGTGGGGTCTGGGAGGCGGCCGACCAGGAAAAGCTGCGCGATGCGGTGCCGGAGGGCGGCCGGCGCGCATACGACGTGACCCCGATCGTCGAGACGCTTGCCGATGCCGGCTCGGTCACGGTGCTGCGGCCGAGATTCGCCCCGGAGCTGGTCACGGCCCTCGCGCGGATCGAAGGGAGACCGGTCGGCGTGATCGCCAACAACACGAAGTTCCAGGCCGGGACGGTGACGGGGCCCGCATCCGACAAGGCGGCGCGCTTCCTCCAGCTCTGCGACGCCTTCGGGCTGCCGGTGATCTCGCTCGTGGACACCCCGGGCTTCATGGTCGGCCCCGACCACGAGAGGGACGCCCTCGTGCGCCACGCCTCCCGTCTCCTGATCGCCGGCGGCGCTCTGACCGTCCCGGTGATCGCCGTGATCCTGCGCCGCGGATACGGGCTCGGCGCGCAGGCGATGGTCGCGGGCGGGCTGCACGAGCCGCTGCTCACCGTCGCCTGGCCCGGCGCGCACCTCGGTCCGATGGGACTCGAGGGCGCGGTCAGGCTGGCGCTGCGCAAGGAGCTGGACGCGATCGAGGACCCGGAGGAACGCGAGCAGCGCGTGCGCGAGGTCACGGCCGCGGCGCAGGAGAACGCCGCCGCTCTGAACGCCGCGCAGCTGTTCGAGATCGACGATGTGGTCGATCCGGCCGACACGCGAGGCCTGATCGCCCGGACGCTGGCCGCGGCGGGCCCCCCGGAGCCGAGCGGCCGCACCGTCGACTCCTGGTAGCTACGGTGCGCCGATGGCCAGGTGGCGGGGAACCACCCTGATCGTGGCGGCGGCGCTGTGCGCGGCCGCACTGGGCGCTGGCGCCGCGCCCGCCGGCGCGGCCCGGCTGGGTGTGGACGTCTCGCGGTTCAACGGCACGATCGACTGGACCGCCGCGAGGCAGGCCGGCGTCAGGTTCGCGTTCGTCCAGGCCAGCCGCGGGACGGGGCTCGACTGCGACGTCAAGCCCGACAGCTGCGGGGCCGACCCGCTGTACGCGGCCAACTACGCGGCCGCGCGCGCCGCGGGGATCCGGGTCGGCCCGTACCACCGCGCCTTCATCGATCCCGAGACGCCCGCGCAGACGCGCACGGACGCCATGACCGAGGCGAACGTCTTCCTGGCGTCGGTCGGGACGCTTCAGCCCGGCGACCTGCGGCCGGTGATCGACTTCGAGACTCCGTTCGACGGTGCGTCAGCCGCCAACCTGCGCGTCTGGCTGCGGACCTGGCTGACGCGGGTCGGCGACGCTCTCCGGACCAAGCCGATCATCTACACGAACCTCTCCAGCTGGAACCTGATTGGGAACGTCAGGGAGTTCGCCAAGCGGGGGCACCGCCTCTGGGTGGCGAACTGGAACGTGCGAAAGCCGATGGTCCCCGCGATGAACTGGGCGGGGCGCGGCTGGTCGGTCTGGCAGTACACGAGCTCCGGGCGCCTGCCGGGGTTCAGCGGTCGGGTTGACCTGAACCGGCTGCGAGTCCGCTTCCGCAAGCTCAGCGTTCGCTGAGCTCAGCCCTGAGCGACCGGCGCGGCCTTCGGCTTCGAGCCGCCACCGCCTGAACCACTGTTGCCGCCGCCCGAGCCGCCGCTGCTGCTGCTTCCGCCGCCGCCCGATCCGCCGCTGCCGCCGCTGCCGCTGCCGCCGCTGCCGCTGCCGCCGGAGCCGCCGCTGCCGCCGCCTGAGTTGCCGCCGCCGGATCCGCTGTTGCCGCCGCCGCCACCACTCCCACCGCCGCTGGCCGGCTTGTTGTGACCGGGGGCGCTGCCGCTGTTGCCGTTGCCGCCACCGCTCCCCCCGCTGCCGCTCGGCTTGTTGTGACCCGGGGCGTTGCCGCTGTTGCCCGAGCCGCTGTTGCCCGAGCCGCTGTTGCCCGAGCCGCTGTTGCCGCCAGTCGGCTTGACCGGCTTCGAGTCGGAGGGCTCGACGGGATCGGTCGTGCTGCCGTCCGCGGGATCCGCCGGGTCCGTGGAGTTGTCGGCATCGCCGGGTGCGCTCGCACCGGAATGACCCTGACCGCGGGACGAGCTCGGGCTGTGGGCGGAGCCCTGCTTCGAGCCGCCCCCCTTGCCGCCGCCCGCGACGTGGGTGTCACGCGGATCCGCCCCCGCGCCGTGGCCCTCGCCCTGTCGCCCGGCGACGGTGGAGGAGACCGCCGCGTTCGCCTGCGAGTTCCAGGGCTTGTCAACGACAGGAGCGTTGGCCGCGACCGCGCTACCGGCACCCACAGCTGCGGCGGTGGCGGCCATCACCTTCGCGGCGGAGATTGCGCCGCCCGCGGCGCTCTCGCCGAACAGCGGATAGAAGACCCTCTGGGGCAGGCCGGTGAAGAAGGCCCACACCGCGATCGGCCGGAACCCCGAGTAATGGCTGGTGAACGCGCGCACTGCGTCCGGATCGAGTTGGGTGCCGGACTCCTCGTTCAGGATCTTCAGGGCGCGCTTGTGCGGCTTCGCGCCCCTGTAGGGCCGGGCCGAGGTGAGGGCGTCGAAGGTGTCTGCGACGGCGATGATGCGGGAGCCGAGCGGGATGTTCTTCCCCTTGAGGCCGTCCGGGTAGCCCTTGCCGTCGAGGCGCTCGTGGTGGTGGGCGACGATCGTGACGAGTTGAGCGTCGAAATGGCTTTCCCGCATCATCTCCGCACCCCGAACCGGGTGCTTCTTGATCTCGTCGAACTCGTCGTCCGTCAGCCGGCTCTCCTTATTGAGGACCTTGGTCGGGGTATCGATCTTGCCGACGTCGTGGAGCACGCCCGCGGTCCGGATGCGCGCCACCTCCGCCTCGGGAAGCCCCATCCGCTTCGCGATCATCGCGGCGTGCCGTGCGACGCGCCGCGAGTGACCGGAGGTGTAGGTGTCTCGGGCCTCCAGTGACTCGGCGAGCTGCTCGAGTAGTTCGGCCTGCTCCTCCGGCGAGTGGTCCTTCGCGTCGACGGCTTTGACCTTCCCGTTCAGCCCGAGCAGGGTGGCCGCGCTCCTGAGCCGGCGCTCGTTGCGCCAGCGCCGGACGAAGCCCCACACCATCAGCTCGCCGAAGAGGAGATCGCCCGAGCCGCGCCGGGTCTCCCAGATCCAGCGGCCGACCCAGCCGAGCACGAGCGAGATGGCCGTACCGAGCAGGATCAGCGGGATCATCGAGGTGATCGCGCCGGAGGCGCGAACCATCCAGACCGACAGGATCGGCACGACCATGACCGCGGTCGTGGCGAGGATTACCTGTGGCAGGAACCGCCGAAGGCGAGGTGAGTTCTTTGCTCCCATACCCATGGTTGCTTCGGTGACAGCGCCAGGCGCCTTGAGGGGGAAACCCCTGGACATGAGGCCACTCGGGGACACCCCTCCCCAATAGTTGGTGGACCCGTGCGTGGGGCTTGAGCGGCCTTCCGGGCCGCTGGACGGATGTCGGGCGACTCAGGCCTGCTGCGAGCGCTGCCGCAGCCAGCCGCCGAATGCGGCGAAGGCGACGCCGAGAACGGTCGTGATGACGACCAGCAGAATGGCCGGCTCGGGCAGATGCGCCTCGGCCTCCGCGCCGTGGATCTCGTGTGCAATCAGGATCGAGCCTCCGAAGATCGAGCCGGCGAGCAGGCCGCGCTTCGCCCCCGCCGCGGCACCGACGTGGTCGTAGCCGGCCCCCACCCCGCCGACGATCCCGATGATGGAGAGCACCAGGTAGGTGGTCTCCGAGACGCCGAGGAAGTAGCCGGTGAGGGCCCCGAAGGCCACCGGCAGCACCACCGCCAGCAGGATCTGCACGGAACGGGGGTGCTCGGAGAGCAGCGGGGGACGAGCCACTCCCGAAACCTATCTACCCTCTGGCCCGTGGGCGCATCCGAACAGGGCGGCGAGTCGATCACGGCGGAGGGAATCGAGGAGCTGCGGGCCGAGCTCGAGCGGCTCGAGGGTCCCGGACGGTCCGACATGGCTGCGCGAATCAAGGCCGCGCGCGAGCTCGGTGACCTGAAGGAGAACGCCGACTACCACATCGCCAAGGAGGATCAGGCGCATTTGGAGACGCGGATCAAGCGGATCCGTCAGCGCCTGCGCAATGCCGACGTCGTGGAGGTGGACGAGGCGGCCGACCACTTCGCATTCGGCCGCACGGCTGAGGTCCTCGACAAGGGCAGTGGCGAGACCAAGACCTGGACCCTCGTCGGCGCGACCGAGGCGGACCTCGCGGGCGGCAAGCTGTCCGCCGAATCGCCGATCGGAAAGGCGCTCCGCGATCGCTCGGTCGGGGATACGGTCCAGATCGAGACCCCACGCGGCGAGCGGAGCTTCGAGGTCAAGCGCCTCGTCGACTAGGCCCGATCCGGCCTACCTCATTTGTGCGATGTGAATCCGTGGGGTACCGCTGTACCTTCGAGAGCGTGCTGAGACGCCGGGGAGCTCGTTACTGGGTGCTTGCGGGGGCCGCCGCCGCGCTGCTCGCGTTGCCAGGCGCCGCCGGCGCCCAGGGGCCCGAGCTGCTCCCGGACCTCCAGGGCCAGCGGGCTGAGGACCTGATCGTCGATACCGATCCCGGCGTCCGGGACCTGAGGCTCACCACCTCCGTCGGCAACGGCGGATCGGGGCCCTTGGAGATCTATCCGGTCGCAGGGAACAACTGCGACGGCGATGGGGACAACACCAACAACCGGCTCGCGTTCCAGCGCGTCTACCACGACGCCAACGGGAACGGGTTCTTTACCCGCGGCGTTGACACCGACTCCACCCCGTACCAAGCCGGATGCATGGTCTTCCACGACGATCCCACCCACAACCACTGGCACTTCGAGGACTTCGCCAGCTACGAGCTGCGCCTCCCCGAGACCGGACAGGTCGTGGCCGCCGCGGCCAAGGTGAGCTTCTGCGCGATCGACTCCGGCGTCTTTGACTCGACCCTTCTCGGGTTCCCGACAGGCTCGTACTTCGATACCTGCGACGAGGACGAGACCGAGGGGATCTCGGTCGGCTGGGAGGACACCTACGGCTTCTTCCTTGACGGGCAGCAGATCGACCTGAACGGGGTGCCAGACGGGAGCTACTGCCTGGGGGTAACCGCCGACCCGAGCAACATCGTCAAGGAGAGCAACGAGACCAACAACACCGGCAGCACCCTGATCACGCTGGCCGGTAACTCGGTGACCGACCTGGGACCGCCGTGCCCGCGACCCGCAGTCGCCCCGCCGCCCGGCGTCGTCCCGAAGAAACCGGCGAAGTGCAAGCGGAAGAAGAAGGGGAAGAAGGGCGCGAAGTCGCGCAAGTGCAAGAAGCCGCGTAAGTAGTCGCGAGTCAGCCGGCGGGGCCGGGCAAGCCCACCCGCTCGCAGCCCTTCAGCTTGTCCTTTCGGTCGGCGCGGACCCGGTCGACCCCTGAGCCGCACTTGACCCGATCCTTGTCGCCATCGCGAGAATTGATCTTGTCGGGCCCCGCCCCCGCCCGGATCTTGTCCGCTCCGGCGCCGCCCACCAGGCGGTCGCGGCTGTTGCCGCCCTTCAGCTGGTCGTTGCCCGCGTCGCCACGGAGGCGGTCACGGCCCTTGTTGCCGAGGACGCAGTCATCGCCCCCGAGGCCGATCAGCCGGTCGGCCCCCCGTAGGCCGCGGAGGCGGTCGCCCGACGCCGTCCCGACGAGGGCGTCGCGGCCTCGAGTCCCATTCTTGGCGTTCGCGCAGGCGCCGAAGCAATCACCCAGGTCGAGCTGCTTGACCTGGCCGCGGTCGATCTGGACCTGCTGGGTGCCGAGCACCCGCCCGCCCTGCTCGCAGGTGAGCGTGTAGTTCTCCACCTGCGCCGCCTTCAAGGGCGGCGGCGGCGCGAACGTGATGTCCACGTCGTAGTTGTCGGCGGCGGTGGCGGAGAAGTTGTTCACCCGCAGTACGTACTTCTCGCCGCCCGCAAAGCGTGGAGTGGCGTGGGCCGAGACCTCCTCGATGTTGCTCGGGCCGGTCTGGCTCGTGCTGACCACCGGCTCGGTGTTCTCCGACTTGCCGTTGCCGTTGGTGTCCTCGTAGAGCTTGATGTCCCAGTCGCCGACCAGACTCACCCACGACACGCGGACGCTCATCGAGGCGTTGTCGCCGGTCATCGGGACCGTGATCGGGTGGTCGTTGTAATTGATCGAGGCGTTCGAATTCGCGTTGGGCGGCGCCGCCGGAACGGCGCCGTCGTCCGGGTCGTCCTCGGTGGTCGAGGACCCGGTAACCCCTCCGGTCTGTGTCTGCGGTGGGCTCGGCTCGCCCGGGTCTTGCACACCGGTCTCCTTGGCCACGATCGGCCGCGTCGATGGGTTGACGTGCCAGCGCACGCGGCCGTCGGAGCCGATGTCGTAGACGGTCTCGAGCTTGTCGTCGACGAGCAGCGGCTGGTCATCGGGCGGCTGGGGGAAGGTCTCGGTCTTGAACGCCTTGGTCAGGCGCAACGTGGCGCCGGGCGGCCCGCTGCCCTCCAGCACGCTGTGGCGCTGCTCGTTGAGGGTGCTCTCGGCGGCGATGTAGTACGCCTCGCGGTTGCCCTGGCCGTCGAAGCCGGCGTCAGGGGCACCCGGGAGCGAGTGGTCGGCCTGCGGGTTCTCGCCGGTCCACTCCTTGACCATGGTGTCGTGGAGCGGAT
The DNA here is from genome assembly GCA_963824785.1 of uncultured Solirubrobacterales bacterium. Taxonomy (GTDB): domain Bacteria; phylum Actinomycetota; class Thermoleophilia; order Solirubrobacterales; family 70-9; genus CAWGQG01. The sequence goes on from CAWGQG010000001.1 coordinate 589,998, forward strand.
GGAAGGCCGGGTCGTCGCAGTCACCGGTCGTGTAGTTCGGGGCGCCGCAGTAGATCTCGAAGGTGAAGCCGAACCCGCCCGTGTTGTTGTAGCTCCAGTCCTCGGTCGTGCCGGTGGTGTCGTAGAGCTCCCAGCCCTTCTGGCTGAAGTACCCGTTGTGCTTGGCCATGTCGTCGCCGAGCGCCTTGTAGCCGCGGTTCTCGTCGACCGGGTCGCCGAGCGCGGCGAGGCCCGGCGCGCGGAGCACCAGCCCCGCCGTGGTGTGATTGGTGATCAGCGTCATCACCTGGTTTTGCGAGACGAGCGCCTGGATGTTGCGCGTCTCGGGCTCGGAGAACGGGCCGGGGCCGCGGTAGGTCTGGACGAGCGGGTTGCTCGGGTCGGCGCCCGGCCCGCCCCAGAGGCCGCCGTAGTTGCGGTTCGGGATCGACGCCGTTCTCGGCCAGGCCGGCGGAGGTGGTGCAGTTGCCGGCCTCCGAGTCGTCCGGAAGCCGGCAGTTCTTGCGCCGGTACTCGCCGCCGGTCGCGGCCCCGCCGACGAGGTAGGCGGTGTCGTCGACGGCCTCGTCGCGGCCCCCGGCGGGAGCACCGACGGAGTTGCGCGACGCCTCGAAGCCGTCCGGGTTCACGACCGGGACGACGATGTTGCGGCTGTTGCGGACGATGTTCGTCGCGCGGGCGTTTCCGCTCTTGTAGCCGTTGACGAGCTCTATCGCCCACTCCATCGCGTGCTCGCCAGAGGGCCACTCTCGCGCGTGGTGGATGCCCATGTTCAGGAACGCAGGCTTGCCGTCATTGCGCGCGACGTTTTCGGTGATCTCGACGCCGAGGACGTCCTTGCCCAGCCACGTCTTGTTCGGAAGCGTGATCAGGCGGACGAGGCCGGGGTTGTCGAAGGCGAGCGCCTTCAGCTCCGCGTTGTAGTCGGCGAGTGTGCGGTAGGCGTCACGGCCACTGGGCAGGTCGGAGCGGCCGGTGCGAGCGGAGTAGCGCGCCTCGGCGGCTTGCTGCTGGCGGCTCTGGGCGGCGAGGTCAGCGACGAGCACGGTCCAAGTGAAGCCGGCCCTGCGGAGGGCTTGCTCATCCTGGGAGCCGTGGAGCACCACGCCGAGACTCTCGCTGCCGCCGTGCTCGGTCATGTCGAGGCCGAGGGCGAGCAGCTCATCCTTCCGCTGCCGGTTGGGCGTGCTGACGCTGACGAGCTGGGGCGGGTTGTCCTCGACCTGCTCGAGCGCGGCTGGGGTAACGGCCTGGAACTCGAGCGTGGCCGGAACGGCGGCGGCGGTGCCGGAACGCCGGCAGGCCTGGACGTCGAGGCGGCCGCCGGCCGTGTAGCCGACGGCTATCTCCTGGGCGTCGGGCGATGCGTCGGCGGCGAGTGCGCGCCCGGTGGCGTCGAACACCGCAACGTCCCAGTCGCCCTTGGCGCCGGCAAGCCTGACCGTGACCTGCCCCGGGCCCGAGGCGTCAACGCTGCGGGACGCGACGCCGGCTCGGTTCGGCATGTACGCGCGGTGGCAGGGGGTGGCCTGGGTTCCGCCCGGGGCGCTGAGCGCCCCGTTCAGAAGCGTCTGCGACTCCAGCAGCGGCTCGCCCGCAGCGGGGAGCGCGGACGTGCTGCCGGTGAGGACCGCAAGCACGGCAACGAGCGTGAGCGAGACTGCGAGGGCGATGCGCGCCACGGTTCGACCATAGAAAACCTGCGCTTGCGTTGCGCCGGTTCTCTGGAGGCTCAGATCGGCAGCTTGCGCGCCCGTTTCTTGCACTTCTTCTTCTTCGCCTTGTTCTTGAGCTTGGCGCACTTCTTCAACGCCCGGGCCCGCTGTCCGGTGGGGCCGGTCGACGGGGGGACGACGTAGGTCTTGAAGGCCTGGTCAAAGGCGGGGTCATTGGCCATCCAGTCCGGGCCGGACCCAAGGTCTCTGAGCCAGGCGCTGCCGGCGCCGTAGGGGTTGGGCGGGGCCGAGTCCGCGCCGGTCCAGAAATAAAGGGCTTCACCCGGATCCAACGTGCAGGTGGAATCGGGCGCCGAGAGGACGAGCGCGTACCTGGTCCCGGCTGTCACCGGGGCCGGGGTGGCAAACGTGACCGAATTCCAGGAACGGACAATGATGCTCGAGGAAGGAATCGTCGCTGTCGCGAGGATGTTGTCGCTCGGAGCCTCGCCCGTGACCGTCCGGACCTCGACCTTGATGCCGGACCCGGGTTCACAAGGAAGAGGTGTCCCTCCCACGTGGACATCGACTTGATCGAGGCCGCCGGACAGGCCAGCAGTGAATGTCTGCGCAGCTTGGTGCTGGTCGCCGACAGGCGTCTCGTTCGCCGTCGTCGCCTGCTGGTTCGGCTGCTGCTGGTCGAGCGTGCCAGCCGCTGCTCCCGACGGAGAGATGAGCGCGATGAGTCCTGCCGCGAGCCCAACGGTGACCCGGATCATCGTTCGGTGCGTGACCATCCCTGCTCCTCCCTGTACTCGGTCCCTGACGATTCGAAATCGTACCCATCGCATGGGAAGGCGAAACGCGTGTAGACGGGGGCCCCCTGACGCGGGCTTTGAATAGTCGGGGCGACTGGTGCAAAAAGGTGCGAACGGCCCGTCGTACAGCCAACTGCGGTCAATGCTGCTACCGAGATGCGCCTCTCTCAGAGCTAGTCGATGCTCACCCAGCCGGCCAACCCGCCACCGACATCAGTGTCACAAAGGTAGAGCTCGGCGGCAGCGGTTCCGTTGCCGCTTGCCCAGATCCTCCCGCCTTCGTCAACGCTGTCGCACTCCTCCGAGCCCGGCGGGCCCGTGACGAAGACGAAAGGCATCACGATGAACGTCCCGTCTAGGACCATCCGGGCGTAGTCCACAGAGCTAAGGCCGTCGAGCTCGTCTGCGTTGAGCCCGCTACCCGCACCGTCCACCGGTGCCAGCTTGGTGAGGATCTGCGTCCCTGTGTCGGGTGATCCGGCTTGGCCGGGAGCTCCCGGTGCGCCAGCCACTCCCTGTGGGCCTTGGGGGCCCTGGGGCCCGCGCGGGCCAGGCTTTTTCTTCTTGCTGTTGACGGCCTTAGGCTCGGACCCGCGTTGATCGGCGGCCTGGTTTCCAGCGTAGGCAGTTCCCGTCAGGGCGATGAAAATGGCGACCAGTCCAAGGTGATGCTGGCGAATGTAGCTGCTGATATGCATTTCCCTGCCTCCCATTTGGCTGCTTACGCTGATTCAGACCGGCCCACGCTATCGGCTATCGCCAAGTCCACGCTCTTTCCATGCAGGGCAGCTGCGCTGCTAGATCGGGGCGACTGGATTTGAACCAGCGACCTTTCGGCCCCCAGCCGAATGCGCTACCAGACTGCGCCACGCCCCGATGACGTGCGGCCCAATCCTAGGGCCAAGCGGGCGACGGGGCTCGAACCCGTGATGGGAGCTTGGAAGGCTCCAGTGTTACCAACTACACCACGCCCGCGCGACCGCGGATTGTAGATCGGCCCCAGGGCCCTGTTTGGGAAGGGCCTTCTGACAGCTCGAACTTCGCCCGCTACCCTCGCTACGGTCTCGCGGGGAGGCTCTTGTCGACCGAAACAACGGTCGGCGGGAATGGTTCTTGGCGCGAGAGGGACAGCGCACCCCCCGCCCCGCAAGCCACCGATGACCCTGCAAATCGTCGACAGGACACCTTGGCGCGCCCGCCGGCGGTGGGCGATGTTCGGAGCGACCCTGCTTCTCGCCGGCGCGGTGCTGCTGGGCGGAGCGGCGCGGAAGTCCGAGGGCGCGCCGCCGTACAACGTCCTCTTCATCCTCACCGACGACCAGTCGGCGAGCGAGCTGGCGGCAATGCCGAATGTGCAGTCGCTGATCGGCGCCCAGGGCGTGAGCTTTCGCCGCGCCTACATCCCCTACCCGCTCTGCTGCCCCTCGCGTGCGAGCCTGCTGAGCGGGGACTACATGCACAACAACGGGGTCCGGGGGAACCTCCCGCCCTTCGGCGGCTGGGAGCGATTCCGAGCGCACGAGGCCAACTCCCTCGCGCCCTGGATGCACGACGAGAGCTACTACACGATCCACATCGGCAAGTACATGAACGGCTACCCGACGGGGCTGGTGCCGTCGGAGGCGGTGCCGCCCGGCTGGGACGAGTGGTACGGAAAGATCTCGGAGGGCCCGCTCTACTTCAACTACCAGCTGATCGAGAAGACGGATCCGCTGGACGATTCCGGCCTCGTCTTCTACGGCGACCAGTCGAGCGAGTACCAGTCGGACGTCTTCCGCGACAAGGCGGTCGAGTTCATCGACGGCGCGGACGTGAGTCAGACGCCGTTCATGATGAACCTCTGGTTCAACGCGCCGCACGCGCCGTTCGAACCGGCGCCGCGCCACCTCTTCACTCTCAACGGCGCGCCCCTGCCGAAGCTGCAGGCGTTCAACGAGAAGAACATGTCGGACAAGCCCAGGTGGCTGCGCAAGCAGGCGCGCCGCCTGCCGAAGTCGCTGATCAAGCTGATCAACAGGGAACGGCGTCGCCGCGCCGAGCAGCTGATGGCGGTGGACGAGGGAATCCGGCAGGTGATCCTCGAGCTCGCCGACGAGGGCATCCTCGACGACACCTACGTCATCTTCGCCTCCGACAACGGCTACTTCCGCGGCGAGCACCGGATCGCCGGAGGGAAGTACCTCCCGTACGACCCCTCGGCGCGCGTCCCGCTGCTGATCCGCGGCCCGGGCATCCCGGCGGGAGCGATCAGCGACGAGCTCGTCTCCGCGATCGACGTTCCCCAGACCATCCTCGACATCGCCGGTGACCCCAGGAACGTCGACGGCCGCTCGCTGCTGCCCTACGCGATGAACCCGGCGCTGCGCTCGACCCGGCCGCTGCTGATCGAGGCCGACACGGGGCCGGGCCAGGGCAACGCCGGCGACGACCCGTCCGAGGCTGGAGCCGCGGGGGCGCGCCTGGCGAAAAAGAAGAAGAAGGGCGTCGGCAACCTCGACCAGGAGAAGAAGAAGCCGAGGTCGGTGGCCAACGGGAACTTCGCGCCGGCCTATCGCTCGATTCGCACCGACCGCTACCTCTACGTCCTCTACGCCAACGGCCAGGTCGAGCTCTACGACATGCTCCGCGACCCGGCCCAGATGCGCTCGGTGCACCGCAACCGCCGCTACCGCCCCGTCCGCAGGTGGCTCCACCTGCAGATGGTCACGCTCGGCGTCTGCGACGGCGCCGTCTGCCGCTCCGAGATCGGCCCGGAGCCGAGGCCGCTGCGCCGCGCGCCGAAGCCGGAGCCGAAGAAGCCCGGTCCGAAGAAGGACAAGGGCGGCGCCAAGCCGGGCCGGTAGGCCGGGGGCTCCCGGCTACGATTCTGCGGCCCACGGGGCACTGGCCAAACTGGCTAAGGCACCGGCCTCCAAAGTCGGCGATTCCAGGTTCGAGTCCTGGGTGCCCCGCTACCGGAATCAGCAGCCGGCCGGCGCCGTGTTGCGGCGCGCGTTGACCGCCCGGCGGGTGGCCTCCCGCAGCTCGGCGATCGGCGTTCCCTTTTCGACGTAGCCGTCGGCCCCGCGCTTGCGCGCAGGCTTGCCCATCCGGTCCACCGAGAAGCCCGAGAGCACGATGATCGCGATGTCGGGTGCCATCCGCCGGATCTCCGGGATCGCCTCGAGCCCATCCATGTCGGGCATCGAGAGGTCGAGCAGCACGGCCGCCGGCTTGGCCTCGGCGATCCCCTCGATCGCCGATCGGCCGTCCCCGGCCTCCCCCACCACCTGGAAGTCCGGGTCCTCCTCGATCCCGAACCGAATCAGCTCGCGCAGCTCCGCCACGTCGTCGACGACGAAGACCGAGATCGACTCGGTGTGGGTGCCGTTTCGGAACCTAGGTTCCATCGCCACCGCTCACGGTCGCGGGACGCTGCCGCCGCAGCTCGCCGGGCTTGGCCAACTCGATCTCGGACCCCTCCTCGCCCAGCAGATCGGTGATCAGCGCGCGAGCCTTCTTCAAGGTGTCCTCGACCGCCTTGCGGCTGGTGTCGTCCTTGCCCTGATCCAGCGCGTACTTCGCCACCGACAGGCCCTGCACGATGTTGTCGTTGATCTCCAGGGCCTGTCGCTCCCGCGCCTTCAGGTCCTCGAACAGCTGGGCGCCGCGCAGGACGCTCGCGTAGCTGCCGCGCAGCGAGAGGTAGAAGAGGGCCACCGCGGCGCCAAGGAGGTCCCAACCCACCGACGGCCAGTGCCACGCCTCTCGCAGCGCCAGGCCCTGAGCGTCCTCGACGCCGAGGCTGGGAAGCAGCATGTGCACGGAGTGCGTGCCGTGGTGGATGCCGCAGGTGAGGAAGATCAGACCCGTCGCCAGCCCCAACCGGTTCGTGCTGACCTGGCCGGTGCGCATGAGCCCGGAGACGATGATGTAGGCGATCACGAGGTAGGCGACCCCGATGATCAGATTCGCGCCGGTTGAGAGTTGCCAGGTCATCCGTGACCCCCTTTCATCGCATGCGTAAGCGTTCTGCCCCGCGGTACCTGCCTGATTCTCCCACCCGGCCGGGGGCACGCACATCCGTAGAAAGGCGCAGGTTCAGCCGATCTAGAATCGGTGGCCAGGCACACCAGCGGGCGTGGTGGAACTGGTAGACACGCTGGCTTTAGGAGCCAGTGCTCGCGAGAGCTTGGGGGTTCGAGTCCCTCCGCCCGCATGAAGGTCCGCCTGGAATTGACGGTTCCCGGTAGCGAATCTCCGATCCCTTCCATAGACTTGCCAGCCATGGAAGCGGGAGCTATTCGCCCCGGATACGAGCTCTGGCGGCCGAACAGGCAGAAGCCCGAGGCGAAGAGCGCAAAGGCGCTCGTCGTCTTCCTTCTGCTCGTGTCGGCCGGGCTGGCGCTCGTCATCACGCTCGGCGGCTGGGAGCGCCTCGAGGGCGGCAAGATCTTCGCGCTGCTCTACATCGCCATCTACCTGCTGTTCGCGTACCTCGTCTCGCGCTGGAACCGCGGCGTCCTCCCGGTCGCCTCCGCCCTGGCGATCATCCTCGCGATCTTCGCCGGGATCGCCGCGCCGGCCTGGTTCAACCGGGCGAAGGACGGCCTCGACAGCCCCGCGCTTCCCGAGGAGCTGCTCGGCCTTCTGACCCTGCTGCTGGTGCCCGTCCAGGTGATCCTGATCGCCGTGGCCATGGTCGCGTTCAACCAGAACTGGCACGTCGAGGAAGAGCGCGAGATCGGCGAGGAAGTCCCGGCTTAAAACAGCTTCATCGGCGCGTCGAGCAGGTGCGGCCCGTCCTGGTGCACGTCGTTGACCGCCTCCCCCACCTCGCTCAGCTCCAGTTCCTCGTAGGGCCGCAGCATTCCGGACAGCTCGTCCCTGTCGGTCTCGCGATCAAGCCACGCTCCCTCATCCTCGGGCTCGAGGATCACCGGCATCCGGTCATGGACCGGGGCCACCAGCTCGCTCGGCGGGCAGGTGACGATCGCGCATGAGTGCACCGCGGTCCCGTCCTCGCGCTTCGCGCGAGCCCAGAGCCCCGCGAACGCGAACGGCTTGTGATCCGGCCGCGCGAGCCAGGTCGGCTGTTTTCCCGTCTCGGTCGCCCTCCACTCGTAGAAGCCGTCGGCGACCACCAGGCAGCGGAATCCCTCGAACGCGTCGCGGAACGCCGGCGCCTCGGCCACCGTCTCCGCCCGCGCGTTGATCAGCAGCCGGGCGAAGTCATCGGGATCGGCGTAGTGCGGGATCAGGCCCCAGCGCAGCCTCCCCGGCTCGCGCTCCCCCTGCTTGTTGAGCCTCACCGCCAGCACCGCATCCGTCGGCGCGACGTTGAACCGCGGCTCCTCGTCGATCTGCGCCGCCTCGGGCAACTCGAACCGGAACCGCAGCAGCCGCGGGTCGGGATCGGTGAGCGTGTAGCGGCCGCACATAACCAAAGCTTCGCAAGAGGGCCAGATCGCAAGGCCGCGCGAAAACGTCAAGAGAGTGCAACGGAAGCGAAACGCCTGCATCTAAGGCCATTTTCCAGGCACAGCCACACCTGCCGCCGCCGGTCGTCGCACCATCCTCGAAAGGGTGCGAACAGTCGAAGAGGTGCGTCTCGTCCTGTGGCTCTCCGAAGAAGGACTCAACGACTGCAAAATCGCCCGTGCCACCGGTATCCCTCGGGGTACGGTGCGCTCCTGGCGGATCGGCCTCACCCCACGCCGAGGCCGGACATCCCCCCCTGGCTCCTGCCCGAAGTGCGGCCATCCCATTCACAGGCCTGAGGATCTACCTCGCGCCGCCTATGCGTACTTGCTTGGTCTGTACCTGGGAGACGGATGCATCTCGAGGGGACGGCGCGGCGTCTACAAGCTTCGGATCACCCTCGATCGGAAGTACCGGGGCATCGTCAGTGAATGTTCCGCTGCGATGGCGGCTGTGATGCCGACCAGCAAAGTTGGCGTCGTCCGGAGACGGGATGAGAACACGGACGAGGTGGGCGCTTCTTCGCGAGCCTGGCCGTGCCTTTTTCCCCAGCATGGGCCGGGACGCAAGCACCACCGGCTGATTCAACTCGCTGACTGGCAAGAGGCAATCGTCAAGGACGAGACTCGCGCCTTCCTTCGAGGACTCATCCACTCGGACGGCTCGTATTCGGTGAACACCATCAAGCACCCAGGAAAGACCTATGTCTATCCGCGCTACCTGTTCTCGAACCGATCCGAGGACATCAGGCGGATCTTCTGCGATGCCTGCGACCGGCTCGAGATCGAGTGGCGCCAAATGAACCGCTGGAACATCTCAGTCGCCCGGCACGAATCTGTGGCGCTAATGGATGAGTTCGTCGGGCCCAAGGAGTAGCGAGGCAGATGCCGGAGGTGGGACTCGAACCCACAAGCCCCGTAAGGGGCAGCGGCTTTTGAGACCGCCCTCTTTGCCAGTTTGAGCACTCCGGCCTGTCAGGAACCTTAGCCCCGCCCACTACCGCGATAATCGCCCGCGGATGGACGCTGCGGGACGACAAGAGGTGATCGAGGAGCTCTGCGCGATCGAGAGCCGCGGGCCCGGCACCGATGCCGAGCGCCGCGCCGGCAACATGCTCGCGCGCCGGCTGCTCGCGATGGGCCGCAAGGCCGAGATCGAGCCCATCTACGTTCATCCCAACTACGCCCTCGTGCACGCGGTCACGCTGACCCTCGCGATCGCCGGCAGCCTGGTCGCGATCTCGCAGCCGGCGATCGGCTTCGCGCTCGTCCTGCTGGCCGCGACCTCGTTCTACCTCGACCACAGCACCCGGGCCTACCTCATCCGCTCCCTCTTCTTCCGCCGCGCCTCGCAGAACATCGTCTCGCGAGGCGACCGGCCGGTCGCCCCCACGCGGCTCATCCTCAGCGCCCACTACGACGCCGCCAAGACCGGGTTCGTGTTCGGCGAGCGCAGCGTGCGCACGGCCGCGAGGTTGTCAGAGCGCGGCCGCCTGCTGCTCGGTCCGTGGCGAGTGATCTTCTGGGGAAGCCTCGCGCCCCTCCTGCCGGTTCTCGGGCTCCGCATGGCGGGCATCGACGCCCCGTGGGTCTCGATCCTCCAGGTCATCCCCACGATCCTGCTGATCGTCGCCGTCTTCCTCCTGACCGACATCGCCCTCTCCAAGACGGTCCCGGGCGCCTACGACAACGCCTCGGGCGTGGCCGCGGTGCTCTCGATCGCCGAGGCCCTCCGGGACGATCCCGTTGAGAACCTCGACGTCTGGGTCGTCCTCACCGGCTCCGAGGAGTCCCTCGACGAGGGCATGCGCGCCTTCGTCCGCCGCCACCGCAAGGAGTTCGACCGCGAGCACACCGTCTTCCTCAACGTCGACTCGCCGGCCTACGGCAGCCCCCACTACCAGGTCGCACAGGGGCCGGTGATCACCTACCCGATGGACGAGGAGCTGGTCGAGTTCTGCGAGGCCATCGCCGCGGCAGAGCCGAAGTACGGCGCGCGGCCCGTCCGGGTCTCGCTCAGCGACGACGGCACGCCGATCAGGGTCCACGGGTTCAGGGGCACGTCGATCACCGGGCTTCGGGACGGCCTCCCCCCGCCCTGGTACCACACGCCCGAGGACACCCCCGACAAGATCGACGCCGCCGCCATGACGAAGGCGGTCGACTTCACCCTCGCGCTGGTCCGGCTGCTCAACCGCGACGCCGCCCGGCGGACCGGCGAGGACCTGCTGCCCGAGCGAACCTCGGAGCCGGTCGCCGGATGACCGAGACCGGGACACGGGAGGCCGAGAAGCTCTGGGAGCCGTCGGCCGAGGCGATCGAGCGCTCGCAGATGACCCGCTACATGCGCTGGCTCGCCACCGAGCGTGGGGTCGAGACGGACACCTACGAGGAGCTCTGGCGCTGGTCGGTCGAGAACGTCGAGGACTTCTGGCAGTCGATCTGGGACTACTTCGACGTGCAGGCCTCCGGCTCATACGAGACCGTGTTGCCCGAGCGCAGGATGCCCGGCGCCCGCTGGTTCGAGGGCGCCGAGCTCAACTACGCCGAGCACGTCTTCCGCGGGAGGGACGACTCGGAGCTCGCGGTCATCGCGGCATCCGAGGCCAGGGACCCCTACGAGATGACCTGGGGCGACCTTCACGCCAGGGTCGCAGAGATCGCCGGTGCGCTTCGCGAGCAGGGCGTGCAGCGAGGCGACCGCGTGGTCGCCTACCTGCCGAACTCGCCCGAGGCGCTGATCGCGTTCCTCGCGACCGCCAGCCTCGGCGCGATCTGGTCCAGCTGCTCGCCCGACTTCGGACCCTCGAGCGTCGTCGACCGCTTCGCCCAGATCGAGCCGAAGCTGATGTTCGCCGTCGACGGCTACCGCTACGGAGGCAAGGACTTCGACCGGCTCGACACCGTCGCGGACATCGCCGCCCAGATTCCCAGCCTGGAGAAGCTGGTCATCGCTCCCTATCTGAGCGAGTCGCCCGACCTCAGCCGGATCGAGGGCCGGGACGGGGTGCCCGAGGTCCTCACCACGCCCCAGCTCTGCGAGATCGGCCAGGGCGCGCGAGCTCAGCTTCGAGCGCGTCCCCTTCGACCATCCCCTCTGGGTGCTCTACAGCTCCGGAACGACCGGCCTGCCCAAGGCGATCGTCCAGGGCCACGGCGGGATCCTGCTCGAGCACCTGAAGAAGCTCAATCTCCACGTCGACACCCAGCCCGGCGACCGTCTCTTCTGGTTCACCACCACCGGCTGGATGATGTGGAACTTCCTCGTCAGCGGCCTGCTCTCCCCCGCCGCGATCGTCCTCTACGACGGCAACCCCGGCCACCCCGGCATGGGGGTCCTGTGGGACCTGGCGGAGCACGCCGGCGTCACCTGCTTCGGGACCAGCGCGAGCTACATCGCCGCCTGCATGAACGACGGCGTCGAGCCGGGCGCCGGCCGCGACCTCTCCGGCCTGCGGGCCGTCGGCTCCACCGGGTCCCCGCTCTCGCCCGAAGGCTTCGAGTGGACCTACGAGCACGTTGGCCGCGACACCTGGCTCTTCTCGACCAGCGGCGGCACCGACGTTTGCACCGCTTTCGTCGGCGGCGTGCCCCTGCTGCCGGTCTACCGCGGCGAGCTTCAGGCCCGCGCCCTGGGCGCCGCGGTCGAGGCCTTCGACGAGGACGGCAACTCGGTCGTCGACGAGGTCGGCGAGCTGGTGATCACCGAGCCGATGCCGTCGATGCCGGTCTTCTTCTGGGGCGACGAGGATGGCTCGCGTCTCCGCGAGAGCTACTTCGACACCTATCCCGGCGTCTGGCGCCACGGCGACTGGATCGAGATCACCTCTCGCGGCACCGCGATCATCTACGGCCGCTCCGATTCGACGATCAACCGTCAGGGAGTGCGCATGGGCACCAGCGAGATCTATCGCGCCGTGCAGGCGGTCGACGAGGTCGTGGACGCGCTGGTGGTCGACGTGCCGAAGCCCGGCACGGAGGGCTGGATGCCGCTGTTCGTCGTCCTCCGCGAGGGCGCCGAGCTCGACGAGGACCTGACCAAGGAGATCAAGCGCAGCATCCGCGAGCAGTGCTCGCCCCGTCACGTCCCGAACGAGATCCACGCGATCGAAGAGGTGCCGCGCACACTCAGCGGCAAGGTGCTGGAGATCCCGGTCAAGAAGATCCTGATGGGCGAGCCGCCGGAGCGGGCGGCCAGCCGTGACTCGCTGGCGAACCCCGCCGCACTCGACTACTTCGTCGAGCTCTCGAACACGCTCTGAGCGCGAAGTCCGGGGTTGTGTGAACCAGCTCGGGCGATTCAGCGTAGGCATGGGTGAACACGAGCCCGACTCACCGTGGACACCGCTGACATCCCATCTCGCGAATCCTGGAAACAGGACCTCGCCCCCTATCTGGAAATCGACCGGCGGCGCAGCCTCGGGCAGATCGCGAGCGTCATCCTTCCCTACGCCGCGGTCTGGGTCATCGCGGTCCTGATCCAGCCCAGCGCCCCCGTTGCGATCGGCCTCGGCCTGGTCGCGACCGTCTTCCTCAGCCGCATGTACTCCCTGTTTCACGACCTCACCCACAACTCGATGTTCGAATCGCGGCGGGAGAACCGCCGCTGGGGCCACGTCCTGGGCTACCTGTTGTTCACGCCCTACCGCTGGTGGCAGCGCCAGCACGCCTTCCACCACGCCCACACCGGCGACCTCGACCACCGCGGGGTCGGCGAGATCAACACGATGACCGTCGCGGAGTACGAGAACGCGTCGCGGCTCCGGCGACTGGGCTACCGCCTCTACCGCAATCCCCTCCTGATGCTGCTGCTGGGCCCGAGCCTCGTGTTCCTGTTCGAGCGCCGCTTCCCGCAGAGGGGGATGTCACGGCGGGTCCTGGCGAGCGTCGTCGCCACGAACCTGGCGCTGGTCGCGTGGGCGGCGGGCCTGAGCGCGCTCGTCGGCTGGCAAACGTTCCTGCTGATCCAGGGCACCACCCTGGTCGCCGGAGGGGCCGTCGCGGCCTGGATGCTCTACATCCAGCACCAGTACGAGGACACCTACTACCAGGCGCCGGGCAAGTGGAAGTTCGAGCTCGCCGCCCTCCAGGGCAGCTCCTACCTCGACCTGCCGCGGCCGTTGGCCTGGGCCGTCGGCAACGCCAACTTTCACCACGTCCACCACCTGAGCGCGAAGATCCCGAACTACAACCTGCGGGCCGCCCACGAGTCCCACCCGATGTTCCGGCGCACCCCCGTCGTCACGATCCGCAACAGCATCGAGGCATTCCGCCTGAAGCTCTGGGACACCGAGCGCGAGTCGCTCGTTCGCTTCCCGCCCCAGCGCGCTCGCGCGAGAGGCCGCGCCACCGGCCCGAAGACGCAGCCGGCCAACTGAACCCACTGCGAGTAGGGTCCGCCGCATGACCCTGCGCAGGCTCAAGGGGGGCCTGTTGCCGCTGTTCTTCGCGGTCGTCCTGGCGATGGCCGGATGCGGCGATGACGATGGCGATAACGCCGGAGACGGCAGCTCACCCCAGGCGCTCACGGCCCAGCCCGTCGCCGGCGAGTCCTACACCGAATCGCTGGACCAGATCGTCACGCTGCTCGACGAGTACTGGGCCGAGGCTCTGCCCGAGAGCTTCGACGTCGAGTACTCCCCGCCGAGCGACGTGATCCCCTACGACCCGGAGGAGGGCGCCCCGAAGTGCGGCGGGGAGCCGCTCGGCCCGGAGAACGCCTTCTACTGCGGTGGCAACGACATCATCGCCTGGGACGAGCCAGGCCTGATGATCCCCTTCTACGAGGAGGTCGGGGACGCCGCGGTCGGCTTCGTGATCGGCCACGAGTGGGGCCACCTGATCCAGAACCGGGTCGAAGCGGAGTTCCCGCTGACGATCGAGCAGGAGCTCAACGCCGACTGTCTCTCGGGGACCTTCGCGGGCGCTCTCTATGACGAGGGTCTCTTAGAAGGAGGAGAGGGCCTCGAGCCCGGAACGGACCTCTACGAGGCGGCGGTGGGCATCTACGAGTTCGGCGACTCCCCGGACGTCGCTTGGCAGGACCCGACTGCACATGGGCAGCCGGAGGAGCGGCTCGAGGCGTTCGAGATCGGCTACGACGGAGGCGCCCAGGCCTGCGCCGACGAGCTCGGCCCCGGCTTCAGCGAGGACATCTAGGCGACTGGTCGATGGCGCATTCTCGCCATTGACGCGCCGCGCCCCGGGGGCATAGGGTTGCTTGTTACTAGGGGAGGGCTGTGGGCCCTCGCTGATGGAGGGAGGAGAAGGTCGTGAGGAGAGGAGTCGCCGGTTTCGTCGCTGCGGCGATCGCCGTCGTGGTCATCGCGGGTTCAGCAATCGGGGCGGTCCAACCATCCGGCCCGCTCTTCCGCATCTCGACCACCGGCACGGACGGCGACCTTTCACGCGATCCGTTCACTCCCGCGGTCGCCTACAACCCCGCCGCGAACAACTACCTGGTGGTCTGGGAGTCAGATCACCTCGCCGACGGCCAGTTCGAGGTCCACGGACAGCTCGTCAGCGCGACCGGGGCCGAAATCGGCGCGGACTTCCGGATCTCGAACACCACTGACGTCGCGACTGGTCGCGACGGGGACAATCCCTCGGTCGCCTACAACTCCGACGACAACGAGTACCTGGTCACCTTCACGGCAGACGGCCTTCCCGCGGTGACGGACGACCAATTCGAGATCTACGGCCAGCGGGTGAGCGCCGCCGGGGTTCCGGACGCGCAGGGTGACTTCCGGATCTCCAACGCCTCCGACGTGGACGCGTTCCGGGACGCGGTGGGCAGACCGACCCTCAGCTACGACGCCACCCTCAACCAGTATCTCGTCGTCTGGGAGGGGGACCAGGTGGTGGCAGAGGATGAGCAGTTCGAGATCTACGGCCAGCTCGTCAACGCCAACGGGACCGAGGCTGGAACCGACTTCCGGATCTCGGAGATGAACACCGACAATTTGCGTGACGCCGAGGAGCCAAAAATCGCGTTCAATCCGACGGCCAACCAGTACCTGGTCGCCTGGGGCGGAGACGGGCTTCCCGGGTCCACGGACGAGCAGTACGAGATCTTCGGCCAGCGGGTGAGCGCCGCCGGCGTTCCGGACGCGCAGGGTGACTTCCGCATCTCCAACGTCACCGACGTGGACGCGATGCGAGACGTCTGCGAGACCTCGTTCGATGCCTGCTCCCCCGGGATTGCCTACAACTCAACGGCGGACGAGTATCTGGTCGCCTGGAACGGGGACCCCCTCGCCGACGAGACGTTTGAGATCTACGGCCAGCGAGTGAGCGCCGCCGGGGTTCCGAACGCGCAGGGTGACTTCCGGATCTCCAACGTCTCAGATGTGGGGGCGAGCCGGGACGCCGTCATCCCCTCGGCCACCTACAACCCGATCGCCAATCAATACCTGGTCGTCTGGGAGGCAGATGCGGGCACGTTCGACCAGCAAAAGGACGGGTTTGCCCAGGCAGTGAGCCCCGCCGGAGCCGATGTCGGGGCCGAGTTCCCCGTTTGGGGGTTCGGCAGCGACGCCAACGCGTTCACGGGCATCCAGGAGATCGGGGCGGCCCACAACTCGGTCGCCGACGGTTACCTGGTCGTAGGGGAAGGCGGTGGCGGCTTGCCAAGCAACGAGCGGGAGGTCTTCGGCCGCCTGCTTGCGGACCCCGCGGTGACACAGCCCCAGCCTCCGCCCGGCGGATCCACCCCTCCAGCCACTACGAAGTGCAAGAAGAAAAAGAAGAAAAAGGGCAAGAAGGGCGCCGTCGCGGCCAAGAAAAAGAAGAAGGGCTGCAAGAAGAAGAAAAAGAAGAAGTAGCCGCTAGACCGGCGTGATCGGGTTGCGCCGCTCGGCGAAGCTGCGGTCCTTGCCCTCGGCCAACGCGTAGCGCTTCACGAGCTCCGCCCGCAGGTCGTCCGGCTCGATCACCGCATCGACGACGAGCTCCGAGGCCAGATGGAGGATGTCGATGTCCCTCGAGTACTCCTCCCGCTTCTCGGCCACGAACTTCTCGCGCTCGGCCTCGTCTTCGATCTCCTGGATCTGGTTGAAGAAGACGGCGTTGATCGCCGCCTCGGGGCCCATCACCGCGATCTGCGCCTGCGGGAATGCGAGGCAGGAGTCCGGCTCGAACGCCGGTCCGGCCATCGCGTAGAGGCCGGCGCCGTAGGCCTTGCGCACGATCACCGAGATCTTCGGAACGGTCGCCTCGGAGACGGCGCTGATCATCTTGGCGCCGTGGCGGATGATGCCCTGGCGCTCGACGTCCTTGCCGATCATGAAGCCGGGCACGTCGGCCAGGAACAACAGCGGGACGTTGAAGGCGTTGCAGGTCCAGATGAAGCGGGCCGCCTTGTCGGCCGAGTCGACGAACAGCACGCCGCCCTTGACCTTGGGCTGGTTGGCGACGACGCCGATCACGCGTCCCTCCAGCCGCGCGTAGCCGATGACGAGTTCCTTGGCCCAGCGCTTCGAGACCTCGAGGAAGCTGCCGTTGTCCACGACCGAGTCGATCAGCTCGACGACGTCGAAAGCCGGTTTCGGGGTCGGTGGGGACGACCTCGGAGACGCTCGCCTGCGACCCCGGCTCCGCCGGCGGCGCGGCCGGCGGGCCCTCGCGCCAGTTGGACGGGCATGTAGGACAGGTAGCTCTTGGCCAGGTCGATCGCGTCCTCGTCGGTCTTCGCGAGGAAGTGGCCGCAGCCCGAATTGGAGGTGTGCATGCGCGCCCCGCCCATCTCCTCGAGCGTGACCTCCTCGCCGATCACCATCTGCGCCATCCGCGGCGAGCCCAGGTACATCGAGGCGTTGCCGTCGCGCATGATCACGACGTCGCAGAAGGCGGGGATGTAGGCGCCGCCCGCGGCGCTGGGGCCGAACAGCAGGCAGACCTGCGGGACCTGGCCCGAGAGCCGGACCTGGTTATGGAAGATCCGCCCCGCCCCGCGCCGGCCGGGGAACATCCGAACCTGGTCGGTGATGCGGGCGCCGGCCGAGTCGACCAGGTAGATCATCGGCACCTGGTGCTTCAGCGCGCTCTCCTGGATCCGCAGGATCTTCTCGACCGTCTTCGGGCCCCCACGAGCCGGCCTTGACCGCGGGATCGTTCGCCATCAGGGCGACCGGGCGACCGGCGAGCGTGCCCATCCCGGTGACGACACCGTCGGCGCCCAGGCCTTCCTGCTCCCAGTTGGCGAGCAGACCCTCCTCCGCGAGCGAATCGGCGTCGAGCAACCGGGCGACGCGCTCGCGGACCGGAAGCTTCTCCTGCTCGGCGACCTTCTTGCGGTGCCGCTCCGGGCCGCCCTCCAGCGCGGCGTCCAGCGCGGCCCTGATCTCAGTCATCGCTAGGGACGAGCCTGGACGCGAGTCTCGTCGTCCTCGGGCTCAATCTCGGCCTCTGCGTCGGCGACGTCGTCCTCGAGGGCCAGCGGGTCGTACTCCTCCGGAGGCGCCGAGGGGTCTTCGCCGGCGTCCGGACGATGGTCGGAAATGGCCGCCGTCAGCTTGTCCGCGAGCTGCTCGGTGTCGGCGAGGACCTCGTCGCGGCGGCGGACCAGGTCCGCGATCACGGCCTCGATGTCATCGCGGCGCTGGGTCCCCTCGTCCACTATCCGGCGCGCCTGCGCCTCGGCGGACTGGATCGTCTCGCGAGCCTCTTCCTCGGCCTCGGTCTGGGTCTCGGAGGCCTCGCGGTCGGCGGACTGCCGCTTCTCCTCGGCGTACTCCTCGGCCTCGGAGCGGATCTGCTGGGCACTCTCCTCGGCCTGCGCCAGGATGGCGCCCGTGCGCTCGCCGACGCGCTGCAGCTCGCGCTTGACGGTGTCCGAGCGGGACTCGTCGCCCGCGCCGGTCTCGAGCCAGTCGGCCAGGCGCGAGAGGAACTTCTCCACCTCGTGCTTGTCGTAGCCGCGGCGCGAGGCCGGGAAGGTCGCGTTCCTGATCCGGTCGAGACTCGTCTGGTCGACGCCCATCTTGTCTCCTGTCCTCGCTCGCTCGGTTCTAGCGGTCCACCGGGGCCGGCTTATCGCCCGAGTAATCGTAAAAGCCCTTCCCCGACTTGCGGCCAAAGTTTCCTTCATCCACCATCTTCGCGAGGCTCTCGGGGGCGGCGAAGCGCTCCTCGCCGTAGTCCTCGGCCATCACCTTGGAGATGGCGACCAGCGTGTCCAGGCCGACGAAGTCCGCCAGGGTCAGCGGGCCCATCGGGTGGCTGGCGCCGGCCATCATGCCCTTGTCGATGTCCTCGATCGACCCCACGCCCTGCTCGTGGGCGCGGATCGCGTCGAGCATGTACGGGACGAGGAGGCGGTTGACGATGAAGCCGCGGTTGTCGCCCGCGGCGACCGTCGTCTTGCCCAGCTTCTCGCCCACCTGAAAGCCCAGGTCGTATGCGTCGTCGCTCGTCTTCTCGGCCTTGACGACCTCGAGCAGCGGCATCACCTGGGCGGGGTTGAAGAAGTGGAGGCCGAGGAACTTCTCGGGCCGCTTGGTCGCCTCCGCCTGCGCGGCGACCGGCAGCGAGGAGGTGTTGGTGGCGAGAAAGGCGTCGTCCTTGACGATCCCGTCGATCTCACCCCACATCTCCGTCTTCTTGTCGAGGTCCTCGGTGATCGCCTCGATCACCAGATCGCAATCGGCGAGGTCGCCGTAGTCGAGGGTGCCGGTGATCCGCCCGCGGATCGCGTCAGCGTCGCCCTGCTCGACCTTGCCCTTCTCGACCGCCTTGCCGAGCTGCTTCTCGATCTTGCCGAGCCCCTTGTCGAGCGTCTCCTGGTCCACCTCGCGCACGACCACGTCCCAGCCTGCCTGGGCGCTGATCTGCGTGATGCCGTGGCCCATGAGCCCACAGCCGACGACACCGACCTTGCTGATCTCCATTCGGGGCGATTCCTCCCTCATTCCGGGTATTGATCTGGCGGTGGCGGAACATAGCCGCCGCTAAGGTTTTTCGTACCCAGAGCGCCGGCAGGGGCGCAACGGCACGCTCCGGGACGGGTTGGTTCACCTATGCGAGACCGAACGGGACAGTTGCTCAGGTCCGCGGGCGCGCTGGCGCTTGTAGCCACGCTCGCACTGGCCGCCCCTGCCTCCGTGCCCGCCCAGAAGGACGGGAAGGAGAAGCTGAGCAAGGGAGAGCGCAAGCGGCTGCGGCTGCAGAAGCAGCGGCGGGCCAACCGCGCGCAGAAGCGCCCGAACGTGATCGTGATCGAGACCGACGACCAGAGCGACAGCATGCTGGGCCTGCTCGACACACTCCGCCTGCTCGGCCAGCGGGGCACGACCTTCCGGAACAGCTACGCGTCGTTCCCGCTCTGCTGCCCGTCGCGGGCGACGCTGATCACCGGGCAGTACTCCCACAACCACGGCGTCTTCACCACCGAGTTGCCGAACGGATACAACGGTCTCGACCACCGGAACACGCTGCCGGTGTGGCTGCGCAACTCCGGCTACCGCACCGCGATGGTCGGCAAGTACCTGAACGGCTACGGGATCGACGACGGCATCCCGGAGCCGCTCGTGGACGCCCGCGAGGTGCCGCCCGGCTGGGCAGAGTGGTACGGCCTCACCGGCGGGCTCGAACAGCGGCGTTACAAGTACAAGCTGAACGAGAACGGCAAGGTCCGCTTCTACCGCAAGGGCGGCAAGAACTACGTCACGGACGTCCTCGCGTCCAAGGCCGTCGGCTTCGTCAAGCGCCGGGCGCCGAGGGCCAAGCCGTTCTTCCTCTGGTTCAACCCGACGGCTCCGCATGCGGAGGCCGGGCGGCCCCTGGGCGCCGCCCGC
Organism: uncultured Solirubrobacterales bacterium; assembly: GCA_963824785.1. Classification (GTDB taxonomy): domain Bacteria; phylum Actinomycetota; class Thermoleophilia; order Solirubrobacterales; family 70-9; genus CAWGQG01. The sequence continues at coordinate 609,722 of CAWGQG010000001.1, forward strand.
GATCCGGAGCCGGCGCTGCGCCACTGGGGCAAGTACGAGCTCTCGCACGCCCCCAAGAACCCGAACTTCAACGAGGCCGACGTCGGCGACAAGCCGCAGTTCGTGCAGGACGCGCCCGCGCTGACCCCCGAGGAGATCAATGACCTCGACATCCGCTTCCGCGGCCAGATTGAGAGCCTGCTGTCGGTCGACGAGGCCGTGCGGCGTCTCGTCGGCCGGGTGAAGAAGGCCGGCGACAAGCGGAAGACGTATTTCATCTTCACCTCGGACAACGGACTGCAGATGGGCGCGCACCGGCTCCTGTTCAAGTCATTCCTCTACGAGGAGTCGCTGCGGGTGCCGCTGATCATCAGGGGACCGCGGTTCCCCGCGGGCGCGGTGCGCAACCAGCCCGTCTCGAACGTCGACCTCGCTCCGACGATCCTCGAGCTCGACCGGCGCCAGGGCCGGACGCGGTGATGGACGGCCGCTCGCTCCTCCCCGTCGCCGCCGACCCCAGCTCAGGGGCCAGCCGGGAGCTGCTGCTCCAGAGCCGGCTCGCGAACATCAAGTCGGACGGCCTGCTCTCGGGCAGGTGGAAGTACATCGAGCACGACACCGGGGAGCGGGAGCTCTACGACCTCCAGGCCGATCCCTGGGAGCTGGAGAACCAGGCCGACAACCCCGCGTTCGCCGCCACCCGCGCCCAGCTCGCGGCGCGGCTCGCCCAGATCAGGAACTGCGCCGGGGCGAGCTGCCCCTAGGCGGCGGTCAGCCCGCCACCTGATCAGACTCCGGCGGCGCCGAGCTCCTCGAGCTTCTCGGCCATCGCGGCGGCGAGGGCGTTGACACCGCTCATCGGCCGCACGTACACGGCCATCTCCTTGACTCGGCCGTCGTCGTCGAAGCGGAGCAGGTCGATCCCGTCCAGCTCGCGGTCCCCCACGCGTGCGCTGAAGGCGAGCGTCGCGGTCCCACCGGTCTCCGTCTGGTCCGTGTAGCGGAAGTCCTCGAACACCTGCACGACTGCCCCGAGCAGGCCGGCGACGGCCTCGCGGCCCTCGTAGGGCTTGAAGACGACCGGGCTGCGGAAGCTCACGTCCTCGGCGAACAGCTCGTCAATGGCGCTGAAATCCTTGGACTCGGCGGCCTGTCGGAAGCGATCGCTCTGCATTGGCTCCACCCTACCTGCGCCAGTCCACGGGCCCGGCGGTGAGCACGTGGGCTCCCAGCGGCCGCCCGAGCACCCGCTGCGCCTCGGCGGAGGCCTCGATCAGCTTCGGCAGCTCCACGCCGGTTTCGATCCCCATCTCCTCGAGCATCGAGACCAGGTCCTCGGTCGAGATGTTCCCGGTCGCCCCGGGCGGGACCGGGCAGCCGCCCAGCTCCCCGAACGAGCTCTCGAAGGAGGTGACCCCGGCATCCAGCGCCGCCAGCACGTTCGCGAGGCCCTGCCCGCGGGTGTTGTGGAAGTGCGCGGTCAGCTCCACCCCGTCGAGCGGCTCACGCGCGGCGTCGAAGAACTCGGTCACCTGCCGCGGGTTGGCCATCCCGGTGGTGTCGCCGAACGAGACCTCCTCGCAGCCGAAGGCCGCCAGCTTGCCCGCGATCTCCAGCACGCGATCAGCCGGGACGTCGCCCTCGTACGGGCAGCCGAAGCTGGTCGAGATCACTCCCTCGCAGCGAATGCCGGCGGCGACCGCCTCGCCGATCGTGCCCTCGAGGTCCGCGAGGGACTCCTCGATCGAGCGGTTGACGTTCTTCTGGTTGTGCGTCTCGGAGGCCGAGAGGAAGAAGTTCGCCTCCTGGAAACGCTCGCGCTGCGCAAGCGCGTTCTCCAGGCCCTTGCGATTGGGGATGAGGACCGAGTACGCGACCCCGTCGCGAGGCTCGATCCGGCTCAGCACCTCGGCGCCGTCCGAAAGCTGCGGGATGACGTCCGGCCGTACGAAAGAGGTGACCTCGATCCGGCGCAGCCCCGTCTCGGCGAGCATGGCGATCAGGCGCACCTTGTCATCGGTCGAGATCACCTCGGGCTCGTTCTGGAACCCGTCGCGGGGGCCGACCTCGCGGATCCTGACGCTATCTGGGTAACCGTCACTCATCGGCACGAGCGTAGTGGGCGCGCTCCTTAGGATGTGGGCATGGCCTTGGACAAGCGAGGCGTCTCGACGTTCATCACCACGCGATTGGTCAACCCGTTCGTGAAGTTCGCCGCGAACCGCGGGGTGCCGCTGCCGAATCTCGCGATCCTGGAGACGACCGGACGCAAGTCAGGGCAGCCGCGACGCACCCCCGTCGGCGGAGAGCTCGACGGCGACACCTTCTGGATCGTCACCGAGCACGGCACCCGCGCCAACTACGTGCGCAACATCGAGGCACATCCTCACGTCCGCCTCAAGCTCGGTCGGCACTGGCGCACCGGCACCGCGCAGCCGGCCCCCGAGGAGGACCCCGAGGAGCGGCTGAAGCGTCAGCCCCGTTCGAACGCGGCGGGCGTCCGCGTCATGGGAACCGAGCACATCGTGATCCGCGTGGACCTGACATGACCGCCACCTACACCTACGACGTGTTTTCCAGCCTCGACGGCTATGGCGCCGCCAGCGGCAACTGGACCGGCTACTGGGGAAAGCAGGGCACCGAATTGCTCGACCACCGCCTTGCCCTGTACGGCGCGGAGCAGCGGATGGTCTTCGGGGCGAACACGTATCGGGCATTCGCGCGGATGCTGGCCTCGAGCACCGAGGAGTCCGAGGTGCGCGACCCATGGGTCACGCGGATGAGGAGCCTGCCGGCGACGGTGGTGTCGACGACGCTGGAAGAACCCCTCGACTGGCCCGACGCGACCCTGGTGAGTGGTGACGCCGTCGACGTCGTCACCCGGCTCAAGGAGGAGTCCGAGGTGCCGCTGCGCTCCCACGGCAGCCTGTCGATGAACCGGGCGCTGATGGCTGCCGGCCTGGTCGACCGCGTTCAGGTGACGCTCTTTCCCGTCATCACTGGTGCGACGGGGCTGGAACCGATCTTCCAGGGCGCTGCCGACTTCGACCTGGAGCTGGTCGAGAACCGCACGCTCGATGGCGACATCCAGGAGCTGACCTACCGGCCCAGCCTCCACTAGTCCTTCTTGACGCCGCCGATGTCGATCGCGCGGCGCTGGTGGGTGCCGACGCCGATGGTGCGGTCGCCCTCCTTCACCTCGACCTCGAAGTGGATCTTGCGGCCGTCGACGACCTCCTTCAGCGTCGAGCGCACCGTGCAGGTCGAGTCCTCCGCTGCCGCCGCGACGTGCTTGACGCAGACCTCGAAGCCGACCGTCGCCTTGCCCTCCGGCAGGTTCTCGTAGGAGAGCACCGCCGAGTTTCGCTCCATCACGGCGATCATCCCGGGCGTCGAGAGCACGCGGACGCCGATCGTCCCGCCGACGTCGGTGACCAGGCGCTCGTCAACGGTGAACTCCTCCACCCGCTCCAGGCCGGGCTCGAGCGTGGCCTCACTCGGCCGCTCGCCTTCGGGCACCGTGTCCTCGAGCCGCTTGGCCACGGTTACCCGACCATCCCCATCCCGCCGGAGACCCCGAGGATCTCGCCGGTCACGTAGGAGGCGTCGTCGGAGGCGAAGAAGGCAACTGCCGCCGCCACCTCGTCGGGCGTCCCCATCCGGCGCAGCTGGGTCCCGCTTCTTCATGTTCTCGATGATCTTCTCGCCGATCTCGCCGAACTCGAGCGCCTGCATCAGCAGCGGCGTCTCGATCGGCCCCGGCGCGATCCCGTTGACGTTGATCCCGAAGCGTGCGCCCTCGCGCGCCATCACCTTCGTGAACGAGATCACCCCGCCCTTGGCGGCCGAGTAGACGGCCGAGCCCTTCGAGCCCACGCGCCCCGCCTCGCTGGCGATGTTGACGATTCGGCCGTAGCCCGCCTTCTGCATCCCGGGCAGCGCGGCGAAGGTGCAGTTGAGGACGCCGTTGAGATTGACGGCGAGCACCTTCTGCCACTGCTCCGGCGTCGTCTCGTGGAAGAACCCGAATTCGTCGGTGCCGGCGTTGTTGACCAGGATGTCCACCGTCCCGGTGCCCTCGAGGGCCGCCTTGGCGGAGTCGAGGTCGGTCACGTCGAGCTCAACGGCCTCGCCCGAGACCTCCCCCGCGACCTCGTTGGCGCCGTCCATGTTGATTTCGCCGATGGTGACCGCTGCACCCTCGGCGGCCAGCCGGCGCGCGATCGCGGCGCCGATCCCGCTGCCGCCGCCCGTGACCAGCGCCTTGCGTCCTTCCAGCCTCATAGGCGAGGAGCCTATCGGCCCATGTAGCGTCCCGGCAGTGAGCGACGCCATCCCGATCATCGGCGGCACCGGCGCCCTCGGCTACGGCCTCGCGGTCCGCTGGGCGGCGGCGGGCCAGGAGGTCGTGATCGGCTCCCGCGAAGCGTCCCGAGCGGAGGAGGCCGCCGCCAAGATCGCCGAGGCCGTCCCCGACGCGAAGGTCGAGGGACTCGAGAACGGCGCCGCCGCCCAGCGCGGCCCGATCGTCTTCCTGACCGTTCCGTTCCGGGCCCAGTCCGAGACCCTGACGAACCTGAAGGAGTTCCTGAAGGAGGGGCAGCTCCTCGTCGACTGCACGGTGCCGCTCGCGGCCGCGATCAGCGGCAAGGCGACCCGGACCGTCGGCGTCTGGCAGGGCTCGGCCGCCCAGCAGGCGCAGGAGATGGTGCCGGACGGGGTCACGGTCGTCTCGGCGCTTCATACCGTCAGCGCGGCGACGCTCGCGAAGCACGACCAAGCCCTGGAGGAGGACATCCTGGTCTGCGGCGAGCGGAAGGCCGACAAGGCGCGGGTCGCGAAGCTGATCGAGCTGATCGACGGGCTCCGCGCCGTCAACGCCGGGCCGCTGGAGATGGCCCGCATCGTCGAGTCCCTCACCCCCATGCTGATCGCGGTAAACAGCCGCTACAAGACGCACGCCGGGATCAAGCTCACGGGCCTCCCCGACGAGGACCACTGGAGCTAGCTTGAAACGCGCGGTCATCCTCGCCGGTGGAACCGGCGGGGCGAAGCTGGCGGCGGGGATGCAGGAGCTGCTGGGCGAGGGGCTCTCGGTCATCGCCAACACCGCCGACGACATCGAGATCCTCGGCGCCGACGTCTCCCCCGACCCCGACCTCGTCACGTACTGGCTCTCGGGAGAGATCGACGAGACCAAGGGCTGGGGCATCCGCGACGACACCTTCACCGTCTTCGGCCGGCTCGCCGAGCTCGGCGCGCCCGACTGGTTCCAGCTCTCCGACCGCGATCTGGCCACCTGCCTCTACCGGCGCACGTTCATCGCCGAGGGGGGAACCCGCACCGGCGCCCAGGCCCAGATCGCCAGGGCACTCGGCGTCAAGGCGGCCGTCCTGCCGATGACCGAGCAGCGCGTCCGCACGCGGGTCAGGACGCCGGACGGCTGGCGCGGCCTGCAGGAGTTCCTGATCGCCGACCGCGGCGAGCCGCCCGTCGAGGAGGTGGAGCTCGAGGGAATCGCCGATGCCACCGCGACCCCGGAGGCTCTCGAGGCCATCGCCGCGGCTGAGGCGATCGTGATCGGCCCCTCCAACCCCGTGATCTCGATCGGGCCGATCCTGGCCGTCGAGGGGGTGCGGGACGCGATCGCCGAGGCGAGAGCGCCGGTGGTGGCCGTCAGTCCCTACGTCGCCGGCGAGGTGGTCAAGGGCCCGACCGATGCGTTCATGCGCGCGCTCGGCCGGCCGACCACTGCGGCCGGAGTCGCCTCGCTCTACGCCGGGTTGCTCGACGGGATGATCTGCGACGAGGGCGACCCGGACCCGCCGCCCGAGGGCATAACCACGGAGGCCGCTTCGACGCTGATGACAGATGCGGGCTCTCGACGAGCCCTTGCCGAGCGAACCCTCAAGTTCGCGGCTTCCATCGACCGATCGGATTGAAACCCGTCCAAAATGGGTAGCCGGGCGCAGTTGCGCAGGTAGCCTTGGACGGCATGAATGGGGCAAGGACGACATTGAGCACAACCGCGATCATCCCGGTGAAGCGCCTGGACGCCGCGCATCTGCGGCTGTCCGAGGAGCTCTCGGCGGAGCAGCGGGCGTCCCTCTCGCAGGCGCTTCTGGCCGACACCCTGCTCAAGCTGCGCAGGTGCCGCAACCTCGACGAGCTTCTGGTGGTCACGGCCGACCCCTGGGTCATTCGTCATGTCCGCTGGACCGGGCAGGACGTTCTCGAGCAGGAGAGCGACGAAGGCCACTCGCAGGCCGCCCTGGCGGGGATCAAGGTGGCGATGGAGCGCGGAGCGGAGCGCGTGGCGCTGCTCCCGATCGACTGCCCCCTGCTCGACCCGGCCGAACTCGACCACCACCTGGGCCGGACTCCGCGAGCGGCGATGATCGTGCCCGACCGGCACGGGACCGGCACCAATGCCCTCGTTCTCTCACCACCAAATGCGTTCGCGCCCGCCTTCGGCGAGGACAGCTGCGCTCGCCACGTGTCCCGGGCACGAAGCTCCGGGATCAACTTCGCCCTGACGGCCATCGACTCGCTCGCCTTCGACCTCGACACTCCCGAGGATCTGATCGAGCTGCGCGACCGCCTGCTGCTCGAGCCAGAGCGGGCGCGTCGCACGGCCAAGGTCCTCTGGGAGCTCGGCGCGACGGCCGAGCCCACCCCCGCCTGACCGAGGCACGGGAGCTCCGCCTCAGGCCGATCGCCGGCCTGCCGGAGGTGGAGGCTGGAGCCGAACTGGGGCGACTGATCGCCGCGGCGGCCGAGCCGCAGAGCGACGAGGTCGTCGTCCTCTCCCAGAAGGTGGTCTCGAAGGCCGAGGGACGGGTGCGCGACCTGGCCGAGGTGGATCCGGGGGCCGAGGCACAGGAGCTCGCCGAGAGCCTGGGCAAGGACCCGCGGGTCGTTCAACTCATCCTGGAGGAGAGCCGGGCTGTGCTGCGGGCCGAGAACGGCGTGCTGATCACCGAGACGCACGGCGGCTGGATCTGCGCCAATGCCGGGATCGATGCCTCCAATGTGCCGGGAGAGGACACGGTCGCCCTGCTCCCCGAGGACGCGGATGCCTCCGCGCGCCGGATCAGGGGCGAGATCCGCGAGGCGACAGAGGCCTCGCCAGCGGTCGTGATCGCCGACAGCTTCGGACGGCCCTGGCGCCTGGGCCAGGTGGATGTCGCCATCGGCTGCGCCGGGCTGTCGCCGCTCGACGACTGGCGCGGCCGGGCCGACGTGGGCGGCAGGGAGCTGTCGGCCACCGAGGTCGCGGTCGCCGACCAGCTGGCCGCCGCGGCCGATCTGGTCAGGGACAAGGACTCCGCCATCCCCGGTGCGGTGATCAGCGGCTACGGGGCGCTGGTCACCTCGGAGGACGGACCGGGCGCCGCCGCGCTGCGGCGGCCGCCGGATCGGGACCTGTTCCGTTAGGAAGGCCCGGGACTAGGAGGGCGAGGCCGCGCGCTCGGCCTCGATGCCCTTCTTGATCGCGAGCTTGTCCTTGTCGGGCTCGGCAGCTCCCTCGTGGGTGAACTCGGGCGGATCGTACGCCTGGCCTGGGATTCCGCCGATCGCGATCACGCGAACCGGTTCGTCGCCCGTGATGATCTTGCGCTTCTCGCCGGGACCCACCCGGACCCAGACGTCCGGCTCCAGCTCGTACTCCTCGCCGCCCTCGCCTCCCACTCGGAGAGTCGCCCGGCCCTTGAGCACGGTGTAGGCCTCCTCCTGGTTGTCGTGGCCCTGGTCGTGCTCGGGGTAGTGCTTGAAGTTGGGCGGCAGGTCCATCACCGCGAGGCCGAATGAGCTGATCCCCAGACCGGCCCGCACCCTGCGAAACCCGCCTCCGAAGATCGCCTCGAAGTCCTCGAGCCGCTTGACCGTGACGTCGGGCATCTGGCTTGCTCCTCTCTCTCGGCGCCGGCTGCGCGACGCGCAGCACAGCGGCACCGCGGACCTTAGCGCCGCGCAGATCGCCGAGAGCGTGATTTGCCTCCGCAGGCACAAAGTCATTCGGCCGAGAGGGCGAATAGGATCGCGCCCAGCCAGGGGTGAGAAGGAGGCTGTAGTGAAGGACGACAGTTACGCCAAGTACGGAGCCGCGACAGGACTGATCTCAGTGATCCTCCTGCTCGTCGGTTTCCTGATCGTGACCCCGTCGCCACCCGACCTGGACGCGTCAGCAGAGGAGTTCTCGCAGTACTACATCGACGAGCAGGACGGGATCAGAGCCGGTGTGCTGATCGTGACGCTCGGACTGCTGGCGTTCACCTGGTTCCTGGGAAGCCTGTCGCAGACGCTGCGCGTGACCGCGGGCAACCCGCGGCTGCCGAGCATCGCGTTCGCCGGCGGCGTGCTCGGCGTGGCGTTCCTCGGCATCACGCTGACCGGGATCGCAACGGCCGCCTTCAGGCCCGACGAGACGAGTCCCGAGGTGACCAGGACGATCAACGATTTCGCCCTCCTGGTGGCCGGCCCGGCGAGCGCGGGGCTGGCGGCCTTGTTCGGCGCGACGGCGCTGGTGATCCTGCGCTACCGGGGCGGGCTCGACGAGTGGCTCGGCTGGCTGTGCGCGGTCACCGCCGCCGCCCAGCTCCTGGCCCTCGGCGTGATCTTCACCGACGAGGGAGCGTTCGCCGCCGACGGGGCACTCGGCCTGATCGTCCCGGTGCTCACGTTCGCCGTGACGGTCGGCGCGCTGAGCGTCTCGATCATGCGGCTGCCTCCGGAGGGGCGCGGCTTCGTCGACCGCGTCACCGGGGCCGCGGCCGGTGCCGTCGCGGGCGCCCAGGCCGGAGCGGCTGGGAAGCCGCCCCGGTAGGCAACTGCCGCTGAACGGAAGCAATTCGCGCGCCGGACCGGAGCTCATCCGGTCCGGCGGCGCGATCGCCGGCGCCGTCGCGGTCGCTCTGTTTGCGATCGGGGGCGCCCTCGCACCCCGGCCTCCGGAAATGGCGTCGACGGCACAGGAGGTCGCCGCCTACTTCGACGATGACCGCACCGGTATTCAGGCCTCATCAGCGTTGCTGGTCCTGGCGGTGCCGTTCCTGATCTGGTTTCTGGCGACGGTCGCGTCGCTGGCGGAGCCGGCGGGGCGGAACGCGAAGCGCACGGCGAACCTGGCGTTCGCCTCCGGCGCGGTCGCGGCGGGAGTCTTCCTCACCGACGTCGCCGCGTTGATGGTCGGCGCACTGCGACCGGCGAACATGGAGGCCTCGCCGGAGCTGGCGCAGGCCCTCCACGACTACAGCTGGGTCGCGCCGGCCGCCTCGGCCCCGCTGTTCGCCGTCATGCTCGCCGCCCTCGCGACGCTTGCCCTCAGCGACCGCTGGCACTGGCCGCGCTGGCTCGGCCATGCCGGCCTGGCGGCGGCCGTCGCGTACCTGATGCGAACCGGCGGGATGTTCACTGACCAAGGGGTGTGGGCGGCCGACGGGATCCTCGGGTTCTGGGTCCCGATCGTCGCGCTGCAGGGCTGGATCTTCGTCGCGAGCGTGACGCTCTGGCTCGCCGTGCGACGGGCCTAGTAGGTCTCGACGATCTCGTAGAGGGTGGTCCGCTGCGCGGGGGTCCTGCCGGCCCGGCGGGCCGCCTCGATCAGCTGCTCGGGCTCGAGCCGGACACCGTGCTGGGAACCCGCCATGCGGGAGATGTTCTCCTCCATCAGCGTGCCACCGAGGTCGTTGACGCCCCAGCTCAGCGCCTCGGTCGCGGCATCGAGCCCCATCTTCACCCAGCTCGCCTGCAGGTTCGTGATCGACCGGCCGAGGGCCAGGCGGAAGGCGGCGGTGTGCTTCAGGTTCTCCCGCCGCGAGATCTCCTCCACCCCGTGCGTCCGCCCGAGCAGCGTGTTGAACGGGATGAAGCTGAGCGGGACGAACTCCGTGATGCCACCGGTCCGCTCCTGAAGCTCCCGAACGACGCGCATGTGGCGCGCCAGCTCCATCGGCTCCTCGATGTGCCCGAACATCACGGTCGAGGTGGAGCGCAGGCCTGACCGGTGCGAGGCCTCGATGATCTCGACCCAGCGGTCGACGGGCAGCTTGTTGGGCGAGATCCGCTGACGCACACCGTCGTCCAGGACCTCCGCCGCGGTCCCGGGCGTTGAACCCAGGCCGCACTCGAGCAGGTACTCGAAGACGGCCTCCGGAGAGCGGCCCGATCGCTCGCACATGAAGTGGATCTCCATCGGCGAGTAGGCGTGGAGGTGGATCTTCGGCGCGACCTCCTTCGCCAGGCGCAGCCAGCGCCCGTAGTGCTCGAGCGTGTAGTCGGGGTGGATCCCGCCCTGCATGCAGATCTCGGTCGCCCCCACGTCCACCGCCTCCTGGACCCGAGCCGCGAAGTCGTCCTCGTTGACGTGGTAGGCGTCGGGCGAGCGCTTGCCCTGGCCGAAGCCGCAGAAGGCGCAGCCGACGATGCAGACGTTGGTGAAGTTGATGTTCCGGTTGACCACGAAGGTCGCAAGGTCCCCGGCCAGCTCCGCGCGGAGCTCGTCAGCCGCCGCCCGCATCTCCTCGATCACCTCGGGCCGGGTCTCGGCGAACAGCGCCGTCAACTCGTCCTGGGTCAGCTCCCCCCCGCGCCGCCCCTTCTCGATCGCGCGCGGCGCGACCTCCGGCGCCGGCGGCTGAGTGCGGCGCCGACCCGATCCCTTCCGCGGGATGAACGACCAGTACTTCAGCTTCACCACATCGAGCACGGACTGCTCAATCCAATCCGGGTCGAGGTATTGCGGATACGCGCACAGCCGCTCGGTCAGGGCGTACCCGCGCGGCGCGAGCTCCTTCCGCACCTGGTGGGGACTGGGAAACGGCTCCTCGGGGGAGATGTGATCGCCGTTGGCGCTGAGGCCGCCGAGGTCCGTCGCACCAGCCTCGACCAGCTCGGGCCACCAGTCGGCCAGGTTCGGGGGGATCTGAATTCCCACATCCGGCATCAACCGCTTGCACTCGGCAATCAGACGCTTCATCTCCTCGACGCTGACGTGACTCGCCCAGTCTGGGAGGGCCGGGGCGGTCGGGGCCGGCTCCGGAACGTGGGGCGCATCTAGATCACCTTCCGTCCCGGCGCCAGGATTCGGAGCCCGTGTTCCGGAGACGGTCCCGGCCGACCCGGCCCACCGAGCCTGTGCCGCCTCATCCGCGATGTCGGCCACCTCAGCCCCGTAGTACCGCGGATGCGGAACGAAGTTCTGGAGGATGACCTCCTGAATGTGCCCGTACTCGGCCTGCAGCTCGGCAAGGGCCTCAAGCGAGGCGACACGTTCCTCCGCGCGTCTCCCCGATTCCAACCAGGATCCCACTGGTGAACGGGATCTTCAGCTCCCCCGCGAGACGGATCGTCTCCAGCCTCCGCGTCGGATGCTTCGTCGGCGAGCCCGCGTGGACCGTCTCCATCAGACGTTCCGAGATGGACTCCAGCATCAGCCCCTGAGAGGCGGTGACCTCGCGAATACGGGTGAGGTCCTCACGCGAAAGCACGCCGACGTTGGTGTGGGGAAGCAGTCCTCGTTCGAGTCCGCGTTCGCAGGCCCAGACCACGTAGTTGGTGAAGTCCTCGTGGCCCCATTCCTGGAGGCGAGCAGCCACCTCGGCGTTGACCTCAGGCCGCTCTCCGGTCAGGACCAGAAGCTCCTTGCTGTTGCGGCGAACGGCCTCATCGAGCATTCGCTCGACTTCTTCAGGCGGGTGGATGTGCGCCTGGTGGGTCGCGAATGCGCAGTACTTGCAGAAGCACTGGCAGGTGCGGGAGAGGGAGAGCGTGTAGTTGCGCGAGAAGGTGACGCGCTGCATCCCGGCTCAAGCTACCGCAGGCGCGGTCTCGCCCTCGCCCTCGCGGCGGCGCAGCGCCAGCCCGACGAATGGGAAGACCAGCGTCGAGAGCATCGCTGCGCCCACCAGCGCAGCCGCGGTGCTCGAACGCATGTGGCCGCCGTCGACGGCCAGGGTCGTGATCGCCACCACCAGCGGCAGCTGGGTGGCGCAGAAGAACGCGAGTGAGAGCCGGTCCCTCGACTCGAACACCCCTCGGTAGAGCAGCAGCGCCGGCACGCCCCGGACGACGAAGAAGAGCACGAAGAAGAGCGCCATCTTGGCGAGCGCGTCCGCGGTGGCGAGCGCGTCGAGGTCGAAGTTCATCCCGCTGGTCACGAAGAAGAACGGGATCAGGAAGCCGAACCCGACCGCGGTCAGCTTCGACTCGAACACCTGGAGCTCGCGACCGCGGAGGGCGGCTCGGACGATCATCCCGGCGACGAACCCTCCGAGCAGCACATCCAGCCCGAGCTCGGTCGCGAGGGCGACGAGCCCGAACACGAGCAGTACCGCTATCCGAACGGCGACCTGGCTGCTCGCCTCGAAGGTCCGCTCCAGCACCGGCCAGCCTCGCCACGCAAGTCGCATCGAGGACAGGGCGATGCCCACGGCCAGCGCGACGAACGCGAGCAGCACCGCCGCCTCGTGCAGCGGCTGGGCCGTGGATAGGGCCAGAGTGACCAGCAGGATCGGGCCGAACTCCCCCACAGCCCCGGCCGCCAGCAGGAAGGTGCCGAACCGGGTCCGCATCTCGCCCGCGTCCCGGAGGATGGGGATCAGCGTGCCGATCGCGGTGGTCGCCATCGCGGAACCGGTGTAGAGCAGGGACAGCACGATGCCGGCGGCGGCCAGGATCCCGCCGATGGCGTAGGCGAGGGCGATCGAAACCAGCCAGAGGAGGCCGCCGAGCAGCAGGGGCCGACCGCGGATGCGGTCGAAGTCGATCTCGTACCCCGCGAAGAAAAACAGCATTCCCAGGCCGAGGTTCGAGAAGAACTGGATGAACTCGTCGTCGGTCGCGAGCCCCAGGACCTGCGGCCCGACCACGATCCCGAGCAGCAGCTCGATCACCACGACCGGCGGAGCGAGGTTGCTCGGCAGCAGCCCGACGGTCAGGCCGGCGGTCGCGGCCACCGCGACCACGACAAGGAACGAGCCGGTGTCGACGTCGATCACGATCCGGACACTAGGCCCGGGTCAGGTCAGCAAATGAAACGGGCCCCGTGGGGGGCCCGTTTCGAAACTAGCTGCCGGCGATGCCGCCGGGCGGCTTCGACGGCCCGGGGCCGCCGTGCTCCTGGCGCAGCGGGGGCGCCTCGCCAGCGGGCGGAGCCGGCCCGCGCGGGGCCACCTCGTCCGCGACCTCCTGACCGGGCCCGCTGGCGGGCTCGATCACGAAGCGATAGACGCCGGTCGCCGCGGCGGCGCCGACGAGCGGGCCGACCAGGTAGGGCCAGACGTCGCCCCACTCCGTGCCGACCAGCGCGGGTCCGAACCAGCGAGCCGGGTTGAACGAACCACCCGTGAGCGGGCCGAGGACCATGACGAGGAAACCAAGCGTGGTACCGATGGCCAGCGGAGCCCAGTGGCGGCGGGCGCTCGGATTGAGCGCGACGCTGAGGACCACCAGGACCAGGATGAAGGCGCCGATCGCCTCGACGATCGCCCCCTGGAACTCCCCGCCGAGAAGCGGTTGAACCTGAACGGCGCCGTAGTCGGACGCGCGGCCCTCATCAAGCAGCAGCGCCTTGGTCAGGAGCGCGCCGAGCACGCCGCCCGAGAGCTGAGCCAGGATGTAGACGAGGCCGTCGATCGGATCGATCCGCCGCAGGCCGATGAACGCCAGTGTCACCACCGGGTTGAAGTGGCCGCCGCTGGCTACGCCGATGCCGGCGATCAGGGCGAAGAGGACGAATGCGTGGGTGAGCCCGACAACCGCGAAGTCAGAGCCGAACTGGGCGTTCTGACCGGCGGCGACGTAGAGCACCACGACGCTGGTGACGAAGAAGACCAAAAACAGCGTGCCGAGAAGCTCGGCGATGTAGGCGGCGAGACCTCGATCTTGCACGGTGAGACGTCCTCCTGGCTCCGGGTTCATCCTCCTCGAACGCGCGGCAGTCTAGCTGGAATCGCCTCCGCGCTTCGCCTGGCGCTCCGCCCACAGCCGTTTGCCGTCCTCGATCACCTCGAGAGCCTCCTCCCGTGAGCGCCAGCCGTCCACCTCGACCTCCTTGCCCTCGAGCTGCTTGTAGATCGAGAAGAAGTGCGTGATCTCCTTCTGGAGCTGCTCCGGGATGTCCTCCAGCACCTCGGCGTGGTTCCAGCCCGGGTCGTGATCCGGGACGCAGACGATCTTGTCGTCCTCCCCCTTTTCGTCGCGCATCTTGAACAGCGCGATCGGCTTCACCGGGATCACGCAGCCGGGGAAGGTCGGCTCCGAGACGCAGACGAGGCAGTCGAGCGGATCGCCGTCGCGGCCCCAGTGCTCCATCAGGTACCCGTAGTCGACCGGGTAGACGGTCGAGGACGAGAGGAAGCGGTCGAGAATCACGTGACCCAGCTCCTCGCTGTACTCGTACTTGTTGCGCCCGCCCTTCGGAATCTCGACGAAGGCCAGCAGCTCGTCTTTCATCGATCGGACCACGCGCCCACCCTATCCCGGCCGCTAGGGTCAGCGGAAGATGAGAAGGGTCGCCGCGCTGCTGGCGGCCGTCATCGCCGCTCTCGGCCTCGCAGCCTGCGGCGATGACGGCGCTGAACCGGGCGCGCCAGCCGGCGCGACCCTGGTGCTGGACTTCCAGCCCAACGCCGTCCACGCGGGGCTGTACGCAGCGCAGGCGCGCGGCTACTTCGAGGACGAGGGCATCGACCTCGAGATCCAGCAGCCCTCCGGCACCGCCGACGGAGCCAAGCTGCTCGCCGCCGGCCGCGCGGACTTCGCGATCCTCGACATCAACGACTTCGGCATCGCCCGCGAGCGCGGCCTCGACATCGTCGCCATCGCGGCAATCGTCCAGACGCCGCTGGCGTCGGTGATAGCCGCCGACCGGGACGAGATCCGCACCCCGGCCGACCTCGAGGGCAAGACGATCGGAGTCACGGGGGTCCCCTCCGACGACGCGGTGCTCGACACGATCCTCGCCGAGGGCGACGTCGATCCCGATTCCGTGACACGCCAGACGATCGGCTTCGAATCGGTGCCGCTTCTTGCGGCCGGCAAGGTCGACGCCGCCACAGCCTTCTGGAACGCAGAGGGTGTCGAGCTGAAGCGCCAGGGCATCCCGACCCGCGAGTTCCGCGTGGATGAGTTCGGCGCGCCCCGCTACCCGGAGCTGGTCGTGGCCACGACAACAGACAACTCGCCGCGCCGGAACGACGACGTCTCCTGCCGGGTTCTGCGAGGGCTGGCGGTGGGCTACCGGATGCTGGCCACGGACCCCGAGGGCGCCCTGGAAGACCTCATGTCGGAGAGTCCCGGCCTGGACCGCGAGTCCCAGAACGCTCAACTGCTTGCCCTGCTCGATGCGGATGCGTTCCCGGTCGGCTACCGCGGACCGACCCTGGCGGTTCGACCGTCGGCGATGAAGGATTGGCTCGAATGGGCCGCTACTAACGAGCTAGTGGGACCCCCGGTTACGGCTCTAGGTGCAGGTCCCCTGAGCATGACGCGGTCGATCCCCGGTCTGTGCGACAGGGCCGTGGCAAGCGACTGATAGGGCCGAATCGCTTTTGTGGTCAATTTGACGTCCTATGGGATGTACAAGTGACCACGAACCGGGTCAGCCACCTCTCATTGCCCGCTTTCTAGCGCCCGCTCGACCAGTTCCGGAAGCTCGCGAACCATCCGCGACCGCGGCACGGCGACAGCCAGAGCAGCTTCCTCAGCCCGCTTCTTCGTCTCGACATCCGTGTGCTGGTAGAAGCCGATGACCGGCACGCCGAGCCCACCGAGCGCCGCCGGATCAGCCGTGTCCAGGTCGGCGACGATCAGTTCCACTTCCCCAGCATCTGTTGGGACCTCCGCGACCTGGGTGACCTCGTGACCCGCGCCCTGGAGCGCGGTCGAGACCCGGCTGCCGAGCATCAGGTCGGTGACGATCGCGAGGACGCGAGCCAAAGCTAGAGCTGGCGCCGCTTGCGGAACTCGCGCCTGACGCTCTCCGGCCGGCCCCACATCTGAACGACCTCGGCCCGGCCCTGGTTGACGTCGCGGACCCGCAGCTCACCATCGATCTTCTCGCGGTCGAGCTTCGCCAGGATGCCGCCGACCGATTCGGGCGCGGCCGCCTTGCCGAAGCGATGAGCGACGTTGAGCCGCCAGTGCCAGTCGGCCCGGGAATAGGGCTGCGCGTTGACCTGGGAGAGGATCACCGCCGCGTCGACGTACCGGCCCATGTCCGCGATCCGCAGGTCGAGCTCAAGGTCGGTCCAGTCGCCGGGGAGGGACTCGACGATCTCCTCGAAGGACTCCGCGAGGGCCATTCGCAGAGCCTACTCGCCGTTCTCGGCCACCCGCATGCGCTCGATCAGGTCGCCGCCGAGCGAATGGGTCTCGCCGCCGACCTCCACCGCGACCGGCCCGTTGAATGGCTCACGGGAGCGCACGCGCAGCTCGACGCCGGGCTGGATCCCGCGGGCGCCGAGGTAGCGCAGCATCGCGCCGTCGCTGTCGGAGACCCGAACGAAGGTGGCCGAGCGGCCCTCCTCGACCTCCGCCAGCGGAACCGAGTCGTCCTCGGCGAGATCGAGCTCGCGGCTCGGGATCGGGTCGCCGTGCGGGTCACGGGCCGGCTGGCCGAGCTTTGCGGCGATCAGCTCCTCGAGCTCCTCGGAGATGTGGTGCTCCAGGACCTCGGCCTCCGCGTGAACCTGGTCCCAGGGCATCCCGAGCACCTCGGCGAGGAAGAGCTCGATCAGACGGTGGTGGCGCAGCATCTCCAGCGCCAGCTGCTCGCCCTCGCCGGTGAGGCGGACGCCGCGGTAGGGCGAATGCTCGACCAGGCCCTCGTCGGCCAGGCGCTTCAGCATCGCCGACGCGGAGGCAGGGGTTACTCCCACGCGCTCGGCGACCGCCCCGGTCCCCACCGGCCCGCCCTGCTTCGGCTGCAGCTCGTAGATCGCCTTCGCGTAGTTCTCGGCGCCCTCCGGATGGCGGCGGCGCCGATGGGCGTTGTGGGCCGCTGATTGGGAAGTCCGGCCGGAGGCCGGTCTATTGCGCCCCGGGCGTTGTGTGCCGGGGGCGGGCATCAGACGGAGATCAGGAGCCCGGTCGCGTACAGGAAGAGGACGCCGCCGACGATCCCCGCGATGCTGAGCGGGTGCAGGGCTCGGCCCTCCTTGTCTCGAATCGACGGGAGGAGCTGCCCGATCACCTGGATGATCGCGCCGACCCCGACGCCGATCAGGAAGGTCGCGATCTCCTGGTTGTAGACCGAGGCGCCGATCACGGCGCCGAGGATCGCGGGTGCGCCTGCGATCAGCCCCAGCGCGAGGAGCCGCCTCAGCGGCGGACGGTCGCCGCGCGCGAGCGGCGCGACGATCGCGAGCCCCTCGGTGGTGTTGTGGATGGCGAAGCCGATCACGAGGAACGCGCCCAGGGCGAGGGATCCCACGGCGTAGGCGGACCCGATCGCCAATCCCTCCCCGAGGTTGTGGAGGCCGATCCCGATCGAGATCATCAACGAGAGGCGGAACGCGCTCTCGCCCTTCCGCCGCGCCTTCGAGACGCGGGACTGAAGCAGCCGATCGACGGCGGTCAGCGCCAGGTAGGCGAGCACGGCACCGAGGAAGAGCAGCTCGACGCCCCCGAAGGCTCCGGCCGACTCCGCGCCGATCTCGGTTCCCTCGAGGTAGCCGTCGAGGGCGAGGAAGGCCAGGAGCCCGACCGTGAACGCCATCAGGCCCTGGATCCAGCTGTCGGAGACCTGCCGCAGGACGGGGATGAACAGCATCCCCAGGAGCACCGGGATGATCCCGACGTAGGTGCCGAGCAGGCCCATCAGCCCGTAGAAGCCGCCGTCGGCCTCGGGCGTCTCGACCGCGACGTCGATCTCGTGCTCGATCGTCGCTCCGGTCGAGGTCAGCATCGTGATCGCGTACGGGGAGCCCTCCTGCCACGGGTACTCGAGCTTCAGCGTCTGCTCGTCGAGCCGGCCGACCTCGCCGGCGGGATCGGCGCTGAAGGGCACGTACGCGTCGGCCACCGAGACCTGGGAGACCGCAACCGCGTCGGGACCGGTGTTGCGGACGGTGAGCTCGATCTCGCCCGGCCGCAGCACCGTCCGCTCCACCCCCAGCTCCTCGACCGGCGGTCCGCGGCGCTCGTCGAGCCCCGGTCCGCCCAGCAGTGCGAACAGCGCGACCGCCGCGGCGATCAGGGCGAGCGGCACCGCGATCAGGGCCCAGAGCGGGGCCCGGTCGGTGAGCGGGGTGCTGGCGGTGCGGGCCTCCATCAGGCGGTCGCCTCACGGTCTGGGTCGTGGAACGCCGCCGGCCGGCTCGCGAGCTCCTCCTGGCCGACCCGGAAGAACCCCATCCAGCCGAGCTCGGCGAACTCGGTCTTGTGGGCGTGGAACATGAAGTCGCCGACGTACGGGAACTCGAGCTCGAGGACCGATCGCTGGGCCTGCCCCTGCATGATCGTGTCGGTGAACTCGATCGGCTCGAGTCGTGGTGCCCGGTCGGGAAGTGGTTGAAGAAGTTCCCGTGGATGTGGAACGAGTTGATCGGGTCGTACTCGAGGGCGTTGACTAGATAGATCCGGACGGGTGAGCCCTGGCGGACGGCGATCGGCTCGTTGACGTAGTGGAAGGCGACGGTGTTGACCGCGTAGAGCTGGTTGCCCTCCGCGTCGAAGTTGGTGTTGAAGCCGTTCATCACCATCACCATCTCGTCGGCCTCGGGCCGTCCCTGCTTCGGGTCGACGATGAAGGCGCCGTAGAGGCCGCGGGCGATGTGCTCGGCGAGCGGCCCGGCGTGGCAGTGGTAGAGGTGCAGGCCGAACGGCTCGGCGTTGAACTCGTAGGTCGTCTCGCCGCCCTTCTGGATCAGTCCGGCGCCGATGCCGGGGACGCCGTCCATCTCGGCCGGGTGCAGGCCGTGGAAGTGGATCGTGTGCGGGTGCTCGGAGCCGTTGATGAAGCGGATCCGCAGCAGCTCGCCCTCGCGGCACCGCAGCGTGGGGCCGGGCACCCGGCCGTTGTAGGTCCAGGCCGGGTAGTGGACGCCGGGGGCCACCTCGATCTCCTTGTCCCCCGCCACGAGGGTCCACTCCCGCAGCACGCGGCCACTCGCCAGACGGCGTGTCTTGCCCCAGTCGAAGTCGCGGAGCATCTCGGTGGGGTTGAAGCCGTTCGCCGCGTGGTCGACGGTCTCGCCGGGCCGGAACGTCGGGCCGGCGTTCCCGCCGCCGTGGACGGCCTGGGCCGCCCCGTGGGCGGCGCCGTGCCCGCTCTCCGCCGCGCTGGCTCCGTCGACGGCCTGGTGGATGCCCTCATGCGGGACGAGCTGGTGCAGGACCGGGAGGGCCGCCCCCGCCGTACCGCCGATCAGCAGCCGGCGCCGGTTCAGCCGGTGGCGCTCGGGGTCCTTGGGAGAGTCGGGCATCGCCAAAATTGAAGCACATCCACAACCTGTTTTTAGTCATGCCTAACTCCTGCAGCCGGATTGGCAGAGGGGAGGCGGCTCGTAGAATCCCGGCCGTGCCCGAAACCGTGGAGATCGAGCTCGACGGCCAGTACCGCAGCCTTCGCGAGGAGGCCGGGTTCGTCGATCGCTCCGGCCGCGGCGTGCTGGCCGTCAGGGGACCGGATGCCGCCGAGTACCTCCAGGGCCAGCTCACCAACGACATCGAGGCGCTCGAGCCGGGGCAGGGCTGCTACGCCGCGCTGCTCGACCGCAAGGGGCACCTCCAGGCCGACATGCGGGTGCTCCGGCTGGGCGACGGCAGAGATCCGGCTCGACCTCGAGCCCGAGGCGACCGAAGCGCGTGCTCAAGCACCTGCGGACCTACAGCATCGGGCGCGAGGTCGAGGTCGAGGACGTGGGCGAGCGCTGGGCCATCCTCTCGGTGCTCGGGCCGGCCGCGGGCACGACCACCGGCTTCGAGCGCCTGGCGCCGGAGCACCAGCAGGCCTCCCGCAACTGGGAGGGCACCGAGGTGCTCGGCGTCGCCACCGACCAGGGTGTCGACCTGATCGCTCCGGCCGACCGGGCCGAGGCGCTCCGCGGCCTGCTCGAGAAGGCCGGCGCCGTCGAGGTCAGCGAGGACGCCGCGGAGATCCTCCGGGTCGAATCGGGCCGTCCGCGCTTCGGGCGGGAGCTGAGCGCGGAGTTCATGCCGGCCGAGGCCGGGATCGAGGAACGCGCGATCAGCTTCACCAAGGGCTGCTACATCGGCCAGGAGCCGGTGGCGCGCCTCCACTACCGCGGCAAGCCGAACCGGCATCTGCGCGGCCTGCGGCTGAGCGCCCCCGGCGAGGCCGGACAGGTCCTGCGCCTCGGCGACAGGGAGCTGGGCCGGATCGGCACGGCGTGCATCTCCCCCGCCCTCGGCCCGATCGCGCTGGCGGTGCTCCGGCGCGAGGCCGAGCCCGGCGAGACCGTCGAGGTCGTGGACACGGGTACCGAGGCGACCGTCGTGGAGCTTCCCTTCCATGCCTGAGGGCGGCCTCGGCGGCGAGGCCCCGATCCTGGGCGGGGAGCTGACGGCGGAGGCCGGAGCCGAGGAGCGGGATCCCCCCTCCCCCGCCTACGACGCGCGCGCCGACGACTACGCGGAGCCGGTCGCCGCGCCGACAACGGTGAGGCCCCCACCGGGAAGCCAGCCGATCGACCTGCTGCCGGACCCCGACCCCGACCGGGACGTGGACGACTGGGGCCGCTCGGAGCGGGTCATGTCGATGTTCGACCCCCTGCTCAGCTTCTACTACGACCACTGGTTCCGCGTGGAGCACGAGGGCATCGAGAACGTGCCGAGCGAGGGCGGTGCCCTGCTCGTCTCCAACCACTCCGGCGCCCTGCCGCCCGACGCGCCGATGATCATGATGGCGATCCGCCGCGACCACCCCAACCCGCGGCCCGTCTACATGCTCGCCGAGCACTGGTTCAAGGGCTACCCGGGGGTCGGCATGCTCGCCAACAAGATGGGCGCGATCCCCGCCCACCGCGAGAACGCCCAGCGGCTGCTCCACGACGAGGGCAAGCTGGCGCTGGTCTTCCCGGAGGGTCAGAAGGGCACGCGCAAGGTGGCGTGGCAGCGCTACAAGCTGCGGCGCTTCGGGCGCGGCGGCTTCGTGCGCACCGCGATCCGCGCCAGGGTGCCGATCGTGCCGATCGCCCTGGTCGGCGCCGAGGAGGCGATGCCGATCTTCGCCCACATGCGAACGCTGCAGCGGATGACGGGCCTGATCTACGCACCGCTCAACCACGCCTTCCCGTGGTTCGGGCCCCTCGCGGGCGCGATGTACCTGCCGGCGAAGTTCAAGATCCGCTTCCTGGAGCCGATCGACATGTCCCACCACCCGCCCGAGACGGTCGACGACGCCGCCGAGGTCCAGATGATCAGCGAGCGGATCCGCGCCCGGATCAGCATGCCGAGCTCGAGGAGATGCTGGCGGAGCGAAAATCCGTCTGGCTCAGGTTAAGCAGCGCGAGCTTCCGCGCCTTCGGATAGCTTTTGCCCCGCATGCGGAGGAGTAGAGGCAGAGCCTTGATCCTCGCCGTGGCGATTTCCGCCCTGGCGCTGGGCGCCTGCGGCCGCGATGACTTCGAGAACGAACCGCGGCCGGCGCTGCCTTCCGAAGTATCCGTCGAGGTCGAACGACGACGAGGTCACCGTCTCCCCCTCCGAGTTCGGCGCCGGCCTGGTGAGCTTCACGATCGTCAACCTCGCCGACACCACGACCGCGGTCGCGATCACCGGTCCGACCGACATCGAGACGCCCGAAGATCGCGCCGGGCACCAACCGGACCGTCAAGGCCGAGATCACTACCGGCGAGTACGAGGCGAGCGCTGATTCTGCGCAAGCCAAGCCGTTCCAGTTCGAGGTCGGGCCCGACAACCCGTCGGCCCAGCACGACCTGCTGCTGCCCTAGGCGCGCTCTCTCAGGGCGTCCGCGACTTCGACCAGCGACTCGACTCTGCTCGAGGCCGCGTCTTGACGCCCTCCACCATCCGTCGACATCGCCGTCTTCGTCGAGCGGCGTTCTTCGATCCCGGTCAGCGTCGCCCGGATCGCCTGGGCCTGCTTCAGACTGGACGCCGCTTCCTCGGCAGCGTCCCGCACTGCCGGTGCGTCGACGCGTCAGATCTCGTCCCTCGCCGTCGCGAGCCCGCGCCGCGGCGAGCCGGTAGGCCATTTCGAGCGACGAGCCCGTCGGGCTCATCGCGGTCGACAGCGACGATCATCTTGTTGCCCTCGTACTCGGTCAGCGTCTCGCGCCCGCGGGGACGCTGTCCTCGCCGGCGACGACGAGGACGGACGAAGCGGCGCGCTCGGCCATCGCACTCGTTGAGCTGCTTCCCAGGCCTCGTTCTTGGTGGCTGGCGTGTTCTTCGCCTCGAAGACGATCCGGCCAGCGGAGGGCCCGTCGCCGGCGCCGAGCTCGACCACCGTGTCGCCCTTCTTGCCGCCGCCCTCGGCGCCGTCGCCCCCGGTGTGGGATGAGCGTCGCCGCGGCCGGCGGCGATCCGCTCCAGCGCCCGGTGCGACGCGCTCCTCGAAGCTGCGCCCCTTCCGCGTCCCCGCCTCCTCGGCCTCCTCCAGCGCCTCCGGCCCTGGTCCAGCCCCGTCGAGCTCGGCGGTCTTCGCCGCAGCTCGTCGACCTTCTCGATCAGCTTCTCGTCGCGCGAGTCCTGGTCTTCCTTGCGCTCCTTCGTCCAGCTGCGCAGCGTCGAAGCATCGGGTCGAGCGGGTTGCGCTCGTCGTCGGCCGAAGCCGCCGCATGAACTCCTCGTCGCGGTCCTCCAGCATCCCTTGATCTGCGCCTGCACGGCCCCCTCGCGGTCCTCGCCGAAGGCGCCTGCGATCTGCTCGGCCAGCTCGCTCGGTGTGGGACTCGAGCGCGGCGCCCGAGGCGCCGGAGCCCTCCTCGCCGCCGAGCGCGCGCCGCAGACCCTCTTCGATCCGCTCGGCTGCTTCGCGGTTCTTCTCCTCGACGAGCTCGCGGTGGGCGCTGGTCAGGCTCTCGAACTCGCGCTGGACGTAGTCGACCTCGGCGGCCGTGTCCTCGCGGTCGAGCACGCGGGCGCCGATCTCGATCGCATTCGCGACCGCTGCGGACAGGCTCCTCGCCGGCCTCTGCGCGCTCGCGGACCACGCGTGCGGTCTCGCTCGTCGGTGATCTCGAGATCCTCGATCACGAGCCGGTCTTCGAGCGCACGCGACGCTGCCGTCGGCAGGCGGTCGACTCGAGGGGGAGCTGTGGCTTTTCGCTGGCTTCCATGTGGACTCACGAAGGTAGTCGCGGCCCCGGACGCAACCTGACAGGTACGATCAGCGCGATTTCGACCTCCGGAGGGAACTGACTTGGCCGTAGAGACCGCAGACGTATCGAAGCTCGACGTGCAGCCGGGAGAGCTGCCGGAAAAGATGGCCGCCTGGGTGATCCGCGAGGATCGCGAGGGCGAGCCTAAGGACGCGATGCAGGTCGAGGAGATCGACGTGCCCCAGCCCGGGGCGTTCGAGGTGATCGTGCGCGTGATGGCCGCGGGCGTCAACTTCAACAACGTCTGGGCCTCGCTCGGCAAGCCGGTCTCCGTGTTCGGCTACGGCGACCACCCCGAGTTCGGCCACCACATCCCCGGCTCCGACGGCTCCGGCGTCGTCTGGAAGGTCGGCGAGGGCGTGACCAAGTGGAAGCCCGGCGACGAGGTCGTGATCCACTGCAACCAGGCCTCCTACGAGGACGTCGAGGTCCACGGCCTCGACCCATGGCGGCCCCGAGCCAGGAGATCTGGGGCTACGAGACGACCTGGGGCTCGTTCGCCCAGTTCACGAAGGTCCAGGCCCAGCAGCTGCTGCCGAAGCCGAAGAACCTGAGCTGGGCCGAGTCCTCGGCGTACGGGCTCACCTACTTCACCGCCTACCGGATGCTGATGGACCAGTGCGAAATGCAGGCCGGGCACAACGTCCTGATCTGGGGCGCGGCGGGCGGCCTCGGCGTATTCGCGGTCCAGCTCTGCAAGGCCGCGGGCGCCAACGCCGTCGGCGTGGTCAGCTCGCCCGAGAAGGGCGAGCTGGTCAAGCGCCTCGGCGCCGTCGACTTCATCGACCGCAACGAGTTCGCAGGGCATGATGCGCACCGGCAAGGAGTCGCCCGACGAGGAGAAGGCGCGGTTCAAGGAGTCCCGCGGCTTCGCCAAGAAGGTCAAGGAGATCCTCGGCGACGCGCCCGACTTCGTCTTCGAGCACGTCGGCCAGGCCACGTTCCCGACCTCGGTCTTCTGCGTGAAGCCGTTCGGCAAGGTCGTGATCTGCGGCGCCACCTCGGGCTACACGCTCGACTTCGACGTCCGCTACCTGTGGATGAAGCAGAAGCAGATCATCGGCTCGCACTTCGCGAACGCCTACGAGTGCATGCGCGCGAACCAGCTGATGGCCGAGGGCAAGATCCAGCCCGTGCTGTGGCAGGTGATGGGCTTCGACGGCGTCGCCGAGGCGCACCAGCTGCTTCACGAGAACAAGCACCTCGGCAAGATCGCCATCCTCGTCGGGGCGACCGACGAGGAGGAGGGCAAGCACGAGGACGGACCCGGGGCGATCCGCGCAGAGGTGGGCGCTTAAGTGGAGGTCGTCTACATCGACTGGAACGTCCACCCGTTCCGGGCCGACCGCTGGTTCGAGGTCTGGCAGCCGGCGGCGGCGCGCGCGATGGGCTTCGGAGCCAAGTCCTGGTCTTTGACCCGCTCGATCGACAACCCCCTCCTGTTCCGCCAGGCGTCCGTCTGGGAGGACCGCGAGGACTTCGATCGCTACTGGTACTCGGACGAGGTCTCAGCCATCCGCGAGCAGGCGCTGAACTACTACAACAAGCCCGTCAACCCGGTCTGGCACAGCCTCGTGTCCGGCGAGTAGCGCCCGGCTGCTGAGCTACTTCCGAGCGCGCGCCGTGTTCTTGCCTCGCCGGATGCGTCCCGCCTCGACACTGCCGTGCGCCCTCGCGATCGCCCTGCTGGCGGTCGCCCCCGCCGCGCGCGCGGAGGACGGGATCATGCTCGGCGGCGAGAGTACCGCCGCCCGGTCCGTGGCGACAGCCGCCAAGGGGCCGACCGTCACGGCCAGCGGCCGCGTGCTCAACATCGCCGGAACCCGGGCCAGCGACCGGGTCGTCGTCATCTGCGACGCCGACGGCTTCGTCCGGGTCAACAAGAAGCCGCCCGCCACGGGAATCGTCAAGTGCTCCGACATCGTCGAGGTCGACGTGGTCGCCGGACCGGGCAACGACCGCGTGGACATGACGGGTGTCGGGAATGCCTTCGGCCAGGCCGACTTCCCCGACTTCGGCGTGGGCGTGGGCGCCGCCGCCCTGCTCGGCCCCGGCAAGGACCACTACCTGGGCAGCCGGTCCGGCTTCAACCTGATGGTCGGCAACGCCGGAGCCGACACCGCCAGAGGCGGCAAATGGCGCGACATCTTCACGGGCGGCACGGGCGACGACCGCCTGGTCACCCGCGGCGGCCGGGACATCCTGCTCGGCAAGCCGGGCGCCGACCGCATGCTGGGCGGCACCCAGGCCGACATCATGAGCGGCAACGGCGGCGCTGATTTCATCGTCGGCGAGTCGGGAGCAGATTTGATGGGTGGCGGCGGCGGGAACGACACGCTGATCGGCGGCCCCGGCCGCGACCGCGTGCTCGGCGGCTTCGGCGACGACCGCCTGCGCGGCGGCGCCGGCGCCGACGTCGAGCAGGAAGACCCGCCGAAGGCGGGCAAGAAGAAGTAGTCAGTGCTGCTCGAGCGGCGCCATGGTCAGGCCCGCGTCGGTGAGCTGCTGCCAGTAGAGCTCGGCGGGCTCGCGGGGGCCGGTCCAGACGGCGGCGCGGCCGCTGTTGTGGATGCGGTCCGCGATCGCGTAGCCGCTGTCGAGGCTGACGCCGGGGACGATCCGGGCAAGCGTCTGGGCGACGTGGTCGAAGGTGTTGTGATCGTCGTTGAGGACGATCACCATCCAGTTGCCGCCCAGCTCCGAGCCCGGGCCCGCGGGGCTGGGGCGCTCAACGGTGGTCGTTTCCATGGGCCGCGGCAAATTTAGAGGACGCCGCGCGAGGGTTGTGAACGCCCCTTCTCAGGACCTCGCCACGCAGCCGCGGCCGCGTACCGGGGCTAGAACGGGTTGGGAACCCGAACCGTGATGTTGTCGAAGATGCCGGTGACGCCCGTCCCGGCGGCCGTTCCCTTGACCCCGGTGGTCACGGTGCTCTGCCGCCCGTCGGGCTGGTTGCTGCCGGAGTCCGATGCGGAATACACCGTCTTGCCGTTGACCTGGGCCAGCAGCTGCGTGTTCGCGCCGCCGTAGTCGAACGCGCGCAGCGAGAGCGTGTTGACCTTCCCGAGGCCCAGGCGGATGAACTTGCCCTTGCCCGACGCGACCCGGGTCGGCCCCTCCCCCGCGCCCTTCGGGTCGCGGAAGAACTGCCAGCTCCGGGGCACCGGCCGTACGCGCAGCTCGTAGCTGGCGTTCTCGCTGGAACGGACCGCAACGCCGACGTAAGCCTTCTTCTGGAGATTGGTGGGAATCGACTTGCCCAGCATGGTGTCGGCGCTCAGCTGCTGGTCGGGAGCCGCGTCGCTCGAATCAGCGACGACGGACGTTCGGAACGCGCAGTTGTTGGTGCCCGGACCCACAGCCAGCGCCAGCGCGGCGTTCTGGAACCACTTCTTCGTGCACTTGGCGCCCCGCGTCTTCTGGAAGGCGGCGACGTCGGCCTGCGACTGGAAGGCGTACACGGCGACGGGCACGGGTGCTGCGTGCGCGAGCGCCGCGGCGCTCAGCGCTGCGGCAAGCACGACTAAGGCTGTGATTCTGGTGCGCATGCGGGCGTGAGAGTAGCCGGAGAGCCCTCCGGAGACTGCAACAACACGGGCCAGCGGGGTTTGATGCGGATTGGCTACGCCCCTCCCCGTACCATTGCGTACATGCCTGAACCCGGCACGCCCGATCACCGCCTGCCTGAACGCGACAGGCCGTGGATGATGCGCACCTACGCAGGGCACTCGGACGCCCGGCGCTCGAACGAGCTCTACCGCAGCAACCTGGCGAAGGGCCAGACCGGCCTCTCGGTCGCCTTCGACCTTCCCACCCAGACCGGGTACGACCCCGACCACGAGCTCGCCCGCGGCGAGGTCGGCAAGGTCGGCGTCTCGATCGTCAACAAGGGCGACATGCACACGCTCATGGACGGCATCCCGCTCGGCGAGATGAACACGTCGATGACGATCAACGCGACCGCCGCGTGGCTGCTCGCCCTCTACGCCACGGTCGCCGAGGAGAACGGCGTCGAGCGCAGCGCGCTGGCCGGCACCACCCAGAACGACATCATCAAGGAGTTCCTCGCCCGCGGCACGTACGCGTTCCCGCCCGGGCCCTCGATGCGGCTGATCGCCGACATGGTCGCGTTCACCGTCAACGAGATCCCCAGGTGGAACCCGATCAACGTCTGCTCGTACCACCTGCAGGAGGCCGGGGCGACCCCCGTCCAGGAGGTCGCCTACGCGCTCTCGACCGCGATCGCGGTGCTGGACGAGGTCAAGGCGCGCGGGCAGGTCTCCGACGAGGACTTCCCCAAGGTGTTCGGGCGGATCTCGTTCTTCGTCAACGCCGGCGTCCGCTTCGTCGAGGAGCACGCCAAGCTGAGGGCGATGACCCGGCTCTGGGAGCAGATCGGCCGGGAGCGCTACGGCGTCGACGACCCGAAGCTCCTGCGGATGCGATACGGCGTCCAGGTGAACTCGCTCGGCCTGACCGAGTCCCAGCCCGAGAACAACGTGCCCCGAATCGTGCTCGAGGCGCTGGCCGTGACGATGGGACGCGACGCCCGGGCTCGCGCGATTCAGCTGCCCGCCTGGAACGAGGCCCTCGGCCTCCCCCGCCCGTGGGACCAGCAGTGGAGCCTGCGAATCCAGCAGATCCTGGCCAACGAGACCGACCTGCTCGACTACCCCGACATCTTCGAGGGCTCCAAGGTCATGGAGGGCCTCACCGACGAGCTGGCCGAGGGCGCCCGCGCCGAGATGGCCACCGTCGAGGAGCACGGCGGCGCCGTCGAGGCCGTCCCGTACATGAAGGCGCAGCTCGTCGAGTCGAACCGCGAGCGCGTGGCGAAGATCGAGCGCGGGGAGATCGTCGTCGTGGGCCAGAACAAGTTCACCGAGACGGAGGATTCGCCCCTCACCACCGGCGAGGACGGCGGCATCCTCACCCCCGACCCCGCGGTCGAGCGCGAGCGGATCGAGGCCCTCGAAAAGTGGAAGGCCGACCGCGACCAGGGCGCTGTGGACGCCGCCCTGGCGAAGCTGGCCGAGGCCGCCGCCGACGAGAGCGCGAACATCATGCCCGCGACGCTCGAGGCGGCCAAGGCCGGCGCCACCACGGGCGAATGGGCCGGCACCCTCCGCGAGGCCTTCGGGGACTACCGCGCACCGACCGGCGTCACCGGCACGCCCCAGGGCTCCGACGGCGACCTGCTCGAGGCTGCCCGTGCCCAGGTCAAGCAGGCCTCGGACCGGATCGGCCACCCGATCCGGATCCTCGTCGCGAAGCCCGGCCTCGACGGACACTCGAACGGCGCCGAGCAGATCGCCGTGCGCGCCCGTGACGTCGGCATGGAGGTCGTCTACCAGGGCATCCGCCTCACCCCCGAGGAGATCGCCGCCTCCGCGATCCAGGAGGACGTCGACGTGGTCGGCCTCTCGATCCTCTCCGGCTCGCACCTGGAGCTGGTCCCCAAGGTCGTCGAGCTGATCCGCGCGGATGGCGCCGACATCCCCGTCGTCGTCGGCGGAATCATCCCGCCGGCGCACGTGCCGAAGCTGACCGAGGCCGGCGTCGAGCGCGTCTACACGCCGAAGGACTTCGAGATCAACCGGATCATGGGCGAGATCGCCGATCTCGTCGCCGAGCGCCAGGCCGCCGCCCAGCCCGCCTGACGTGCTGACCGAGCGCAGGCTGCGGACGGCGGCGTTCGTGCTGGCCCTCGCGGGCCTGGCGGTCGCGATCTACATCACCATCGAGGAGGCCGGCGGGGGCGCGGCCAAGTGCGTGGTGGGTGGCGGCGGCTGCCAGGAGGTCGCCGACAGCGAGTACTCCGAGCTGTTGGGCATAAACGTGGCGGTGATCGGGATCTTCGGCTACGCGGTGCTTGCTCTGGCCGCCGTGCTCCCCGGTGACCCCGGCCGGTTCCTCGGGCTGCTCGCCTCCCTCTTCGGCTTCGGCTTCAGCCTCTACCTCACTTACCTCGAGCTGTTCGAGATAGACGCGATCTGCCAGTGGTGCGTCGCGAGCGCGGTGATCATGACCCTGCTCCTCGCCGTCAACCTCCTGATCGCGCGCCGGTACCTCGGCACCACGAACGGCGAGGGGCCGGGCTAGGATGCGCGCGTGACTCCGGAGGAGCCCGCGGGAGGCCGTTCCCGACAGACCCAGCTGATCGTCCTCGCCGTCTTTGCCGCCCTGCTCCTGATCGGCGGCGCCATCGCCCTCAGCCAGAGCGGCGGGGACGACGACGACGAGCCGTCCGTTCCCGCCGGCGACGTCCAGGCGCTGATCGACAGCCTGCGCCAGAACGGCAACACGATCGGCGACGAGGACGCGCCCGAGACCGTCGTCGAGTTCGCGGACCTCCAGTGCCCGTTCTGCCGCCAGTTCGCGGTCAAGGAGATCCCCCAGCTCCTCGAGGGCCCGGTGGCGGACGGCGAGCTCCAGAATCACGTTCCGGAACTGGGTGATCCTCGGGACCGGACTCCGAGACCGCCGCCGCGGCCGCCCTCGCGGCCGGCGAGCAGGACCGGATGTGGAACTTCATCGAGGCCTTCTACGCGCAGCAGGGCCCGGAGAACTCGGGCTACGTGACCGACGAGTTCCTGCGGGGCATCGCCGAGGAGGCCAAGGTCCCGGACCTGGAGCAATGGGAAGAGCCGAACGCGACCGTCGAGCGCTGGAGCGAGGTGCTCAAGGGCGCCAACGACGAGGCCTCGGAGCTCGGCTTCACCGGCACGCCCTCGTTCGCGATCCAAGACGGGATCGACATCACCCCCCTGCCCGACGCCGTCACCGCCGCCGACATCCAGGCCGAGCTCCGGCGGTTAGCGGCCTGCACCGCGGCTTCCGCCGCGAGCTACCTTCAAGTCAGCGATGAACGAAGAGGGCCTCATGAATGGGGACCGGAGCGCCTGGCTTCGCTGCTACCGGTGCTGGGCGCGCGACCTCGAGGTCCAGCTTCACTACGACGCGATCCTGCGCGTCGACCCCGAGACCGGCGAGCCCTCGGACCGCATCGACGAGGTCCAGGAGGCGGTGGTCCAGTGCCTGCGCTGTCTCCACGACCAGCCGCACCTGACGATCCAGGAGGACAAGGTCGTCCCGGTCGAGGACCGCTGGGAGCGGATGGTCGCCGGCACGCCGTGGGTCGCCTCCTGCACCGTCGCCGTCGACCAGGACCAGGTCGAGACGCTGCTCGGGCCCCGAGGCCGCCGAGTCGCTGACCTACGGCTCCTTCGGCGAGCAGGGGACGCGCGAGTTCTTCACCCACGTCCGCTTCCACAAGCACGACGAGGAGCGGATCGTCGTCCACCTGCTGGTCGAGCTCTACGCGCGCTCCCCAGAGGAGGCCACCGAGGTGCTCGAGAGCGCCTCGCGCGGGGTGCTGGAGATCACCTCGCTCGCCGAGGAGTCACGTCCCCCGGCGCACGCGCCCGACGAGGCGCACTGATCTGATCAGCAGGACGTAGCGCGGTCCTGCTTCGCCCCGACGCAGCGGTCACGACGGCCACCTCCGTCGAGCACGTCACGTGAGGGGCCGCCCTTGAGGAAGTCCGGGCCCGCTCCTCCCTCGAGCCGGTCGCGCCCGGCCTTGCCGAGCAGGCGGTCGCGGCCGCCCTCCCCGGCCAGCTTGTCGTTGCCCTGGCCGCCGATGATCTTGTCCTTGCCCGCATCCCCGCAGATGCGGTCGTTGCCGCCCATGCCGTTGATCGTGTCGTTGCCGCCCTCGCCGAGGATCACGTCCGCGAGCGGCGTGCCGGTGATCGACTCGTTGTCGTTGAATCCGAAGATCGTCGGCGGCTTGCCGAAGCAGTTCTTGCGCGGCGCGAGCACCTGGCGCTCGAAAGAGCCCGAGTCGCAGGCATAGGCCCCCGGGCGGGGCAGGCCTCGCTGATCGGTTGTGAGCGGATAACAGACCGGCACCGCATCCAGAGCCAGGCTGCGACCGAGCAGCGCGTGGGTCTGGGTCGGGCCGCCGCGGTCCGCGAGCGGCGCCACCAGGGCATCCTCGACGAGCCGGTCAGCCGTCAACCCCGTGGAGAGACCGCACTGCCCGGTGCTGCTGCCGTGACCCTCGAGGTTGTGGCCGAGGCTGGAGAACGAGCCCTCGCAGTTCTGCGTTCCCGGTCCCGCGTTCCCGTCCGAGATCACGCTGGCCCTGAGCGAGGTGACCTGGCCGAACGCCCGTAGGTTCCCTCCGACCCCGTCGGGCACGCCGTTGGCGCCGTTCTGGTGCAGGGTGACGTGGGTGAGAGTCGCCGGTGCGGCGGTCCACAGCCCTCCGCCCTCGGCAGTGCCGAGCGCCGAGGTCGCGTTGTTGTTGCTGATCGTCGAGTTGACCACCTGAAGCTGGGCGGCCGCGTTCTGGAGACCAACGCCGCCGCCGCTGGCGCTGGCGCCTCCCACGGCCGTGTTGCCCGCCACGGTGGATGCGGTGATCGTGTGGGTGCCGGGCGAGGCGATCCACAGGCCCCCGCCGAGGGCGTTGCCCGCGCCGCCCTGGGCGCTGTTGGCGTCGACGGTGACGCGGTCGAGCCCGATCGTGCCCCGCTCGACGAAGACGCCCCCGCCCACCGCCTCGTTGCCGCCGCCGCGGATCTCGACCGTGATCAGGCCGAGGACCGGCGAGCCGGCGACCGGTCCGAGGTGCAGGACGCGGTCGATCCCCCCGCCGTTGATCGTCGCTCCGCCGGATCCCTGGATCAGCAGCGAGTTGGTCACATCGAGGTCGCCGCCGAGGCTCGCGTCCTCCCCCGGCGCCCCCGAGGCTGAGCGCGTAGTCCGGGCCCAGGTTCGGCAGGTTGATCACGTCGGCGACCGTGTCCGCGTTCGCCTCCTGCACCGCCGCGCGCAGCGTGCAGACGACCGCCAGGCCGGGGGCCGAGTCGCAGACCCCGTCGGCGGTGCTGCCGACCGCAGCCGCGTCGGCGGTGCTGTTGACCGTGAAGGTCGCCGCCTCCGCCCGGGACGCCGGGAGCACGAGCAGGCAGGCGGCGCCGAGCAAGCTGAGAAATGCTCGCATCGGTGCCTTAACAGCGGAAACCGCTCCGAGCAGCGGTCCCTAGGCGGTCTTCTCGCCCTGCTCCTCCGCGTCCTTCTCGCCCGGATCCTTGAGCGCCTTGCCGGCGGCCTTCGCCTTGTCCTTGATGCTCCCCTTGCCCTTGGCGATCGACTTCAGCTCGGCAGCGTCCCCCTTCAGGGCGTCGCTGCCGCCGCGCTTCTCGACCTGGTCCTTGGCCTTGTCCGCGATCCGCTTGACGTTCCTGAAGCTGACCATCTCTGCCTCCTTATCCGGGTTCCTTGCGCGGCACCAGCACGGCGCGCTTGAACTCAGCGACCAGGGTGCCGTCCTGCTTGTAGACGCGCGTGTGCACCTTGACTACCCCTCGGTCCTTTTTTGACTCTGACGGCCGCACCTCGAGCACCTCGGACTCGCAGTAGAGCGTGTCCCCGTGGAAGACCGGCGCCGGATGCTTCAGGTCCTCGGTCGCGAGGTTCGCGATCGCCTTGCCGGAGACGTCGCCCACCGACATGCCCAGCGCCAGCGAGTAGACGAGCGGCCCGACCACGACGTTCTGGCCCTGCTGCGACTCCGACGCGTAGACGT
Source organism: uncultured Solirubrobacterales bacterium (assembly GCA_963824785.1). GTDB lineage: Bacteria > Actinomycetota > Thermoleophilia > Solirubrobacterales > 70-9 > CAWGQG01. Next base: position 642,608 of record CAWGQG010000001.1, read on the forward strand.
CGTTGATGTGCAGTGGGTGGTGGTTCATGGTGATCAGGCAGAAGAGGTGATCGTCTGCCTCGGTCACCGTCTTCGCCGGCCAGTGCAGGTAGGTCGCGCCGACCTCGAACTCCTCGAGGTAGCGGCCGTACTGCCGGGCGCCGGACGCCTCGCGCTCTGCCTGGTCCGTGATCAGTTCGTGCTTCTCGTCGCTCATCGCTGTCGCTCAGTCTCCTTGTCGGTGATCGTGGGCTGGGTGGCGGCGCGGGATGGTACCCCCGGCCGCTACGCTGCGCTCAGTGGACCTTGCGGGTGCGGCCGCGCTGCTCGTGACGCTCGACCACCTGCGCGATCAGCTTCAGGATCCCGGGGTCGCCCGTCGCCTTGATGTGGCCGGACTCGTATGCCTCCCGGTAGTGCGCTGACCTCGCCCTCGGCGGCGAGCTCGTTGAAGTGCGAGCGCGGAATCGTGACCGTGACCCGAGCGTCCTGCGTCGACTCCTTGGTGATCTTCGGCCCGGGCAGCTCAACCCGGAACATCTGGACGTCACCCCGGCCCCGGAGCTCGAGCTCGAACACGAGCTTCAGCTTGGAGAGGGCGGGGACCTCCTGCAGGAAGCGCTCGATCGCGGTCTTGATCAGGTCCTGAGTCGTAGCCACTCGGGCGCAGGCTACCTGCCGAGGGCTGACGCGCAGTAGGCGTCGCGCTGGGCGCGATAGCCCGGCTGCTGCGGGGTCGCGATCGCCCTTGCCCAGAGGCCGGCGTTCTGCTCGATCTGCTGGGCGACCTGGGCGCGCTCGGCGTCGGAGCCTGCGTTCATCAGGCGCTCGGCGTTCCGCCAGACCCCCTCACGCCAGCCCTTCGCCAGCTCCAGACCCGCCGCGTCGTCCAGCGGAGTCAGCGGCGAGTTGGTCAGACCCACCTGCGGGTCATACCGGCGGGTGACCGCGGCCACGACGTGGTCGTAGGCGGCATTCAGGACCTGGTTGACGCGGTCGTGGTCCGGCTTCCGGGAGCCCCCATCGGGCGCCCGGAGCCCGAGGGCCGCGACCACGAACGGCATGTCGTTCTGGACGTGCGCGTTGATACCGAGCAGCATGTCCTGGGCCCCGTTGACGTCGCCCGCTGCGGCGGTCTCGAACGAGATCCGCCAGGCCTCGGGCACCGGCTCGCCGCGGTCGTAGGCCCGCAGCGCGCGCAGGTAGACGTTCGAGAACTCCGTCGCCTGGGTCAGCAGGTAGCGGCGGTAGTCGAAGAAGGCCGGCCTCCGCAGGGCGATCGCGAGCTGCTTGGTCAGCTTCAGGTAGGTGGTGGCGAACACGGCGCGGTGATCGCACCCGAACCGGTTCTGCGTCTTGCGCAGCCGCTTCAGCACCCCCCTGATGCATCTCTGTGTCGGCTTGCGGCAGTGCTTGACCGGTCCAGGCTGGACCTCCGTCGAGCTGGGGGCCGGCGGGAGCAGGTCCGACCACGGCAGGTTCGGCCAAGTGGATGCGCTGCTCGGGGCCGTCGCGACGGCACCGGTCGTCGCGATCAGGGCGACCGCGATTGCGATCCGAATTGGCCTCCCAGCCATCGCCACGATCCTACGCCGCCAGCGGTGCAGACGCGCCATACCCGAAACTGGGGTTGACCCGCCCACGGCCCGCGTGAAATGGTGGCCGCCTCATGGCAGCCAGGGCATCGGTTAGCGATCACGGAAGAATCCACCGCTCGGGGATTCGGGCCCGGTGGCCGGCCAAACGGCTGTGCCGGCGCCGTCGGCCACGCTGCGGGGGGCGCCCTGGCCGCCCGTGTCCGTTCTCACCCAACCGGGACAGACAGAGCTGACCTGACGCCAGCCCGTTCAGGCTAGACGGGGAGCTTCTTCGCCTTCTTCTTGCAGTTCGCCCGCGCCCTGCCACGCTTCTTCTTGCACTTCTTCAGCGCCGCTGCACGTCGTCCCGTCGGTGCGGGGATGACCGCGGGCGGCGGCGTCGTCACGGTGGGCGGCGGCTGGACGCAGGGGATCGTGCCGAACGGGCTGCAGCCGATGAAGTCGGCCAGGGGGTCGCCGCCCGCGTCGGAGGAGTTCCCCCCGACGATGACGGCGTTGTGGTACTCCGCGAGCCCGCGGTTCAGGTTGCCGTTCAGGGGGCCGTTGCCGGCTCCGTTGTGCCCGACGGTTTGCCAGTAACCGAAGCCATCGAATCTCGCGACGCTGTCGGCCAGTGGATCTCCGTCCGCGTTCTGCCAGTTCCCGGAGACCCAGAGCATGTTGGAAAGCACGGCGGACGGTGTCATCGACTGGATGTCGGCTGTCGTCGGGAAATAGCCGTTGGTGTTGGCGGTGTTCGAGCCAACGGCGCTCCAATCCGAGCCGTCCCACCTGACGACGTGATCGGCCTGCGGGATGCCGTCGACGTTGACATCGTCGGTGCCGACGAAGAGGGTGGTCCCGATCGTCGCCAGCGAGTCGACGCCGGTGCTGTCTATGCCGGGCGTCGGCTGGGCGGGCGCTGAGACAAGCGCGCTGGGAGTGCCACTTGGCAGGTCGTATTTGACGACGTAGTCGGCGTCGTTGGTTCCGATCGTGCTCGCGTCCCAGTTGATGAAGTTCCCGCCCGCGTAGAGGTCTCCGTTGCTGTCGACTGCCAGGGCAAGGATCGCGCCGGTGGCGTCGCCGTCCACGTCGACCATCGCCGTCGGTATGCCGCTCGTCAGGTCACAGGCAAAGAGATAGTCCGCCTGGGGGATTCCGCCCCAGTTCTGACCCGCACCCCCGACGTAGAGCGTGTTGCCGACGATCTTCAGCGCGTCGACGTTGCCGCCGTTCGGCGGATTCGCCGCGCTGCAAACCGGCTGCCAGCTGGGTGTGACCGCGGTGGTGTCCCAGACGGCGAGGAAGTCGGCGTTTGCGTTGCCGCCGGCAGCCGTGAAGACGCCGCCCGCGTAGATCTTGCCGTTGTCGAACTCGAGTGCACGGACGTCCCCGTTCAGCCCCGCGCCCGCGCCGAGCGGGCTCCAGGACGCACCGTCCCAGATCGCAATGTGGTCATCGTTGGTCGTGTTGCCCGCCGGCACGCCAGCGGCGGTGAAGGCTCCGCCGGCCAGCAGCTTGCCCGGTATTTCCGTGCTGAGCACGTCAACGCGGCCGTCGAGCGCCGAGACGCCGGGCGCCCGCTCCCCGAGGTTGCCCCAGCCCCCGGGCCCGAGCGCCAAAGCCAATGCGGTCATGGAGACAATGCAGGCCATCGAGAGGGCGAGGACGAGCAGCGGGCGGATTGCATTACGCATCGGTTTCAGCCTCTTTCGGTTGGGTTCACGTCGGCTGGCGCGGCGGTGAGGCTTTCGAGCCACTGCTCGATCTGGGGGCCCACGGTGGCGAGGTCGGTGACCCGGACCCGTTCCTGAGTGCTGAGGTTCTCGAGCGTCGAGGGACCGTCGGGCTGGATGTGGACGACGAACGTGTAGCGATTCACTTCTTCTTCTTCTTTCGCTTGCACTTCTTGGCTAGGCGGGCGCTCTTCGGGCGGGCGCTCTTCGGACGCTTCTTGCACCTCTTCACCGGCTGTCCCGTGATCGGGGTCGCGGGCGGGGTCGTGACGATTGGAGGCGGGGGGGCCGAGGGCCCGGACAGGGCCAGGGTGAAGGTGCCCTCCGGCGCGCCGCAGCAGCCGTCGACATCGATGTGGTAGGTCGTGCCCTGGACGGCGTCGAAGCTCACCTTGCTCCCGTAGCCGGCCAGGCAGTCGGGGTTGTTGTTGTTGGTGGCGACCGGCGTGAGGGCACCCAGGCCGCTGCCGGCGAAGACGGCGAGCAACGAGTCGTAGTTGGTCGTGCAGGTGTCTACGGTCGTCGGGCCGCTCCCGGGCGCCGTCCACCGGTACCAGACCGAGCGTCCGATGCTGGACTGATCCTCGGTGACAAAGTCGTCGCCGCTCTCGCCGCTGGCGCCGAGGGTCGTCCCCCCGATCGACGCCGTGCTCCCGGTGAGGGTTTGGGCGTGGCCGAAGTCGTCGTTCGGAGGCCCGAGGTAGACGTCGAGGCCGGCATCCTCGCCCGACGCGAAGCCACCTGTGTTGTAGGGGCCTCCTGAGAAGGAGAAGTGGGCCGCCCCCGGACAGGTGTTGTTGCCCACCTCCCAGCTGTTCTGTGCCGTGTCGGCCGTGTTCAGCGCGATCGCATAGCTGGTGCCGGCGATGACCCGATAGGCCGTCGCGGGATCGAAGGTCGCGGAAAGGGTGCGCGCAACGTTGTCGGCCGTGATCTGCGCGCCGGGTATTGCTGTGGTGGCAAGGGCTGGTCCAACCGGCACGCCGCTGCCGTCGACGCCCAGAAGCTCGACGTTGATCTGGCCTCCGGTGCCGCCGGCCGCGCGGGCCACGCGGTCGACTTCGACGTATCTGACCTTCCCCGTCGCGCCTGCGGTGAACTTCTGAGCGGTCGTGTGAGGACTCTGGAGCAACCCGAACCCCAGTTGCCCGCTCGGGGTGCACGAGTAGTCGAGCGTGCCCACCGGGACCGCCGAGGCGGGGGCCACGGCGATGAATGCTCCGACCGCAACGGCGAGGAACGCGATCACCCGCAGACGCGCCACTACTTCTTCTTCTTTCTGCATTTCTTGGCCGCGAAGGCGCCCTTCTTTGCCTTCTTCTTGCACTTCTTCTGCTTCCGCGCACAAGCGCCGCCCGTCAGCACGTCGAGCTTCTTGTCCGCCTCGATGGTCGGGTTCCTGACCGCGGGAAGGCAGCCGCCGGCGTCCCTCTCGCCGTCGCGAAGCTTCAGGGTCGGTACCCCGCAGGCGGCGTAGAGCGAGTCCCTGCCGGCGCCGCCGATCAAGGTGTCCGTTGAGCAGCCGCCGCCGTGGAAGCTCGCCTGGACGACGTCATTTCCGGCTCCCCCGTCGGCAACGTCCTTGCCGCCGCCGCCCTCGACGTCGTCCTTGCCGGCGCCGCCCCGGACCAGATCAGGACCGTCGGCCCCGGTGAGGAGGTCCTCGCCGTCGCCGCCGTCGATCATGTCGGCTCCGTCGCTCCCGATCACCAGGTCCTCGCCGGGACCACCGTCGAAGCGGTTTGAGCTCCCGTCCCGGTCACGGAGCTCGTCGTCGCCGCCGTGACCGAAGAGTTGGTCGTTTCCCGCAGGATCGGGCGTGCCATCGAAATCGCCGTCTCCATGGAAGAGGTCCCTGTAAGGGGATCCGTTGAGCACGTCAACCCCATCACCCCCCTCGACGGAGAAGAGACGGCCGTCGGGAGTGCTGAGGGGCGGGGCGCCGCCAACGTACGTGAATGAGTCGTCGCCGGACTCGAGGGAGAGACCGTAACCGTGCGGGTAGGCGCAACGGACGCTGGTGGGGCTGAGGGAAGTGCAGGCGCCCTGGTCCGGTTGGGTGGCATCGGGGTCGAGCGCGATGCCCGCGGTGTCGCTGAACGTCGTGTTCGTTCCGTCGAAGGAGGCCGTGACGTTGTTGACGCCGGGATCGCCCGAGTAACGGCCGTAGTTCTCCATCGTGGCGGCCTGGGCGCTTCCCGCGCCCGCGGTCATCAGCACGGCGGCGGCGGCAAGGGTCTTCTTGATCAGGCCGGGCATCGAAGTCCCGACGACCGTATGCACGGACGCTTATCTGGCACATATCGAGTCCGGCGTGGAGCTCAGACGGGCTGTCCGGCGAGGATCCGGGCCTGCAGCGCCGAGGTCGCCTCGGAGGGCTCAATCCCGAGCTCCTCGACCAAGGCGCGCCTGCATTCGAGGTACTGGCGGAGGGCGTGACCGGTGCGGCCCGCGCGGGCATAGGCGGCGATCAGGGCCCGGTGGCCACCCTCGTTCAGCGAATCGAGGTCCACCAGCTCGCGCGCCACCGTTGCCGCCTCGGCGTGTTCGTCGGCGCCCTCATGGATTTCGACCAATCGTGCGAGCACCTCCGTGTACCGGTCCAGCAGACGCTCGCGGTAGGCGGTCGCCCAATCCGAATAGCGCTCCTCGGGCAGCGGCTCACCGCCCCAAAGCGAGCGGGCGTGCTCCAGCAGCGCCCGTCGCCGCTCCCCCCTCTCGGCGAGTGCGGTTTCCGCCGCGGATCGAAACTCCTCCGCGTCCACGAGATCCCGCTCGCCCAGCACCACCCAGTAGCTGCGTTCGGAGCTCTCGATCGCGCTGCGCTCCACCCGGGGCGGGTCCAGCACCCGCCGTGCCCTCGAGGCCGCGGTCTGGAGGCTGTTTCGGGCGCTGGACGGCGACAGCCCCGGCCAGAGAGCGTCGAAGAGCACATCCTCCGGCACCGGCTCATCGAGGTGGACGAGCAGGAAGCGAACGAGTCGGGCGTCGACCGGGCGCCCCCAGGCGTCACCGACCCGCCACGAGCCTCGACCGACGTCGAAGCCCCCCAGCACCTCGAAGTGAAGCGGGGGCAGAGTGCGCGTCAGCCGCTCTGCACCTCGCGACGCGGCTGCGGCCAAATCCGGGTCGGGATCGCTCTCGAGCCGCCGCAGGTGCTGCAGCGCTGCCGGGTGCCCCGAATCCGTCGCGGGTGCGAGGGCGGCCCGCCGAACCGCCGGGAGCGGATGTTCCAGGAACGGGACCAGCTGCAGTCCCTCCGGGAAGCCCTCGGAAATCGCCTCGATCGTCCCGGTTGGCTCGAGCGTGCCGCGCTCCAGAGCGTCCCAGACGACCGACTCCAGCCGCCTCCACTCGCGCCGCAGGGTGTGCGGCAGGGTCTTGCCCGCCTCGTCCCAGAAGCGGCGCAGGTCGGCATCGGCGCCCTCGACGTCCCCCTCGGTGTGCCGGAGCCAGGCCCGCAGGGCGAGGAGCCGGCCCCTCGGGAAGCAACCGAGCGATCCAGGAAAGGTGTCGTCGATAAGGCCGAACGTCTCCTCGAGGATCTCTCCCGCCCGGTCTGACCTCCCCACGGCTACGAGGGGTGGAATCAGGTAGGCGGCGTTCCAGTGGAAGAACACGATCGGGCCCTCGGCGACGGTGGCGATTGCCCTCTCCGCACGCGCGACGGTCTCCGCCGTATCGCCGTGCAGCGAGGCCACGTACGCTCTGGCGAGGTCACCGATGTAGGCGCGCCAGCTCTGCTCCTGTCCCTCGTAGGACGCGAGCTCGGCCTCGGCCTCGTGCAGATGCCCCTGCTCGGCATGGAGCACGGCGCACCAGGCGTGCGTCGAGTCCAGCAGCATCGGTCCGGCGCCCCCTCCGAGTGCACCCTCGCGCACGCGCATCCACGTCTCCATTGCCTCTTCCGGGCGCCCCCGCTCGGCGAACATCAGCGCCAGGGAGGCGAGCAGGTAGAGGCGCCGGTTGAAGGGATCGGAGTGCTCGAGCTCTTGCACCGCGGCCTCCATGTCCGCGAGGACCCTGTCGAGATGGCCTGGAGGCGTGTCGCGAAACGCGAGGCGGAGGGCCTCGGCGGGCCCGAGCAACTCGGCGTCGCGATGCCGGAGGGCATCCGCGGCAAGCCGGTCCGATTCCTCGAAGCGACCGACGGTCGCGAGCGCAATCGCCGCGAAAATCACGGTTGCGGGTGCGAGCACGCCGGCGCCCTCGGCGGCGGGATCGTCCCAGTCCTGGACGAGCGCGGCAAGCTCGTCCCAGCCTCCGGTCGAGAAGAGGGCATCCACGAGGATGAAGCGCGCGAACCACTCTGCCGGCGGGTTCGGCGCGTCGCGAAACCCGCGAACCGCCTCTCGAAGCACCTCCGCCGCGCGCGGGTGGTCGCCCGCTCCCCATTCGAGCTGACCCTCGAACGAGAGAATCGTCGGTAGAGCCCGGGCGTCCGCCGGCAGCAGCGAGAGCCAGCGCCTCATCAGGCCTGCCGAGAACCTGACCAGAACCGGGCCCTCCTGCTCGATCGCCGCGACCGCCTCGGGCCAGCTTTTCGCCTCGAGCCAGTGCTCGATCGCCTCGATCGGATCGCCCGCCGCCGCGATCGCGGGTGCGATGGCACCGTGCAGCCGCCGCCGCTCCTCCTCCCCGCGTTCGGCGTCGAGCTGCTCCAGCAGGAACTCCCGCAGAAGCGGGTGATACGCGAACCCCTCCTCATCCTCGAGCTGTCGCACCAGCATCCCGGCTCGCTCGATGCGACTGCCGAACTCCGCCGGCAGATCGAGCGCGGCGGCGACCGGCGGGGTCAAGGTCCGCGCAACGCTCGACGAGATCACGGCCTCGCGCAACTCCGGTTCGAGTGAGCCGAGCAGCTCCTCGGAGAGAAACGATCGCACCTCCGGCGCCGAGCGCAGGTCACGGAGCGCCACCGGACCGGCGGAGCCCCGATGCGCTTCGCCCACCCGGGCAATGGCCAGCGCGACCCCCAGCGGCCAGCCCTCGGTCGCCTCCATCACCTCAGAGACCTCCTCGGACGTCGGTTCACGTCCGCCGCGAGATCGCAGAATGGCCGCGCACTCCTCGTCATCGAAGGCGAGGTCGGTCGCGGTCAGCTCGGCCAGCCGGTTGGCTGCGCGTGCCTTCGCCACTCGGAGGTCGAGGGCGCGGCGGCTGGCGACGGCGACCCTGAGCGATTGAACCTCCGAGTTGATCAGCTCGCTCAGAAGCTGAAGGGAGCTATCCGCTCCGTCCAGATGCTCGGCGTCGTCAACGACGAGGACGAGGGGCTCGACGAGGAGCTGGGGAAGATCCGCGAGCAACTCGCGGATTGCCGCCAGTGCGTCGACCTGATCCGTAGATGCGGTGAGGCGCTCCCTCAGAGCGTCGGTGGCCCCGGGCGCGGCGCGGGAGGTCCCTTCCAGGATCCCCATCAAAAGCGCCTCGGGGAGCCGCTCCCTCTGCGTGCACCTGATCCACGCCACCGGCGCCGCTGCCTCGCTCAGCGCCTGATCGAGGGCGGTCGTCTTGCCGTAGCCGGCGCCCGCGGTGAGGAGAAGCGCGCCTGAATCGATCGCCTCACCGACCCGGGCGGCCAGCCGGGCTCGCGAGATGGGTCCACCCTGGTCCCCCTGGGTGACTATGGGCCGTTCCGTCGACGTCTGCGCAGAATAACCGCGGCCCGCGGAACGGTCAGATCTTGTGCCGCTCGAGCAGCTTCTTGCCGATGACCATCTTCTGGATCTCGGAGGTGCCCTCGCCGATCAGCAGCAGCGGCGCGTCGCGGTAGAGCCGCTCGATCTCGTACTCCTTCGAGTAGCCGTAGCCGCCGTGGATGCGGAATGACTCCTCGACGACCTCCTTGCCCGTCTCGGATGCCAGCAGCTTCGCCATCCCGGCCTCGAGGTCGGAGCGCTGGCCGGCGTCCTTCATCCGCGCGGCCTTGCGGGTGATCAGTCTGGCGGCCTCGACCTTGGTGGCCATTTCGGCGAGCTTGAACTGGATCGCCTGGTGCTTCGCGATCGGCTTGCCGAAGGTCTTGCGCTCCTGGCTGTACTTCAGCGCCAGCTCGAGCGCGCGCTGCGCGATGCCGACGCCGCGAGCGGCGACGTTGACGCGGCCGACCTCGAGGGCGTCCATCATCTGGACGAACCCCTGCCCCACTCCGGCGTCCTCGCCGCCGAGGATGCGATCGGGCGGGCACCGGTAGCCGCTGTAGACGAGCTCGGTGGACTCGACGCCCTTGTAGCCCATCTTCTTGATCTTGGGCGGGATCTCGAGGCCCTCGTACTTGCCCTCGTTCTTCTCCGCCCAGGGCTCCTTCTCGGTGATGAAGCAGGTCATGCCCTTGTAGGGCGGGTCGGCCTTCGGATCGTTCTTCATCAGCACGAAGACGACGCCGGAGCCGAGACCGTTGGTGACCCACATCTTCTGCCCGTCGAGCACCCAGTCGTCGCCGTCCTTCTTGGCGGTCGACTTGATGCCCTGTACGTCGGAGCCGACCTCGGGCTCGGAGAGGGAGAAGGCGGCGCGGATCTCGCCCGTCGCCATCTTCGGCAGGAAGTACTCCTTCTGCTCGTCGGTGCCGAACTTCATCAGCAGGTAGGAGCCGATGAAGTGGGTGTTGACGACGCCTGAGATCGAGATCCAGCCGCGGGAGAGCTCCTCGACGATCATCGCGTAGGTCGTCAGGTCGAGCCCCATGCCCCCATGCTCCTCGGGGATCGTGACGCCGAACAGGCCGAGCTCCTTCATCTGCTCGACGATCGGCTCCGGGAACTTGTCCTCGTGGTCGTACTCCTCGGCGTTGGGGAGGATCTCCTTGTCGACGAAGTTCCGGACCATCTCGACGATGGCCTTCTGCTCGTCGGTCATCTCCTCGAAGTTCGTGCTGCTGCTGCTCGGTGGCTACGGCCATGGCGGGCAGGATAGGGAAGCCTGGGCGCGCTCTGACTTCTTCTTCTTCCTCTTTTTCTTGACGCACTTGCCCTTCTTCAGCTTCTGCCCCTTCTTGCACTTCTTCTTGGCCGTGGCCGGCGGGTCCGGATCGGGCTTCTGCGCGGCCGGCTGGAGCCCGACGTCGTCGGCGCCCGTCCCCGGTGCGCCACCGCCACCGCCGCCGGGGGCCGCGTTGTTGACGAACAGTCCCTGACGCGGGAAGAGCTGCGGCGAGTCGTTCCCGTCGAGAAGCTTGCTCAGGAACGTGTTGCAGTCGTTGCAGGCCCCAAAGCCGCCGGACATCGTACGGTCCATGTAGACGGGGATCTGTATCTCCCAGCCCCTGCCCTGGGGCAGCGGCCAGGGGTAGCTGCTCGACGGCCCTGTCTGCTGGTCGAAGCCGAGGCCGTAGAACTGGCCTGTCGTCTGGGTGGTTCTGCGGACATGCACCGGCGGGGTAGGCGGCTCTGTGGGCGATCGGCGGGTTCGTGTTCCAGCTTGATCGCCGCAGGAGATCGCGGCGGTGCGCGGGGGTGATGTCGTAGTACATATTCCCGACAGGGGGCCCGAGCAGCCTCGAAGTGCACGTATTGCCCGGAGCAGCTGTTGCCGACGGCGCCGGCGACCACGTGGATATAGGAAGATCTCGTTGACATCGGGGGCGTTGGCCGGGTCGATGTACTGGCCGGTCCAAGTCCACGCTCCCTCCTCGACGTATGGATTGCCGAAGATGACGCTCGGGCAATTGGTGATGTAGGACCGCTGGATCGGGCCGTCGCTCCATGACGGCGCCGCCTGGGCCGCCGGCGCCCCGGCGAGAGCCGCGAGCACCGCCGCGAGAACCGCGATCGTCGCCGCCGCGGCAAGACGCTTCCTCCCTGCTGTCTCCAGCGTTCCGACAGCTGCTGCGCTCATGAATCTCCTGCGGTTGCTGAGCGACGAACTGTGAAGGATACTTGGTGCAAATGGGCGGCGACAGGACCAACGAGGAGCTGATCGACCTGATCCGGGAGGGCGTCCTTTTTTCAGGGGGGTCGGCGCTCGAGGGCACCGAGGGCATCGAGACGATCGCGGCGTTGCTGACGGAGGTCGCGGCTCCCGACTACGTGTGCGTGATGGTGAGCAAGGAGGGCATCGAGCGCGAGTACCCGGGTGTAGGCGGCTTCAGAGAGGCCCTCGGCGACTGGATCACTCCCTATGAGCGCTTCCGACTGGAGATCGATGAGGTCGTGCCGGTTGATGACCGGCTCGTCTTCCTGGTACGTCAGGTCGGGACGACCAAGCACGGTGCGGTGGAGATCGAAACGCCCAGCGCCTCCATCTGGGACCTGGAGAACGGCCAGATCAAGCGGACGACGTACTACATCGACCAGCAGACCGCCCGCGAAGCGGCCGGGCTCGACTAGAGGAGCCAGCTGTACTGGCGGCCCGCCCAGGCAGGCTGCTCGCGTTCGTAGAAGCGGTGGGCATCGACCCGCGCGTCGCCGCTGTCGAGCTCGAGGTGCGTCGCGCCGCGCTCCCGGGCCCAGTCCTTGGCCGCGTCGAGCAGCGCCTTGCCGACGCCCTCGGAGCGGTGCTCGGGGCTGACCGCGAGGTCCTCGACCCAGCAGCGCAGCCCATAGCGCACGGAGTTCAGCTCGAGATAGGCCGAGCAGAGCCCCACCGGCTCCTCCCCTTCCTCGGCCACGAGGATGACGCTGCGGTCGTCGGCGATCGCCTCTCGCAGAGCCTCCGCGGCCCTCGAGGGGTCCCAGCCGGGGGGCGTGCTGCCCGGCGGTGCGAACAGCCACTCGTAGGCCTTCAGCAGCGCCTCGACGTCAGCCTCACGGGCGGGTCGGATCGTTGCCGGCATCGGACTGATCTATAGCGTTCCTGCCATGAGAAACCCACGCGCTTTCTTCGAGCCCCTCGCCATCGACGCCCCCGATCCGCCTCGCGAGATCCCGTTCCGCCCCTCGCGGATGATCCATTTCTTCGACGGGTCCAACGAGAAGATGCGGGCGAAGGTCCCCGACATGGCCAAGCAGGCTGACATCCTGCTCGGCAACCTCGAGGACGCGATCCCGGTCGAGACAAGGAGGCCGCGCGCGCAGGGCCTGATCGAGGTCGCGAACGAGGTCGAATTCGGCGAGACGCAGCTGTGGACCCGCGTCAACTCCCTGGAGAGCCCCTGGGCCCTCGACGATTTGACCGAGCTCGTCACCGAGATCGGCGACAAGCTCGACGTGATCATGGTCCCGAAGGTCGAGGGCGCCTGGGACATCCACTACGTGGACCGGCTGCTGGCGCAGCTCGAGGCGAAGGCGAAGGTCAAGAAGCCGCTGCTGGTCCACGCGATCCTGGAGACCTCGCTCGGCGTCGTCAACCTCGAGGAGATCGCCACCGCGAGCCCGCGGATGCAGGGGATGAGCTTCGGCCCCGCGGACCTCGCGGCCTCCCGCCGGATGAAGACCACGCGCGTCGGCGGCGGACACCCCGGGTACCGGGTGATCGAGGACCCCGACCCGGACGACCCCGACGCGCCTCGCGCCACCGCCCAGCAGGATCCGTGGCACTACTCGATCGCCCGCATGGTCGATGCCTGCACCTCCGCCGGGATCCTCCCCTTCTATGGCCCCTACGGGGACATCAAGGACACCCTCGGCTGCGAGACGCAGTTCCGCGCGGCATTCCTGCTCGGCTGCGTCGGCGCCTGGTCGCTCCACCCCGCGCAGATCGACATCGCCAAGAAGGTGTTCAGCCCGCCCCCGGACGAGGTCCTGTTCGCCAAGAAGGTGCTCGAGGCGATCCCGGACGGCAAGGGCGTCCACATGATCGACGGCAAGATGCAGGACGACGCGACCTGGAAGCAGTGCAAGGTGATGGTGGACCTGGCCGAGCTGCTGGCGAAGAAGGATCCGGAGCTCGCCAAGGCCTACGAGATGACGCCCTCGTAGCGGTGGGTGAGCCCTTCCGCTACGGCCTGCGAGTCCGCTACCACGAGTGCGACGCGCAGGGCGTCGTCTTCAACGCCAACTACCTGACGTACTTCGACGTGACCATCACCGAGCTGTGGCGCGAGCTCGGCGGGTACTCCGAGATGGTCGCGTCCGGCCTGGATCTCGTCGTCGCGGAGGCCCGGGTCCGCTACGTGACGCCGCTGCGCTTCGACGACGAGTTCGAGGGCGTCGCGCGCATCACGCACCTGGGTGAGACGTCGATGGTCGTCTCGATGGCCCTCGAGCGCGACGGCGAGGTCTGCGCCGAGGGCGAGAACCGCTACGTGTTCGTCGCCTCGGACGGCGGGGGCAAGACGGCGATCCCGGAGCCGCTCAGGGCAGCCATGCAGCCCTATCTCGACGCTCCGTAGAAGTTTCGTATTGACTGGAGGTGCCCGGACCCCTAGGGTGCGGGCACCGGGAGGGACCCGGGCAAACCGGTACGGGGAGGGAACGACTTCGTGAAGACCGCTTTCAGGCTCAGCATCGTCAGCGTGCTGGCATTGGGCATCGCGCTGACTGCGCCCGTGGCGGCTCAGGCCGTCACCTGCGGCGGCAAGAAGGCGAAGATCGTCGGCAACGCCGGGAACAACAAGATCCGGATCAAGGGCAACGGCGGCGGCAAGCAGGTCGTCTACGGCGGCGCGGGCAACGACACGATCATCACCGGCAAGGGCGGCGACATCGTCTGCGGCGGGCCGGGTAACGACACCATCCTTCCCGGCCGCGGCAGCGACAAGTCCTACGGCGGCGACGGCGCCGACAACATCAAGAACGAGAAGGGGCAGGACAAGATCTTCGGGGAGGCCGGCGACGACGACGTCAGCGGCGGGCCGAGCAAGGACGACGTCTCAGGCGGCGCGGGCAACGACATCGTGGGCGGCGCGACCGACCGCGACACCCTCCACGGCGACGCCGGCGACGACCTCCTCCTCGGCGACGACGGCACCGACGCGATGTTCGGGGACGAGGGCAACGACGTGCTGCGCGGCGGCAGCGGCGGAGAGGACATGCACGGCGGCAACGGGGACGACAAGCTCTTCGGCGAGCTGCTGGACGACGACCTCTTCGGCGAAGGGGGCAACGACGTGATCGTCGGCTCTCACGGCATCGACAACATGCGCGGAGGGGCCGGCGACGACTACCTCCGGGGCGGCACCAACAAGGACCAGTACACCGGCGAGGCGGGCACCGACACGGCCAGCTTCGCCTCCGCGATGCCGAATGAGGACTTCGTGCAGCCCAACACGATCGTCACCATCAACCTCAACTCCGGCGGCGCGACCGGACCTGGTGGCGCGGACGGCGTCAACGGCATCGAGAACGTCGTCGGGTCCGCCTTCAAGGACAACATCACCGGCACAGGCGGGCCCAACGTGATCCGCGGAGGAGGAGGCGACGACAACATCGCGGGCCTCGGCGGCGGAGATTCGCTCGACGGCGGTATCGGCAACGACACCTGCGATCAGTCCGGCGCGAACAGCTGCGGCAATGGGACAGCCGACTTCGATCCGCGGCCGGACCAGGCCTTTGCCTACGTCGACAGCAACCCACTGGATCCGGGCCTGTTCGTGGTCGGCGTCCTGGAGGGGAACTTCGGCGGCGTCCCCGAGAACGACAACCTCACGATCACCCCGGCCGGCGCCGGCTTCCGGGTGAGCGGCAGCCCGATCGTCAACGTGGACAACACCTGCGCTCCGGAGAGCCCGACGAGCGTCCTCTGCACCGTCCCGGGCGCAATCGGCTTCATCACCTTCTTCGGCGACAGCGGGAACGACACCATGAGCGTCGGCGGGTCCTATCCCCCGTTCATGACGGGCGACTACGACGGTGGCACGGGCAACGACACGATCGTCGGCAGCGCCGCGAGCGAGAACCTCGGCAGCGGGCCGAACGGGTCCGACGTCATGCGCGGCGGCGGAGGCGAGGACTCCCTCTTCGCCGAGGGCACCGGCGGAGACACACTCGATGCCGGCGCCGACAACGACCAGCTGGTAACGGACGACCCCTGCCAGGGACACGACTACCAGGGCGGTCAGGGCTTCGACATCGCCGGGTTCGGCCGCTACGACCTCGCCTTCACCGGCAAGACCGGCGTCAGGGCGCAACTCGGCGGCACGGCCACGGACCCGGGGCGAGCTCGCTGCACCGGAACCCAGGTGCGCGCTGACAACGAGATCCTCGAGGGATCACCGGGCCCGGACATCCTGCTGGGCGACAACCAGAACAATCCTCTGATCCTCGGCCGCGAGGGCGACGACGAGATTCGAGGCGGCGGGGGCTCGGACAAGCTTCAGGGCGACGGCGGCAACGACAGCCTCTTCGGAGAGGCAGGGTTCGACACGCTCGACGCCCAGGACGGACAGAAGGACAAGATCCTCGACTGCGGCTCGAGCGGCGGCGAGGTCTTCAAGGACGGCAGCGACCCCGGCCCCCGCAGCTGCGGCACGGGCAAGGGCAAGAAGAAAAAGAAAAAGAAGAAGTAGCCGCCGTGCGTTATCGGACTCTCTGCACCGTCAGTGCGGCCATGCTCCTCGTCGCGCTACTCGGAGGGACAGCGGGGGCCCATGGCGATCACCCGTTTTACAAGTGCCGCGGGTTCAAGGAACAGATGAAACGGGACGGCATCCTCTTTCTCGCCACCAAGCACGCGAGTTGCAGGCTAGGCCGCCAGGTCGCCTACCAGGAGGGGCGAGCGGTGGACCACCCGAAGGGCTTCACCTGCGAGCAGAAGGCTTCCCATATCGACTCGATCCGCGTCGTCTGCAGCAAGGGGATTCAGCGGGTCCTCATCCTCGTAGAGGGCTGAGTAGAGACCTAGTTGTCGAGGCGCTGCTTCAGGCTCTCGAGCTGCTCGGTGATCTCCGCGGGCAGGCGGTCGCCGAAGCGGGCGAGGTGCTCCTCGACCTGAGGCAGCTGCGCCTTCAGGTCCTCGGGCTCGACCGTCAGCAGCGTCTTCATCGCGTCGGCGCTGACGTCGAGACCATCGGTGTTGAGCTCGCCCTCGGCGGGGACCAGGCCGATCGGCGTCTCCACCGTCTCGCCGTCGCCGTCGATCCGTCTGCAGACCCATTCCAGCACGCGGATGTTCTCGCCGAACCCGGGCCAGATGAACTTGCCGTCGTCGTCCTTGCGGAACCAGTTGACGAGGAAGACCTTGGGCAGCTTCGCCCCCTTGCGCCGGCCGGTCTCCAGCCAGTGGGCGAAGTAGTCGGCCATGTTGTAGCCGCAGAAAGGCAGCATCGCCATCGGGTCGAACCGCAGCGCACCGACCTCGCCGGCGGCGGCCGCGGTGGTCTCGACCGACATCGTCGCCCCCTGGAAGACGCCGTGCTCCCAGTCGAAGGCCTCTGACACCAGCGGCACCACGGTCGCCCGCCGCCCACCGAAGAGGAACGCGTCGATGGGCACCCCGGCGGGGTCCTCCCACTCCGGCGCGATGCAGGGGCACTGAGCGGCCGGGGTGGTGAAACGGGCGTTGGGATGCGCGGCCGGCTCGTCCGAGTCGGGCGTCCAGTCGTTGCCCTTCCAGTCCACGGCGCGATCCGGCGGCTGACCCGTCATCCCCTCCCACCAAACGTCGCCCTCGGTCTCGGCGGTGTTGGTGAAGATCGTGTTCTTCTCGGCCGTCGCCATCGCGTTCGGGTTGGTCTTGTGGCCGGTCCCCGGCGCGACGCCGAAGAAGCCCGCCTCGGGATTGACGGCGTACAGCCGGCCGTCCTCCCCGAACTTCATCCAGGCGATGTCGTCTCCGACCGTCTCCGCGGTCCAGCCCTGGAGCGTCGGGATCAGCATCGCGAGGTTGGTCTTGCCCGATGCCGACGGGAAGGCTCCGGTCACGTACTTGACCTTGCCCTCGGGAGAGGTCAGCTTCAGGATCAGCATGTGCTCGGCGAGCCAACCCTCCTCGCGGGCCATGACCGACGCGATCCGCAGGGCGAAGCACTTCTTGCCGAGCAGGGCGTTCCCGCCGTAGCCCGAGCCGAAGGACCAGATCTCGCGGGTGTCCGGGTAATGGACGATGTACTTGGTGTCGTTGCAGGGCCAGGGAACGTCCTCAACGCCGTCGTTGAGCGGCATCCCGACCGAGTGCACGCAGGGCACGAAGTCACCGTCGTCGCCCAGGACCTCGAGGGCCTTGGCGCCCATGCGGGTCATGATCCGCATGTTGGTGGCGACGTAGGCCGAATCCGTGAGCTGGACGCCGATGTGCGAGATCGGCGAGCCGAGCGGACCCATGGAGAAGGGCACCACATACATGGTCCGGCCCACCATGGAGCCTTTGAACACACCGTCGAGGACGTCGCGCATCTCGTCGGGGTCGCGCCAGTTGTTCGTCGGGCCGGCCTCCTCCTCGCTCTTCGAGCAGATGAAGGTGCGGTCCTCGACGCGGGCGACATCGGAGGGCGACGAGCGCGCGAGGTAGGAGTTCGGCCGCTTGGCGTCGGAAAGCTTGTGGAAGGTGCCGGCGTCGACCAGCTCCTGCGCGAGGCGGTCGTACTCCTCCGCCGACCCGTCGCACCAGTGGATGGAGTCCGGCTGGGTCAGCTCGGCGATCTCCTCGACCCAGGCGGTCAGCTTGGCGTGCTTCGTCGGTGCCTCGGTGGCGGCGGTGCTCTCACTCACGGGTGGCTACGGCTCCTTGTGATCGTTTGTGGGGCTCCCTGCCCCCGGGGGCGGGGATGGTGCCATATCCAGGGGAGGGCAAGCGGCGCCTACCCGTTTTTCCCTGCTTGAAAGCGTTTCTGGGGTCAGCGACTCGGTCAGGGTCCGCTGTGTACTCTTCGCCGCCGCTCATGCGCTTCTACGAGTACGAATCCCGCCGCATCGTCGAGCGGGCCGGCATCCCCGTCACCGAGTACGGCTTCGCGAAGACCGCCGATGAGGCGCGTGAGGCCGCAAAGCGGATCGACGGGCCCACCGTGATCAAGTCGCAGGTACTGACCGGCGGCCGGATGAAGGCGGGCGGCGTCAAGTTCGCCGACACGCCCGACGAGGCGGCACAGCATGCGGAGGAGATCCTGGAGCTCGAGATCGGCGGCCACATGCCGGTCGGCGTGCTGGTAGACCCGAAGGCCGAGGTCGAGCAGGAGTACTACGCCGCCGTCCTTTGGGATGGCCGCGCCAAGAAGCCGATGATGCTGTTCAGCGACATGGGCGGCATCGACATCGAGGAGGTCGCCGAGAAGCACCCCGACCACGTCGGGCGCGGGCATCTCTCGAACCTCCACCCCATCCCCGACTTTCGCGCCAAGGAGGTCGTCGCGGCGGCCGGCGGCCTGACCGGCCGCGAGCTCACCCGCGCCACCCCGATCCTCGCCCGCCTGGCACAGCTGCAGCGCGACTACGACATGACGCTGGCGGAGATCAACCCCGTCGCCCGCCTCGCGGACGGCAGCTTCGTCGCCCTCGACGCCCACATGGAGATGGAGGACGAGGCGGTCGGCCGCCACAAGAAGGTTCTCCAGGAGATCGGCGTCGAGCTGGACGAGCCGCGCGAGCTCTACGAGCCGTCGGAGTTCGAGCGCAACGTGAAGGCGATCGACGAGGCCGACCACCGCGGCGTGATCCAGGGCAAGGACCACGGCTTCGAGGGGAACATCGGCCTGGTGATCGGCGCCGGCGGCGGCTCCCTGACGCTCACCGACGCCGTCCGCAGCCAGGGCGGGAGGCCGGCCAACTACGCCGAAATCGGCGGCAATCCCTCGGTCGCCAAGTCCAAGGGCCTCGCGATGGAGGTGCTGAAGAAGGACGGCGTCGAGAAGATCGCGGTGATGATGTCGATCGTCTCCAACACGCGGGTCGACATCGTCGCCCGCGGCGTGATCGCAGCCTGCCTGGAGCTCGGCAAGGACCCGGCCGAGACCATCGCCGTCTTCCGGATCCCCGGCGCCTGGGAGGAGGAGGGCTCGAAGATCCTCGGCAAGTACGGGATCGAGTTCAAGGACCGCTCGGTCTCCATGTGGGATGCCGCCGGCGAGGCCGTCGAGAAGGTCCAGGGCGGATCGGCCTGATGAGCATCCTGCTCGACAAGGACTTCACCTTCATCGTCCAGGGCATCACCGGCCGCGAGGCCGTGAACCTGACGAAGGAGTGCCTGGACTACGGCTCCAAGATCGTCGGCGGCGTCACCCCGGGCCGCAAGGGCCGCGACGTCCACGGCGTCCCCGTCTTCGACACCGTCGCAGCAGGCCGTCGAGAACCACGGCTCGCCGATCGACGGCTCGGTCGTCACCGTCCCCCCCGCCTTCACAAAGGACGCAATCATCGAGTCGATCGAGAACGGCGTCAAGCTGATCGTCGTCGTCACAGAGCGCATCCCGCGCCGCGATGTCGCCGAAGCGGTCGAGCTCGCCAACGAGCGCGGCGCCCGCATCATCGGCCCCAACTGCCTCGGGTTGATCGTCCCCGGCGTCTGCAAGATGGGCGGGATCGGCGGCCCGGCGAAGGACGCCGCCAAGGCCTACAACCCCGGCTCGATCGGCGTGATGTCCCGGTCCGGCGGCATGACCACCGAGATCTCCTCCACCCTCACGGCCGCGGGCCTGGGAGTCTCGACCGCCGTCTCGATCGGCGGCGACGCGATCATCGGCTCCACCTACGCCGAGCTGATGCCGTTCTTCGAGGAGGACCCCGAGACCGAGGCGATCGTCATCTACACCGAGCCCGGCGGTCGCATGGAGGCCGAGCTGGTCGACTGGCGCGCCGAGAACGACTCGAAGCTGCCGATCGTCGCCTTCATGGCCGGCAAGTTCATGGACGACGAGGAGATGCAGGGGATGAGCTTCGGCCACGCCGGCACGATCGTGGAAGGCGAGGAGGACTCCGCCACGCAGAAGATCGCGCGCCTGGAGGAGGCCGGAATCCCAGTCGTGGAGCGGATCGACGAGATCCCGGGGCGGTCAAGGACAAGCTCGGGGCGAAGGTCTGATGGAGACGGACGCGACCTTCATCGGCATCGCCGTCGACGACTCGATCGCGGGCGACGCCGAGGTGGCCTCCAAGCTCGAGGAGGTCTGCCCCGTCGACATCTTCGCGAACGCCGACGGGAAGGTCGAGATCGTCGAGCGGAACATCGACGAGTGCGTGCTCTGCGAGCTCTGCATCCAGGCCGCCCCGCCGGGCAAGGTCGTCGTCAAGAAGCTGTATGACGGCACCGAGCTGAAGCGCTAGCTCACTTCCGCTTCTTCTTCTTGCACTTCTTCTTCGCTGCCGCCGCGCCCTTCTTCTTCTTGCACTTCTTCTTCTTCTTCTCTCGCCGGTGGCGATGGCGGCGGCGCGGCCTGCGGTACCTGAAGCTCGAAGGCGCCCATGTCCGCGCCGTTGGCGCCCACCGCAAGTGAGTTGGCGATCGACGGGACGTCGAACGGCCGCGGCTGACCCCGCTGGTCGGTGGGCCCGGCGCTCGATCCCTTGTCCACCGCCCGGCTGCCCATCGGGAGCGCGTGAGTTTGGGTTGGCCCACCGTTCGGCCCGAGCGGCTCCGAGCTGCGGATCGACGTCGTTCAGGCCATCGGTGACGTCGTCGGTGATGTTGGAGCCGGCCACGGTCTGCATCACATTCGCGCCGCTGGTCTGCTCGACCAGGGTGAAGGACGCGTTGAAGACGTTCAGCAGATCCGGGCCCTGGGCGCCCACGCCGCTCACCCCGTTGTCGGCGACGATCGTGTTGGTGAGGGTGGGAACGGGGCACCGGGTCGTCTCGTAGAGCCCCCCGCCGAAGTGGGCGCCGTTGTCGGCGATCGTCGAGCTCTCGATCGTCGCCGGACCGGTCAGGTACAGGCCGCCGCCCCGTTCCGCGTCGTTGTCCGAGATGGTCGAGTTCTGGACCAGCAGGGTGTTGCCCATATACGTCGAGATCCCGCCGCCGTAGCTCATCGCCCCCGCCGCGTCGTTGCCCGAGATCGTCGAGTTCTGAACAGTGAGCGTTCCGTCGAACGCCCAGATGCCGGCGCCCCCGTCTCCCGAGTCGTTGTTCACCACGGCCGAGTTCCTGACAGTCAAGTCGCTGTCGTCGACCAGTATCGCCCCGCCGACGTTGCCGCCGGAATACCCCGCGGTCAGCGTCAGCCCGGAGATGGTCACAGGGCCGGTGGCGTCCTGGACCCCAAAGATGCGACTCGCCTGGTTGCCGGAGACGGCAAGGGTCATGGGCCCAGGACCGAGAATCTCGAGCGGTTCGTTGATCGTGGGTAGTTGGTTCGCGGTGAGGGTCACGGTGCCCGTCAGGCCCGACTGGAAGACGATCTGGTCGGGATCCGTATCGGCGTCGTCGGTGACCGTGATTGCCTCCCGCAGGGTGCAGCCGTTGGTGTTGCAGTTGGCGTCACCGGGATCCGCCGCGGTCGTGACCGTGACCACGTCGACGTCGGCCTGGGCCTGGGGACTCAGGCCGAAGACAACACCCAGGGAGAGGCCCGTCCCCGCGGTGAGCCGTGCGCGGCGCGAACGGCTCACAGCGGCATCACTTCTTCTTTTTCTTCTTCTCGCACTTCTTCTTCGGCTTCTTCTTGCACTTCTTCTTCTTCTTGGTCGCCGGCGGCGGTGACGGCGAGGGCGCGCCGGCCCCGGCCTGCGGCCCCTCGGCGAGGGTGAGCTCCACCGCGCCCATGTCGGCAGCGACCTGATCGGGGAAAGGGACGAGGGTCGAGTTCGGGACGAGCGGGTTGTCCACGCGCCGGGCACCATGGCGCTGGTCGGTCGACATATCTGAACTTCCGACGTCGATCACCGGGCTCGTGGCGGCCGGGCGCATGGTCGGCGTCGTGCCGCCGTTGTCCTGGAGCGGCCCGAGCTGTGGCGTGAGGCCGAAGATGTTGGAACCCGGCACGGTCGAGTTGATGGTCGCTCCGCCCGGATCCTTGATCAGGCTGAACTGAGCGTCGAAGACATTGCTGACACTGCCCAGATCGAACCCGGCCGCGGCGATGTTCTCGGAGATGATGCTGTTGTAGATATCGAGTCCGTTCTTGGCCCAGACACCGCCGCCGTTGGCCGCGGGGCCGTTCCCGGAGATCGTCGCGTCGACCAGCTCTCCGCCCGAGTTGGAGTAGAGCCCTCCGCCCATGTCGACCGCGCTGTTGCCCGTGATCGTCGAGTTCAAGATCGCTCCCGAACTGAACTGGGCATAGACGCCGCCGCCGTCGTCTCCGGCCGTGTTGCCGGCGATCGTCGTGTCGGAGATCTGCCCGGCGGGCACAGCGTTGTAGACGGCTCCGCCGTCCTCCGTGGCGTCGTTGCCGCTCAGCACGCACTCCTTGAGGTTGAAGTGCGCGTTCGTGTTCAGGACCGCACCTCCGTCGCCGACGACGTTCCCACCGGTCAGGGTGAGGTCGTAGATGGTCACCAGCGAACCGGCCGGCGAGGTGTTGACGTTGAAGATGCGCGAGGTGGGAGCAGCGGCGACCGTCACCCGATCAGCCGCGGGACCGTTGATGTAGAGCTGGTTGCCGCTGATCGGAATCTCGCCCCCGGCCGCTGCGGTGAGAGATACCTGCCCGGTCAGGGTGGACTGGAACGTGACGTCGTCGGCTGTGACGGCCGCGTTCGCGGCGGCCACGGCCTGGCGAAGGGAGCAGTCGCCGGGCGCGGCCGTGCATGCGCCCGCCCCGACGGGATCGCCGAGGTTGTCCACCTGGAACGTCGCCGCCTCGGCGCTTGCTCCTGTGGCGATGACCGCGCCGAGGGAGAGTCCGGCCCCGAGGGAAAGCCGCCTCCTCGCGCGAGCACGCTCCGATTCACGCACCCGTCGGCCGACACGTCTTTGCCGTTGCCGCCGAGTCACCCGCTGTTCTCCCCTCAGTTGACTGGCCGAGATCCCTAACCCGGCCTCTCGACCACCATACGCTCATTCGAGCGCGCTACTTCTTCTTCTTGCACTTCTTCTTCGCAGCCGCCGCGCCCTTCTTCTTCTTGCACTTCTTCTTCTTCTTCTTGGGAGCGACGGCGGGGGGTACGACGGGGGTGGTCGTCGGCGGTGCCTGCTTGGTGTTGGTGAACACGCAGCGGACGGTTTCGCCTGGGTCGAGGTTCACGGTGGCGATTCGGCCCGCCGTGGTCGATGGCGTCGCGGACGCACCGTCGTTACACGTCAAGCCCGTGAGGTCGAACCCCGCCGCAGCGTCCTCGCTGACGTCGTATTCGCCGGGGAGGACATCCGCGATCGTCTTGACGCCGTTGTCCGAAAGCGAGAAGGTGTCGTTCGCCGTGCCGGGCAGGTCGGTCGCGGTGAACGAGAAGGGGGTTGGATCGCCGTTGGGGACCGTCTGCTTCTCGATCTCGATCTGGCCGCGCTTGGTGTTGGTGAAGGTGCAGCGCACAGTCTCGCCCGGATCGACCTGGATCGTGGCGGTGCTGGCAGCGGTGGTGGAGGGGGTCATCGAGGCGCCGTCGTTGCACGTCAGGCCGGTCAGGTCGAACCCGGCTTCACCGTCCTCGCTCACCTCGTAGTCACCGGGCGGCACGCTCATCACGGTCCTGACGCCATCGTCCGAGAGCGAGAAGGTGTCGTCTGCCGTTCCGGGCAAATCCGCGGCCGTGAACGAGAACTGCGTCGAGTCACCATCGGGGAGTGTCTGCTTCTCGATCTCGATCTGGCCCGCGATCTCCGCCGCCTGCAGCTCCACGGCTCCGATGTCAGCACCGTTGGCCCCCGTCGCTGCCGAGTTGGCGATTGAGGGTTGGTCCACGGGCCGGGTAAGCCCGCGCTGGTCCGCGGGTCCCAGGCTCGAGCCCTTGTCGATCACCGGGCTGCCAGCCGCGGGACGGTGCGTCTCTGTCGGTCCTCCGTTTCCGGACAGTGGACCGAGCTGGGGATCGACCCCGGTGATGTTCGAGCCGGCCACCGTCTCGGTGATCGGGCCGCCTGAGGGGTTCTCAATCAGGCTGAATGAGGCCTGGAAGCTCTCATTCGAAGCGCTGGCAAGCAGGTCCGGACCGCTGCCGGGCGCCGAGTTGTTGGCCACGATGGTGTTCGTGATCACGGGATCGGGATCGGGATCGGGCGTGGACGTGCGAATTCCGCCGCCGGCTCCGGTCGGGCCCACCGAGTTGCCGGAGACCGTCGTGTCCTGGATCGTCACGGGTCCGTTGCGCGTCGAGATGCCTCCGCCGATGCCCAGCGAGCCCGCCGCGTTGCCGGCCGAGTTGCCTGAAACCGTCGAGCGTGTGACGGTGGTGACGTCCGTGTAGGACGAATAGATGCCGCCGCCGTTTGCGATGGCATAGACCGTCCCATTGCCGTTGGCGGTGTTGCCCGAAACCGTCGAGTTCTCGATCGTCAGCGAGCTTCCAGCGTTGATGCTTACTCCGCCACCGGCGCTGGTGTACCCGGTGGCCGAGTTACCGGAAACCGTCGTGTTCCGCAGCGTCAGCGAGCCATCCGTCACGAAGACGCCGCCGCCGGCGGCGTAGCCGACGCCGGTGATGCTGGCGTCGGAGCCCGTGATCACCGCGTCCTCGACCGTCAGGTCGCCGTTGAGAATTTTGATGGCGCCACCTGTGGCACCGGTGGGAGGGGTCGCGGTGGTGCGGCCATCCCTCAGGGTCAGGTCCGAGATCGTCACGTCGGCGCCGGGAAGCGTGATGGCGTAGATGATGCGAGAGGTGTCGTTGCCGCTGACGGCGAGGCTGCCGGCGCCCGGTCCCTGGATCGTGAGCGGCTCGTCGATCGTCGGCAGCTGGGTGCCGTTGAGGGTGATCGTGCCGGTGAGTCCCGCCTGGAAGGTGATCTGGTCCACGTCGGTGAGGGGGTCGGTGTCGTCGGTGACCGCGATCGCCTCTCGCAGGGTGCACCCGTTCGTGGCGCAGTTCCCATCGCCTGGATCGGCGGCGCTGTCGACGACGACCGTGTCGACATCCGCCTGCGCGGCGGCCGGCATTCCGAGGGAAGCGCCCACCCCCAGCCCTGCCCCGAGGATCAGGTTCTGCCGCTTCCGGCGAAGCCGCTGCCCGTCCATAGCCATGCTTCCTCCCGTCCGATTCCGTCCGTTGCCGATCAGCGGAGGGCCCCCTGCCCTCGCGACTGTCAGGTTACGCTTCTACTTCTTCTTCTTCTTCTTCTTGCACTTCTTCTTCGCGGCCGCCGCGCCCTTCTTCTTCTTCTTGCACTTCTTCTTCTTCTTTGGCGGCGCCGGTGGCGTCGTGGTTGTGCCCCCCGGGGGTTGTGTGGCCGTCGCATTCGCGCAGGCGCCAGTCGATCCCGCCCCCGCCTGCAGCTCGACGGAGCCGATGTCGGAGGCGTCCGCTCCGGGCAGGTTCGAATTCGTCCGGCCGGGCTGGTCCACCGGCCGGGTCAGGCCGCGCTGATCCACGCTGGAGCTCCCGCTCCCGCAGTCGACCACCGGGCTCGAGGCCGCGGGAAGGTGAGTCATGGTCGGCCCGCCGTTGCCGGCGAGGCCGCCGAGCTGCGGGTCGACGCCGAGGAGATTGGAGCTGCCGGCCACCGGGACCGCCCCCGGAGCCTCGATCAGGCTGAATGCGGAATCCACCGCCGAGGTCCCGTCCGCAGACAGGTCGCCGCCGGTGCTGTTGGCGACGATCACGTTGGTCAGGAAGAGATCCGAATCCAACACCCCGCGAAGCCCGCCGCCCAAGCCGGCGGCAGCGTTGTTGTTGGAGACGGTGGTGTCGTACAGATACGCGTCACTCAGATCCCTTGCGTAGATTGCGCCGCCCGCGCCACTCACGCCGGTCGCGGTGTTCCCGCTGAAGGTCGCGTCGTGGGTGACGGCGGTGGCCTTGTAGAGGTAGATCCCGCCCCCGTAGCCTCCGCTGTTGTTGGCGACGGTCGAGTCCTCGACGTAGACGATCCCGGAGTTGAGGCTGATCCCTCCCCCGAGAGTGAAGTTGTTCGTGTGGCCGCTGATCGTCGAGTCTTGAAGCGTCACGTTGCTCGCATATGCGTTAATCGCCGCGCCGTTTAACCCGAAACCACCGGCGAACGTACCGCCGGTGATGGCGGAGCCGCCAACGAACACTTGAGAGCGATCGAACGACAGAGCCACGCCGTTCCCGCTCAGCGTCGCATACTCGATGTCGATGTTGCTCCTGTAGTCGGCGTAGACGCCGATGGCGTTGTAGCCGCTGTGATTGCTGATCGCGCCGCCACTGACGTTGACGCTCGCGTCGACCCCCGCCGTGATCCCCTTCCCGTGCCCGGTGACCGTCGAATTGTTGAGGTCCAGCGTGGTGTACGAATCGGACCTGATCCCGGTGCCCGACGTGCCACTGATCGCGGTCTGCGAGATCGTCACGTCCGAGTAGTTATCGACATGCACGGTGAAGGTGCCATTGCTCAGCGTGAGGCCCGAGAGCGTCGAGCCGTACACGTATTCCTCGAATCTGATTCCGGTATCGCCCGCAGCCGCGTTGACGGTGATGGGGTTCATGGCTCCCGGGCCCGTGATCGCGACGGTGTCGCCCACCGAGAGCGCGGACCCCAGGTTGATCGTGCCGGTCAGGCCCGACTCGAACGTGATCGTGTCGTCGACCGTCGTCGAGGCGTTCGAGTTGGTCAGGGCGCCGCGCAGCGTGCAGTCGTTCGTGTCGGGAACCGTGCAACCGGTTGTGGTCGTGTCCTCCAGGCGGTCGACCTCGTAGGTCAGGGCGTGGGCCGTCCCAAGGCTGAACGCGGCGCCGATCGTGAGGCCGGTTCCGGCCGCCAGCCTTCGGCGGCTCACATGCTGGTGCTGCCTCCTGCGAAGTTCGCGACTGCGACGCTGCCTGTGAGTCATCTCAGGGCCTTCTCGTTCACGGCGAGTGCGTGGCGAGCCCCCCTGGACGCGCCAATACCACCCTCCCACGCCTGACGGGCCGCTGTCAACCTCAATAATCGGTGCGGCGACCCGGCGGCTACTGGGTCAGCTTGTTGTTGCCGGGACCGCCCTTGAGAGTGTCCTCGCCCTTGCCGCCGCGGAGCGTATCGTTCCCCTTGCCGCCGATCAGGGTGTCGTCGCCGCCGTTGGTGCGAACGGTGGCCCCGCGCAGGGAACAGTCGTCGTCGGCAGCGGTGCAATCGCTGAGCGAGCCGTTATCCCCGTCGTTGTCCACCTCGTATTCGGCGGCGTGGGCGGTGGCGCCCGTGACAAGTGAGGCGCCCAAGGAGAGGCCCGCACCCGCGAGGATGCGGTTTTGCGCTCGCCATTGCCTCCGCCTCCGGTGCGGACTCATGGCCCCTCCCGCTCTTAGCTCACTTCTTTTTCTTCTTCTTGCACTTCTTGGCCGCGGCCGCCGCGCCTTCTTCTTCTTCTTCTTCTTCTTGCACTTCTTCTTCTTCTTCGGGGGCGGCGGCGTCGTGGTGCCGCCGCCTGTGGGAGCCGTCGCGTTCGCGCAGGCGCCCGTCGAGCCCGCGCCCGCCTGCAGCTCGACGGAGCCCATGTCGGAGGCGTCCGCCCCGGCCAGGTTCGAGTTCGCCCGGCCTGGCTGATCAACCGGCCGGGTCAGACCGCGCTGGTCCTGGGGCGAGTCCCCGTTCCCGCAGTCGATCACCGGGCTCGAGGCCGCGGGGAGGTGGGTCATGGTCGGCCCGCCGTTACCGGCGAGGCCGCCGAGCTGAGGATCGACGCCGAGCAGGTTGGAGTTGCCGGCCACTGTGACCGCCCCCGGGGCCTCGATCAGGCTGAATGCGGAATCCACCGTGGAGGTCGGGGCGTCGGCCAGCGACAGGTCGCCGCCGGTGCTGTTGGCGACGATCACGTTGCTCAGGTTCAGATCCCCATTCGACGCCCCGCGAAACCCGCCGCCCATGCCGGCGGCAGCGGTGTTGTTGGAGATGGTGGTGTCGTAGAGATACGCCCCACTCACATTGCGCGCGTAGATCGCGCCGCCTGCGCCGCTCCCGCCGGTCGCGGTGTTCCCGCTGAAGGTCGCGTCGTAGGTGACGAGGGTGGCGTCGCTGTCGAGGTAGACCCCGCCTCCGCCGACCCCGTTGTTGTTGGCGATTGTGGAGTCCACGACGTAGGCGATCCCGTCCCCGAGGCTGATCGCTCCCCCGGCAGTGGAGTTGTTCGTGTGGCCGCTGATCGTCGTGTCGTCGAGCACCACGCTGCTCGAATCCGCCGCGATCGCCGGGCTGCCGGACGTACCACCGGTGATGGCGGAGTCGTAGACCGTCGCTTGAGACTCATCGAGGTCCAGAGCCATGCCGTTCCCGCTCAGCGTCGCATTCCTGATGTCGATCGAGGTTTCGTTGTAGCCGTTGATGCCGTAGCCGCTGTGATTGCTGATCGCGCCGCCGTCGACGTTGATGGTGGTGCCGTAGTTCCCCGTCGAGATCCCCTGCCCGTGCCCGGTGATCGTCGAATTATTGAGGTCCACCGTGCTGTACGAATCGGCCCCGATCCCGGTGCCCGACGAGCCACTGATCGTGGTCTGCGAGATCGTCACGTCGATGTAGTTCTCGACACCAACGGTCTCGGCGCCATTAGTCAGCGTGAGGCCCGAGAGCATCGAGCTGTACGAGCCATAGTTGAAGAAGATTCCGGTCTGGCCCGCAGCCGCGTTGACGGTGATGGGATTGACGGCTCCCGGGCCCGTGATCGTGACGGTGTCGTCCACGGAGAGCGTGGACCCCAGGTTGATCGTGCCGGTCAGGCCCGTTTCGAACGTGATCGTGTCGTCGACTCCGATGGAGTCGTTCGAGTTGCTCAGCGCGCCGCGCAGCGTGCAGTCGTTCGTGTCGGGGACCGTGCAACCCGTCGTGTTCGTGTCGTCCAGGCGGTCGACCTCGTAGGTCAGGGCGTGGGCCGTCCCAAGGCTGAACGCAGCGCCAATCGTGAGGCCGGTCCCGGCCGCCAGCCTTCGGCGGCTCACATGCTGGTGCTGCCCCGCGAGGATCCTGCGCCTGCTCGCCCGCGCGTGCTCGACCCGCCTGTCCTGCCTACGCCTACGGTGCTTGCTCATCCGTCCTCCCCACCTCGTAGCGGTTGCGTGCGACGACCCTATCCTGCGACCAGGCTCGCTGTCAATGGCAATTACTGGGTCAGCTTGTTCTTGCCGGAGCCGCCCTTGAGGGTGTCCTCGCCCTTGCCGCCGCGGAGCGTGTCGTTCCCCTTGCCGCCGATCAGGGTGTCGTCGCCGCCGCCGCCCTTGAGGCCGTCGTTGCCCCTCTGGCCTCGCAGCGTGTCCTCGCCGGCCTGGCCCTTGACGATGTCCTTGCCGGCACCTGCGCAGACGACATCGTTGCCGTCGCCGGCACGGATCTTCTCCGCCCCGAGCGTCCCGACGATCACGTCGCGACCGTTCGTGCCGTTGGTCACCTGATTCGGCAGCGCCTGGATCGTCGCCTTCTCCCCCTTGCACTCCCACTTGCCCTGCAGCTCGAACGCGCCGATGTCGGAGGCGTCCGCGCCAGGGGCGGTCGCGTTGGTGACGCCGAGGAAATCGAGCGGCCGCGCCTGACCGCGCTGGTCGAGCGTCGTCCCCGCGGCGATCCCGGCATCCACGGCCGGGCTCGACGAGGGCAGCCCCATCGTGGGGGTCGGCCCACCGTTGCCGCCCAGGCTCTGGAGCTGCGGATCCACGCCCGTCTGGTTCGAACCCGGCACGGTCGGGATGACCCCGGCGTAGACGAAGTTCTCGATCAGGCTGAACGACGCGTAGAAGTCGGTGCCGATCACGTCGTGCGGGCCGTTGTCGGCGGCGATTGTGCTGGTCAGGGTGATGTCCCCGTCGCTGAGGATGCCTCCGTACTTGCCGTCGTTGTCGGCGACCGTGCTGTTCGAGATCGTCGCCGGGGGTCCGGCATCGTCCACCACGGCGAACCCGACGATGCCCTGGTTCCCCGAGATGGTCGAGTTCTGGATCGTGAGCTGGGTCCCGCCCGTGGCGTACACCCCGGTGCCGTAGAAGGCGAAGTTGTTGCTTACGGTCGAGGACCGCAGCGTCAGGCTGCCGCCGTCGGCCGCGACGCCGGCACCCTCCTCGGCGAAGTTGCCGCTGAGGATCGAGTCCGCGATCGTGAGCTCGGAGTCGACGCTGAAGATCGCCCCGCCGGGGTCGCCGCCGGGCGGGCTGCCCTGGATCATCCTCAAGCCCGAGAGGGTGACCGCATCGCCGCCGGCGTTGACGAAGAACGCCCGGTCTCCCGGACAGCCGCAGATGGTGAGCTGGTCCGCACCCGGGCCCAGGACCTGCAATGCCTCGTAGACCGGGAGCTGGCCGTCGGTCAGGTTGATCTGGCCGGTGACGCCCGACTGGAAGATGATGCGGTCCGCACCGGCGTTCGCGTTCGCCAGCTCGATCGCCTCCCGCAGGCTTCCCGGCGGGCCGGGCGAGGGGCCGTCCGAGGTATTCGAGACGGGGAAGTCCATGGCCTGGGCCGCCCCCGGCGCGAGGGCGGCGATACCCAGTCCCGCTCCGGCCGCAAGGCTCGTCTTGGTGCGCCTGCTCATCCTGGTCATCCGGACCTCCCCTGGCTCGCGAGTGTGCCGCTGCAGCTTATGCCCTCCCGCCGACGCTTCCGCGAATGCGCTTCACTGCTCGCCGGATGATCGAGCGCCCGGTGTTCATCGTCGCCCCTCCCCGCTCCGGCGGGCTCGCGCTGCTGGGCGCGCTCGGGCGGGCCGAGGGCGCCTACACCGCGGCCGCTGACGGCGCCGGTCCGATGGAGGGGGTCTACGAGCTCGAGCCGGTCAACCGGGACTGGGACAGCAACCGGCTGACCGCGGCTGACGCACAGCCGCGAGTCGTCGAGGAGCTCCGTGGCCGCCTCAAGGTCTCGCTCACCGACCGGGACGGCGGGCGCCTCGGCATCGACGCCTCCGGCGTCCGCTGGGTCGATGGCCTGCCCCGGAACGCGCTGCGAATCCCGTTCCTGAACGCGATCGCGCCGGACTGCGTCTTCGTCTTCATCCAGCGCGAGCCCGTGGACGCGCTGGCGAGCATGCTCGAGGGCTGGAAGTCGGAGCGGCTCGTCAGCTACCCGGATCTCCCCGACTGGCCCGGTCCCAAGTGGTCGGGGCCCCTCGTCCCCGGCTGGCGGGACCTGGCCGGGCTGGAGCTGCCGGAGATCGTCACCGAGCAGTGGGTGCGGATCACCGGCACGCTGCTCGACGACCTCGAGGCACTGCCTTCGGAGCGGTGGGCCGTGGCCCAGTGGGAGGCGCTGTTGAACGAGCCGCGGGCAGAGCTGGAGCGGATCTGCGGGTTCGTCGGACTCGACGCCGACGATCAGGTGAGCCTGCCGCTGCGCTCGCTGCGCGACGAGATCGCCAGCGGGGGACCGAAGGCGGACGACGAGGTCTTCGGGGACCTGCTCGAGCGCACTGAGCCCCTCGCCAAGCGGGCTCGCGACCTGCTCGCCCGCCCCCAGCCGGCGCGAAAGAGCCCGCCGCCACCCGACAGCGGGCAGTCCCCGCTGCGAAGCGTCTACACGCAGAACTTCCCGCAGATGCTCCAGCAGCTCGGCAGCTCGCTGATCGTCTCGACCTACCAGACGGGGAAGCTGATCTGCGCCCGCGAGGATCGCGGCACGCTCAACACCCACTTCCGCGACTTCCCGCGGCCGATGGGGCTCGCGGTCGCCCCCGGCCGAATCGCGATCGGGACCCGGGCCGAGGTCCTCGACTACCGCAACGTCCCCGAGGTCGCGCCGAAGATCGAGCCGAAGGGCAAGCACGACGCCTGCTTCCTGCCGCGGAACAAGCACTTCACCGGCGACATCCGGATCCACGAGATCGCCTTCGCGCAGGGGGAGCTGTGGATCGCCGCGACCAACTTCTCCTGCCTCGCGACCCTGGACGCCGAGCACAGCTTTGTCCCGCGCTGGACGCCGCCGTTCATCTCGAAGCTCGGCCCGGAGGACCGCTGCCACCTGAACGGGATGTGCGTCGTCGACGACCGGGTCAAGTACGTGACCGCCCTCGGGGAGACCGACGAGCCCGGGGGCTGGCGCGAGCGCAAGGCCGACGGGGGAATCCTGATCGACGTCGAGTCCGGCGAGACCGTCCTCACGGGCTCTCGATGCCGCACTCCCCGCGCTGGCACGACGGCCGCCTCTGGGTGCTCGAGTCGGGCAAGGGCACGATCTCGGTCGCCGACCTCGATGCGGGCACGGTAGAGACGGTGGCCGAGCTTCCCGGCTTCACCCGCGGGCTGCTGTTCGCCGGCGGGGTGGCGTTCGTCGGGCTCTCGCAGGTGCGCGAGACCGCAACCTTCGGCGGGCTGCCGCTGATGGAGCGCCTCGACGAGCGCCTCTGCGGTGTCTGGGCCGTGCACCCGGAGAACGGCAACATCCTCGGCTTCCTCCGCTTCGAGGAGCTCGTGCAGGAGGTCTTCGACGTGGCGCTGCTGACCGGGCTCCGCTACCCGGAGATCGCCCAGGAGGGCAGCGACGCCGCCACGCAGTCGTTCTCCCTGCCCTAGCCCCGGGCGCCGGCGACTACTTTTTCTTCTTCTTGCACTTCTTCGCCGCCGCGGCGCCCTTCTTCTTCTTCTTGCACTTCTTCTTCTTCTTCGGGAGCGTCGCCGGCGGCGTCGGCTGAGTGCCCCCAGGGGGCACAAACCCCGCCTCGGCGAGCGTCAGCTCCACCGCACCGATATCGGATCCGTCGCCCCCGGCCGCGTTGGCATGGTCGGGATGTCGATCGGTCGGATCCCGCCCGCGCTGGTCTTCGTTCTCACCCGTGATTCCCTTGTCGACCACCGGGCTCGTGGCCGCGGGCAGCCGGTTCAGGGTGGTGCCGCCGTTCAGGGCGAGGCCACCGAGCTGCGGGTCCGGGCCGAGGATGTTGTCCGCGCTCCCGGTCCCGAAATCGAACCCGGTCGTGTCTTCGATCAGCGAGAAGTCGGCGATCACGCCGCCTTCGGCGTCCGGCCCCGTCCCGGTGGCGGTGTTGTTGGCCAGGATGGTGCTGGTGAGGACCATGTACTCGTTCAGCGAGGTCACCCCTCCCCCGTCCGCCGCCATGTTGTTGGAGACCGTGGACTCGACGAGATACGAGTTCTTGTCGCTCCAGACTCCGCCCCCGTAACTGCCCGCCGTGTTGCCGCTGATGGTCGAGTTGAAGAAGTAGCCGGCGCTCTCGGCTCCGGCGACGCCGCCGCCATAGCTGCCGGCGTTGTTGCCGACGATCGCGGTCCTGACGATGTCGTTGCCGTAGCCCTCGGCCCCCCCGCCGCCGGTGTCGTAGATCGCCCCCCCGTGGGCGGTTGCCGTGTTGCCGGTCAGCGTGCAGTCGAAGAGACGGAGGTCCGAGTCGATGTTGTAGATCGCACCTCCGACAACTGCGTTTCCGCCGGTCAGCGTGAGCCCGCTGATTTCGAAGTCATCCCCTTCGGTGAGCATGTTGACGGCGAAGATGCGCGACTGTGACGTGCTGTTGGCCGAGATCGTCAGTGCGCCCGCGCCGGGCCCGTCGATGGAGAGGGGCCTGGTGACGCTGAATTCGCCCCCGCCCACGGCGAGCGTGATCGTGTTGCCCGTCACGTTGGAGGCGAAGGTGATGGTGTCCTCAACGGCAGTGGCGTTGGCGATCGCGATCGCTCCCCGGAGCGTGCAGTCGTTCGGCGCGGCGGAGCAGGCGATCACGACCGTGTCGTCAGTGCGGTCCACCTCGTAGGTGCTCCCGCCGCTGCCGGCCTGGGCCCCGCTCACACCCGTGACCAGGGATGCCCCGAGCGACAGCCCGGTGCCCGCGATCACCCTCGTCTTCGTCTTGCCTGCCGGCATCGGCGCCTCCTCGGTTCCAGAATCGGTTTCCGCCCCTGCGTCCGACCCTATCCCGAATCGGGGCCGGGGATCAATCCAGAAAACTGGGTGGAGCTCACTTCTTCTTCGGCTTCTTCTTGCAGTTCTTCTTGGCGGCGGCTGAGGCCTGCTTCTTCTTCTTGCACTTCTTCTTCTTCTTCGGCGCCGGAGTCTCGGTGGTGGGAGAGCCTCCCCCAGGTTGCACCGGGGTCGGCGGCACCTGAAGCTCGAACGCGCCCATGTCAGCACCGTTTGCGCCGACGGCCAGGGAGTTCGCGATCCCCGGCACGTCGAACGGCCGCGGTTGCCCGCGCTGGTCTGTGGGGTCTGGGCTCGCGCCCTGGTCCACGGCAAGACTGCTCAGAGGCAGGGCGTGAGTCTGGGTCGGCCCGCCGTTGTTGCCGAGGAGGCCGAGCTGCGGATCGACGTCGTTCATCCCATTGGTGACGTCGTCGGTGATGTTGGAGCCGGCCACGGTCTCCATGACACTCGCGCCGCTCGTTTGCTCGACGAGGGTGAACGAGGCGTAGAAAGTGTTGAGCATGTCCGGACCGGCAGGGCCAACGCCCGTCACCCCGTTGTCGGCGACCACCGAGTTGGCGAGGACCGGCCAGGGGACGCCAGTCTCCTCGTAGATTCCGCCGCCGAAGTGCGCGCCGTTGTTCGCGATCGTCGAGTTCGAGATGGGCGCCGCGTGATTCAGGTACATCCCCCCGCCCCGCTCCGCGTCGTTGCCGGAAATCGTCGAGTTCTGGACGGTCGCATTGGTGGACACGTCCGTCCAGACCCCGCCGCCGAAGCTCGTCGCGCCTGTCGCGTCGTTGTCCGCGATCGTCGAGTTCCGGATCACGAGGCTGCCTCCGCTCTGGGCCACACCCCCGCCGTCGTCTCCCGAGTCATTGCCTGAGATGTCCATGCTCTCCAGCGTGAGATCGGCGGCTGTGCTGGAGATCGCCCCACCCCGGCTGGCGCCCGAAGCGCCCGAGCTCAGGCTAAGTCCGGAGATCACCACGTCATCTCCCGCGGCCGTGTTGATGACGGCGAACGACCGCCGCGCGTTGTTGCCGCTGACCGTAACCCCGCCGGCCCCCGGCCCGAGCACCTCGATCGGCTCGTCGATGACGGGGAGCGGGCTCCCCAGGCCGATCACTCCAGTCAGGCCCGACTGGAAGAGGATGCGGTCGACGGTCGGGCCGTTGTTGTTGTTGGAGTCGGCCAGCGCCTGCCTGAGACTTCCCGCTCCGGTGTCGGCGGTGCTGCTGACCGTGAAGTCGACGGCCTCGGCGTCCCCGGCCATGCCGAGTGCGAAGCCCAGCGAGAGTCCCGTTCCGGCTGCGAGCCGGTGGCGGCTCAAGTCAAAAGGACGCGCGTCCATGCTCGAGTGACCGTACGCTGATCGGGCATCCCGGTCAAGCTCAGCGCCGCGGGCTTCGGCAGACTGACGCAGCCGTGAACTTCATCACCGACGTCGTCGAGCGGTTTCCCTCAGCGCGGCCGGCGCTGCTGGCGATCGACGCCGAGGGCGAGCGCCGCGTCTGGCACTTCGGCGAGCTGTTCGCGATGAGCGCCGGGCTCTCCGGGGCGCTGGCCGCTCGGGGGGTCGGGAGGGGCGACGTCGTCATGACCCTGATGGGCAGCCGGGTCGAGTGGGTGCTGGCGATGCTCGCCTGCTGGCGGATGGGGGCCGTGGCCCTGCCCTGCCACGCGACGCTCCGGCGCAAGGACCTGGAGCTCCGCGTCGCCGCGACCGATACGAAGCTCTGCATCGGCGACGAGCGCAACCTCGGCGAGCTCCCCGACGGCCTCCCCTACCTCGACCTCGCCGACCTCGACGCGATCCTCGACGAGGACCGCCGCCAGGAGGCTCCTGTGGAGGTCGCCCACCTGGCGCCCGACGACCCCGCGGTGATCGTCTTCACCTCGGGCACGACCGGCGAGGCGCGCGGCGTCGTCTACCCGCAGCACTACCTGCCCGGCCAGGCCCTCCAGGCCGAGCACTGGGTCGGCGCCACCGACGGCGAGCTGGCCTGGTGCACCGCGGCCCCCGGCTGGGCGAAGTCCACCCGGAACATCTTCGTCGCGCCATGGTTGCGGGGAGCCGCTGCCCTGCTGCACGATGGCCGCTTCGACCCGGCCGAGCGGCTCGAGATCGCCGAGCGCGAGGGCGTCAACGTCCTCTGCCAGGCCCCGACCGAATACCGGATGCAGGCGAAGCGGGCGGACCTGCGGCCGATCCCGTCTCTCCGACGCCTGATCGCGGCGGGCGAGCCGCTCAACCCGGAGGTGATCGGCGCGTTCCGCGATCAGGTCGGCCTGCCGATCCACGACGGCTATGGGCAGACCGAGACGGGCGCCATTACCGGCATGCGGCCCGGAGACGAAGATCCCGCCAAGGACGGCTCGATGGGCCGGCCGCTGCCGGGAATCGAGACCCGTGTGAGCGACGGGGAGCTGCAGGTGAAGCCGGAGTCGGTCCCGACCTTCTTCAGCCGGTACCTCGACGCCGAACCGTTCCGGGACGACTGGTGGCCGACCGGCGACCAGGTCACCGAGGACGAGGACGGCTACCTCTGGTTCGAGGGCCGCGACGACGACATCATCGTCACGGCGGGCTACCGGGTCGGCCCGTTCGAGGTCGAGTCGGCGCTGCTCTCCCACCCGGCCGTCGCCGAGGCGGCGGCGGTCGCCGCCCCGGACGAGGAGCGCGGGTCGGTGGTGCGCGCGGTGGTGGTTGTGCGCGAGGGCGAGCCCTCGTACGAGCTGGCGAAGGAGCTGCAGGAACACGTGAAGTCCGTGACGGCTCCCTACAAGTACCCGCGCATCGTCGACTTCGCCGCCGAGCTGCCGAAGACCGAGAGCGGCAAGATCCGCAGGGCCCAGCTTCGCGACGCGGGCTAGAGTCGCCGGATGCCGGATCGGTCGTCGCCCTGGGCCTCGTTCGCGGGGCTGTTCGTCGTCACCAACCTCGGACTGCTCGCGGTCGGGGCGACGCTTCCCGTCCTGCCGAACTACGTCAGCGACGAGCTCGGCGGCAGCGACCTGGAGGTCGGGATCGTCAGCGGGGCGTTCGCGATCACGGGCATCATCTGCCGGCCGATCGCCGGGAACCTCGCCGACACGCGAGGCCGCAGGCCCACGGTGGTGGGCGGCGCCTTCCTCGCCGTGATCGCGGGCGCGCTGCTCTTCGTGCCCGCCGGAATCCCGGGTCTGATCGTGAGCCGCCTCTTCCTCGGAGCCGGCGAGGGCACGGTCTTCACCGCCGGCTCGGCCTGGAACGTGGACATGGCTCCGCCCGAACGGCGCGGCCGGATGATCGGCCTCTACGGCCTGGCGATCTGGACGGGCCTCACCCTCGGCCCGCCGGTGGGGATCCTCCTCCAGGAGATCGGCGGCTACAACCTGGTGTGGGCCTTCGCCGCCGGTGCCCCGCTGCTGGCAGCCGTCGTGGCCTCGCGGCTGCCCGAAGCTCCTCCGGGCGCCCAGTCCGCAATCGGCGGAGAGCGCTCCCGCGGCCCGCTGATCTCGCGGGAGGCGGTCGGGCCCGGCGCCACGTTCGCCCTCTCCGTGGTCGGCTTCGCCGCCGTCGCCGCGTTCATCGTCCTCAGCCTCGACGACCGTGGCATCGGCCACGGCGCCGAGGTCTTCAGCGTCCTGGCGGGAACGGTGGTTGCCACCCGGCTGGTCGGGGGCGGACTGCCCGACCGGATCGGCGCCGCGCGCTGCGCCGTAGGCGCCGCGGCGGTCGAGACCATCGGACTGATCCTCCTGGGGGCGGCCGAGAGCCTCGCGGTGGCCTTCGCCGGGGCGGTGTTCATGGGGGCGGCGTTCTCGCTGCTGTTCCCCGCCCTCTCCCTGCTGGCGGTGGAGCGTGTGCCGCCCGAGCGGCGCGGTGCGGCGATGGGCACGTTCACCGCCGCCTTCGACCTGGGAATGCTGGTCGGGTCTCCCGCCGTGGGGGCCGCGGCGGCGCTCGCCGGGTACAGCGCCGCGTTCTACCTCGGAGCGGCGGCCGCGGTGGCCTGCGCCTTCTTCTCCGCGCGCTTCATTCGCGAGCCCCTGCCCGAGCCCGCCTGAGGGCACGGTCCGCCACCCCGGCACACGTTCGCGCGGCGGGTTCGCCGGTTAGGCAAAAGATCGCCGAGCGCGCCTGAGGCGGCGAAATCCGGTCGCTACATTCAGATACGGCAGGGCAAACGCCTAGGAAGGAACCGATGGCCCAGACGAAGACGGCGGCCGAGAGCACCATCGACCGCGAAACACTCAACCGCCTGACCGAGGAGCAGCTGGCGCTGTACCGAAAGAACACCGCCACCTCGGGCGAGCGCTTCGATCAGGCGCGCAAGCTGATGCCGGGCGGTGTCCCCTCCTCCTTCCAGCTGAACGACCCCTGGCCCGTCTACATCGACCGCGGCGAGGGCGCGCTGGTCTGGGACGTGGACGGGACCGAGTACGTCGACTTCCACAACGGGTTCGGCGTCATGTGCGTGGGGCACGCGAACCCGGTGATCGGCGCCGCCGTCAAGGCGCGCCACGACCTCGGCACCCACTTCGCCGCTCCCACCCACGGCTCCGTCGCCGTCGCCGAGGAGCTCGTCAAGCGCTTCAACCTGCCGAAGTGGCGCTTCACCAACTCCGGGACCGAGTCGACGATGGCCGCGACCACCCTGGCGCGGGGAGCGACCGGCCGGGATCTGATCATCAAGGTCGAGGGGTCCTACAACGGCCACCACGACACCGTGATGGTCTCCTGCTACCCCGGTCTCGACGAGATCGGACCGCACGAGAGCCCGAACGCGGTCGCATTCGGCGACGGGCACCCGCAGGCGATCGTCGAGCTGACCCAGCCGGTCCCGTTCAACGACGCCGAGGTGCTCGAGGGCGTGCTCAAGGCCAACGCTGGGAAGGTCGCCGGGTTGATCATGGAGCCGGCGATGATGAACATCAACATCATCCCGCCGCGCGAGGGCTATCTCGAGCGGGTCCGCGAGCTCTGCACCGAGCACGGTGTGAAGCTGATCTTCGACGAGGTCAAGACAGGGGCCACCATCGCCTACGGCGGGGCCACGGAGCGCTTTGGCGTCCAGCCGGACCTCACCTGCCTCGCCAAGGCGACCTGCGGCGGCTATCCGGGCGGCGCGATCGGCATGAGCGACGAGCTCGGCGAGCTGGTCGCGTCGAACAAGGTCAGGCAGATCGGGACCTTCAACGGCAACCCGCTGGTGATGGCCGCAGCGGAGGCGAC
This sequence comes from uncultured Solirubrobacterales bacterium, assembly GCA_963824785.1. Lineage (GTDB taxonomy): Bacteria > Actinomycetota > Thermoleophilia > Solirubrobacterales > 70-9 > CAWGQG01. The sequence continues at coordinate 681,733 of CAWGQG010000001.1, forward strand.
CCTGACCGAGGTGCTCACCGGCGACGCCTACGACCGGCTGGAGACGACCAACAACACGCTGCTGGCGCGCTGCCGGGAGATCATCGGCGAGTACGAACTGCCCGCATACACCGAGGGGCTCGGCGCCAAGGGCTGCGTCATCTTCGCTCCCGAGCGGATCTACGAGTACCGCGACTACCTGACAAAGGTCGACGGCGAGCTCTCGACCCTGGCCTGGCTCTACCACATGAACCACGGGATCTTCATGACACCGGGCGTCGAGGAGGAATGGACGCTCTCGATCGCCCACGACGACGAGCACGTGGACCGCTTCGTCGAGGCCTTCGCGGCGTTCGCGAAGGACCTCAAGTCCTGAGCGGCTAGCAGCTCTTCTCGACGTCCCTGCGGCCCGCGCCGCCGGCGCACTTGTCGTTCCCCTTGCCGCCCAGCATCCTGTCGTTCCCCTTGCCGCCGATCAGCCTGTCGCTGGCGCCGCCGCCGCAGAGCCGGTCGTTGCCGGCGAGCCCACGGATGATGTCCTTGCCACCAAGGCCGGCGATCACGTCCTTGCGTGCGGTGCCGACCAGGGTGTCCTTCCCCTCTGTGCCGACCAGCGTCGAACGCTTGCCGCCGCACTTGACTGGGACCGGCTGCCAGTTCGGACGAGCATCGAGATCGTCGAAGCCGCTGCCGGCGGTCAGGTTGACCGGCCCAGCGCCCGTCGGGCTCATCGTGAAGATGTCGTCCACGAAGGCGGCGCCGCCGGTGTCCCGTGCGAAGGCGATCCGCGACCCGTCCGGAGCGAAGGCGGGATTCTCATCCGCCATCGGGCTGCTCGTGAGGTTGACCTGGCCGCTGCCGTTCGCATTCATGGCGAAGACGTCGTTGACGGCCGCCACCGTCCGGGTGAAGGCGATGCGGCGCCCGTCCGGCGAGTAATTGGGCTCCATGTCCGCGGCTGGGTTGTTGGTCAGGTTGGCCGCGGCGCCCCCGGCGCTTCCCATTACGAAGATCTCGGCGTTGCCCGCGAAACGGGTGAAGGCGATCTGCCTTCCGTCCGGCGAATAGGTCGGGTCGAACTCGTCCTGCGGGCTGTTGGTCAGGTTCACCGCCGCGCCTCCGGCGCTGGGGACGACGAAGACGTCGAACTGCCCGCCGCCGCCACCGACCTGGCGGACGAAGGCGATTTGGCGGCCGTCCACGGAGAGGGCGGGGTCGAACTCGTCCGCCGGATCCATCGTCAGGTTCAGCGCGGGCCCCCCGCCGGCTGGGCCAACGAGGATGTCGAAGTTGAACCCCGGCACCAGACGCTCCCAGGTAATGGTCTGCCCATCCCCGGAGTAGCTCGGGTCCACGTCGTCCTCCGGGTCCGTCATCAGGGTCGCGGATGCTCCCCCGGTCGGACCCATCACCTGCAACTCGAACTGTGCCGCCACCTCGCGCTGGAAGGCGATGGAGCCCGGCTTGCCCGGGAATGCTCCCTCTGCCGAGCCCGTCCACGCCAGCAGCGCGACCAGTGCCAGCGCGAAGCTCGTGGCCAGCGGTCCCCTCGCGTGCTCCTGCAATCGGTGCGTCACGACTTCCAGTCTCCCCTCGACGCCGCCCTAACCGTAATGCCGCTGATCGCGGCCGTCAACCCCTGCCCCCGCCGTTCCTCTGGCCGAACGGCTTGCGCTATCCCTTTTTCGAGGCCTTGGGCTTTGCCAGGTAGCTGCGCGGCGCGGTCACCGTCACGTTCTTCTTCTTGCCGAAGTCGTCGACCTCGACGGAGCCCTCGGTGACCTTCGTCAGCGTGCCCTTGCAGCTGTCCTGGGTGAGCCAGGTGGTGCCGCGGACGGTCGCGGCGCTGCGCCCGCCGCGGGTGCGGTAGCTGCCGCCGCCGCTCCCCCACAGCCGCCGGCCGCCGCCCGACGCGTGCGCGACCGAGCGGTTGTTCGTCTTCTTTTTCGCCTTCGGCTTCGGGCAGGCGGGCGGCCCCGTCAGGGTCAGGGTGGTGAGCAGCCCCGTCGCCTTCGTGCCCGCCAGCTTGCCGGTCTCCTGGGTCACCTTGAACTGGCCCTCGTAGAAGTCGGCGCTCTGCGGCGTTCCGTCGGCCTTGGCGGAGGTCAGCTTCACGCGCCCGACGTCGCGTTGATGCTGCAGCCAAGCGGCAGGCTCGCGGCCTCCGTCAGGAGCTTGGTGGGCTGGCCCGGGCAGGTGAAGGTCGGCAGGCCGCTGACCGGCGCGACGTTGAAGCTCTGCTTGGGAACCGGAGGCGGCGGGCCCGGAGGCGGAGCGGCGACGACCGCTATCGCGTTGCTGGTCGCCTCGTCGTCGCCCGCGGAGTTCGTGGCCTCCACCAGGCACGAGATCGCGGTGCCGATGTCGAGCGGGCCGGTCATGTAGGTGGTTCCGGTTTCGGCCGGCGATCGGCAGACCGTTGCGCAGCCACTCGCGCGTGAACACAGGCGGCGCCGGGGTCGCGTCCCAGGTCCCGTCCGAGCAGCTCAGGGTGCTGCCGACGACGGCCGACCCGGTGACGACCGGCGTGGCGGTGTTCTCCGGTCTCTTCACGATGGTCTTGTCGTGCTCGGGAGGGTTGGTTTCGCTGGCGGTGCCCGCGGAGCTGGTGGCGGTGACGCGGCAGGAAATCACGTTCCCGCGGTCGGCATCCACGGTCAAGTAGTCGGCCATGGTTGCGCCGGGGATGTCGGCGCCGTTGCGAAGCCACTGGATCGTCAGCACCGGCGTGGGAACGCCGCCCCAGGTCCCGGTGTCGCAGGTGAGGGTGCTGTCCACCTCAGCGGTTGGGCCCTCGCCGATGGTGGGATCAGCGGTGTTGAAGGGCGCGAGCAGCTCGCGGCTCCAGACGCTGAGGTCGTTGCTCAGGGAGGCGCCGGCGTAGACGTGCTTGCTGTCAGCCGAGACGGCGACACCCCGCGGCAGGCCACCCGTTGCGTCCACCTCGACGAAGGTGAGGCCCCCGTTCCCCTGGTCGCGGCTGAACGTCCCCACCGTGTTTTCGCCATTGGCGGCCACGTAGACGCTGGCGCCCTCGGGGGCGACGTCAACCGCGAAGGCGCCGGCGAGCCCGTTGTTCCCCAACATGCCGTCCTGATCGGCCTCGAGCAGCGTGAGCGTGCCGTTGGCGGCACGCGTGAAGGTGGTGATCGAATTCTCGGTGTTCCCGGCCACGTACACGTTTTCGTTGTCCTCGGAGGCATCCAGGCCGATGGGGTTCTCGAACAGGGTCGCGGGGGTGTCCTTGTCGGTCGCGACGAAGGTGAGATTCCCACCGGCAGACCTGTTGAACGTGGTCACGGCGTTGTCGGCGCCGCTTGCGGTCGTGTACACGTTCTCACCGTCCGGGGCGACGATGACGTCGTTGGCGTCGTTGAGCCCGTCGACCCCCCCTGGGTCCCCGTCGGTCTCCGAGTCCTGGAACCCAAGACCGCCGCCTGGGTTGATCAGGAAGGCCGTGACGGAGTTGTCCGTGCTGCCCACCACGTAGACCGTGGCGCTGTTCGGCGAGACGGCGACGCCGTCGGCTCCCGCCAAGAGGTTCGAACCGGGCATGTCCTCCTTGTGGGAGTTGTAGGTGAGCGCACCGGTTCCGGGGTCGCGGTCGAACACCACCACCGTGTTGCTCACCCCGGACGTCGCATAGACGTACAGGCCATTGGGCGCAACCGCCACGTCGTTCGGCGAGTCGAGCTTGTTGATGCCTCCGGGAAAGGCGATCTCCGTTTCGACCCAGACCATCTCTCCCGTGCCTGGATTACGGGTGAAGACAGCGACGCCGTCTGAGCCCTGCGCCGTGGCGTAGACATTTGCGCCGTTCGGCGAGACCGCGACGTCGTTCGGGCCGGCCATCACGACTCCGTTCGTCCCGTCCGTCTCGCTCTCGACGAAGGTGAGCGATCCGAGCGCGGCGAGCGCGCCGGCCGCGCAGATCGCGAGCACGACAGCGGCGCTGGCGACGGCGGCGATCCCCTTCGTCATCCTGCTGCCCTTGCGCAACGGCGCGTCCTCCTGCACCCTCTCGCCTTCCCTTCTTCCACCCCCAGTGGCGTGTCGAGCCTAGCCCCTTGCCGGCCGCATGGGAATACCCAGTAGTCGGCCAGTCCGCCCCGCCATGCCTGGTTGGTCACGACTGCGCAGGGGTAGCCTCGGTGTATGGCCAACCGCCTCGCCGACGAGACCAGCCCCTACCTGCTCCAGCACAAGGACAACCCGGTGGACTGGCGCCCGTGGGGGCCTGACGCGCTGGAGGAAGCCGAGAGCGAGGACAAGCCGATCCTGCTCTCGATCGGCTACTCGGCGTGCCACTGGTGCCACGTGATGGAGCGCGAGTCCTTCGAGGACGACGAGACCGCCGCCTACATGAACGAGCACTTCGTCCCGATCAAGGTCGACCGCGAGGAGCGCCCGGACGTCGACGACATTTACATGGAGGCGGTGCAGGCGATGACCGGCCACGGCGGCTGGCCGTTGACCGCCTTCCTCGACCCGGAGGGCGTGCCGTTCTACGGCGGGACCTACTTCCCGCCGGAGCCGCGCCAGGGCATGCCCAGCTTCCGCCAGGTCCTGGAGGCCACGGCGCAGGCCTACCGCAGCCAGCGCGAGGAGCTGATGGCGGCCTCGGATCGCGTCCGCCAGTCGCTCGGCGCCGTCGGCCGGATCGAGCAGTCGAAGGACCCGCTGTCGGCGGAGATGCTGGAGCGGGCCACGAGCGGCCTCGTACAGCGAGCGGACGCGACCAACGGCGGCTTCGGCGGCGCGCCGAAGTTCCCGCCGGCTAGCGCATTGGAGTTCCAGCTCGCCCGCGACCAGACCGAGCACGTCCGCACCACGCTCGACGCGATGATGCACGGCGGGATCTACGACCAGGTCGGGGGCGGCTTCGCGCGCTACGCGGTGGACGCCGTCTGGCTGGTCCCGCATTTCGAGAAGATGCTCTACGACAACGCGCTGCTCGCCCGCGTCTACCTGCACGCGTCGCAGCGGCTCGGCGAAGAGCGCTGGCAGCGGGTCTGCACCGAGACGCTCGACTGGGCCCTGCGCGAGATGCGCGGCCCCGAGGGCGGCTTCTACTCCGCGCTCGATGCGGACTCGGAGGGCGAGGAGGGGCGCTTCTACGTCTGGGACGAGCCCGAGCTCCGCGAAGCCCTGACCGGGGCCGGCATCACGGAGGACGCCGCCGAGCGGGTGCTCGGTTACTGGGGAATCAGCCCCACCGGAAACTTCGAGGGCAGCAACGTGCTCCACGTTCCGGCCGGAGCGGCCGCGACGCCGCCGCCCGGGCTGGATCAGGCGCGGCGCGCCCTGCTCACACACCGCGACGAGCGTGTCCGCCCCGGCCTGGACGACAAGCGCATCTGCTCCTGGAACGCGCTGATGATCTCCGCGCTCGCGGACGCCGGTGCGGCGCTGGACCGGGAGGACTATCTCGACGCCGCGCGCGGCTGTGCGCGGTTCGTCACCGAGTCGATGCGCGACGACTCCGGACGGCTGCTGCGCACCTGGAAGGAGGGCGAGGCCAAGCTGAACGCTTACCTCGAGGACCACGCGTACCTGGTCGAAGCGCTGCTCGCCCTCTATGAGGCGACCCTGGAGCAGCGCTGGTTCGACGCCGCGGTCGAGACAGCCGAGGCGATGATCGATCGCTTCGCCGACGACGAGCGTGGCGGCTTCTTCACCACCTCCCACGACCACGAGCAGCTGATCGCCCGCCGCAAGGACATCGGCGACCATCCGATCCCGGCGGGCAACTCGTCGGCTGCTCTAGGGCTGCTGAAGCTCGCGGCCATCACTGGTGAGGACGGCTACGAGCGCCGCGGCGTCGAGGTCCTGCGGCTGTTCGCGCCCGCAGCGCTCAACCACCCCGACGCCTTCGGCCACCTGCTCCAGGCGCTCGACTTCCACCTTTCGCCGGTCCGCGAGGTCGCCCTGGTCGCCCCCGGCAACGGCGCCGGTCGGGCGGACCCTCTCAGCGAGCTGGCGTCGGTCATCCAGACGCGCCACCACCCCCACCTCGTGCTGGCCGGCGGCACCGAGGGCGCCGAACGCCCGGAGCTGCTGCGCGACCGGACCGCGGTCAAGGGCCGGCCCGCCGCCTACGTCTGCGAGAACTTCGCCTGCCGCGCCCCGGTCACCGAGCCCGAGGAGCTCGAGGCCGCGCTGGACTAGATTCCGGGAGTGCTCGAAGCCGCCCTCTGGGGACTCGCCGGCGCCTCCTCCCTGCTGATCGGCGCGGTGATCGGCGTTCGAACGGAGATCTCGAACAAGACGATCGGGCTGATCCTGGGGTTCGGCGCCGGGACGCTGGTCAGCGCGGTTGCGTTCGAGCTGACCGAGGAGGCCTTTGAGCTGGGAGGCGCCGACACGGTCGCGCTCGGGCTCGCTCTGGGCGGCCTCGCGTACTTCGCCGGCGCCGTCGCCATCGCGAAGCGCGGCGGCGCGGATCGTATGGGCGCCTCGGGGCGCGCCGACTCCGACGCATCGAGGGCCCTGCTGCTCGGCGCCGTGCTCGACGGCATTCCGGAATCCATGGTCATCGGGATCACGGTGCTGGAGACCGGCTCGGTGGGCGTCCCGATCCTAGCCGCAGTGTTCCTCTCCAACCTGCCCGAGGCGCTCTCGTCGTCTCAGGGGATGCGCAAGCAGGGCGACGGCCTCCGGACGGTACTGCGGCGCTGGACCATCGTCGTGATCGCCTCGACCATCGCAGCCGCCGCGGGCTACGGACTGCTCAAGGAGGCGTCAGGGGACACGATCGGCCTGATTCAGGCCTTCGCCGGGGGCGCGGTCCTGACGATGCTCGCCGACACGATGTTCCCCGAAGCTTTCCTGCACGTCCGGGGCGACCCGAAGTTCCGCGGGCACCCCAGGGAGCGACCGATCCTCGAGAACGCGGTCGGGCTGATGACGACTCTCGGCTTCGCCCTCGCCTACCTGCTCTCCACGCTGGAGTAGGCTGACTTCATGGCGACCGAGCCCGACACCGCGACGTCCACCGAGGAGATCGCCCGGGCGTACTTCGCGTGCGTCACGGCCCGCGACCCTGACGGAATGATGGAGTTCTGGACACCCGGCGGCCAGGGGCACATCGACGGCGTCGCCGAGCTCGTCGCGCCGGACAGTTACTCGGCGTGGTTCAACGCCCTGTTCGCGTCCTTCCCTGACTGGAGGGTCGAGGTCATCTCCGTGACGGCAGAGGGGGATCGCGCAGCGGTCCACTGGCACGCTACGGCGACGTTCAACGGGAGCGCCAACTTCGACGGGATCGCCCCAACAGGGGCGCCCGTGGATGTCACCGGCATCGACCTCATGCAGACCAAGGACGGCAAGCTGGTCGAGCTCTGGGCTTACTCGAACCCGATGGAGCTGGCCCGCCAGGTCGGCGTCATGCCGCCGCAGGGCTCGTTTCCCGAGCGCGCGATGTTCGGGGCGCTCAACCTGAAGACGCGGGCCGTCAATGCGCTGCGCGAGCGGCGCGGCGCGTAGCTACAGAACCGGCAGGAACTGCTCCAGCTCGTACGGGGTGACCTGGACCCGGTAGTCCTCCCACTCCTTGCGCTTGATCTCGACGAAGCGGTTGAACGCGTGCTCGCCGAGGACCCGCAGGACCAGCTCCGACTCCGACGCGATCTCGATCGCCTCGCCGAGAGTCTCGGGCAGCTGCTCGATGCCGCGCCGGTGGCGGTCCTCCGGAGTCAGGTGGTAGAGGTTCTGCTCCATCGGCTCGGGCAGCTCGTAGCCCTTCTCGATTCCCTCGAGGCCCGCGTGGAGCATCCCGGCGAAGCAGAGGTACGGGTTGCAGGCGGGGTCGGGGCAGCGCAGCTCCGCGCGGGTCGCCTGCTCCTTGCCGGGGTGGTAGAGCGGCACGCGGATCAAAGCGGAGCGGTTCCTCCGTGACCAGGCCAGGTACACGGGCGCCTCGTACCCCGGGACCAGGCGCTTGTAGGAGTTGACCCACTGGGCGAACAGGGGCGCGATCTCGCGCGCATGCTTGAGCTGGCCGGCGATGAACGCCTTCGCGGTGTCCGAGAGGAAGTACTGGTCGTCGGCGTCGAAGAAGGCGTTGCGGCCGTCCTTGGTCAGCGACTGGTGCACGTGCATGCCGGACCCGTTCTCGCCCTGCAGCGGCTTCGGCATGAAGGTCGCGTGCCAGCCGTACTTCATCGCGTACTCCTTGACCGTGATCCGGTAGGTCATGCAGTCGTCGGACATCGCGAGCGCGTCCTTGTAGCGCATGTCCACCTCGTGCTGGGAGGGCCCGACCTCGTGGTGGGCGTACTCGACGTGGATGCCGAGCTGCTCCAGGGCGAGGATGGTCTCGCGGCGAACGTCGGAGCCGGCGTCGAGCGTGGTCAGGTCGAAGTAGCCGCCCTCGTCGAGGACCTCCGGGACGCCGTCCTCGGGGTTTGCGGAGCGGAAGTAGAAGTACTCGAGCTCGGGGCCGATGTTGTAGTCGTCGAATCCCAGCTCGCCCGCGCGCTCGATCGCGCGGCGCAGGATGTAGCGGGGGTCGCCCTCGTAGGCCTCGCCGTCAGGGGTGCGGACGTCGCAGAACATCCGCGCGACCCGGTTGGTCTCCTCCGGGCGCCAGGGAATCAGCGCGAAGGTGTTCGGGTCGGGCATGGCGATCATGTCGGACTCCTCGATCGGGTTGAAGCCGGTGATCGAGGAGCCGTCGAAGCCCATGCCGCCCTCGAACGCGTCGTCGAGCTCCGCGGCGTTGATCGAGAAGCTCTTCAGCTGGCCCAGCAGGTCGGTGAACCAGAGCCGGACGAAGCGGACGTCGTTGTCGTCGCAGAAGGAGAGGATGTCCTTCGCGTTGTTGGGCGTGTCGGCCACGCGCACAAACTACGACACATCCAGCTGGCACGTACGCGCGTATGTCAATGCAGATCCAGAAACTTCCTTGTACACTTACGACACGTAAGTAACCGGCTAAAAGTAAAGTAAAGCCGTCAGAGACACAGGAACCAACGTGACGATCAAGACCGAGGTAAGCCGCTTCCACATCCACGACGAGCTCACCGCCCCCGAAGGGTCGGAGAAGCTGATCAAGAGCATCCAGACCGCGGGAGGCGCCGTCTCCAAGTTCCTCGGCGTGATCGCCGAGTCGCCCGCCACCCTCCGCGCCTACACCCGCCTTCGCTCCGAGCTGCACAAGGGGACCCTTTCCCAGGCGACCCGCGAGCGCATCGGCCTGGCGGTCGCCGAGCGCCGCAACGACGGCTACACGCTGAACCAGTACGCGCGCACCGCCAAGACCGCGGGCCTCGGCCTGGACGAGGTCGCGAGGGCACGGAACTTCGAGTCGGCCGAGGAGAAGGAGCAGGCCCTGCTGACGCTGCTGCGGGCGACGCTCGCATACGACGAGCCCGTCCCCCACCATCTCGTCGAGGAGGCGCGCGAGGCCGGCTGGACCGACGCGGAGATCATCGAGGCCGTCGCCGAGATGGCGCTGGCGCAGTTCCAGAGCCTGTTCGCCGCGGCCGCCGAGCTGCCGCTCGAGAGCTCTGATCCGGCCGTACTGAGATCCGCTGCCTAGCTCGGCGAGGACTCTCTAGGCGGGACCAGCGGTTGTAGCCGAGGACCCGGTGGGGTCACTTCTTGTAGGGGACCGGCGTGACCGTGGCCTGGATCGGCCCGGCGCCTACCTCGAGGAAGCCGATCCGCTTCGCGGTCTTCTTCGTCAGGTCCCAGGCGTAGCCCTTGTTGTAGGGCCCGCGGTCGATCACCGTGGCGGCGATGGACACGCCGTTGTGGGTGAAAGTCACCTGCGTGCCGCAGGGAAGCTTCTTGTGGGCGACGCCGATCGTGGTCTTGGTCAGCGTCTGGCCGCAGGCGGTCTGGTTGTTCCAGAAGCCGGGTCCGTACCAGGTCGCCTTCTTGTAGACGGTCCAGCTGCCGCTCGAAGAGTTCGCGGGTGGCGGAGACGACGGCTCCGGCGAGGTCCCACCGGGGCCGGTGACGCCCCCCGTCTGCGCGTGGGCAGCGGTGCCGCTCAGCGCGATGGCGCCGCAGCAGAGCAAGCTCAGGACAGCGTTCTTTTTCCCCTTCGAATTCAACTTCCTCTTTCGTCGCTTACGGGGTTAGCTGACGGGCTCGCGCTGAAAGATCGCGCTACGCGGCAGTCATCGCCGCGATTCGCCCCACTAACGGGTCCCCCGATCCCTACTGAGTAGTAGGGATTCAGCGGAAGTACGCGCGGCACCCTAGCAAATGAGCAGATGAACATAATCAGTACCCCTTCGGAACGGTTCGGGGCCTGACTTACTCACGCAACGGACCGCTCATATGCTCCGGCGGATGCCTGGAGCCCTGGTCACCGGAGCCGGCGGAGGAATCGGCCTGGCGATCGCCCGGCGGCTCGCCGGGCGCGGCTACTCGGTCGCGGCGACCGACATCGACGGCGACGCCGCCGAGCGAGCCGCCACGGGGATCGGCGCCGAGGCCTGGGCCCTCCAGCTCGACGTCACCGACGCCGAAGCGTGCCGCGCAGCCGCTTCGGCGGTAGTCCGAGGCGCCGGCTCGCTAGATGTCTGGGTCAACAACGCCGGCGTCCTGATCACCGGGGTCGTCCACGAGCAGGATCCGGCCGCTCACCGGACCATGCTGGAGGTCAACGCCGTCGGCACCTTCAACGGGACCCTTGCCGCGCTGGAGCTGATGCGCCCCGCGGACTCGGGTCACATCGTCAACGTCGTCTCGCTGGCCGGGCTGGTCGCGGCGCCCGGCGAGGTCGCCTACGCCGCCAGCAAGCACGCGGCGATGGCCTTCTCGATCGGCACTCTCGCCGATCTGCGGCGGACGGGGGTGAAGGGGATCGACATCTCCGCCCTCTGCCCGGACGGTGTCTGGACGCCGATGATCCAGGGCAAGCTCGAGGACCCTGACGCCGCCGCTTCGTTCTCGGGGGTGATGCTGACCCCAGAGCAGGTCGCCGACGCAGCCGAGTCGCTCCTCGACAGGCCACGCCCCGTCCTCGCGGTGCCCCGGTGGCGCGGGACGGTCGTCCGCTTCATCGACCGCCACCCCGGGCTCGCCATCCGCCTGATCCCGTTCGTGATGCGCGACGCGCAGCGGCGCCAGCGCCGCTTCGCCCGCAAGCTCGAGCGCCAGGCTCCGTGACGGACGAAGACATGCGAGGCCCGCGCGACCCCGGGGCCCGCGCATCCCGCTTCCATAGCGCGCGCGGCCGAATGCCGCTGTCGGGGTGGCTGCGGCTGCCGGCGGCGCAGCTCCGTGCCCGGCTCGGGAGCGTTCCGGAGCGCCCCTGGGTGGTGCCGGCCGCGGTCGGCTGGCTCAGCCGGCGCATCCGGCGGGACTGGTCGGTCCTGGAACTCGGAACGGGCCGGTCGACCCTCTGGCTCGGACGCCGAGCCGGCACGGTCCTCGCTTTCGAGGACAACGAGTTCTGGCACGACCGCGCCGCGGGGCGGCTCGCAGAGGAGGGGCTGGAGAACGTGCGGCTGCGGCGCCTCCCGGTCGCGGAGTTCGCAGGCGCGGTCGGGTCCATGCCCGACGAGACCTTCGACCTCGTCCTGGTGGACTTCCTCGAGTCTCCCGAGGCCCAGCGGGTGGACGCGGTCCGGGTCGCCCGCTCCAAGGTCCGCCCCGGTGGATATCTCCTGCTCGACGACTCCGATCGCCCCGGGTACCGGGAGGCGTACGCGCTGCTCTCGGGCTGGCGCGAGCGGCGATTCGTCGGCGTCAAGGACGAGTACCCGCAGGTCTGCGAGACGGCGATCTTCCGACGCCCGCAGCACGACTGAACCGGCGGCTCCAGGCACGGTTCCCGGTTGATGGCGTACACAATTTTGGGTACGGTCCTCCGGCACCTTTCTTCGATCCCTCGGGAGGGACCCCATGCTCGCTCGCGTTGCTCGCACCGTTCTGCCGTTCACGCTCATGGCGCTCTGCTTCGCCGCGCCCGCGTACGGCTCTCATCCGCCGACCCACGAGGAGGCGCGAGCGCTGACGATCGAGGAGGCGCTGATCGGGTACGAGCCCAGCGCCCAGCTCCGGCAGGCCGGCCTGTCGGCGGATTGCGTGAACGGCATGGCAGGTCCCTATCCCTGCAAGGACATCGACCTGCTCGGCTCCCTGCCGCTCCCGACGCTGGGCGGCGCGACCGGCAACGACGTCTGGGGCTGGACCGACCCCGAGGACGGCAGTGAGTACGCGATCATGGGTACGAGCCACAGCGCCGCCTTCGTCGACGTCACCGACCCGACGGAGCCGCGCGTGGTGGGGATCCTCCCCACCGCAGGCATCCCCGACCTCGTCCTCTGGCGCACCCTCCGCGTCGACGGCCACCACGTATTCGTCGCTTCCGAGATCACCGATCACGGGGTTCAGGTCATGGACCTGCACAAGCTTCGCGAGGTCGATCCGGGAGGTCCGCCGGAGATCTTCGAGGCGGACGCCACCTACTTCGGGACCGAGGATGACCCGCTCAGCAACACCCACGCCATGTGGATCGACGAGCCGAACGACACCATGTACCTCACGGGCACCAATACCTGCGGGACCGAGGACAGTGACGCCGGCAGCGGCGAGGACGGCGGCCTGCACATTGTCGACATCAGCGATCCGGAGAACCCGACCTTTGCCGGCTGCGCGCTGCTCGACACCTTCGTGGGCTCAGAGAACAACAACTACGTCCATGAGACCTGGTGCGAGACCTATCACGGCCCCGACGTGCAGCACCAGGGCAAGCAGATCTGCTTCGCGTCGAACGAGAACGTCGTTGCGATCTTCGACGTCACCAACAAGGCCAACCCGGTGCTGCTCTCCGAGACCACCTATCCGAATGCCTCGTACACGCACCAGGGGTCGCCTTCCCGCGACCACAAGTGGTTCATGTTCAACGACGAGCTCGACGAACAGGAGAAGGGAGTCCCGACGACGACCTACATCCTGAACATCTCGGACCTCGACAACCCCCCGACGCCCACGGGCTGGGATCACGGGAGCGCGACGATCGACCACAACGCGTTCGTCCACGGGAACCGCCAGTTCCAGTCGAACTACTCGCAGGGTCTCGAGATCATGGAGTTCAGCGACGCCTCGCTGTCCCAGGGTGAAATGGAGCGGATCGCGTACTTCGACGTGCTCCCGGGCGTGGACATCGACGAGTTCGCGGGCACCTGGAGCAACTTCCGGTTCCCGAGTGGCAACGTCGCCCTCTCGCTGATCGAGGAAGCGCAAAACGGCCTAATGATGCTGAGGCCGAACCTGCCTCCCGACAAGGCCGGAGGGGCCGCCGACGCCAAGAAGCCCGGTGCCGGTGCCGGCGCCGGCAAGAAGTGCAAGCGCAAGGCCAAGAAGAAGAAGAAGGCCAAGGGCGCCAAGAAGAAGCGCAAGGGCTGCAAGAAGAAGAAAAAGAAGAAGCAGAAGAAGTAAGGCGTAGAAGAGGCCCCGTCGCCGGGGCGCTCCGTAATGGGAAAGGGCCCCTTTCGGGGCCCTTTCCGTTAGCGAGCCTGTAAGCCGGATCCTGTCGTGGGTAGCCATCCATCTGGCCGCCTTGTCGGCGGCCGGCCCATATAGGGCCTGCGGCCCACCTGGACCTCGCCGAGCCGGGTCAACGGTCCTGCTTGGCCTTGCACCGGGCGGGGTTTGCCCTGACGCGCCGACGTCACCGTCGGCACCGGTGCGCTCTTACCGCACCTTTTCACCCTTGCCTGTTCGCGACTCACGTGTGGCCGCGCCATCGGCGGTCTGTTCTCTGCTGCACTTTCCCGCGGGTTTCCCCGGGTGGCGGTTAGCCACCGCCCTTGCTCTGTGGTGTCCGGACTTTCCTCGAAGGCTCCTTTCGTTGCCTCCGCGACTACCTAGCTCGCACATCAAGGGTACCCCCGGAAGGCGCGTTGGGTGAAAGCGCCGCCCCGTGGCGGGATACTGCGTGAGCGATGTCGGAAGAGAACGTCGAGGCTTTCAAGCGCGCAACCACGGCGCTCAATCGCGGCGACATCGAAGCCCTGCTCACCGACCTGCACCCGGAGGTCGAGTTCCACGCATTCATGGAGGAGCTGCTCGGCGGTGAGGGCAGGGTCTATTGGGGGCACGCGGGCGTCCGCGAGTTCTTCCGTGATTTCAATGAGTCCTTCGACCAGCTCCACTGGGAGTACTCGGACATCCGCGACCTCGGCGACCGGGTCCTCGCGATCGGAACGTTTCGCGCCCGTGGCCGAGTGAGCGGCGCCGAGGCCGAAACGCCGATGGGTGCCTTGATCGACTACAAGGATGGCGTTGCCATGGTGGTCTTGAGCACCGCTGACCCTCAGGACGCCATCGAAGCCGCCGGACTGTCGGAGTAGGTCGCGCCGGCATGCCACAGGAGAACGCCGAGATCGTGCGCCGGTGGTGGGCAGGATTCAACGAAGACGGGCTTCCACCGCTTGAGCTGTGCGACGCAGCAGGTCGAAATACGACTTCCGGACGAGTTTCCGCTCACGGGCGTCTACCGCGGCCATGAGGGAGTGCGGCACTGGGTTGCGGAAGTCTGGGACGTGATCGAAGACCACCACGTCGCCGTCGAGGACGTCTTTCAGGCTCCGGACAGCGAGACCGTCGTCATCGCCCTGCGCTCCACGGGCCGTTCGAAGGAGATGCAGATGGATTTGGACGTGCCGTGGGGCGCACTGTGGGTCATCCGCGATGGCAAGCTCGTCTACGCGCACGGCTACATGGCCCTCGCTGAAGCTCGCGAAGCCGCAGGGCTGTCGGAGTAGCCGCTTCGAATACGAGACGGCTCCGCGGAGCCGTCCCTCGATTGGCGCCTTTGGGTTGATATGCAACCCAAAAGGAGCCAACCGGCGGTGCGAGCCGCGCAGCCGGGGCGAAACTCAGGAGAGCTGCGAACCGCAGCTCGTGCAGCCCGCGCGCTCCAGCACGGCGTGGCAGACGGGGCACTCGGCGCGGCCGCGAGCCTCCAAGGCCTCCCAGGCGCCGAGGATCGAGTCCTCGAGCGTCGCCTCGGATGGCTCGAACAGCCGCTTCACCGAATGTGAGTCCCCAGGCCGAGCGATGGCCTCCCGGGGCGCTGTGGCAACCGCGCTCACGTGACCCTCCGGAAGACACCGACGACGCGGCCGAGCAGATGCGCGTCGCGCGTCTTGATCGGCTTCATCGACTTGTTCTCGGGCTGAAGCTTGATGTGGTCCTTCTCGCGGAAGTAGCGCTTGACGGTCGCCTCGTCCTCGATCAGGGCGACGACGATCTCGCCGTTGCGCGCCTGATCGGACTGGCGGACGACGACGAAGTCCCCGTCGAGGATGCCCGCGTCCTTCATGCTCTCGCCCCGGACGGCCAGGATGTAGTCGCCGTCCTCCCCACCGATCACGTCGGGCACCTCGATGTGGTCCTCGATGTTCTCCTCGGCCAGGATCGGCGTGCCGGCGGCGACGTTGCCGACCAGCGGCAGCCCGGGCCCGCGCACGGCCCGCTTCGCCTTCGAGACCAGGACCTCCATCGCGCGCGGCTTGGTCGGGTCGCGCTTGAGGACGCCGAGCGTCTCGAGCTTCGAGAGGTGGGCGTGCACGGTCGAGGACGAATGGAGCCCGACGGCCTTGCCGATCTCGCGGACGGTGGGCGGATAGCCGTGGCTCGAGAGATAGCGGCTGATGAAGTCGAAGATCTCGCGCTGGCGCTTGGTCAGGTCCTTGACGAGGTCCATGTCGTCTCCTTGTTAGGCGAACACACGTTCGGGAGAGTAGCGCGCTTCGCGGATGGTTTCAAGCCATCCGCTCGCCGCCGAACGAAGCGGACGCCCCCACCCCGCACACCAGTGGGAGGGCGGAGCCTCCCGGCTAGACTCTCCGCGTCACGCGGCTGTGGCGGAACTGGTAGACGCGCAAGGTTGAGGGCCTTGTGACCCTCACGGGTCGTGGAGGTTCGACTCCTCTCAGCCGCATTCTCCTACTGATGGCCCGCGGATCCCGGGAAGTCGCTCGTCCCGGCGATCTCGTGGATCGCCACCTCGGGTCGCTCGGAGACGAGCTTGCCGAGCTCCGCCGCGAACTCCTGCAGGTGCGGTTCGGCGAAGTGGCGGTCCAGGGCGGCCCGGTCGGCCCACTCCTCGACGGCCACCAGGCTGTTCGGGTCCTCGACCGCGACGAAGAACCCGTAGCGGATGCACCCCTCCTCCCTGCGGCTCGCCTCCTGCATCCGCTCGCACGCGGCCGCGAGCGCCTCGCGGTTGCCGGGCTCGCAGGTGACGCGGCCGATGACGAGGACCACGCCGACCGCCTAGAGGCTGGCCTCGAGCCGCAGCCGGACCCCCGTGGTGGTGGTCTCGACGCCCAACTTGACCGTCGTCACCGTCGTGTCGGGCCCCTCGATGTCGACGTCGAGGTCGGAGGGCCGCAGCGGCAGGTTGCCGGCGACGGAGCCTGGCGGGCCGTCATGGTCGGTCAGCTCCAGCGCGGCGGCCGCGCGCGCCCCCTCCAGGGAGGGCGCGGTGACGAAGACCCCGTCGAGCAGCCCGAAGTAGAACTCGGACTGGGACTCGGGGCCGAAGTCGGGAACTCTGCCGCGGGGAACGAGCCGGTAGAGGTCGGGCTCGCCAGGAGACGGGCTCCACCTGCGAGCCCTCGAAGTAGAAGCCGCCCTCCGGCAGCGGCAGCGCGGGGACCAGGAACCGGGCCGCGTCGAGCCCGTCTCCCGCCGGGCCCTCCTGAAGGCTGACCAGGAGCGGGACCTGATCCGCGAGCGCGTCCAGCGCCTGGCCGACCGCCTGGGGGTCCTTCACCTCGCTGCGGCTGACCGATTCGGGCTCCTCCCCGCTGCCGCGGTCGATCTCGGCGTTCAGGCCGGAGCCGAACTGGTCCACGAGGGCCGAGACGCTGCCGTTGAGCCTGGTCTCGAGTCGCTTGATCACGGCGTCGAGCGCGGCCTGGGGGGCGGCCGCCTTGGCGACGTCGAGCGCGAAGGCCAGGGTCTGCGACTGGTCGAGGGTCGCGATGGAGGCCTCCCCCGGCGCGACCTGCGGCGACTCGGGCCCGGGTACCAGCGGCAGCTCGGCCTCGGAGACCTCCTCCCCGCGCAGCTCCGAATCCACGTTGAGGCTGCGGCCGT
Source organism: uncultured Solirubrobacterales bacterium (assembly GCA_963824785.1). GTDB lineage: Bacteria > Actinomycetota > Thermoleophilia > Solirubrobacterales > 70-9 > CAWGQG01. The sequence goes on from CAWGQG010000001.1 coordinate 698,785, forward strand.
CGATGCTCACCGAGAGGCCGAACGACTCGAGCGAGTCGATCCAGGGAACCGTTCCGACCTGCTCGATCCCGAGCGACTCGAGCGCGCTGGGAACGTCGCCCGCGGCGCGCACGATCCCGTCGGCAGGCAGGTCGCCGAGGCGCTCCTCGAAGGTCTCCTCGGTGAGGCGGCCGTCCTCGGCGCGCTGGCGCAGCGCATCCTCGAGCGCGGCAGGCGACTCCGACGCGATCACCGTGTCGTCATCGACCGCGACCGCGATCGCCGTCTCAACAAAGTCCTCCCCCTCCTCATCTTCTTCTGACTCCCCGTAGACCGTCGCGCCCTCGATCTCGTCCCGCTCCTCGAGCCCGAAGTCCTCGAGCAGGCTGCGGACGTCGTCGCCGTCGCTCACGCGGATCGCCGCGATGAACTCGGGGTCGGCCCCGTCCTCGCTGACGCTCGCCCCCGTGGGAACGCCCACGACCAGGTCGTTCCCGAGCAGCGACTCGAACATCTCCTCGCCGCCGAAGAACCCCAGGGAGCTCTCGACTCCGCCCTCGACCCCGAATCGCTGCAGGGCGACGTCGAGGTCCTGGTAGGCCTCGCTATCGAGATCGGTCGAGATCGCGATTGCGACCGGCGCGTCCTCGGGCAGGTAGCCGAGCGCGTCGTCGAGTGCGTCTCCCTTGTCGTCGCCGCCGGAGAGCCCCACGACGAGCGCGATGCCGGCGATTACAACCGCCGCGGCCGCCGCGATGAGCCACCGCCTGTCCACGGGCGCTACTAAATCGCATCTGCCGCAGCCCTGCGCCGCCTCGACTAGCGTGACCCGGCGCATGGACTGGCACACGATCAGCGACCTGACCATCCCCCTGTTCACGGGGGCGATCGGCTACGTCACCAACTGGACCGGCGTCTGGATGCTCTTCTATCCGATCCAGTTCGCCGGCTTCCGGGTCCCCGGCCTCGACCGCGCCGCGCACCTGCTGCCGCGCCGGATCCAGCAGATCCCGGGAGTGATGCGAGGCGGCGTCGGCTGGCAGGGGATCATCCCCTCGCGGGCGGCGAAGATGGGCTCGATCGCCGTGGACAAGGGGATCGCGAAGCTCGGCAGCCCGGGGGACTTCTACCGGCAGCTGGAGCCCGAGAAGATCGCCGAGCACATCCTCGCCACCGCCCGCGACGACATCCGCAACGTCGTCGACGAGGTGATGACGCGGGAGCACCCTCAGCTCTGGAACGACGCTCCCGAGCGGCTGCGCGCGGCCGTCCACTCACGGGTCCAGGGCCAGCTCCCCGACATCGTCCGCGAGGTGACCGACGAGATCGGCGACCACATCGACCAGCTCCTCGACGTGAAGCTGATGGTGATCCGTCACATCGAGGAGCACCCGGAGCTCGCCAACCGGATCTTCCTCGAGGTGGGAAAGAAGGAGCTGCGGCTGATCATCAACTTCGGGTTCATCTTCGGCTTCGTGCTCGGCATCCCGCTGGTCTTCCTCACCAACGCGCTGCCGTACTGGTGGGTGCTGCCGATCGGCGGCGTGATCATCGGCTACGTCACCAACTGGCTGGCGCTGTGGATGATCTTCGAGCCGACGGAACCCAAGAAGTTCGGGCCGATCCGGATGCACGGCCTGTTCCTGCGGCGCCAGCCGGAGGTGTCCGAGGTCTACGGCGAGATCATCGCCGAGGACATCGTCAACCTCCGGAACATCGGGGACGAGCTCCTTCACGGCCGCCGCGCGGACCGGACCAGGCAGATGATCGAGGACGCGATGCGCCCGGCGATCGACCGCTCCGTGGGCGCGGCCAAGACCGCGGTCCGGGTCGTCGTGGGCGGCGACCGCTACGACGCGATCCGCGAGGGCCTGGCGACCGAGGCGGTCGAGTACACGATGACCCCGCTCTCCGACCCGGAGTTCAACCGCCAGCAGAGCGCCGAGATGCGCAAGCTGGTCAGCAAGCGGATGAGCGAGCTGCCCTACCCCGACTTCGCCGAGCTGCTCCGGTCGGGGATGCGGGAGGACGAGTGGCTGCTGCTCCTGCACGGGGCGGTCCTGGGCTTCGTCGGGGGCATCGCCCACCTGGTCATCTTCGGGCCCGGATAGGCGAGAATCCGGGCATGAGCGACGAGTCCCCTCCCAGGGAGACCCACCGGGGCCCGGTCAGGGCCGCGGCCGGCGTGGCGCGAATCGGCGCGGCCGCCTGGTGGCGGACGACGATCTGGACCGCGGCGGCCTCCGTGCGGGTCAGCTCGCGGGTGATGCGCGCCGCCGCGTCGGGCGAGCCACCCGTCGAGCTCTTCCGCAGCGGCGCCCGGGACGCCCGCGAGTACGCCCGCCGGGTACTGGGAATCGTCGATCCGGATCAGACACTGCGCAACGCAGCCACGGAGATCCGGGGTCGCCGGCCGGCCGGCGAGAGCCCGCATCCGGGCGCAGGCAACGCGAACGGCGGGCCCGTCAGCACGCTCCGCGATCGCGGCGCCGAGCTGCTGCGCCAGTCCGCGGACGTGAACTTCGAGGAGGAGGCCCACCCCGCCTACGCCCGGATCCTCGACGACCTCGCGCCCGACGAGGCCAGGATCCTGCAGGCTGCTGGTGCTGGAGGGCGCCCAGCCCGCAGTGGACATCCGCTCCGGCTGGATCCCGATCAACTCCGCCTCCGAGATGGTCGCCTCCGGGATCAGCATGATCGGCGCCGAGGCCGGCTGCCGCGTCCTCGACGACGTCCCCGCCTACCTCAACAACCTCTTCCGGCTGGGACTGATCTGGTTCTCACGCGAGCCCATCTCGGACCCGCTGCGCTATCAGGTGCTCGAGGCCCAGCCCGAGGTGGTCGACGCCCTGGAGAAGGCGGGACGCGGGCGGACGATCCGCCGCAGCGTCGAGCTGACCCCGTTCGGGCGCGACTTCTGCGAGCTCTGCCTCCCGCTCGAGACCGCGGAGTTCGAGGCGCTCGGCAAGTCCGAGGACTAGCGCCGCGGCTACAACCGCAGCAGGATGACGGCGTTCAGCGCCCAGAGGACGCCGAAGAAGATGGTCCAGCGGGTCAGGTTGCGCTCCACCAGGGAGCCGCCGCCGAACGAGCCGCCGCCTCCGCCGATCCCGCCCATGCCGGACAGGCCCGAGTCCTTGCCCGAGTGCAGGAGCACCAAGAAGATCAGGATCACCGAGATCGCGACGTTGACGACGCTGAGAAGCGTTTCCATGGGCGTGAAGTCTAGGGACGTTCGCGCGCGGACTCGTCGCCGGGGCCACGCAGGCGGTCGATCCGCTCCAGGATCGTCGATCGCCTCGCGGCGCGCCTCGCGGTCCAGGCGCTTGAAGTCGGCCTCGGTGAGCTTCCCCGCGGCGTGGTCGGCCTCGGCGTCGCGAATCGTCCGGTACGCGATCTCCTTGCGCGCCTCGAGGTCCGCGAGGTCCGCCTCCTTGGGGTCGACATCATCGCCGGAGGCCCGGCGCAGCGGGATCGAGACGAAGAAGCCGACCGCGACCAGGATCGCGAGTGCGAGCAGGAACTCCATCTGCGCAGGCTAGGGCTCAGGCGCCTTTGAGCTCGCGCCCGACCCGCGCCGCGTAGGCGGCGCGCACGCGCCGGCGGCCCGCCGCGGACGGCCAGGCGGCGAACAGGGCGCCGCCGACGGAGATCAGCGCGCCGATCCAGATCCAGACCACCAGCGGGTTCACGTTGACCCGGAAGTTCGCCGGCGGGGGCTGCGACGCGTAGGCCTGCTGGACGAGCTGGATGGCGTCGCCCTGGAGCTCCGGAGCCCGGGACGGCGGCACGGGCTCCCGGCCGTTCTCGGTGCGAACGAAAGCGTTGCCGGCCTCGACCCGGTCGATGCGGCTGTCGAGGAACGCGATCATCCCGTCGAAGGGCTGGAGGGTCGGATTGAACGCGGTCCAGAAGTCACCGGACGGGCTGGAGCGAAGCCCCACCTCGCTGGTGGCGTTGTCCTCGAAGAACCCCCTGACCGAGTTCAGGTCGACGCTCGAGGGCCGATAGTCGCGGCGGGGCGAGAGTGTGGCGAAGGGCTCCCCCTCCCGCCGGACCACGAGCCGGGCCCCGAGGCTGAGCCGCTGCTCGTCGGCGTCGACGCTCGCGGTCGGCTCCGCGTAGGTCACCTCGTAGTCCCCGACGGTCGCGCTCTCCCCCACGTCGAGCCGGAGGTCCCGGCTGGTCTGGTAGCTGGAGGAGGCCGCGATGCCGATCAGGAGGATCGCGATGCCGACGTGGACGATGTAGCCGCCGTAGCGCCGGCGGTTCCGCACGACGGCCCGGCCCAGCGCCGTCGGGACCGGCTCGCCGCTGAGGGAGCGCCGGGCGGAGGCCGCCCGGCCGAACTCCTGCGCGAGGGCGACGAGGGCGAAGGCCGCGAAGGCGAACAGGAGCACCGCCCAGAAGCCGTCCGCCTCGCCGACGGCGAACAGCCCGACCACCGTCGCGCCCGCGGCGATCGAGGGCCACAGCAGCAGCCTCTTGGCGGCGTCCGGGCTGAGCCGGCCCCAGGCGAGCAGCGGCCCGATCCCCGTGAAGAGGACGAGGGCGACGGCGATCGGCGTCACGTAGCGGTCGAACCACGGTGCGCCCAGCGAGGAGGTCTCCCCCGTGAACGCCTCGGCGATCAGGGGGAACATCGTCCCCCAGAAGATCACGAACACCAGCCCCACCAGGAGCAGGTTGTTGACCAGGAAGATCGCCTCCCGCGAGAGCGGGGACTCGATCTTTCGCTCGGGGCGCAGGTCCTCGCGGCGGCTCACGATCAGCGCGGTCGACCCGACGGCGACCAGCGCGATCAGCCCCAGCAGCGGCCCGCCGACGGTGGATGCCCCGAATGCGTGGATCGACTGCAGGATCCCCGAGCGGACCAGGAACGTCCCCAGCAGCGAGAGGCAGAACGTGGCCACGATCAGGCTCACGTTCCAGGTCTTCAGCATCCCGCGCCGCTCCTGGACCATGATCGAGTGCAGGAACGCCGTGGACATCAGGAACGGCATCAGCGCCGCGTTCTCGACCGGGTCCCAGGCCCAGTAGCCGCCCCACCCCAGCTCCTCGTATGACCAGCGCGAGCCGAGCAGGAGCCCGACCCCGAGGAAGACCCAGGCGACCAGCGCGAAGCGGCGCGTCGTCCTGATCCAGCTCGCGTCGAGCCGCCGTGTGATCAGGGCGCCGATCGCGAACGCGAACGGGATCGCGAACAGGACGTAGCCCGTGTAGAGCATCGGCGGGTGGATGACCATGTACGGGTTGCGCAGCAGGGGCGTCAGGCCGGAGCCCTCCGCCGGGACCGGGCTCGCCACGGCGAACGGCTGGGCCGCGAACAGCATCAGCGCGATGAAAAAGGCGCCGATCCCGGCCAGGACCGCGGTCGCCCAGGGGACGATCTCGCGGTGGCGGTTGCGGGTCATGTAGAGGACGCCGCTCGCCGCCAGCGAGAGGACCCACCCCCAGAGCAGCAGCGAGCCCTCCTGGCTCGACCACATCGCGGTCAGCTTGTAGAAGGTCGGCGTCGTGGTCGAGGAGTGGCTCGCGACGACGTCGAAGCTGAAGTCATCGCGGAGGAACGCCGACTCGAGCACCACGACGCAGGTCGTGAGCAGCGCCGCCGTCGCGTAGACCGCGAGCCGCGACGAGTCGACCCAGCGGCGATCGCCGCTGACCGCCCCGTAGATGGCGGCGCCGCCCGCGTAGAGAATCGCCAGCAACGCGGCCACCAGGGCGGCCGACCCGAGCTCGATCACTCCTCGATGACCACGTGCTCGGGGTCCTTCTCGGCCTCCTCCTGGAACTTCGAGGGGCACTTGGTCACCAGGCTGTCGTGCTCGGCGACGAAGGTGCCCTCCTGGAGCCGGCCGGTGACGATCACCTCGCGGCCGTCGCGGAACGGGTCGGGCACGGTCCCGGTGTAGGTGACCGGGAGCGCTTCGGAACCGTCGCGATCGGAGATCTCGAAATCGACGCCGTCCTCGTTGCGCTCGATCGTGCCGGGCACGACCTTGCCCGTCAGGTCGTACTTGTCATCCGAGCCGGACTCGATCAGGTCGGACGGCTGCTTCGCCTCGGTCGAAGCGCTGAAGGACGTGTAGACCAAGGCCGTCGCCAGCAGCACGGCGACCGAGAGTGCGGCGACCAGCCGGATCTTGCGCTTGCGGGCGGGATCCATGAGCCCGCGATTATCGCAACCGGCCCGTTTCGGCCGTCCCTGAAAGAATCGCCCGGTGGCCGACGATCCCGTTCTTCTGATCACCGGCGCCTCGACCGGCATCGGCGCGCAGACCGCGCGACGGGCCGCGGAGGCGGGCTACCGGCTGGTTCTCGGCGCCCGCAGCGAGGACAAGCTGAAGGAGCTGGCCTCTGAGCTGGGCGGGGACGAGCGCGCGATCGCGGTCCCCTGCGACGTGACGGAGTGGCCGGACCAAGAGAAGCTCGCCGCGGCCGCGAACGACACCTTCGGCCGGCTGGACGCCGTCTTCGCCAACGCGGGCTTCGGCGCCGCGCGCGGCTTCCTCGAGGAGACGCCCGAGCACTGGCGCTCGATGGTGCTCACGAACGTGCTCGGCGTCGCGCTCACGATTCGCGCCACCCTGCCGACGCTGCTCGATGCGGGCACCGGCCACTACCTGCTCACCAGCTCGATCGCGGGGCGCCGGGCCCTGCCCGGGTCCCTCTACTCCTCCACCAAGTGGGCGGTGACGGGGATGGGCGAGTCGCTGCGCCAGGAGCTTCGCCAGATGCACGAGAACCAGCGCATCCGCGTGACGCTGATCGAGCCGGGGATGGTTGACACGCCCTTCTTCGACAACCGTCCGGGAACCGATCATGCCCTGAGCGACGACGACATCGCGCGCGCGGTGATGTTCGCGCTCGAGCAGCCCGAGAAGGTCGACGTCAACGAGATCCTGATCCGGCCGACGAGCCAGCCGATCTAGGAACTTGACCCGCCGACTCGCCACCCTGGCGGCCGCCGCCGCTCTTGCCGCGGGGCTGGGCGCCTGCGACGAGAACGGCGAGGAGCAGGACTACGTCGACAGCGTCAACGAGATCACCGAGACCCTCCGCGACGACGTGACCGAGCTGTCAAACGGCAGCAGGGCGACCGGCGACCCCGAGGCCACGGCGCGGATCTACGACGAGTTCGCCGCCGAGTTCGGCGACGCCGCCATGGATGCCGAGGCGCTGGATCCGCCCGAGCAGATCGCCGAGCAGCACGACCGGATCGTCCAGGACCTGAACGACATGGAGCGAGAGGCGGCGATGGCTGCCGACGTCGTGCGGGACGCGGCCGCCACCGACATCGTCCACGTCAGCGCGCGACTCGAGATCGACGTCGGCCGCCTCGCGTCGGACATCGACGCGACGATCGAGGAGATCAACGCCGAGCTGCAGGAATAGGGCTGGGGGCTCGCTTCACGGCGCCCGGTGATACGCCGATCAGCCGCTTGAATGCCCGTGCGAACGCGGCCTCGGAGCGATAGCCGAGACGGTCGGCGAGCTCGGCGACCGTAGCGCCGTCGTCTCTCAGCGCGGCGTGCGCCACCTGCATCCGCCAACGCGCGACGTAACGCACCGGGGGCTCCCCGACGAGGTCGGCGAAGCGGGCCGCGAAGGCCGAGCGCGACATCGCAGCTTCCCGCGCCAGCGCTTCCACGGTCCAGACCTGCGCCGGGTCCCGGTGAACGGCCGCGATCGCACGGCCTATGTGGGGGTCACGGAGCGCGCCGAACCATCCCTTCTGAGCAGCGGGATCCCCGTCGAGCCACGAGCGGATCGCCTGGATCACGAGGATGTCCGCGAGGCGCGTCATCACGGCCTCGCCGCCCGGTCGCAGCTCCCTCGCTTCCGCGGCGATCAGCCGCAGAGTGCTCTGCATCCAGTCTTCCCCACGCGGATTCGAGGCCTCAACGTGGACCGTGCCCGGCAGGATCTTCAAGAGGTTCTCTGCGGCCGGGATGGTCAAAGCGCACCGCCGCGCAGATCATGCTCGTCGGCGCGCCACCATCGCCATGGCGGAGAAAGTCATAGCGGTCGCTGATCGATTCGAGGCCGAGCTCCAGGACATCGGGCGCGAGGACGTCCGGTTCGCTGCGAAGCTGGTGTCCCTCCCCGTGAGGCACGAGCGCGAGGTCCCCTGGCTGGAGCCAGGTGGCGCCCACCTTTTCTGTCTCCAGCAGCGCGCGGCCGGAGATGACCGCGTGGAACCAGAGGTAACCGGGCATCGGAGGCTGCGTCAGACCCCACGGCGCGCTGAACTCGGAGTGGCAGTAATACGCACCGCTCATCCGCAGGATGTGGAGCGCCTCTCCCAGCGGGTCGGAAGGTGCCCAGGGGTCGCTGTCCGACATATGAGCAGTATCCGCCTTTCGCCGGGTGCGTCCACAGCTCTGGACGTTGGAGCATGAATTCCGGCGCTGAGGTCATAGACAGCCCAGCCTGGCGTCCGGATACTGGACGCATGACCTCATCAAACAGTTCCCACGCCCGTTGGACCCTCGCCATTGCCGGCGCAGCCCTGTTCATGACCGCCCTCGATCAGCTGGTCGTCGGCGTCGCACTCCACTCGATCCGTCTCGACCTCGGCGGTTCGATCGAGGGACTCGAGTGGACCGTCAACGCTTACACGCTTGCCTTTGCGGTGCTCCTGATCACTGGCGCCGCGCTCGGCGACCGCTTCGGGCGCAAGCGGATGTTCGTCATCGGCGTGGCGGTCTTCACTGCCGCGAGCGCGCTCGCCGCGCTTTCGCCGTCGAGCGACGCCCTTGTGGCCGCCCGCGCGCTGCAGGGTCTCGGCGCCGCGATCGTCACACCGCTCACGCTGACGCTGATCAGCGAGGCATTCCCGCCTGAGCGCCGAGCGGCTGCACTCGGAATCTGGGGCGGGATCAGCGGCCTCGGCGTTGCGGCCGGCCCGTTCGTCGGCGGAGCCGTGGTCGAGGGGATCGCCTGGCAATGGATCTTCTGGGCCAACGTCCCGATCGGCCTGGCCTTGATTCCGCTCGCGAGCCGCCGCCTGCGCGAGTCGTACGGTCCCGACCGGTCGCTGGACCTCCGCGGACTCGCCCTCGCGAGCGTGGGCCTGTTCGCCCTCACCTTCGCCCTGATCCGGACCGAGGCGCTTGGCTGGACGAGCGCCGCCGTGCTCGGCTCAATCGGCGCCGGGCTGGCGTTCCTGGTGGCGTTCGTGCGCTGGGAGCTGAGGGCCCCGGCCCCGATGCTGCCGATGCATCTGTTCCGCTCACGAGCGTTCAGCGCCTCCAACGGGCTCTCCTTCGCGATGTTCTTCGGCGCGTTCGGAGCGATCTTCCTGATCAGCCAGTACTTCCAGACTGCCCAGGGTGTCGGACCCTTCGAGGCCGGAGCGCGGACGCTGCCATGGACCGGGATGCCGATGATCTTCGCTCCCATCGGAGGGCTCATCGCCACCCGGATCGGCACGCGGCCGGTTCTGGCCGTGGGTCATGGCCCTCCAGGCGTTCGGGTTGGGCTGGATGGCGCTCGTGTTCGAGCCCTCGACTCCGTACGTCGATCTGATCGCACCGTTCGCGATCACCGGGATCGGAATGGCGTTCGTCTTCGCCATGGCCCCGGAAGCGGTGCTGTCCTCCGTGCGCCGGCAGGACGCCGGCAAGGCGTCCGGAGCGACCAACGCGATCCGCGAGGTCGGAGCCGTGCTCGGTGTTGCCGTGCTCGCCTCCGTATTCGCGGCCAACGGTGGCTACGAGTCCGCGCAGGCGTTCACCGACGGCCTCGTCGCTGCCCTGCCGTTCGCCGTCGTCGTCCTCGCCATCGGGGCGGTCCTGGCGCTGCTCACACCCGGGCGCCATGGACGTCGAGAAACAGGTCGAAACGCAAGCAACGCCGGAGCCGGCCCCCGCCTACGAGGTTGCGTGATGTCCCTAGCGGCGCAGGCGGCGCAGCAGCGTCGGCACGGCAGCGGCCCGCACCAGGGCCCTCTCGGCGCGGGAGCCGCGGGAGGGCAGGACGCCGAGGTCGCGCATGATCGCGGCGCCGTCGTAGTACGAGTCGAGGTGGATGATCTCCCCCTCCTCGTTGAGGGTCGCCACGTCCACGCCGGCGCTCTGAACCACCCGGCCGGTCGCCATCAGCCCGTCGAAGCTGCCGCGATGGGTCATCCGGCAGGTCCACTCCCCCGCGGTGAAGCCGTCGCCATGCGCGGCTCGGATCAGCTCGAAGCGCAGGTCGGGGAACGCCCTGTGCACCCTCGCCGCGTGCTCGCGGATCGCGTCCCGCCCGTGGGCGACCGCACCGGCACCCCGGTCGTCGTAGGTCGCGTCCGCGGAGAAGAACGAGCTGATCCGCTCGGCGTCCCGGGCGTTCCACGCGCCGAGGTAGTCGTGCATGAGCTGGTCGCGATCGACCTTCGTCTTGAGCATCGGCATATGGTGACGGCTATGCGCGCGAACCGGCTTTGGACGCCGGTCGAGCCTGGGCAGAGCCATTCGAGCTGGGGGCGCCCTGGCCGTTCTCTGAGCCGTCCGTCGTGCCGAATCGTCGCTCGGCGAACCTCGTCGCCAGCCTGCTGAGCGGGCGGAACGGCAGCACGATGCCGGCGGCCGTGCCCGCAAGCTCGATGTGGCCGAGCTTGTTCAGCAGCCGCTCCGCCTCCCGACGCTCCTTCGCGGTCAGGTTCGAGTTGCGGCCCTTCCACTTGCGGGTGATCTGGAGCAGGCGGTCCCGCTCCTGGTCGTCGAGGCGCTTCCAGTGACGGCGCGAGGCCAGGGCCACGTCGGCCGCCGCGACCACCCAGAGGCGTCGCGCCAGCCAGCGGCTGCGCATCGCGACCTTGCGGCCGCCCCAGCCGATCGCCCTGCCCATGCGGTTGAGCACGTTCACTCGCCCCCTGTTACCCAGACTCGCGTTCGGTAAGCAAGCGGACGACGGGACTTGAACCCGCTACCTCGAGCTTGGGAAGCTCGCGCTCTACCAGGTGAGCTACGTCCGCAGAGTGGCCTCATTCTAGGACGGCGGGGGCGCTCATCTACGCTCTGCACGCATGAGCACGAAGGCGGTCCTGGCGGTGCTGGCGGTCCTCGCGGTGGTGGGGCTGCTCGGCTTCGGCCTGATCAAGAAGAACGAGGACGCGCTCGCCGCGGGCGAGCCGGTTCCCGAGCTGGCGCTCCAGGACCTGGAGGGTGAAAGCGTCGAGGGCCTCGACACCTTCCGCGGCCGCTGGGTCCTCGTCAACTTCTGGTCGTCCTGGTGCCCCCCGTGCCGCACCGAGGCACCGGTCATCCAGGCCTTCCACGAGGAGCACGGCGGCAAGACGTTCACGGTCGTCGGGATCGCGCTCGAGGACGCCCGGGAGCACTCCCAGGGGTTCGTCGAGGAGTTCAAGCTCACCTACCCGCAGTTCCGGGCCGCCGACAGCGACGAGGCGAAGGACTCCTTCGACCTGGTCTCACGGCCGGAGAACCTCCTGATCGACCCCGAGGGGAACGTCGCCCTGATCCGGCGCGGCGAGGTGGACGAGGCCTACCTGCGCGAGCAGGTCGAGCCGCTGATCGCGACGAGCTGATGCGCACGGCCCTTGCGATCCTCGCACTGCTGCTGGCCGCCCCCACGGCGACGGCCGCCGAGAGCATGCTCCCCGACATCGAGGACGAGGTGATGTGCCCGGTCTGCGGCACCACCCTCGAGCTGGCCAACGGCCCGCAGGCCGACCAGGAGCGCGAGCTGATCCGCCGCCTCGACGAGCAGGGCCTGAGCAAGGAGGAGATCAAGGACGAGCTGGTGGCCGAGTACGGAGAGGACGTGCTGGCCGAGCCGGAGACCTCGGGCTTCGACCTGACCGCCTGGGTCCTGCCCGGTCTCGGGCTCGCGCTCGCCCTCGGGGGGCTGGCCTGGCCGGCGCTGCGGCTCCGCCGGCGCGGCGAGCCGGTCCCAGAGCCGGAGCTCGACCCGGCAGAGCTCGAGCGACTCGACGACGACCTGGCCCGCCACCCGGACTAGGGGGCGCTTTTTCTTCGCATAGCGAAGGAAAGGCGCCCGATCGGGCCTACATGCTCTCGGGCGCCGAGATCCCGAGCAGCCCCAGGGTGCGGGCGATCGTTCGCTTGGTCAGCAGGCAGAGCGCCAGCCGGGCGTCCTCCACGCCCTCGCCCTCGGCGCCGACCACCTTGCAGTCCCGATAGAAGGCGTGGAAGTCGGCCGCGAGCGCGGTCCCGTAGGCGCAGAGGCGGTGCGGCGCCCTGCGCTCGGCGGTCTCGGCGATCTCGTCCGGCAGCTCGGCGATCCGCTTGATCAGCGCCCGCTCTGCCGGCTCCACCGCCGCGCCGAGCGCGGCCGGCTCGGCCTTCTCTGCGCGCTCCTCGGCCCCCTCCCCCGCCTTGCGCAGGATGCTCGCGATCCGCGCGTGCGCGTACTGCACGTAGTAGACGGGGTTCTCGTTCGAGGTCTGCCGCGCCAGCTCCAGGTCCAGGTCCACCGGCGTGTCGTGGCTGCGCTGGAGCATGAAGAAGCGCGCCGCATCGGCCCCGATGTCGTCAACCAGCTCGTCGAGGGTCGCGAACTCGCCGCGGCGCTTCGACATCTGCGCCCGCTCGCCGCCCTCGACCAGGTGGACCAGCTGCATGATCGCGATCTCGAGGCGCTCCGGATCGAAGCCGAGTGCGGCCAGGCCCGCCTTCTCCCGGGCGACGTAGCCGTGGTGGTCGGCACCGAGCACGTCGATCAACCGGTCGGCCCCGCGCTCGAGCTTGTCGCGGTGATAGGCGATGTCGGCGAGGTAGTAGGTGGGCTCGCCGCCGGAGCGGACCAGGACCCGGTCCTTGTCGTCGTCGAAATCCGTGGTCCGTAGCCACGTCGCTCCCTCGCTCTCGTAGACATGGCCGGCCTCCCGCAGGTCCTCCAGGGCCTTCTCGATCGCGCCCGAATCGTGCAGGGCGCGCTCGGATGCCCAGTTGTCGAACTCGGCGCCGAAGCGGCGCAGCGTCTCCTCGGCCGACTGCCGCATCAGCTCCGCGCCCCGGCGGGCGAGCGAGTCGAGGTCGTCCGGCTCGACGCCGTCGGCCTTCAGCTGATCGGCGAGCTCTGAGACGTACTCGCCCTCGTAGCCGTCCTCGGGAGGCTGCTCGCCCTTCATCCGTGCGGCGATCGAGGCCGCGAACCGGTCGATCTGCCCCCCGACGTCGTTGACGTAGTACTCGCGGCTGACCCGGTGCCCGACGGCCTCGAGCGCGCGGGCGACCGAGTCGCCGTAGGCGGCGTGGCGCCCGCTGGCCGCGGTCAACGGGCCGGTGGGGTTGGCGGAGACGAACTCGACCAGGAACGCCTCCGGATCCTCGGCCTGCCCGCCGCCGAGCTCGTCCCCGGCCCCCGCCAGCTCCGCGGCGGCCCGCCGGTACCAGTCGTCCGAGAGGAAGAGGTTCAGGAACCCCGGACCGGCGACCTCGACCCGCTCCAGACTGGGACCGAGCGAGCCCTCGAGCTCGGAGGCGAGCCGCTCTGCGATCTCACGCGGCGGCCCGCCGAGCGAAGGCGCAAGCAGCATCGCGGCGTTGGTCGAGTAGTCGCCGAACTTCGCCTCCGGCGGCCGCTCCAGGTTGGGCGCCGCGGCATCCTTGCCGTCGCCGTCGCGCAGGGTCGCGGCGGCGTCCTCGACGGCGTTGCGAAGCTCGGAGACGGGGTCGGTCACCGCCGGAACCCTAGACCTAGAGGTGGTACGGCTCCCCCGCGAGGATCTTCGTCGCCCGGAAGAGCTGCTCGAGCAGGACGACGCGCGCGAGCTGGTGGGCCATCGTCTGCGGCCCCAGCGACACCCGCTCGTGGGCCAGCTCGAGCGCGCTTGCGGGCAGGCCGCGCGCGCCGCCGATGAGGAAGCAGAGGTCCATGGCGTCGATCCGGCGCTCGGATAGCCACGCCGCCCAGGCCTTGGAGCTGAGCGCGCGGCCGCCTCGGTCGAGCGCGATCACGTGCGACCGCTTCGGGATCCGGCCCTCGATGTTGAGCTCGTCGCGGACCTCGATCACCTCGACCGGCTGGTGGCGCTGCAGCAGCTTGCGGTAGTGCGCGTCGGCCTCCAAGAAAGGCTCCTTGGCCTTGCCCACCGTGATCAGGGTGATGTTCATGAACGTGGGTTCATGGGCGCGGATTCATGGGCGCTCGCCCATTCGCCACGCCTCGGCGATGCCGATGCGCTCGAGCGTCGTCGGGTGGGAGCCGAGCAGGAAGTGGGCGAGCTCCGGCGGGTCGGGGTCGGAGATGTTGGTCTCGGCCAGCCGCCGCTGCAGGTCGATCAGCGCCTGCGGGTCGTCGGTCAACTCGAGCGAATAGGTGTCCGCCCTCGCCTCCACCTCGCGGGAGAGCTGGTTGCCGGCGACGCCCACGGCGAACGAGGTGATCGCGACCGAGAGGGCCAGCGCCGGGAGGAACGCGGGCGTGCCGGGCTCGGCGCCAGTCCGGCGGCCGAGCGCACCGGCGAACCCGTATGCGAACAACAGCGCCAGCGGGGTCGAGATGGCCACGAACAGCAGCCCGCGCGGGATGTCCCGTTCCTTCACGTGGGCGAGCTCATGGGCGACGACCGACCGCCGCTCCTCAGCCGCGGCGTTCTCCAGCAGGTTGTCGTAGAGCACGACCCGCTTCGTCTCGCCGAGCCCGCCGACGTAGGCGTTGAGCGCCGTGCTGCGGCGGCTCGCGTCGACGCTGTAGACCTCGCCCACGTCGACGTCCGCCTTGTCGGCCAGCTCGAGGACGTCGCTTCGCGCCTGACCCGGCGGCAGCTTCTCGAAATCGTTGAAGAGCGGCGCGAGCACCACCGGGGCGAGCCAGGTGAAGAGGGCGCCGACGCCGACCACGGCCGCGGTCCCGGGCACCCACCAGCGCTCGCCGAAGCGGCGGATCAGCGCGAGCGCGCCGGTGCCGACGCCTGCCGCGATCACCGCGCTGATCCCCGTGGCCTTCGACCAGTCAGCGATCCAGCCGCCGAGGTCCTGGACGGAGAGCCCCACGTCGACCGCCCGCTCGTGCGCCGCGAGCTCGAACGGCAGGGCGACCACCGAGACGACGCCGAACAGACCCGCCGCGGCCGCCGCGCCACCCAGGACCGGCCGCTCGCCCGCTCGCTCGAGCAGGCGGCGCGCGGGCGCGGGACGTCCTGCGACGAGGACGAGGAGGACGACGCCCTGCGCGGCGAGGCTCCCCACCATCAGCAGGCGCTGCCCCGATCGATAGTCCTCTGCCCGCTCGATCTCCTGGTCCGAGAAATAGCTGCTCTCGCTGACCTCGACGGGCTCGACCACCTCGCGCGGGCGCAGCAGCCAGGCGGCGGCCTCGGCCACGATCACGGCGGCGATCGCGGTCGCGCCGAGCCGCACCCAAGGCGAGGCCGGTGCTCTAGTCAGGCGGCCAGGCACATCCGTACGATAGACCGCTGCTCGCGGGGCCCCGGCGGGCCCCGTTCCTATGCGAGTCGCCATCCTCACCGACATCCACAGCAATCTCCCTGCCGCCGAGGCCGTGCTGGCCGCGATCGACGAGGCCGGGATCGAGCAGATCTGGTGCCTGGGCGACGTGGTCGGCTACGGCGCGCAGCCCGACGAGTGCGCCAGGCTGGTGTCAGAGCGCTGCGAGCTGAGCCTGGTGGGCAACCATGACCTTGCGGTCACGGGCGAGATCGACACCGCCGTCTTCTCGGCTTCGGCGGCCGCCGCGGTGAGCTGGACCCGTGATCACGCCGACGAGAAGACGATCGAGTTCCTGAAGGGCCTGAAGCCGGAGAACACCGAGCGCGAGGTCGGGCTGTACCACGCCTCGCCGAGGGACCCGGTCTGGGAGTACGTGCTGTCCGTCGACCAGGCCGCGGAGTGCATGGAGGAGCAATCCGCCCGCATCAGCTTCATCGGCCACTCTCACGTCGCGCTCTGGTTCGGCCCAACGACGACCGAAAGCTGTCGGAGGGCGGACAGGCCGAGGACGGGCACACGATCGAGATGCCGGGGGGCCGGTGGCTGCTGAACCCGGGCAGTGTCGGACAGCCGCGGGACGGGGATTCCCGTGCCGCCTGGCTCGAGCTCGAGACCGATCCCTGGAAGGCCGTCTACCACCGAGTCGAGTACGACATCGATGCGGCTGCGGAGGCCATCCGCGAGGCCGGGCTTCCCGGGCTGCTCGCCGACCGCCTTTATGTGGGTCAGTGAGGCGGTCGCAATGAACCCCCTAGCTCTAGTATCGCCGCGATGCCCAAGCAGCTGACAGTTCTGCTCGCACTGGCCCTGTCGGGCCTGGCCCTGGCCGCCTGCGGCGACCAGGGGCCCGATCCCTCGATCCCGCCCGCCTCCGCCGAAACTCTTCTCGAGGACGTCGCGGAGATCCAGCGGAACATCGACGCTGACAGCTGCATCGTCGCCTCGACGCTCACCGAGAGCCTGATCGCGGATATCGAGCAGCTGCCGTCCGACGTGGACGAGGAGCTCAAGCAGAACCTTCAGAACAGCGCCGAGCGGCTGCAGACCCTGCTCGCGGAGAACAACGACTCCGATCCCGCCTGCACGGACGACACCGAGCAGACGACGACCGAAGAGACGACCACCGACGAGACCACGACGGACGAGACGACGACCGACGAGACCACCACGGACGAGACGACGACCGACGAGACGACGACGACCGAGCCCCCCACGACGACGACCCCGACCCAGACGACGCCGGGCGGCGGCTCCGGCGGGATCGGACCGGCGGACTGATGAGCCCGCGCGGACCAAAGGGCGAGCTGCTCTCCGACCGCTACGAGATCGAGGACCGTCTCGGCTCGGGCGGCATGTCGAGCGTTTTCCGCGCCACGGACACGATCCTCGAGCGCACCGTCGCGGTCAAGATCCTGGCCGAGCACCTCTCTGACGACGAGCGTTTCGTCGCCCGCTTCCGCCGGGAGGCGCTCGCGGTGGCGAAGCTCGTGCACCCGAACATCGTCCAGGTCTACGACACCGGCATCGAGGGCGACCAGCACTACATCGTCATGGAGTACGTGAGGGGGAAGTCGGGCGCGCAGCTGCTGCAGTCGGACGGCCGGCTCGATCCCGACAGTGCGGTGGAGATCGCGGTCCAGGCTTGCGCCGGCCTCGACTACGCGCACCGCCACGGGATCATCCATCGCGACGTCAAGCCGGGCAACCTGATGATCCTCGGCGGTCCGGCCGGGGGCGGCGAGATGACCGTGAAGCTCGCCGACTTCGGCATCGCCCGGGCCGAGGCGCAGTCGCGCATCACCCAGGTCGGCTCGGTCGTCGGCACGGCGGCCTACCTCGCGCCGGAGCAGGCCCGCGGCGAGGAGGCGACCCCGAGCTCGGACGTCTACTCGCTGGGCGTCGTCCTCTACCAGTTCCTCTCCGGCCGCCTTCCCTATGAGGGCGCCTCGCTGGCCGAGCTTGCCGTCCGCCAGCAGTCCGAGCAGCCGCTCCCGCCCTCCTCATACAGCGACGAGGTCCCCAGGTCGGTGGACGAGGCCGTGCTGGTTGCGCTCGAGTCCGACCCGGCCTCCCGGTTTGCCGCGGCGGGCGAGCTGGCCGACGCGCTCCGCACCGGCGTCGTCGGAGCCCGGACCGATGCGACCCGCGTCATGCCGGGCGACGACCCGACCGCCGCGACGCGGCACATGCCGCGGACCCAGGCCACGCGCCCACCGCGCCGGCAGCCCCGGCCGTCTCCCCGCGCGGCCGCACCGCCGCCCCGCCGCCGCGGCAGCCGGAACGTGGCACGCAACCTGCTCGCCCTGATCGCACTGCTCCTACTGGCCGGCGCCGTCGCGCTTGCCGTCGTGCTCGCGACAAGCGACACCGGCGACCGGACCAACATCCAGGAGGTCGTCGAGGAGGAGGTCCAGGATCAGGTCGACGGCATCGAGGACCTGATCCGGGACAACACCGAGTAGCGCCTACGCGCCGGACGCGCGGCGGTCGGCCTCCGCCCGTGCCTCCTCGAGCGTCTCGTACTGATCGACCCGTACGAGCTTCCCGTCGCGCACTTCGCAGAGTTGGGTGAGCTCGATCTCCGTTCGGGCGCCGCTCGCAGAGCCGATTCCGACGTTCCGGCTCGGCACGAGAACGCAGTCGCCGACAGGAATGAAGTCGAGGTACTCCGCGCGGTAGTCGCTGAACGGTTCCAGCCAGGCGGTCAGGTACTCGATCAGTCCGTCGACGCCCTCGTAGCGCGCGTCGATCCCGATGCCGACTCCCGACGCCATCGTGTTCAGCTCGAACTCGGGCGAAACGAGCTCTCCGAGCAGGTTCCTGAGGTCGGGGTTGCCGAGGTCGACCTCGGCGCTGTTCCCGCCTTCGAACGGGACGAGGAGCGTCCGGACGACCTGGATTGGGTCCGAGGCCACGGGCGCAGTATGCACCGCGTTCGGACCCCGGGGTGGGTCAGTCCGCCGCCCAAGGAGCAGCCGCCGGCCAGCATGCTGTCGCTTGTAGTCCTGATAGCTGCCGGCCGTCGATCGCGCGTTCGGGCGCCCTCCGTGAGCTCGTGCATGTACGTCAGGTTGTGGAGCGTCAGCAGGCGCGCGCCGGTCAGCTCCTTGTTGCGCGAGAGGTAGTGGAGGTAGGCGCGGCTGTGACGGGAGCAGGCCTCGCAGGGGCAGCCCTCGGCGATCGGCGCGTCGTCTTCGCGGAACGCGGCCTTGGCCAGGTCAAGCCGGAAGCGGCCGTCGGGAACCGGTGCCAGGGCGACGCCGTGGCGCGCGAGCCGCGTTGGGACAGCGCAGTCGAAGACGTCGATGCCGAGCGCGATGCCGGCCAGGAGGTCGTCCACCTCCCCGATCCCGAGCAGGTGCACGGGCGCGTCGGCCGGCAGCTCGGGCATCGTCACTCCAAGCACCTCGTACATCTCATCCTTCTCGCGGCCCAGCGTGCCGCCGATGGCGATCCCGTCCACACCGGCGGCGGCGACGGTCGCGGCGGACTCGCGCCGCAGGTCCTCGTGGACGCCGCCCTGGACGATCCCGAAGACGGCCTGGCGCTCCGGGCCCTCGCTGTCGTGCCATTCGAGGCAGCGCTCGAGCCAGCGGTGGGTCCGCTCGGTCGAGCGGGCCGTGTAGTCGCGATCGGCGTGGAACGGCGTGCACTCGTCGAACGCCAGCGCGATGTCCGATCCCAGCGCCGCCTGGATCCGCATCGACTCCTCCGGGCCGAGGAAACGATCCGAGCCGTCGAGCAGGGACTGGAAGCTGACCCCGTCCTCGCTGATCTCCACCTTGACCCCGCCCCCCTGCCCCCGCCGGCCCTTGATCTCGTCGGCGACGCCGCCGTGGGCGAGCGAGAAGACCTGGAAGCCGCCCGAGTCCGTGATCACGGCGCGCTCCCAGCCCATGAACCCGTGCAGGCCCCCGTGCCGCTCGATCAGCTCCTCACCCGGCGAGAGGTGGAGGTGGAAGGTGTTGCCGAGGACGAGCTCGTAGCCCAGCCCCGCGACCTCGGCCGCCGACAGCCCGCGGACGCTGGCCTTCGTCGCCAGCGGGATGAACGCCGGCGTGCGCACCTCGCCGTGAGCGGTACGAAGGAGGCCCGTGCGGGCGGAGCCGTCACGCGCCTCGATCTCGAATTCGAGCCTGTTCGGTTCTAGGCGGATCCGTCGCCCTTGCCGATCTCGACCCGCGTCGGCTTGGAGTGCTCCGGCTTCGGGATCCGCACCTCGAGCACGCCGTCCCTGAAGTCGGCGGCGACCTGGTTCGCGTTGACGCCCTCGGGCAGGCTCAGCGCACGCGAGAAGCTGCCGAAGGAGCGCTCCACGCGGTGGAAGCCCTCGCCCTTCTCCTCATGCTCGGCCCTGCGCTCACCCGAGATCGTGAGGACGCCGTCCTTGATCTCGATGGTCAGGTCCTTCTCGCTCATGCCGGGAAGGTCGGCGCGCAGCACGAGGTTGTCCTCGGTCTCGACCAGGTCCATCGCAGGGATCCAGCTCCCGTTCTCCATGCCCCTATTTTTCCAGCAGAGAGGCCCCGGTCATTGCACCGGGCTTGTCAATGTCGAGCAGGTCGAGCACGGTCGGGGCGACGTCGGCCAGGATGCCCCCCTCGCGCAGCTCGAGCCCTGGGATCGTGACGATCAGCGGGACCGGGTTGAGCGTGTGGGCCGTGTGGGGGCTGCCGTCGGGTTCCTGCATCTGCTCGGCGTTGCCGTGGTCGGCGGTGACGATGCAGGCACCGCCCGCACCGTGAACCGCATCGACGACCTTGACCAGGTCGCGATCCACCTCCTCGCAGGCCGCGACAGCGGCGGGGATCGAGCCGGTGTGGCCGACCATGTCCGGGTTGGCGAAGTTGATGATCCCGAAGCGGAAGTCCCCGCCGCTCCACGCGTCCACGAAGGCCTCGGCCGCTTCGGGCGCGCTCATCTCCGGCTTCTCGTCGTAGGTGGCGACGTCGCGCGGGGAGTCGACGAGCCGCCGCTCCTCACCCGGCAGCTCCTCCTCCCTGCCGCCGTTGAAGAAGTAGGTCACGTGCGCGTACTTCTCGGTCTCGGCGACGTGGAGCTGGTGGCCGCCGGCGTCGGCGAGCGCCTGGGCCAGGGTCACGTCGGGCTCGGTCGGCGAGAACGCGACCGGGTAGGGCCAGCCCTCCCGGTACTCGGTCATCGTCGTGACCTCGAGCACCGGCCCGCCCTCGCGGTCGAACTCGCTGAACGCGGGGTCGCCCAGCGCGAGCGTCAGCTGCCGGGCGCGGTCGGGGCGGAAGTTGATGAAGATGACCGGCTCGTCCGCGGCGGCGCCGTCGTAGTCGCCGATCACGGTCGGCTCGATGAACTCATCGGTCTCGTCGCGCTCGTAGCACTCGCGCAGGAGCGCGACCGGATCGTCGGCTTCGCGGCCTCGGGCGTGCACGAGCGCGTCGTAGGCGCGCTTGGTCCGATCCCAGCGGCGGTCCCGGTCCATTCCCCAGTACCGGCCGCCGACGGTCCCGAACCGCCCGCCGTGCCGAAGCCAGCGGCTCACCTCCTCGAGGTAGCCCGCCCCCGAGGTCGGCGCGGTGTCGCGTCCGTCGGTGAGCGCGTGCATGACCAGATCCGGAACGCCCTCGTTCGCGGCGAGCTCGATCACCGCCTCGATGTGCTCCCAGCCCGAGTGGACGCCGCCGTCCGAGATCAGCCCGATCGCGTGGAGCCTGCCCCGCTTCGAGTCCCGAGCGTGGGCGCAGGCCGCCCGCAGCGCCTCGTTCTCGAAGAACGTTCCGTCGGCGATCGACTCGTCGATCCGCATCAGGTCCTGCTTGACCACCGCCCCGGCGCCGAGGTTCATGTGGCCGACCTCGGAGTTGCCCATCTGGCCCTCCGGCAGGCCGACGTCGGGGCCCGAGGTGCTGAGCGTCGTGTGCGGGTAGGCCTCCCAGAGCGCGTCGAAGTTCGAGGTATCCGCCTGGCCGATCGCGTTGCCCGGACCGGGCGGTGCGATCCCCCAGCCGTCGAGGATGATCAGCGCGACCGAGGGAACCGGCGTATCCGTGGGCCCGGGGGCCGTGGAGGCCATCCGCTCAGCCCGTGGCCGCCGCGACAATCGCGCTGAAGTCGGCGGGGTCGAGGCTGGCGCCGCCGACCAGCGCGCCGTCGACGTCCGCCTGCGCCATCAGCTCGGCGGCGTTGTCGGGCTTGACGGAGCCCCCATAGAGGATCCGCACCCGCTCGGCGGCGTCCGCGTCGCGGTCGGCGAGCAGCGAGCGGATGAACGCGATCGCCTCCTGGGCCTGGTCCGGAGTGGCGGTCTTGCCGGTGCCGATCGCCCAGATCGGCTCGTAGGCGATCACCACCTCCCCGAGCCGGTCATCCGGCACATTCGCGAGGTCGGCTTGGATCTGACGGCGGAGCACCTCCTCGGTCTCGCCGGCCTCCCGCTGCTCGTCGCGCTCGCCGACGCAGAGGATCGGCTCGAGCCCGGCCTCGAGAGCCGCCGGGACCTTCTGCGCCAGCGCCTCGTCGGTCTCGTTGAAGTGCTGGCGCCGCTCGGAGTGCCCGAGGATGACGCCCCTGACGCCCAGGTCGAGCAGCATCGGGGCGGAGACCTCGCCGGTGTAGGCGCCCTGCTCGTCCTGGTGCATGTTCTGGGCGGCCACCCGGACCCGGCCCTGGGGGCCGCAGGCCTCGACGGCCGCCGCCAGCGAGGTGTAGGGCGGACAGACGACGACATCAACTCCGGACTCGGGGACCTGCGGCAGGAAGTCATCCAGGAAGGCGCTGGTGTCGGCGGCCGTCTTGTGCATCTTCCAGTTGGCCGCCATGTACGGAGTGCGATCAGGCATCGCGCAGCGCCTCCACCCCGGGGAGCTTCTTCCCCTCGATGAACTCGAGCGACGCACCGCCGCCGGTCGAGAGCCAGTCCACGTCATCCCCCAGGCCGAACTTCGTCAGGGCCGCCGCCGAGTCCCCGCCGCCCACGACGGTGTGCCCGGGCGCGGTGGCGACGGCCTCGGCGACCCCCCGGGTGCCGGCGGCGAACGGCTCGAGCTCGAACGCGCCCATCGGCCCGTTCCAGAACACGGTCCCGCCGCCCTGAATCCGCTTGGCGTACTTCGCGGTCGTGTTGGAGCCGATGTCGAGGCCCATCCAGCCCTCCGGAACGTCGATCCCGTTCAGGGGCTTCACCTCGGTGTCGGCGCTGAACTCCCGGCCCAGGCAGAGATCCTCGGGCAGATGGAGCATCGCCGGCGATCCCTCGATCAGCGGCAGCAGCTCGCGCGCCGCCTCGACGCTCTCGTCGTCGACGAGCGAGTTCCCGACATCGCGGCCCTCGGCCTTGAAGAAGCTGAAGCACATGGCGCCACCGATCAGTATCTCTTCCGCGGACTCCAGGAAGCGCCGGATCACCTCGATCTTGTCGGTGACCTTGGCGCCGCCCAGCACGACCACGAGTGGGCGAACGGGCTCGTCACGGACGCGACCGAGCTCCTCGAACTCGCGCTCCAGCAGCAGCCCGGCGTAGCCGGGCAGATCGTGGGCCACCCCCTCGGTGCTGGCGTGCGCTCGGTGGGCGGCGCCGAAGGCATCGTTGACGTACACCTCCCCCAGCGAGGCCAGCGCCTTCGCCAGCTCGGAATCGTTCTCGGTCTCGCCCGGCTCGAAACGCGTGTTCTCGAGCAGCAGCACCTCGCCATCGGCGAGCCCCTCGGCCGCAGCCTCGACCTCCGGCCCGACCACACCCGGGCGCAAGCGCCACCTCGGTGGAGAGCAGCTCCCCGAGCCGCTCGCCCACGGGCGTCATCGAGAGCTCCGGGTCCGTTCCCTCGGGGCGGCCGAGGTGCGAGCAGAGCACGACGCGCGCTCCCCTCTCGCGGAGCAGCTCGATCGTCGGCAAAGCGGCCCGGATCCGCGTGTCGTCAGCACACGAGCACCCTGATCGAGGGGCACGTTGAGGTCAGCGCGCAGCAGGACCCGGCGGCCGGTTACCTCCGCATCGCGAACGCTGGCCTTCGCCAAGACCTACGCGCCGACCGCGGCCGGCTGCAGGACCTTCTCGGCCAGTTCGACGCAGCGGTTCGAGTAGCCCCACTCGTTGTCGTACCAGGAGAACACCTTGACCATGTTCCCCTCGAGCACGATCGTCTGGGCGGAGTCGAAGATGGACGAGTGCGGGTCCTTGACGATGTCCGTGGAGACGATCTCATCCTCGGTGTAGGAGAGGATCCCCTCCAGCGGCCCCTCCGCCGCGGCCTTGACCGCCGCGTTGACCTCCTCGGCGGTGGTCTCCTTGGAGGCCTGGAAGGTCAGGTCGACGAGCGAACCGGTCGCCACCGGGGCGCGGATCGCCATTCCGTTGAGCCTGCCGTTCAGGTCGGGAAGGACCAGGCCGACGGCCTTGGCGGCGCCGGTGCTGGTCGGGATCAGGTTGATCGCGGCGGCGCGCGCCCGGCGCAGGTCCTTGTGGGGCATGTCCTGCAGGCGCTGGTCGGCCGTGTAGGCGTGGATCGTCGTCATCAGCCCGTGGTCGATCCCGACCGCCTCGTGCAGGACCTTTGCGACCGGCGCGAGGCAGTTGGTGGTGCAGGAGGCGTTGGAGATGATGTTGTGCTGCTCGGGGTCGTAGTCGTCGAAGTTGACGCCGAGCGCGACGGTGATGTCCGGGTCGGTCGCCGGCGCGGAGATGATCACCTTCTTGGCGCCCGCCTCGAGGTGCTTGGCGGCGTCGTCGCGCTTGGTGAACAGGCCGGTGGACTCGATCACGACGTCGGCGCCCAGGTCCGACCACGGCAGCGCGGCCGGGTCCTTCTCGGAGAGCACCTTGAGCTCGTCGCCGTCGACGCTGATGCCGTCACCGCTGGCCTTGACCTCACCGGGATAGCGGCCGAGGATCGAGTCGTACTTGAGCAGGTGGGCCAGAGTCTCGGCGTCGGTGAGGTCGTTGACCGCCACGAAGTCGATGTCGGAACCGGCCTCCTTGGCTGCGCGGAACAGGTTCCGCCCGATGCGCCCGAAGCCGTTGATGCCGACCTTCACTGCCATTGGAAGTTCCTCCTGTTTCGCTGCGACGACTTGGCTCTAACGTAGCGGGTAGGCCGCCTGTGGCGGTTCGCCCACACCTATGGCGCGACGCAGAGCTCGACCGTGTAGCCGTCGGGATCGAGCAGGCGGGCGGCGTAATTGCCCGGGCCCTGCGCGGGCGGGCTGCCCGGCTCGTCCAGGCTCTCGCCGCCGTTCTCCATGCCCGACTCGTACGAGGCCCTGACGGCCGGGATGCTCTTCGCCGGGAACGAGACGTGACCGAATCCCGGCCGCTGGGTGTCGGCGAGCTCGACGTAGAACTCGGACTTGATCAGGCCCCAGCCGATCACGCCATCGTTCTCGACCTGGCGGCGCCAGCCGAGCGGCGCGAGGATCGAGTCGTAGAACGCGCCTGCGCGTTCGAGATCCGAGACTTTCAGGGTTACGTAATGGAGCATCATGCTCTTAGCCGTGTGAGGCGGATCCGCTCCCCATCGCGGCCCCCGGGGCAATTTACCCGGAGCGGCGAGGCGATGCCCGCAAGAACCGTGTTACCGGCGCGGCTCCCATCGAAACGCGAACACCGCCACGACCAGCCCGGCGATGCCCCAGGCGAGCACGACCGCCAGGTGGCCGAGCTCGATCCCGCTCCCGGTCGTGTTGGGGTCCCAGGCCGTGAAGAACGCCTCGAAGAAGTGGCGGATCGGGAAGATGTCGGCGACCTTGAGCACCCCCTCGGGGATTTCGCTGTCGGGGATGAAGATCCCCGAGATGAAGTAGAGCGGGAGGACGGTGGCGTTCGAGATCGCCGGGGCGGCGTCCTCGGACGGAATCGCCGCGGTCAGGGCGAAGCCGAGACAGCAGAACGAGAACGCGCCCACGGCGAGCGTCAGCAACACCGCCGGGATCGTCTGGTCCGGGAGGGTGACGTCGTAAACGAGCTTCCCGATCACCGCCACGAGCAACACCATCAGGATCGAGACGACCAGGGAGTTGCCCACCCGGCCCGAGACGAAGATCTGGGTCGGCAGGGGCGTGCCCCGCACGCGCTTGAGCAGGCCTCGCTCGCGGTCCTGCGCCAGGTTGATCGCCAGGCTCTGAAGGGTCGCCGAGATCACGGCGAGTGAGACGATCGCCGGGACGTAGTAGGTGGTGGTCTTGACGCCCCGCTCCTCGATCTGCTCGTCACCGAAGATCGTCGCGAAAATGAACAGGAAGATCAGCGGCAGCATCACGGTGAAGAACACGGAGGCCGGATTGCGCCAGAAGACCTTCTGGTCGTAGCGGAACTGGTGGAGCGCCAGCCGGACCCCGGTCATCCCGACCTCTCCCCGTTCTCGTCGCGGCGCTCCCGCCCGGCCGTCAGCTCGAGGTAGATGTCCTCGAGGCTGGGGCGGCGGACCTCCAGGCCCGGCAGGTCCACCCCCCGCTCGGCTGCCCACCCGGTCAGCTCGCGCAGCACCGGCACGGGCTGGTCGACCCGTATCGAGACCGCGAGCCCGTCGAGACGCGCCTGCTCACGCACCGAGGCGGGCAGGTCGTCCTCGGCCGTGCCCGCCGGCAGCCGGAAGCTGATGGTGGTCCCGCGTGCGTCGCGGTCGGCCAGCTCGTCGGGCGACCCCTCGGCGACGATTTGCCCGGCGGCGAGGATCGCCACCCGATCGGCCAGCGCCTGGGCCTCCTCCATGTAGTGCGTGGTCAGGAATACGGTCTTGCCGAGGTCGCGCAGGCTCCGGATCACGTCCCACGCCTGGCGGCGGGCGGACGGGTCGAAGCCCGTGGTGGGCTCGTCGAGGAAGAGCAGCTCGGGGTCGCCGATCAGGGCCAGGGCGACGTCGAGCCGCCGCTGCTGCCCGCCGGACAGCTTCGAGGTGCGGGTGTTCGCCTTCTCGCCCAGTCCCACGACATCCACGGTCTCGGCGACCTCGCGCGGCGACGGGTAGTAGCCGGCGTACTGGTCCAGCGCCTCCCGCACGGTCAGCTCAGGGGTGAGCCGGCACTCCTGAAGGACGATCCCGATCCGCTCACGCCACCTGCGGTCGCCCCGCTGAGGGTCTGCCCCGAGGACCGAGACCTCGCCGGCGCTGCGCTCGCGATAGCCCTCGAGCACCTCCACCGTCGTCGTCTTGCCGGCGCCGTTCGGGCCGAGGAAGGCGAAGACCTCGCCTGCGCTGACCTCAATGTCGATGCCGCGAACGGCCTCGAAGCCGTTGTAGGCCTTGCGCAGGCCGCGCACGCTGATCACGGCGTCGGGCACCGCGCGAGTGTAGGTGCCGCTAGGAGAGATCGACGTCGCGGTGAACCAGGCGCAGCTTGATGTCGTCCCGGTCCTCCAGCTCCCGAGCGATCCGGGACGCGACGGTTATCGATCGGTGCTTGCCGCCGGTGCAGCCGACGGCGATGGTGAGGTGCTGCTTGCCCTCAGCCACGTAGGCCGGCAGCAGGAAGTCGAGCAGCGGCATCAGGCGCCCGTAGAACTCGCCGGCCTGGGTGCCGCTCTCGACGTACTCGACGACCTCGGCGTCGAGGCCGGTCAGCGGCCGGAGGTCGTCCACGTAATGGGGGTTGGGCAGGAAGCGGACGTCGAGGGTGAGGTCGGCGTCACGCGGCGGGCCGTTCTTGAATCCGAAGGTCAGGAGGGTCAGGGCGAGCTGATTCTCCTCGCGCTCCCGCCCGATCATCTCGGTGGCGATTCGCCGCCGCAGGGCGCCCCCGGTGGTGTCGGTTGTGTCGATGACGAGATCCGCCTGCTCGCGCAATGGCGCCAGCAGCGCGCGCTCCTCGCGCACCCCGTCCACGATGCGGCCCTCGCGGGCGAGGGGATGGCGGCGCCGGGTCTCCTTGTAGCGGTGCAGGAGGGTCTCCTCATCTGCCTCGAGGAACAACACCTTCAGGTCGAGCCCGCTCGCCTTGAGCTCGTCAACCACGGCCAGCAGCCCCTCGAAGTACTCGCCGCCGCGGACGTCGGAGACGATCGCGGCGCGCTCCACCCCGCTCCCCTCGGAGCTGAAGATCTCGCCGAGCGCCCCGATCATGCGGGGCGGCAGGTTGTCCACGCAGAAGTACCCGCCGTCCTCGAACGCTGCGATCGCCTCGGACTTGCCGGCGCCGGAGTGCCCGGTGATCAGCACCATCTCGACGCGCTTGCCGCGCGGCTGGGCGCCGTTTCCGCTCGCCGCCGGGGCGGCATCGGAGGGCGCCTCCCGCCCCCTCTTCGAAGCAGCCTTGGCCATCAGGACGTCCTGTGCAGTTGGCGGTGGATCTCGCGTGCGAGCTTACCGGGCACTCCGGGCACAGCTTCGAGCTCCTCGCGGCTGGCGGCCAGCAGGCGGTCCGGCGAGCCGAAATGGCGCAGGAGCGCGCGCTTACGGGCCGGGCCGACACCGCGCACCCCGTCCAGCACGGAGGCCGTCATCTCCCGGTCGCGGCGGTTCCGGTGGAAGGTGATGGCGAACCGGTGCGCCTCGTCGCGGACCCGCTGCAGCAGCCGGAGCGCATCGCTGCCCCGCTCGAGCACGATCGGCTCGGACCGCCCCGGCACGAACACCTCCTCGATCCGCTTCGCGAGGCTGACCACGCTGACGCCCCGCTCGACCAGCGGCTCCAGTGCCCGCATGCCGGCCGAGAGCTGGCCCTTGCCGCCGTCGATCACGATCAGGTCGGGCAGCGAGGCGAAGCTGGCGTCGCGGTCGGAGTCGTGCGGCGAGATGTCCGCCTGCTTCATGTACTGGTTGAGCCGCCTCTTCAGCACCTCCTCCATCGCCGCAAAGTCATCCGGGACGCGGGCTTCACCGTTCTCGCCTCGGATGCCGAACTTGCGGTAGTCGGACTTCTTCGGCGCGCCTCCCTCGAACACGACCATCGAGGCCACCGTGTGGGTCTCGTGCAGGTTGGAGATGTCGAAGCCCTCGATCCGGACCGGGAGCCGCTCGACCCCGAGCGCCTCCTGAAGCGCGTCGAGCGTCTCCGCCCGCTGCTGGTGGCGATGCTCGCGGCGGAGCCGGTCCTGGGCCAGAGCGAGGCCCGCGTTGCGCTCGGCCAGATCGCGGAGGCGGCGAAGGTCGCCGCGGGCCGCCACTCGGACCTCCACCTTGGAGTCACGCTGGCTGCCCAGCGCCTCGGCGAGCAGGCCGGTCCGGCCCTTGAGCTCCGGGCCCGACGACGACGCGGCCGGGGACCGCGGGGGCGGCGCCGTAGTACTGGAGCAGGAAGGTCTCCACCACCTCGGCCGGGTCGCGGTCCTCGTCGCCCTCGCCGGCGAGATAGAAGCCCTGGCGCTCGACCAGGATCCCGTCCCGCACCTGGAACACCTGGGCGTTGGCGTCGCCGCCCTCGATGGCGACCCCGATCACGTCGGCGCTGCCGAGCGAACCGCCGGCGACACGCTGGCGCTCCATCATGCTCGTGACGGCGTTGAGCCGGTCGCGGAAGAGCGCGGCGCGCTCGAAGTCCTGGGCCTCCGAGGCCTCCTCCATCTTCGCCTCGAGGTCCTTCGCGATCTCCTTGTAGCGGCCCGAGAGAAAGCCGGTGATCGCGTCGATGTTGCGGCGGTATTCCTCGCGGTCGATGTACCCGACGCAGGGCGCCTGGCAGCGCTTGATGTAGTAGTCGAGGCAGGGGACGCCGGAGCGCCTGCCGGGCTCCGGCCCCTCGCAGGTGCGGTACTGGAAGAGCTTGCCGAGCAGATCGAGCGTCTCGCGCACCCGCTTCGCGTTCGAGAAAGGCCCGAAGTAGGCGCGGTTGGGGCGGTGCCGCTCGCGGGTGAAGTAGACGCGCGGGAACTCCTCGTCGAGGCTCACCCCGACGTACGGATAGGACTTGTCGTCGCGCAGCCTGATGTTGAACCGCGGCCGGTGGCGCTTGATGAAGCTCTGCTCGGCCAGCAGCGCCTCGGCCTCGGTCTGCGTGACCAGGAACTCGATCGAGTCGATCTGGGCGAGCATCCCGGTCGTCCCGCCCAGGCCCGCGCCCAAGCCGCCGCCCTTGCCGCCGAAGTGCGAGGCGACCCGCTTGCGGATCGAGTTCGCCTTGCCCACGTACAGGGCCTGTCCCTCCGCGTCGCGGAAGACGTAGACGCCAGGGGCGTTCGGCAGCTCCTTGCGCTGCTTCTCGAGCTTTTCCGCGCGTGCCTCGGTCACATCCTCGGCCATAGGACAGAGGGTAGGCTCCGCCGCCCATGGCACCCACGGATATCCCCGAGCTGAGCACTCTCAAGATCGAGATCGACGGCCAGATCGGCACGATGACGCTCGATCGGCCGGACGCGCTCAACGCGATGAGCCCCGAGATGATCTTCGAGCTCACCGTCGCCGCGTCCTGGCTCGCCGACCGGGCGCCGCTGCGGGCGCTGATCGTGACCGGGCACGGGCGGGCGTTCTGCTCGGGCGGCGACGTCAACTGGTTCAAGAAGGGCGTCGAGAGCGACCCGAGCACGACCTCCCCTCCGACGTCCGTCGCGGGGCCGAGGTGCTGCACCAGGCGATCGTGGACTTCCGCCGCATCCCGTTTCCCGTGATCGGCGCGATCAACGGGCCCGCGGCGGGCGCCGGGATGTCCCTGGCGCTGATGTGCGACATGCGGATCGCCTCCGAGGCGGCGTTCTTCGCGATCGCCTACGGGCGCATCGGGGCCTCACCCGACGGCGGCATGACCTACTTCCTGCCGCGGGTCGTCGGCCCCGCCAAGGCGGTCGAGCTGGCGCTGAACGACCCAACCTCGACGCCAACGCCGCGCTGGAGCTCGGCCTGGTCAGCGAGGTGGTCGCCCCGGACGAGCTGATGCCGCGGGCCCGGGAGAAGGCCGAGAAGCTCGCGAAGAAGGCGCCGCACTACGTCCGCATGGCCAAGCAGCTCCTGAACCAGAGCCTGGAGAACTCGCTGACCGACCACCTGCAGCTCGAGCGCCACGGGATCGCCGACAGCATGGCGACCGAGGACCTGCGAAACGGCGTCACGGCCTTCTTCGCGGGCGAAGAGCCGGAGTTCAAGGGCAAGTAGGCGCGTACCGCGGTACGGCTTATTACGGTTGCCCGGCCGCCGCGAGCGGGATAACGTGCGTTTGCGGGTATTTCTCTTGGACGGGACGACGCCAAATATGCGTGGCTGCAGGGCCCCCCGGTGGCTTCGCGGCCTCCTCGGTGCGTCTCTGCGCTGCTCCCTCCGCCTGCTCACTCCCGGCCCGGCGGCCGCCGGCGTAGGGCGACCACTACATCCTCGACATCAAGCGCGCCCAGGGGGAGCTCGGGGCGATCTACCAGGTGAACCCCTCCCCCGGGTGCGCAGACCAAGCTGACCCTGACCGCGGACGGCTCGATCCCCCCGGCCGAGCAGAGCGGCGGCCAGGCCCTACTCAAGGAAGCGGTCGGCCTCGATGTGGACGAGACCAATTACGCGGGGCAGCCGGGCACGCTGATAGTCGCCATCTCGGAGGGGTATCCCGGCAACTACCGCTTCCCACCGTCGGAGTTCGGATACGACTGCGGGGGCCTCGGCTGTGGTGCAATCCTCCGCGTCAATCCCGCGAATCCCGCGAACGCGACGACGATCCTCGAGTCCGGCCCGAAACCGGTCATGTCGTATCAGCTCCTCGCCAATCCCTATTCGGTCCTGGTTCTGCCGAACGGCCATTTCCTCGTCGGCGATCCGGGCTCCGCGCGCATCATCGACGTTGATCCGAACCTGCCCGCAACCGCCAACCAGACCGAGTTTCTTCGCCCGGATTCCCGGCGAACCCACGGAGTCCTATCTGCGGATCCCCTGGGGAATCGCCCGCGACCCACGCAACGGCGACATCCTCGTCGCCAACTCGGGCAATCCGGGCTTTCCACGATGCCGCCTGGGACGCTGGCCGACGGTCGACCAACCCGTCAGTCCTGCGCCGGGGCTCTGAACACGAGCCAGCGCCGACGGGTACATCATCCGGCTCAGCTCGGCCGGGCGCGCTGCTCCAGACGTACTGCAGCCTTGATTTCCGCCGGCCCCGAGACATCGTGGTGGATGCCAACGGCACCATCGTGGTGGTGGATCCGATCGCCTCGGTCAGCCTCAACCCGGTCGAGGCCGGTGATTTCGCGTCGGGATACGGCGCGTCTGCCGGATCGACCCCGGCAGCATCACCCAGGTCAGCCGATCTCGGCCGGCGGCTTCTACGCCACGCCCAGCCGCCTCGACTTCAATGCAAGCGTGAGCGATCCGCGGCTGCTCATCGCAGACGAGACGGGTTTCCACCGGCCGACTGCACCCCGCCTCATGCCCCGGCGGCCTGGTGAGCCTCAACACGGTGGGAGGCGTTCAGCGGGTCATCTCCAGCGGCGGGCAATTCAGCGACCCGATCGACATCGCCGTGGATCGGGGCGGCGCTCGCCGTTCCCGCGCTGCAGTTCCAGACCATCCCCCCGTTCCTCGAGGACCTCGACCGCCGTGAGGGCGCGCCGACTTTCAACAAGAAGGGCCTGGAGACGCTCCCACTGACGCCGGTCCTGCGACGGGAGCTGTGCGAAGGCGGTCTGCCTCAACGCGAAGCGCTGCAGCCGTGGCCGGAAGGGCAAGCCGATGCTGGCGACGGTGCAACGGTCCAGCCGAAGGAGACGAGGATCGGTCCTCTACATCAAGCCGCAGGGGCGTCTCCTGAAGCCGCCCAAGCGTCCCAATGCATCAAGCGGTGCACCAGGCGCCGGGCGTGCCAGTACGCCCCCGGGTCGGCATACGCGGTAGGCAAGTTCCGCGTGATCGTGACGAGGGCCGGGACTCAACGGCAGGTTCGAGCACGTGCTGGTGGTCAACGTACCGGCAGCGGCTTGAGCCTCCGGATCACCCGATCCGGATGCCTGAGGGCGGGCGCGAAGGACCTGCTCGGGAGCCCAAGAAGGGGAAGCCGGGCAAGAAGAAGCGAAGTCCAACGTCATCCCCTGCCCCGCGAGACTGAGTCAGCCGAGTGGCGGAGCAACGAGGCCACCGGCGAGCCACGTTTTCATCTCCTACGCCCGACGAGGATGTAGAGCTTCGTCCGCCGGCTGGCGGAGGCCCTCGAGGCCGGGGCTACCGGTGCTGGGTCGACTGGGAAGGCATAGCCCCCACCGAGGAGTGGAAGCAGGCGCATCAGAAGGGCGATCGTCGGGCGCCCGCGCCGTTCGTCTTCGTGATCAGCCCGCACGTCGGCGCGAATCGGCGATGTGCCGCCGAAGAGGCCGGATACACGGCCGAAGCTCCGGAAAGCGGGTCCTTCCCGTCGTGAGGGCGGAGGTCGATCCGCGGACGAGCTGCCGGGGCCCGTCGCCGCCCATCAGTGGGTCTGGCTTCGAGAGGACGACGACAGGTTCGAGGCCGGGCTCGGAAAAACTTCGTCAGGCGCATCGACACGGACCCCGCCTGGGCCGCCGACCCACACCCGGCTTGCTCGTCCGCGCCCGATGAGTGGGAGCGGGCGGGCCGCGATCGGAGCCTCGACGCTCAGGGGCGCCGAGCTGGTCGCGGGCGGAGACGTTGGTTGACCGAAGCCAAGGCGCAGAGCGATCCACGGCCGAGTCAGCTCCACACCGACTTCGTCATCTCCAGTCGCAGGGCTAGCGTCCGCGCACCCAGCGCATCGGCGTAGGCCTTGCAATGTCAGCCGCGTTGGTCACTCCTCGGGGTCACGCATTTTCGCTCTGGTGCAGCGACCAGCGCGCGGAGACACGCGCCGATGAGGCGCGGTCGAAGGAACTCGCGGCGAAGGCCGTCTCGGAGCGCGAGACCAATCCGGAACTCGGGCTCCTGCTGGCTGCTCGAGGCGAACGAGGAGGCGCGGACACCTGAGGCAGAGCTCGCCCTCAGGGACCTGAGCGGCGAGGCACGCGGCCAACTGGCGCTCGCCGGCCACTCCGGCGGGATCAACGCGGCGGCAATCAGCCGGGACGGCCGTTACGCCGCCACCGCAAGCGACGATGCGACGGCCCGCGTCTGGAACACCAGAACCGGCGAGCCGGTCCAGACGCTTATGGCCGAAGCGGGACCCGTCACGGACGTCGCCATCGATCCCTCGGGGGAGCGGGCGGTGACGGGAACGATTCGCGGCACGGTCATCCTCTGGTCGACCGAAACCGGGGAACGAATCACCGAGCTCCCGACCCCCGGGCTGCGGTCCATCCAGACGGTGGCCTTCAGTCCGAGCGGCGAAATGGTCGCTGCCGGGGGTGGCGGCGGCGCCCGGATTTGGACGGTCCGCGGGCGGCCATCCACACATTTCCGCGATCACCGTCGCACTGTGTTCAGCATCGAGTTCGCGCGGGATGGGCGCGCGGTCGCATCGTCCGACATCGATGGCACGGCCCGCGTCTGGGATTCGCGAACGGGGCGCTCTCTCGCCGTGCTGCAGGTGCCCTCGCGAGCCAAGAGCCCGTACAACCTGGTCAGCGCCGCTATCCTCGACCCCTCAGGCCGTCTCGTCCTGACGGCTGGCGACGATGGCATCGCACGGCTCTGGAACCTGCGGCGCCGCGAGGTCGTCGCCTCTATCCGTGCCTCGACGGACCTCACCTACGCCGCTGCGTTCAGCCCCAATGGCCGGTACTTCGTCACCGGGAGCCTCGACGGCACCGCCCGCGTCTGGGCCGTGGGACGTCCATCTGGCAAGCGCGAGGTGCGAATCCGCCCCGTATCGACTCTGCGGTCGCCCGGCGGAGGCGTTCGCACGGCGGCGTTCGGGGCCGACGACAGAACAGTGATTGCGGGCGACGCGGGAGGCGTTGCCCGCGTCTGGGACATCGGGCCGGCCGACGCGGAGATCGCATTGCCTGGCCACCGTGACGGTGCGCTCAGCGGTGCGTTCAGCCCGGACGGAGCAACGATCGCCACCGGCGCCTACGACGGCCAGATTCGCCTCTGGAGCGCCGACGACGGGAAACCGATCCGGCGCTGGCGCGCGGCAGGAGCCAGCCATGGAGTCTGGACGCTCGAGTTCGACGAGACAGGGGAGCGGCTTCTCAGCAGCACCGATCTCGGCGCCGCGATCTGGGACCTCGAACGGAAGGCGCGTCCGCACCTTCGAGTCCCCGAAGCCGTACTCAGTGGCGGCTGAGCTGGGCGGCGACGGCGCCCGTGTGGCCACCGCCGGCAAGGGGGCCAACGTCTGGGACGCCGACTCGGACTCCCCCCCTGTCGCCCTCGTCCCGGCCTCGACATACGTGGACGACGTCGCGTTCAGCCCGGACGGCGAGCGCGTGGTGACCGCTGGCCACGACGACCTGGCGCGGATCTGGGATCCCGACGGGACCCTGATCCGAACCCTGGCCGGGCACACCGACATCGTGCGCTAGCGCCGCCTTCAGCCCGGACGGCGACGAGCTCATCACGACGAGCGAGGATCGCTCCAGCCGGATCTGGAACACCGAGACCGGCGAGACCGTACGCGTCCTGCGCGGCCACACGGGCGGGGTGCTCGGCGCCGCGTTCAGTCCCGACGGCACCGAGATCGCAACCGAGCAGCGTCGATGGCACGGTCCGGGTCTGGGCGGCGGAGACCGGCCAGATCCTGGACGTCCTCCAGGGTCCGAAGGCGTGACGTCGAGGGCGTGGCCTACAGCCCGGACGGCCTGCGGCTGCTCGCATTCAGCCGGGATCAGCGCGCATATGTCCTGCGCTGCCGCGTCTGCGTCCCCTTCGACGAGCTGCTCGCCGCCGCCGGGGCGCGGATCTCGCTGGCTATCACCGATAACCGTTCGGATCTGGCACGCCGACGACGGCCAGCTGCTGCAGGTCCTCACCGGCCCGAAGGACGATGTCGAGTCGGTTTCCTACAGCCCGGCTGGCGACCGGCTGGTGGCGGCAAGCTGTGACGGGCGCGCCTACATCTTCCAGTGCAGGGTCTGCATCCCCCTCAGCGACCTGGTCGAGCTCGCGAAAGCACAGGTCGGCTCGGCTCTTACCGACGACGAGCGCGAGCAGTACCTCCGCGAGGCCGGGATCGAGCCCTGAGGCTTACCGGGATTTAACTCAGCGGCGGTTAGAGTCCGCGGGGACCGTGTGAACGACGAAAGGTGTTGGGATGAAGAAGGCTTCGATTCTCTTCGTCGCGATCGCCCTGGCCATGTTCGGCCTCGCCGCCTGCGGCGACGACGACGAGGACAGCGGCGACGAGACCACCGCGGCCGAGACCACCGAGGCGACGACCGGCGGCGGCACCGGAGGCGGCGCGGCCTCGACGCTGGAGGTCTCGTCCCCGGAGGACGGCTCGCTGGCATACGACCAGGAGTCGCTCACCGCCACTGCGGGCGAGGTGACGGTCAGCTACTCAAACCCGTCCCAGACCCAGCACGACGTCGTGATCGAGGACGAGTCCGGCAACGAGGTGGGCAAGACGGACCTGATCACCGCCAGCACGGCGGAGACGACGGTCACGCTGGAGCCCGGCTCTTTCACCTTCTATTGCGACGTGGCCGGACACCGTGAGGCCGGCATGGAAGGCACCCTGACGGTCAAGTAGCTCTGCGGGAGGTCGGGCGCTGCTATTCGGGCAGCGCCCGGCCGACCGAGTCGGCGACGCAGACGGGCTTCTCGTTGCCCTCGGCCTCGACGGTGAAGCGCGTGACGATCTGCCACCAGCCGTTGCCCGCGTCCTCGACCTCGACGATCTCGGCGCTGGCGCGGAGCTTCGCGCCCGCCGGCACGGGGGCGGGAAACCGGACCTTGTTCCAGCCGTAGTTCACGCCCAGCTTGAAGCCGGTGTTGTTGATCATCGACTTGCGGAAGCCGTCGATCAGCGACAGCGTCAGGTTGCCGTGGGCGATCGTGCCGCCGAACGGGCTCTCCTTCTTGGCCCGCTCGACGTCCACATGGATCCACTGGTCGTCGCCGGAGAGGTCGGCGAAGGTGTTGATGTCCTCCTGGGTGACCTCGCGCCACTCGCTCGGACCGATGGTCTGGCCGACGAGCTCCTTGGCCCCCTCGATCCCGTTCACGGTCATCGCTTCCATGCCTGAACACCCTATCCCTCACCCGATATCGATGACGTGACGCGCCTTTTTCGCCGGAAGGGATATGAATACGAGGTGAAAGCGGGCCCGCTGCGTCCAGAAGGGCCCACTAAAGAGCTAAATAGGAGGAGATAGCGAATGCGGAGTCTCACCACGAAGAGACTTCTCGCGGCTGCTTTCAGCCTGGTGCTCGTCCTCGGAGTCGCCGCCTGTGGTGACGACGACGATGACGGCGGCGGCGGAGGCGGCGGCGAGGCGACGCTGGACCTGGTGATCGGAGACTCGCTCGCCCAGACGGGCGCCCTGTCGGACTTTGGGCCCCCGGGTGAGAAGGCGGCGGAACTCGCCAACGAGCAGATTCAGGCCGCGATCAAGGAGAGCGGCGCTGATCACACGGTCGAATTGATCCATGCCGACAACGGGACGGACCCGACGACCGCCGTGCAGGCGGCTCGTGAGCTAGTCGCGAAGGACGCGAGCTGCATCGCAGGCGCCTGGGCGTCGACGGACTCGCTGCCGACCGCGCAGTCGGTCACGATCCCCGAGGGCGTATTGCAGATATCGCCCGCATCGACCAGCTCGGAGCTGACGCCGGTCGAGGACGAAGGTCTGCTGAACCGGGTTCCCCCGGCCGACAACCTCCAGGGCCCCGTCCTTGCGGACTACATGAGCCGCGAGCTCGGTGGTGCTGAGGGCAAGGTCCTCAACATCGGCGCCCGCAACGACTCCTACGGCGAGGGCTTCACCGAGGCTCTCACCACTGCGTGGGAGGGTCTGGGCGGCACCATCGGGGCATCTGTCCTGTACGACCCCGAGCAGCCGAGCTACAACTCGGAGGCGCAGCAGATCGTCGAGGGCAACCCCGACGCGTACGCGATCATCGATTTCCCGGAGACCTTCGTCAAGGTCGGACCCGCTCTCGAGCGGACCGGGACGTGGGATGCCAAGAAGACGTTCATCACCGACGGGCTCGCCAGTGGCGACCT
The DNA here is from genome assembly GCA_963824785.1 of uncultured Solirubrobacterales bacterium. GTDB lineage: Bacteria > Actinomycetota > Thermoleophilia > Solirubrobacterales > 70-9 > CAWGQG01. Next base: position 736,116 of record CAWGQG010000001.1, read on the forward strand.
CGTCTCTGAGAACGCCGAGTTGATGGAAGGCATCCGAGGCACCGCCCCGGGTACACCGGAGGTGGGTGCGTCCTCTGTGGCCTTCAACAAGGCCTACGAGGCATTCCAGCCGGCGGACGTCGAAAGGGCAACGTTCGATGCCCAGAACTTCGACGCCGTGATGCTCTGCTACCTGGCCGCGGTGGCCGCTGGTTCCACCGACGGGAAGGAGATGGCGGACGCTCTCCAGGACCTGACTGGTCCTGGCGGCGACAAGTTCACCTGGGAGCAGCTCCCGGAGGCAATCGAGGCGCTGCAGAACGGTGACGACATCGATTACGTCGGCGCGGCCGGCGAGATCGATCTCGACGACAACGGTGACCCGACGAAGGGTGTCTACGACACCTACGGGATCGCCGGTGGTGAGATCGTCCCGGTCGAGGGCGGTCAGATCGACGTCACCGAGGTGGAGGCGGGTTAACCCACCGCCTCGTAGTTCTGAAAGGGCCGGGGCCACGCGCCCCGGCCTTTTCTTTGCCTAGGCCTCGGCCTTGTCGATGCGGGCCGTGCCGCCGAGATAGAGTTCCGCGACCTTCGGGTCGTTGAGCAGCTCCTTGCCCGGCCCCTCGAAGCGGTTCTGGCCGAGGTCGAGCACATAGCCGCGGTCGGACATGCCAAGGGCCCGGCGCGCGTTCTGCTCGACCATCACGATCGTAACCCCGGCCTTGTTGATTGCCTCGACCCTCTCGAAGATCGCCTCGACGAACGCGGGCGCCAGCCCCGCCGACGGCTCGTCGAGCAGCAGCACGTCGGGCTCGGGCATGAGTGCGCGGGCCATCGCCACCATCTGGCGCTCGCCCCCACTCATCGTGCCCGCGGCCTGGCCCTTGCGCTCCCCGAGCCGGGGGAACAGCCCGTACATGACGTCGATCCGTTCGCTGGTCTTGGACCGGTTGAGCGATCCCATTTCCAGGTTCTCCTCGACACTCAGCGTCTGGAAGACGTTGTCGAGCTGCGGCACGTAGCTCATGCCCCTGCGGGTGATCACGTGCGGCGCCTGACCGGTCAGGTCGTCTCCGCGCAGAACGACCCGTCCCTCGCGCGGCGGCAGCAGCCCGAAGATCGACTTGATCAGGGTGGACTTGCCGGCGCCGTTCGGGCCGATCACCGTGACGATCTCGCCGTCGCGGACGGTCAGATCCACCCCGCTGAGGATGTCGACCTCCGGCACATAGCCGGCGACCAGTCCCTCTGTGGCGAGGATGACCTCTCCCCCGGGCTCTCCGTTCTTCGACTCGCGCGCGGGCATCAGGCCGTCACTGTCTCTCCGAGGTAGGCGTCGATGACCTTCTTGTCCTCGCGAACCTCGTCGGGCGGGCCCTCGGCGATCACGGTGCCCTCCGCCATCACGATCACGCGGTCGGAGTGGTTCATCACGACCTCCATGTCGTGCTCGACAAACAGGAACGTGACGCCGTCCTCCTTGCGCAGCCGCTGCATGTGGTCGAGCAGCCGTTTGCCGAGCGTCGGATTGATCCCCGCCATCGGCTCGTCCAGAAGCAGCAATCGCGGCTTCGCCATCAGCGCCCGTGCCAGCTCGAGCAGCTTGCGCTGGCCGCCGGACAGGGTGCCGGCATACTCGTCGGCGAGCCTTGTCAGGTTGAAGATCTCGAGCAGCTCCACCGCCTGCTCGTGGACCTCCTTCTCCCGCTTGCGGACGGCCCGTGGGTGGATGACAAGATTGCGGAACCGCTCCCCTGGCTGGTCGGGCGCGGCCAGCATCATGTTGTCGATCACCGGCATCGCGGCCAGGGCCTTGGTGATCTGGAACGTCCGCACCATGCCGCGCCGGGCGATCCGCCACGGCGCTTCGCCGAAGATCTCCTCGCCGTCGAAGCAGACCGAGCCGGCATCGCCCTTGTAGAAGCCGGTGACGACGTTGAACAGGGTCGTCTTGCCCGCACCGTTCGGACCGATCAGGGCGGTGATTGACTTTGAGGCGACATCGAAGCCCGCTGCGTTGACGGCGTGGATGCCGCCGAAGCGCTTGTAGACATCACGGACCTCGAGGACCGCGCCGGTGCCGGTCTTCTCGCCGTTACTCGCCAAGGACCATCTCCTGTTTGCGGCCCAGCAGCCCCTGCGGGCGGAACGCCATCAGCAGGATCAGCATCAGGCCCATCAGGCCGAAGCGCAGAGCCGCGATGCGGGTCTCGGTGAACGGGGGATCGGGAAGCTCGAGGAAGCGAAGCCCCTCGAGCACCGCCCAGAACAGGATCGCCCCCAGCGCGACCCCCCTGTAGCTGGCGAGGCCGCCGAGAATCAGAACGCTGTACGCGAAGAAGGTGACGATTGGGACGAAGTCGATCGGGTGCAGCGTGGCGAGGTAGAGGGCGAGGACGAAGCCGGCGATCGCTCCGAGGGCTCCCGAGATCGCCAGGGATTGAAGCTTGAACAGGACGGTGTTCTTGCCGACGGCCCTTGCGGCGTCCTCGTCCTCGCGGACCGCCCTGAGGACGCGCCCCCACGGCGTCTTCGTCACGTAGTTGAGCCCCACGGTCGCGAGGCCGACGATGGCCCAGGCCACGATCAGCAGCGGCAGCTGCTTCTCCGGGTCGGTGATGAAGTTCGAGAGCCAGTCGAGCATCGAGTCCGAGACGTCGCGCCACTCGTTCGTGTAACAGAGCGACGGATCGTCTTCGGCGCAGAACAGGCCCTGGTTCCCGCCCGTCAGCTCGCGGGCGTTCTGCGCCACGAGCCGCACCACCTCCGCCATCGCGATCGTGGCGATCGCGAAGTAGTCGGCGCGCAACCGCAGCGACGGCAGCCCCACGATGACCCCGAACAGCATCGCCGCGATGATGGCCAGCGGCATGGCGAGCCAGAACGACATCTTTGCGTCGAGCACGAGGATGGCCATCGTGTACGCGCCGATGGCCATGAAGGCCGCCTGTCCGAAGTTAACGATCCCGGTGAAGCCGACGTTGAGCTGGAGCCCCAGGGCGATCAGCGTGTAGGTGGCGGCGATGATGCCGACGCCGGTCCAGAAACCGGTGTCGGTGAAGGCCTCGAAGCTGACAGCCAGCACTTCGGTCATAAGGCCTTCGCCTTTCCGAAGATGCCCTGCGGCCGGATGACCAAGACGATGATGAGGACGAGGAACCCGACCGTGGTCTTCCAGCGCGGATCAACCACGAGGGTCGACCACTCCGTCATCACGCCGATCACGATGCCGGCCGCGAGCGCGCCGAAGGCGTCACCGATGCCCCCGAGGATCACCGCAGCGAAGATCGGCAGCAGCAGCTGAAAGCCCATCTCCGGCGTCAGCGCCTGCGAGGTCGCCGCGAGCACGCCGGCCAGGCCGGCCAGCGCCCCAGCGAAGATCCACGTGTAGAGGATCACCCGCCGCGTATCGATGCCCGCCGTCTCGGCGAGGTCGAGGTCATCGGAGAGAGCGCGCATCCGCTTGCCGAGCAGTGTGTAACGGAGGACGAAGCCGGTTGCGGCGATCACCGCGATGCCGACGATGATCACCATCAGCTCTGTCTGGCCGATGCGCAGCCCAAGCAGCTCCACGCTGCTCGTCGTGTCGACGTCGAGCTGCTTGATGTCGGTGCTCCAGAACCATTGGATCACCGCCCGGATCACAAACGCGAGGCCGATCGACATCAGGATGAGCTGCAGGAAGCCGGCGTGCTGGCGGCGCATCGGCCCCCACATCAGGCGCTCGAAGACGACGCCGATCACCGCCGTGGCGATCATCGCCCAGAAGATCGCGACAACCAGAGGCGCGCCCCAGGTGATGTTCACCAGATACGCCATGTAGGCGCCAAAGGTGAGGAAGTCGCCGTGGGCGAAGTTCGTCAGCTTCAGGATCCCGTAGACGAGCGTCAGGCCCACCGCTCCGAGTGCGTAGACCACCCCCAGGCTCAGCCCATTGAGGCTGACCTGGGCGACGTCGTGGAGCCCGTGGCCGATTACGAGGGCGAGGAAGATCGCGCCGATGACGCCGAGGGCGGTCAGCGCCGGGCGCCGAGACAGCTTCGACCGCAGGCTCTCGCCGGGCATTCCCGGCGCGGCTTCAGTTACCTGACCCGCCTCCATCAGCCCGAGTGTCTATCTGATTGACCCCTCCCCTGCGCCGCCGGGCGTGCCCCGAAACGCCTGCTGGGGGGCTACTTGACGAGCCGCACCTCGAACTCGGGCACAGCGAGCGCCCCGGCGCCGTCGAGCAGCGCGAGGATCCGCGCCACGTATGCCGCCGTCTCCGAATACGGGTCAGTGCATCTGCAGGTCTGCACCGCGCCGGGTCCGGCGTTGTAGGCGGCCAGGGCGAGCGGGACCGACCTGAACTGCCGCATCAGGTCCGACATCAGGTGCGCCTGCGCGTCGATCGCGGCGACGGGATCGAACGGGTCGCGAAGCCCGTACGAGGCCGCGGTGGCGGGCATGAACTGTGCGATCCCCTGAGCGCCGGCCGGCGAGACCGCGCGCGGGTTGAAGCCGGATTCCGCCATGAGCTGCGCCGCGAGCACGGCGGCCGAGACGTCCCAGCGGCCGGCCGACCGGGTCAGGGGCGCCCGGTATCGGTCCGGCACGAAGGCGGGCAGGCCGGCGGCCGCCCCCCGGCCGTCGGGCCCGCTCGGCCCAGCGAGACCGCCGCTGTTCCCGGCAGCCGAGCACGCGGGCGGGCCGGCAACGAAGCCGTAGTGCCAGGGCTCCCACGAGTAGCGGCGCAGGAACCCGAACCGGCGGGCGTTCGCGAGCAGCCACCCGTAGGCCGAGGACGGACCGAGGTCGAGCTCGGTCGCGCACCGGTGCAGCGACCGGCCCGGCGGCGCGACCCAGGTCGGGTCCGGATGGGCGGCGAAGAGCGCAGCCTGCTCGGCGTCGGAGCGGAACCCGGACGTGACACCGAGCGTGTGCCCGTCGGCCCGCGCGGCCAGCGCCAGCCGGTCATACGCCGCGGCGACGTCGGGTCTCATCCCCTCTCCATCCCTGTAGACGAGGGGACCCGAGTAGCCGCCTCCGCTGGCCTGCGCGGGCAGCCCGCTCCAGGCGCCGGATCCGGGGGCCGCCGGCACCCCGGCCTCGGCCACGGCGATCGCCTCGACCCGGATCGGTGCCTCCGTGCCGGGATCGCCGTCCGAGGTGATCCGCTCCCCGCCCGGGAGGTCGCCCGGGTCGATTTCGCCCCTGACCCGGACCCGCGCCTGCAGCGGCGGATCCGAGGCGGCGTCCGGAAAATCGACGGTGATCCGGGCGGCGGCCACCCCGTTGCGACGGGCGGCCTCCCCCGCGGCGTCGCGGGCCCTCGACAGGTACCGGTGCTTGGCGAGATGGCGCGGGTTCGGCGCGCCGCTCGGAAGGCGAGCCGGGGCGAGCAGGCGCGGCAGGTCGTCCCGCATGCTGCGCGCCGCCGAGAGCGCCGCGAGGTCGGCTGCCCGCTGCACGCGCCCCTTGCCGGTGACGGCGCCCCCGAGCGCGGCCAGGACGAGCGCGGCGAGGACCAGCACCGCCGCCGCCCCCAGGACGGAGGGCAGCGCCTGGCCCCGCTCACTCCGCATGACCCGCCGTCCCGATCAGGGCGGCGGCGATGCGTGCCGCCCGCAGGGATGCCTCGCCGCCGGGGCGGATGCCCGCGAGCGCTCGGCGAGCGGCAAGCGGCCCGGGCGGGCGCATCTCCACCCGTGCCGGCAGGCCCCGGCGCCGCAGCTCACCGACCGCGAGCGCCGCCATGGAGCGCTCGGCGACCGGATCCGCGGCCAGCGCCCCGCCCGCCGGGGTCAGCGCGGACTCGAGCGCCGGGACCCAGAAGCGTCCAGGCAGCTGCACCACGGCCACCTCGGCCCCGCAGGCGGGGAGAGCCACAGCGACCTCGGCGAGCGCCTCCTCCTCGTCGGCGACGCTCAGGTGGCAGACCCGCCCGCGAGCGGAGGCGGCGAGCCCGGCGCCGCGCAGCTCCGCCTCGATCTCCCTCGCCGCGGGCGAACAGAGCAGTGTCGGCGTCCGCCGCCTGGGCTCGGGCCGCAGCTCGACCAGCGCCGTCGGAGACCCGGAGGCCGACTCCGCCTCCACCGCGATGGCCGCCGCGAGCGCCAGGCTCTCCCTGGGCCGCGTGCCGCTGACGAGAACCGTCGCGGTCACCGCTCGGCGGGACGCGCCCACGCCTCCGAGTCCGACCGAGAGCAGGTCGCCCAGGGCTCCGACCGGCGCCGGGGGCTCCACCTCGACGCGGACCCGCCCGCCGCCCGTGCTGATCTCGGCGCGATCCCGCGCCCAGCCCGGGAGCGCCGCCCGGGCGGCTTCGGCGGCATCCCCTCCGGAGGCCGCGGCGATCGCGCCGGCCTCCGCGGACCCGTCCGCGAGCGTCAGCGCGTACCCGGTCAACAGCAGTTGCCCCGCCAGCAGCGCGGCCGCCAGCAGCAGCGGCAGCCCCGCCAGCAGCTCAATCGAGGCCTGGCCTCGCTCCTGCGAGGCCCCGGGGCGGTGGCGCTCAGCCCGCATCCAACGCGCTCGCGGCGCCGACGAAGGGGAGGGTCAGGCCCGGGACCAGGGCCGGAACCCGGACGCGGACCCGCACCCGGTCATCAGCGTCGACCGAAGCGTCGTCGCGCAGCGGCCCCGGCAGCGCATCGCGCGCCACCTGCTCGCCATCCCCCTCGACGAGCTCGGCGCGCGCGCCCGCGCGCGCCGCGTTGGCCGCCGACCAGTACGCCCACCCCGCGCCGACGGCGTGGGCCGCGATCAGGGTGCAGGCGACCAGCGCCGGCAGGACCGCGAGCAGCTCGACGGATGCCTGTCCCAGCCCACCGTTGCGTCGATCGGAGACCACCGCGCCAGACTCGGCGCACAGAGCTCGCGGGTGGACGGAGCCGGTGTCAGCTCCGTGACGGAAGCGTCACGAATCCCGCAGGATCAGGAGTACTGCGTCGCGTTGCGCCAGGTGAGGAAGATCGCCGCGATCGCGGCCACCATCAGCATCAGCCAGACCAGCACCCCGCCGCTCCACGAGTCGAACTCCTCGAAGCCGACGTAGAGCAGGGCGATCGCTCCGACCGCGCCGAAGATCAGGGCCCGCTGCCCGTCCGTCATCGCCAGCAGCGTCATCTCCTGATCGGTGTAGAGCCGGTAGGCGAACCAGGCGATCGCCGCCATGAAGGCCATCGAGAGGAGCGCGAGGATGACTTCGGCCGCCTCCCCTCCGCCCGGGACGACGGCGACGACGAACGCCAGCCCGGCGATGATGGCGACGTTGCGAAAGGCCTGCATCGTCGGGCGATTGTATGCACCGGACCCTTTGTAACGGCGATGTAAAACAGAAGTTCGCTTTTTGCGACCTTTCCGCAGCTTTCGAAAGCGGCGCCTTTGCAACTTGCGGGGGCCGCGAGTACGGTTGCGACGGGTTTACATTGGAGGCCTCGAGAACACGGGTTGAGCCGGCGACCGATTCCGACCTCGTCGGCGCGGCGTTGCGCTTCGCGCGGCGCCTTCACCTCGGACAGCATCGCAAGCAGACCTACGAGCAGTTCGTCGAGCATCCGATCGAGGTCGCGAGACTGCTCTCTGACGAGGGCTTCGACGGCACGATCCTCGCGGCGGCGTACCTCCACGACACGATCGAGAAGACGCCGGTCGAGCTCGACGAGATCCGCGAGCGCTTCGGCCCTGAGATCGCCCTGATCGTGGACACGCTCAGCGACGACCCGGCGATAGAGGCGTACGCCCCGCGCAAGCGCGCCCTCCGAGACCAGGTGCTCGCCGGGGACCGCAAGGCCATGCTGATCTACGCGGCGGACCGTCTGGCCAACATGCGCGACTGGCGCTCACTGTCACCGGACCGGCGCGAGGCCTGTGCCACCCGGCTGGGCACCGTCCTCGAGGAGCGCCTGACGCTCTGGGACGAGGACCTCGAGGCGCTCGCGGGCGTCCGGCCGGAGCTCCCGTTCCTCGCGGAGCTCGAGCTGGAGCTGAGAGCCCTTCGCACCGAGCGACCCAGCGAGGCCGTCGCCTAGCGTTCGGTCTTGGGCAGCTGCGCCCGGCGCGCCAGCGGCAGCACGACCCAGAGCAGCAGCAGCATCCCCCCGATCACGGCCGTGAAGGCCGCGACCCTCCAGCCGTTGAAAAGGAGGTCGGCGATCAGGAGCACGGCGCCGGTGATCGAGACCCCGAGCACGAGCAGGCCGATGATGGTCAGCCGGTTGGAGAGCGCGACCAGGTACTCCTTGTCGCGCTGGCGAAACAAGACCCGGTGCATCGCTGAGGGCGCGATCAGGAAAGCGGTGGCGATGGCGGTCAACATCAGCACCCCGAAGTAGACGTCCCGCTGTTCCGCGGTGAGGGTCGTGAAGCCCTGGGCGAAGGGAACCGTCAGCAGGAAGGCAAACAGGACCTGAACGCCCGGCAGGGCAACGCGGAGCTCCTGCAGCAGCTCCCCCATGTTGCGATCGGCGCGCTCCGCGGCCGTTTCGTTGCGCTCGGCGGCCTTGCTGCCCTTGGCCGCCTCCTTGCTCTGGTTCGGAGACATGGTCTAGGACTTCGAGGTCATCACGACGATCCCGACCACTATGCCCGCCGCGGTGATCGCGAAACCCAGCACCATCAGGGCGCCGGCAGCCGCAGCCAGCAGCGGGCGGTCGTCGCGCCGCAGGTCGGCAAACCGCGCGGCGCCGAAGATCATGATCGAGAACGCCGCGGTGATGCCGGCGCCGGCGACGAGCGAGGCGATCACGGTGGACACGAGCTCCTTGGTTTCGACGACCGTCGCGAGCATCTTCTAGGCCGCCACCGGTGAGATCCCGCGCGCCCGGCGCAGGAAGATCCAGACCGATCCGGCGATCCCCAATAGCGCCACCACGACGACGCCCGCGGCATCGCTGCCGAAAAGGGTGGTCAAGCCGTAGGTCGCCGCCCCGATCCCGGCGGCGGCGGGCAGCGTCAGCAGCCAGGCCACCACGATGTTGCCCGCGACCCCCCAGCGCACCGCGGACAGGCGCTTGCCGGCCCCCGATCCCATCACCCCGCCGCTGATCACCTGGGTGGTGGAGAGCGGGAAGCCGTAGTGCGAGGAGGCGAGGATCACCGCGGCGCCCGCCCCCTGGGCGGAGAATCCCTGCGCCGGGTCCATCTTGATGATGCGCGTCCCCATGGTGCGGATGATGCGCCAACCGCCCATGTAGGTCCCGAGTGCGATCGCCGTGGCGGCGGAGACCACGACCCAGAACGGCACCTCGGCGTTCTCGGACAGCGAGCCGTTCGCGATCAGGGCCAGCGTGATGATCCCCATCGTCTTCTGCGCGTCGTTGGTGCCGTGGGCGAGCGCCAGCATCCCGCCGGAAACGACCTGCCCGAGCCGGAAGCCGCGGTTCACCGGCCCGGGCCGCTCCCGTCCGGCGATGCCGTAGGCGAGGTTGATCGCGATCACGCCGATGACGAAGGCGACGATCGGCGCCACGATCGCAGGGATCAGCACCTTGCCCAGGATTCCGTCGCTGAAGATGGCATCGGAGCCCGCCGCCGCGAACGCCGAGCCGACCACGCCACCGATCAGGGCATGGGACGAGCTCGACGGTAAGCCGAACCACCAGGTCGCCAGGTTCCAGGCGATCGCCCCGATCAGCCCGGCGAACACGACCGTCGGCGTGATGATGCCACCGTCGACCACGTCCTTGGCGACCGTCGCCGCGACCTCGAGCGAGAGGAAGGCGCCTGCAAAGTTGAGGATCGCCGCCAGGCCGACCGCCAGCCGCGGGGGCAGCGCGCGGGTCGAGATCGAGGTCGCGACGACGTTGGCGGTGTCGTGGAAGCCGTTGGTGAAGTCGAACGCCAGCGCGGTGCCGACGACGATGACGAGAATGATGTCCTCGGACATCGGGGCCTAGGCGTTCTTGATGACGATGCCCTCGACGATCGACGCCGAGGTCTCGGTCGCATCGATCGCACGCTCGAGCCTCAGGAAGATGTCCCGCCAGCGGATCACCACCATCGGGTCGACCCGATCGGCGAACAACGATGCGACAGCGTCGCGATAGATCCGGTCGCCGTCGTTCTCGAGGCGGTGGATCTCGATCCAGTAATGCTCGAGATCCTTGAAGCCGCGCAGGTTCTGGAGCAGCGCGTAGAGCTGCTCGCAACACTTGACCAGGACCTCGGCCAGCTGCTGTGACTGGTCCATCGGCGCCTCGATCCGGTAGAGGCCCATGAAGTCCGCGACCTCCTCGATGTAGTCGACGATGTCGTCGAGCTGGGTCGCGAGCGTGTGGATGTCCTCGCGGTCGATCGGGGTGACGAAGGTGGTGTTGAGCCGCTGGATGATGTCGTGGGTGATCCGGTCCCCCTCCTGCTCGGCCTTGAGGAGGTCCCGCGCGAGGCCGCGGTCCTCGGGCCACTGCTGGAGCATGTCGCGGAGCAGCTTGGAGGCGCGCACGGTGTTCTGGCCGGCCTCCGTGAAGAGATCGAAGAAGACGCGGTCTTTCGGGACGAGCGAGAATCGGGCCACGAGCCGGCGCAACCTACCAAGGAGGCCGACGAGGGCCGTCGGTCAGACAGCCGCTGCGGACGCGGAGTCGGAGCGCTCCAGGTGGAGCTGCATCAGCTCGCGCTGGAGGTTGCGGGACTCGTCGTCGCCCTCCGGCGAGCGCCGCTCCCAGGTCCCGTCGCGACTCAACTCCCACGAGCTGGTGTTGTCGGCGAACGCGCGATCCAGCACGTCCGCCAGCTGGGCACGGCGGCTCTCGTTATCGACGGGGGCGAGCAGCTCGACCCGGTTGTAGAGGTTGCGGGGCATCAGGTCGGCCGACCCGATCAGGATCCGCTGCTCGTCTCCGCGCTCGAACGAGTAGATCCGGGAGTGCTCCAGGAACCGCCCGACGATCGAGACCACCCGGATGTTCTCCGAGACGCCGGGGACGCCGGGCCGCAGCGCGCAGATCCCGCGCACGTTCAGGTCGACCTTGACGCCGGCCTGGGACGCCTCGTAGAGCGCCCGGATGCAGGGCGCGTCGAGCAGCGAGTTCATCTTCATCCTGATCCGCGCCGGGCTCTCCTCCGAGTGGGCCTCGATCGTGCGCTCGATCTGCCCGACCAGGTCGTCCTTGAGCGAGAACGGCGCGACCGAGACCTTCCGGTAGCGCTGCGGGCGCGCGTAGCCCGTCAGGTAGTTGAACATCTCGGCGATGTCGTCGCCGATCGGAGAGTCGACCGTGAACAGGCCGATGTCCGTGTAGATCCGCGCGGTCTTCGGGTTGTAGTTGCCGGTCCCGATGTGCACGTAGTTGCGGACGCCGTCGCCCTCGCGGCGAGCCACGAGGATGCACTTGACGTGCGTCTTCAGGCCGGGGATGCCGTAGACGACGTGGACGCCCGCCTCCTCCAGCTTCTTCGCCCAGCCGATGTTCGCGCTCTCGTCGAAGCGCGCCTTGAGCTCCACCAGGGAGACCGCCTGCTTGCCGCGCTCCGAGGCCTCGATCAGCCCCGGCACCAGCGGCGAGTCGGCGCTGGTCCGGTAGACGGTCTGCTTGATCGCGAGCACGTTCGGGTCCTCGACCGCCTGGCGGACGAAGCGCTCGACCGTCGTGTGGAACGAGTCGTAGGGGTGGTGGACCAGGAGGTCGCCCTCCCGCATGGCGGCGAAGACATCGACGTCGCGCTCGGTCTGCCGCTGGGCCTGGCTCGGCTGCAGCTCCGGCGGGGTGACCCCCTGCCACGGCGGGTAGCGGAGCTCGCGGAAGCCGGGAACGTTGGCGATGTCCTCGAGGTCGTCCATCCCGAGCAGCCCCTCGACGTCGTAGACCTGCTCCTCCTCGAGCTCCATCGCCTCGACCAGGATTCCCCGCAGGGCCGGGTCCATGTCGGAGGCGACCTCGAGCCTCACGACCTCGCCGAAGCGGCGGCGGCGGACCTCCTCCTCGACCGCCTCGATCATGTCGGCCGCCTCGTCGGAGACGTCGTAGTCGGTGTCCCGGGTGACGCGGAAGAGCGAGTGGTGGACGATCTCCATCCCGGGGAAGAGGTCGTCGAGGTTGGCCGCGATCACGTCCTCGAGGGGGACGAAGGTGAGGTCCTCGTCGCCGATCGAGAGGAAGCGGCGCAGCAGCTCCTTCGGCACCTTGACCCGGGCGACGACCTCCTCGTCCTTCTCGGGGTTCCGCAGCAGCACGGCGATGCTGAGCGACATGTTCGAGATGTAGGGGAACGGCCGGCCGCGGCCGATCACCAGCGGCGTCAGCGCCGGGAAGACCTGCTTCTTGAAAAGCTCCTCGACCTGGGCCAGCTCATCCTCGTCGGCCACGTCGAGGCCGATGATGCGGATGCCGTGCTCGGCGAGGGACGGGCAGAGCTCGTCGCTGAAGGTCCGGCTGAGCCGCTCGCGCAGCGCGACCGCCTTCTCGCGGATGCGGGCGATCACCTCCGCCGGGGCGAGGCCGTCGGCGCCGCGCGCGTCGAGGTTCGCCTCGACCTGGTCGTGGAGGCCGGCCACGCGGACCATGTAGTGCTCGTCGAGGTTGTCCTCGTAGATGGCGCAGAAGCGGACCCGCTCCAGCAGCGGCACCTGCGGGTCCTCGGCGAGCTGGAGGACCCGGCCGTTGAAGTCCATCCAGGAGAGCTCGCGGTTGTAGTACAGCGAGCTGTCCGAGAGGTCGATCTCCCCGCCCATCGCGCTTCGGGGCGGCCTCGTCGGCGACCGGCACCTCTTCGGCCTGGCCTCGGCCGTTGCCGCCGCGGGCTGTCTCGGTCGCCTTCTCGGTCACCGCTGATCAGGCTACTTGAGGTCCCCCTGGGCCAGGCTCCTGTCGTTGGCGCTGGTCGCGCTGGAGTCCTCGGCGATGCCCGTGGCCGTCAGGGCGCCGGTGCCTTCGGCGATCTCGAGATTGGCCAGGAGCACCTGCCCGACCCTGATCAGCCCGGCGTCGATGCCCGGGCCGAGCTGGACCGGCGGCAGGTCGAGCAGGGACTCGCGGATGTCGTCTGCCGCGAGCAGCAGCCTCGTGTCCCCGGGACACCTGGCCTGCACGACGGTCTCGATCGCGGCGAAGTCAGGCTCCCCCGGGTTCGGGTCCGGGGTGACCGTGGGAGCCGCGGCCTGGACCAGGGTCTTCGCCGGCGAGATCGGGGGCGCCGGCTGCGCGCGCGCCCGGCCGGGGGCAGCTCTGATCGTCGGGAGGCGAAACGAGGGTCAGGGGCGGGCCCGCGTCCTGAATGCGGACGCGAACGGTGACCACGTCACCGACGGCGGGCGGAGCGGCGGGCGCCGCGCTGGCCGCCGTGTCGACTCGGACCAGGATCGACGAGCCCGGCGTTGGAGACCACGTAGATGTCCTGGGGTGAGGGGGGCGCGAGCGGATCCGATGACGTGAAGGGGGCATCGTCGAGGCTGAAGCTGACGCTGCCGGTGATTGTCTCCTCGGCGCTCTGCCCCTTGTTCTGACGCTTGCCGTCCTCCTTGTATGTGCGGTTCGCAAGCTGCTCGATGGGCACCCTGACCCTCGTTCCCGGCACCGGCAGGCTGGCGGCGTGGATCGAGTACAGGGAGCCGCCCTTGTTGATCGTGTAGCTGTGCGCCGCCGGGTTCGCGTGGACGACCGTGCCGGCCAGATAGGTCGGCTTCGGGGGCTTCGGCTTCTTCTCCTTGCCCGTGGGCGGTGCGACCGGGGTCTCGGTGGGAATCGTCGTCGTGGTGGCGCTCGCTCCCACCGGCGCAACCCCCCCGCCGCCACCGTCGCTCGGAGCCGGGGCAACCGGGGGCGGCTCCTCGGGGGGCGCCTCGGGGATCATCACGATCGTCTGGCCGCCGGCGAGCGTTCCGGCGAGGGTCGGGCTGATCGCCGTGCCGATGATCATCCCGAAGCCGAGCGCCAGCGCCGCGAACACGGTCGCCATCTGGGCCGGGACGGGCAGCGGCCAGCGCCCGGCCACCAGCACCGGCTCCGACTCGGCGCCCCCGGCGATCGGCGCATAGGGCATGGCGAGCGGCGGGCCGACGCGCTCGCCGCACTCGACGCAATAACGCTGCTCGACCGCCAGTGGGACGCCGCAGCCGGTGCAATGACCCCCCGGGTTCACTTCGGGACGGGCTTGCCTTCGGGCACCGTCGGCTCCTGAAGCTCCTTGCCGCACTGCCAGCAGAACACAGCGCCGCGAGCCTGCAGCGCCTGGCAGCTCGGACAGCTGCCGGCGGCGCCGGCCTCGTCCAGCTTCAGCATCCGCTCGATCTGGCCGAGCTCGGCATCGACCGCCTGCAGCTTGGCGGCGTGGCGCTGGAGCACGTCCAGCCGGAAGTGATCGCGCGCCGCCATCTCGTAGGCCATCCCACCGAGGTCGAACTGGAGCGCGGCGAACTCGCGCGCCAGCTCGTCACGGCGCTTGGCCAGTCTTGCCGGGCCGACGGCGGTGGCGGGGCCGGTGCCGTTGCTCGCCGCCGTCTTCGTCACGCCCTTCGCCCGAGCGTCAGCGTTCGCCGCGCGCTTGCGCGGAGCGAGGACGATTCGCAGCGTCTCGGTGAAGCCGGGCCTCTTGCGTCCAGCGGCCATGGTCAGCACGGCCCCCCGATGCAGGTGGCGTCGCTGCCGCCACCGGCCGGGACCCGGATCGATCTCCTCGGGCTCGCCCTCGGTCGCGACCTGGTCGGGGCCCCCCTTCGCGTTCTCGAGCGCGGAGGCGTTCGTGTCGGCGGTGGCGATCCCCTCGGTCGTGCCCGATCCACCCGCCACCGTGTTGCCGGCGCCGGCGACGTCCGCGCCCTTCGGAGCCTTCTTCGGAGTCTCCGCCGGCGTGGCTGCTGCGGCGGTGTCCGTGGCCGATGTCGTCGGCGTCCCCTGGACGACGACGGGCTCGTTGGAGACCTGTTCGGGCTTGTCGTCCTTCCCGATCAGGACGCCGAGCAGCAGCATGATGCCGAGGACCGCAATGGCGCCGATCGCCGTCACCGGCGACCAGCCCCCGACCGCCTGGCGGGCGCTGGGGCCGGCGGCCACCGCCGGCTGTGGACCGCCGAGATACCGCTCGAACGGGATCCGCAGGCCGCCCCGCCGGGCGCCGCAGTTGAGGCAGTAGCGCTGGTCGACGGCGAGTGCCGTGCCGCAGTCGCCGCAAACGTCGCCCTCCTCGCCCAGCTGGGGCATGTTGAAAGTCTCGTCCGCCATTCCTAGCCTCCTATTCCAGAACAGATGGCGGCGCGGTCACCTCGATCTCCGCGCCGCTCGGATTGCCGATGAAGAAGATGTTGTATTGGGACGGCTTCGAGGCATCGACCCGAAGCTTCTTGACCAGCCCGCGCCCCGCCGCGATGACCCGCCCGCCGCTGCGAGCCACCGCGTAGAGAATCAGCTGCCGCTGCTCGAGCTGTGACTGGTTTGTGACCGTCCCCTCGACCTCGACCCCCGAGGGGTCCTGGTTGGTCCTCGGCTCACTGGTCGCGATCTCGGGAATCGGTCCCTTGACCTCGGTCTCCGGCTGGCCGACCGTGACCTTGACGCTCTTCGGCTCGCCGGCCGCGAGCACCTGGTCGTTGACCCAGGTCACCGTCTCGCCCGGACGGATCACGGGCACGTGATTGAGGGCGTAGTCCAGGCCGAACGTGTCGTTCTTGAAGATCGTCTTGCCCCTCGCGTCCTTGACGTCGATCAGGATCGGGATTCCGGCGACCGGCTCCTTGGTCGTGTTCTGTACGTCCACCGCGACAGCGCTGCCGTTCTCGTCGGTCATCAGGAAGCTGCTCACGACCTTGATCTCGCTGCTGGGCTTTGGGATCTCCAGGGGCTTCTGGGACGCGATCAGCGCCTCGCCCGCCGCCTGGGCCTCCTTCGCCTTGTCCTGCGTGCTGGTGCACGCGGACAGCAGGAGGGCGAGCAGCCCTCCCAACACGGGTACGGCGAGCCTCAACCGAAGCCTCCACTGACGTACTCCCGGGTGCGGGCGGCCCTCGGCTCCCCGAAGACCTGCTTCGACTCGCCGTACTCGACCAGGTCGCCGAGGTACATGAACCCGACCTTGTCCGCGACGCGATAGGCCTGCTGGAGGTTGTGGGTGACGATCACGATCGCGATCTCCGACCGCAGTCCCATGATCAACTCCTCGATGATCGAGGTGGACCGCGGGTCGAGCGCCGAGCACGGCTCGTCCAGCAGCAGCACCTCCGGGTTGACCGCGAGCGAGCGGCCGATGCAGAGCCGCTGCTGCTGGCCGCCCGAGAGCCGCAGCGCCGGGTGGCCGAGGTCGTCCTTCACCTCGTCCCAGAGCCCGGCGCGCTCGAGCGCCTCCTCGACCAACGGCGCGAGCGCCGCGCGCGACGGCCGCCGCGACCCGCGCTCCCGCAGGCCGTAGGCGACGTTGTCGAACACGCTCATCGGGAACGGGTTCGGCTGCTGGAAGACCATGCCGACCTTGCGCCGCAGATCCGTCGCCTCGATCAGGTCGGTGTCCTGCCCGTCGAGCGTGATCGTGCCGGTGCGGACCGCGCTCGGAGTCTGGTCCACGAGCTTGTTGAGCGAACGCAGGAGCGTCGTCTTGCCGCATCCCGAGGGCCCGATCAGGGCCAGCACCTCGCCCTTGTTCACGGTCAGGTCGACCGACTTCACGGCCGGCTTGCCGCCGTAGGCGACGCCCAGGTCGATGGCCTGCATACGCTCCTGGACCTGGCCCTTCTGGGTGGTCCGCTTCCGCGGCGCGCTCAACATCCCGCCGGAGGGGTCGGTGGCGGTGCGTCCGTTGGTCCCGCCACGAGTCTTGGGGGGCGCCACCGGGGTCGCGTTCTCGTCGATGACGATGCGGCGGACCGGCGGCGGCGACTTCATCGCTGCCATGGATCCCTCCTTCTCCGGGAGAACATGTCGACTGTGAAGTTCAGGGCGATGATGATCATCAGCAGCACGAAGGCCGCCGCGTACGCCTGCTCTGGGGAATTCCCCTCGCCCGCGGGGGAGTTGTTGTAGACGTAGCTCGTCAGCGTGCTGCCGGTGCCCTTGAGCTCGGAGATCACCGGTGCCGTGCCCTCGGGGGTGAAGTTCAGCGTGGCGCCGAGCAGGATGACGACGATCGCGGTGTCTCCCGCGATGCGGCCCATGCCGAGGGTCGTGCCGGTGGCGATGCCGCGGCGGGCGCCGGGCAGCAGCACGCGCCGAATCGTCGAGGCCTTGTCCTTGCCGAGGGCGTAGGAGGCCTCGCGCACGTGGTTGGGGATCGACTGCAGCGCCTCCCGGGTCGCCCCGACGACCAGGGGCAGGGCGATCAGGGACATCATGATCCCGGCGATGATGAACGAGCGCCCGAACACGCCGCCCTCCTCCGCCTTGAAGGAGAGCGCCGCGAAGAAGTCCTGACTGAAGACGAGCAGCCCGAAGATCGCGATCACGATCGTCGGCGTCCCCGCCACGATCTCCACCCCGGACTCGACCGCGCGCGCCAGCCAGGCCGGGCGCCCGTACTCGGAGAGCCAGACCGCCGTGGCGACGCCGAGGGGCAGGGCGATCAGGGTCCCGAGCGCGGTCAGGATCAGGGTCCCGATCATCGGGTCCTTGAAACCGCCCCCGGTGCTCTCGCCGGCCTGGGTGGTCTCGCCGACGACGGGCGAGCTGAACATCGTGTCCACGTTGATGTACTGGATGCCCTTGACGAACATGTAGATGACGATCGAGCCGGCGATCGCGCACAGCAGCAGGCCCGCGAACCAGCAGAGCGCGACGCCGATCCGGTCGATCGGGCTCCAGGCGACGGTCTGGTGAGGGTCCGGGACCGGGCGCGGGGGGCGCCTGAAGCGACCGGGCAGGTGCGGGCGCGGAATTCTCGCGATGAGCCCGCTCATATCGGCGAGAGCGTGTAGCGCCGCAGCCGGCGTCGCACGTACCAGCCCGTGAAGGACAGGAAGGCGGCCGAGACCAGGAGGACGGCGGAGAAGGCATAGAGGGTCTGCGCGAAGGGCTCGATCGAAAGGCCCTCGTGGTTGTCCACGATCGCGGCCGCCAGCGGCCGGGCCGGCTCGTAGAAGAAAATGAGGCCGTCGATCGGGTTCGGCGAGAAGTACGTCGAGCCCGTGACCATCGAGAGCATGATCGCCTCGCCAAGGGCACGGGCTGTGGAGAGCACGGCGGCGGCGACGATCGCCGGCCTGGCGGCGCGAACCGTCACCGTCCACAGTGCCCGGAAGCGGTTGACGCCGAGCGCGATCGCGCCGTCGTTCCAGTTCGATGGGACCGCACGAAGCGCGTCGACGACGATGGCGATCATGATCGGCGTGATCATCACCGTCAGGATCAGGATGCCGACGCCGATACTGGCGCCGCTGAGCGAGATGACGCCGGACACCGACTCGCGCTGGGACTCCGTGATGACGTCGGTCCCGAGCCACGGGACGATCACCAGGATTCCGATCAGCCCGTAGATCACGGAGGGGACCGCCGCCAGAAGCCTGACGACGGGCTCGAGGATCCGCCGGATCGAGTCGGGTGCGAACTCGACGATGAACATGGCCGAAAGCAGTGCGATCGCCATGGCGAGCACGACCGAGAAGCCGGTGATGACCGCGGTCGACCAGATCAGCGGCCAGGCCCGGATCTCGTAGACGTAGTCGTCCGGCTCAGCCGGCGACCGGAAGATCGCGTCCATCTGTGCGGTCAGGTCACCGCCGGACCCGAACCAGGCCAGGCCGTTCGCCGAGAAGGACGGCCAGGCCTTCTCGAACACGAACCCGATCATGAAGGCGATCAGAACGAGGACGACACAGGCCGACGCGCCGAGCGCTAGCTCGGCGCGTCGGTCCGCGCGATTCCTCGGTCCCGCCTTCAGGCGACCGGGTCGTTTGATCTTCCCTAGAGCGGAACCCACTCGGTGGCCACGATCTTGTCGGCCTTCTTGCTCTTCAGGATCCAGCCGATGAACTTCTTCACTCCACCGACCGGGGCCCCACGGGTGACGAAATAGAAGCTGCGCGTTCCGCCGTACTGCAGCGACTTGGCGTTACGCAGCGTGCAGGCCACGCCGTTGTACGGGACCGTGCTGACTCCATCCGTGAACGCGAGCGAGACGTACCCGATGCCGCGCGGGTCTCCCTTCACGCCCTGCTGGACGAGCCCGTTGGAAGCCCGCGTCTGCACGAAGCTTCCCTGGTTGACGCCGCCCAGGAAGATGTTCCTGAACGCGTCGTGAGTGCCCGAGGCGCTGGTGCGCCCGTAGGCGGTGATGGTGCCGCTGATCGGCGAGCCCGGAACCTGGCTCCAGTTGCCGACCGTCTGCGGGGACTTGTAGATGCCCTGAATCGTCTCGGTGCTGATGTTGGGCACCGGGTTGCCGCTGTGAGTGATGATGCAGAGGGCATCACGCGCGATCCGGGTGAACACGAGGCCGCCCGGGTCGCTCGCCGCCGGGTCGCGCGAGGAGGCGCCGATGGAGACGCGTCCCTTCGAGACATCCGACACGCCCACGTTCGATCCTCCCTGGAGGACCTTGAACGAGAACTTGTTTCCCTGCTTGGTCTTGATCCACTTACGCGCCAGCTTGGTGGTGAGGGGGAAGACCGAAGTCGATCCGCTGATCGTGATCGTCTTCTTCGCCTCCGCCATCGCCGGCAGCGCAGCGAACATCGCCAGGGCGGTGACCATCCCAGCCAGGCGAATTCGTCTGCGTGACACAGGCACTCCTTTCGGTCTCACTGCTACGAGGAAGGCCTCGGTGTGCCGAGGCGTGCGCCAGTCTCGCGACGATGGGCGGCCCCGATGTGACTGAGCAGTGACCAGCCTGTAACGGCGTTGTAAACCGCGGGGAATTACGGAGAGGGGGCCGGAAAAGAGAAACGGCGGCCGCTTGCGCGACCGCCGTTTCGGAGAGCCCCGCCTGCGCGAGAGCTGCTTACTTCTTCCTGCTCTTCTTGCCGCTCTTGTTCTCCTGGACCTCGGAGGCACAGGCCTTCCTGCCGTAGCCCCTGAGCTTCATCGGAAACGGCTCGGAGGTGTAGGTCCCGACCGTCGCCGAACCTCCCTGCGGCTCGACGAACGGCTCGAAGCCGACGATCAGCCAAACCTTCAGCCGGTCCTCGTCGGGCTTGCGCTTGCACGGGCTCTTCGTGAAGCCCAGGTCCGCCTCGATGCGGTTGTAGGCGCTGACCTTGTTCGCGCACTTCGGGGACGCCATCGTCTGACCGCAGTTCGACGGGTTGTTGCGGTTCGTGGTCCCGCAGCCGAAGCCGGAGCCCGGAACCGGCCCCTCACACTGAAGCAGTGCGCTCTCGGTGCTTCCCACCCCGTCCGGCTGGAACACCTCGAGCTCGGTGCCGAAGAAGTCGAACTTCTTGTTGGTGATGATGCTGAACGAGCGGATGTCTTGGTTGCAGTGGAAGTCGTACCTGGCGTCGATCGAGGGCTTGCCCCTCTCCTTGGGCTTGACGTTGCCGCTGCACAGCACCAGCCCGGCGGACGCCGTACCGGCCGAGCCGAAGAAGACGACTCCACAGGTCCCAACGAGGACGGCAAGAGCGGCGCTCGTCCGCCAGCCCCGCCGGCCGAATCCCTTTGTCTTGGTCACTTGATGCTCCTTCGCAATTGCGTTGCTGTTCCCGCCGGGAGGCGGACGACGGCGGCAGTCTCTTTGCGGCCCACCTCCGCGATGTTGCGATCCCGTGTACGCGATGTAAACCGCGGGTTTCTACGCAGCCCGCCAACGCCAGTTACGCCGCGACCCGAATCTCGGGAGCGTCCTCGGCAGCGGGGCCGGAGAGGGCGCGGCGATATCCGAGAGCGAGCTCCGCGATCGAGTTGCTCCAGGTGCGGGTGCGTGCCGCCGCGAGGCCTCGCAGTCCAAGCGTCCGCCGCCATGACGGGGCGTCGGCGAGCTGGACGAGGGCCGCGGCCAGGGCCTCGGGGTCCGGCGGGCAGAGCCGGCCCGTACCGCCCTCGATTACGATCGAGCTCGGGCCGCCCTCGTTCACCGCGACCACCGGCAGACCACTCGCGCCGGCCTCCACCAGGACCTGGCCGAAGGTGTCCGTGCGGCTGCAAAAGAGGAAGATGTCGGCGCTCGCGTAGGCGCGCGGCAGGTCATCGCCCTCGAGCCAGCCGAGGAAGGTCGCGGAGTCGCCGAGCCGCTCGCGCAGCCACTCCTCCTCGGGCCCGCCCCCGGCGAGGAGCAGGTGCAGGCGCGGATCGGACTGGCGGGCGCGCAGGAAGGAGTCGGCGAGCAGGTCCACCCCCTTCTCCCGGCTCAGCCTGCCCGCGTACAGGACCTTGATCTCGCCCGGGTAGGCCTTCGGGTCACCGAGCGCCGGATCGAAGCGCGAGGTGTCGACTCCGCGCCCCCAGCGGCCGATCCGGTCGCGCTCGATCCCCATCTCCACCAGCGAATCGTCGGTGGCCGGGCTCGGGGAGAGCACGTGCTCGCACTGCCGGTAGAAGAGGGACAGGGCCGCATCGGTGACGACCCGGGCCTGCTCGCCGCCCTGGCGCATGGTCGCGTAGGCGCCGAACTCGGTGTGGAAGCTGCCGAGGACGGGCACCTCCATCACCTTGGCCAGCACCGCCGCGATCACGTTCGCGGGGCCGGGAGAGGTCACGTGCACCAGGTCGTACTGGTTCTCGGAGAGGATCTCGACCATCCCGGGCAGGCTCGGGACGCCGAGCTGGAGGCCGGCGTAGAACGGGGCCTCGATGTCCCGGACCGCCGGCAGGCGCCGGTCGACGCCGCGGTCGGTGCCGATCACCTCGACCTCGTGCGCCGGGACGCCCAGCTCCCGGATCCTCTCGATCGTGCGGGTGACGCCGTGGACCGAGCCGATGCCGTCCGCGATCAGGGCGACGCGCGTGACGCCGTCGTGCGGGTTGAGCTTCGCCTTCTCGCGCTCGAGGAAGGCTGCGGCCGGCGCGTAGGGAATCGCGGGGATGGCCGCCCTGAAGAGGTCGCGCCCGACCTCGAGCGCGATTCCCGGCAGCTCCTCGGGCGTCGGGTCGGCGGCGATCTTCTCGGAGACGTCGTCGATGACGACGCCGAGCCGGGTCTCGTGCACCCGCCGCGCGTGCTTGGCGAGCTGCTTGTGGTCGAAGTCGTCCGCCTGCATGTACTCGATCAGGGCCCGCCCGCTGAGGCCGAGGCCGACCGAGTCCGTGAACGCGTCAAGCAGCGCGCGCCCGTCTTCCGGGGTCAGGTCGCCCGAGACGGAGCCGCTGCGGACGTCGCCCTCGCTCATCACCCGGGCCGCCATCTTCAGCACGGCGTCGGGCGAGGCCTCCCGGTCGCTGTCGGTCCCGAGGGCGTCGAGGTGCGCGCGGGTCGCCAGCCCCATCGCCGCGTGCGCCCACTTGGCGAAGCTGCCCTGCTCGCCCCTGGGCTCCGCATTACCGGAGCGGATGTGGGACAGAAACTGTTCCGGCGTAGATGCGGGCGGCGTCTCCGTGTACGTGCGCCCGATGTCCACGCCGGCGTGATCGTCCGAGCCGCCGGTGCCGGTCCCACCCTGCGTCTCGATGTAGATCGCGGCGGGTTGGTTCAACTCACGAGCGCGCGAGCCGTTGCGCGTCTCCCAGACGGGAAACAGCTGCGCCAGCCGGCGACGGTGCGCGGGCGTGAGCGGTTCCTCGACCGCGTAGAAGGGATGGGCGAGCGAGCAGGCGATCCCGTTCGAGTGCAGGTACTCCGCGCACTCCTCGACGTCGCGCGAGCTCTCCTGGAGCCACTCGTGGTCGTCCGGGGTGATGCCGAAGCAGAGCACGTGCACCGCCTGCGGCTCGCCCCTGAACCAGGCGGTCAGCTCCTCGGAGATGAAGGCGTCAGAGCGATCGGAGAGCTCGAGGCAGCCGTCGATCGTGTCGTGGTCGGTGATCGTGACGAAGTCCATGCCACGGCGCTTCGCCAGCTCGTAGACCTCCTCGGGGGGCGTCGCGCATTCGGGAAGGCCGAGGCTTCTCTGGACGCCCAGCTTCGATAGCTCCGAAGCGGTCGAGTGACAGTGCAGGTCCACCCGGGTGGTGGTCTGTGGCGGGCTCATCGGTGACCCCCTTCTCTCGTCGTATTCGTCGAGCCAAATCCTCGCCATTTGCAGGCAGAACCCGGTTACCAGCGCGTCAACGCACTGTGAAAAGCCGGTGAACGGCCGGGGGCGAACTAGGCGCCGCGTTGGTGCAGCCGTGCCTGGGCGCGCTCGGCCGACGCCGCCGCCTCGCGGGCGGCGCGCTCGGCCTCCTCGAGCTCCGCCTTGGCGCGAGCCGCCTCCTCGGCGGCCCTGCGGGCCGTGCGGACCCGCTCCAGGTGGGCTTCGACCGTCCGCTCCAGCCGGGACCAGGTCCCGGTTTCCTCCTGGCGTTCCCAGAAGGCCGTGAAGCGGTCGAAGAGCAACTCGCGCCGGGCCCGGAGATAGACCGCGAGCACGTCGAGTCCTCGATAGGAGGTCCGGTGCGCAGCCTGGGCAGCCAGCCTCGGATCCAGGTCCGGTGTGGCCCCCGCCCGCTTCCGCACGAGCCCGGCGTCCTTCGCCTGCAGCTCCTCGAGATGTCCCTGAACCCGGGGCAGCATCACGTCGCAGTCGTGCAGCTCGCCGAGGATGTCCTGCAGGTCGCGGGCCCGCCGGCGCGCGGTGTCGGCCGGTCGCCCGAAGCAGAAGCCGGTGACCTCGAGCACGTAGCGGAGCCGCTTGGCGGCGATCCGCATGTCGTGCTGGGCCTTGACCCGCTTCGGGTCCAGGGCCTTGGGAGCGAACGAGACCAGCTCGTCCAGGCGGACCTGGATCAGCCGCGCGGCGTTGTCCCCCAGGGGCCCGGCCGGGTCGAGCTTCTTGACGCGGCGGGCCTTCACCCGCCATCCTCCTCTTCCTCGGGCTCGCTCTCGGTGGACTGTCCCCGGGCGGAGGCCGCCAGATCCTCGAGCCGCTCCGTGATCCCCGCCAATCGCTGGGAGTCCACCAGCGGCGCGAGGTCCGCATTGGCCCGCTCCTGCTCCTCGCGCAACCGGGAGACGAGCGACTCGACGCCGGGCCGGTCCGGCGAGTGCATCTGCTCACTGAAGCCGGTGAGCGCGGCGATGGCGACGTCGCGGTCACGCCGCTCCCCGAGCCCGTCGGCGAGCTGCTTGACCTCCTTCAGCGCCTGCTTGAAGTCCTTCTCCGGAAAGCAGGGCTCGAAGACCTCCAGCGCCGCGCGCAGCCGGCGCGTCGCGACCCGCATGTCGTGGACGCGCTCGATGTCTGAGGTGTCGAGCACCCCCTGCGCATGCTCGCTCAGCTCGCGCGTGCGGACCGAGACGACGCGGGCGGCAACCTCGCCGTAGTTGTCGTCTGCGGTGACCCCCTCTATCGCCGCGGCCTTGGCCATGGCGAGAAAAGCTACCTAAGCGGCGAGCACTTCCTTGTCCGAGCCGTTGCTGGAGCCGTTCAGGAGGTCGAGGATGATCCCCTCCCGCAGGCCGCCCTTGCCGATCTGCAGGGGCTGCCCGAGCTTCTCGGAGATCTTCTCCAGGACCAGCACACCGGCCGGCAGCAGCTTCACCCGGCGGGGATCCAGCTCGAACCGCTTCGCGACGTCGGCCATCGGATCGCTGGAGAGCACGCGCACCGCCCGCTCCAGCGTCTCGTATTCGAGCACCGCCCCCACCAGCGTCCGGAGCGACGTCGCGCTGCCGCCCACGGCCACCGCCTGGTCGGGCTGCTCGAACTCGACCTCATCGAACAGGTCTCCGATGTGGTCGCGTAGCGCCCTGATCTCAGATGCCGAGGGCGGGTCGCTCTTCAGGAACTCCTCAGCGAGCGACCCGGAGCCGACCTTGAAGGACTGCACCTCCTTGACGCCCTTGGCAAGGGTCCCGAAGATCACCTCCGAGGAGCCGCCTCCGACGTCGACGACCGCCACGGTCCCCTCGACCGGGTGCCCGAGCGACTTGGTCGCCCCGAGGAAGGCGAGCCTGCCCTCCTCCTCCTCGCTCAGAACCTCGACCTCGACGCCCGCTGCCTTGGAGATCGCCTTGACGACCTTGTCGCGGTTCTTGGCCTCGCGGATGGCTGCGGTCGCAACCGTCTTGATCACCTCAGCGCCCATCTCCTCCGCCAGACGCACCTGGGTGGTGACGACCTCGGCGACCTCATCGATCTTCTCGTCGGTGATGTTGCCCTTCTTGCTCGCGCCCTTTCCGATCCGCGTGTAGGCACGCTGCTCCATCACCTTGCGGAGCTGGCCCTCCTGGGGTTCGGCCACCAGCACGCGGGTGGTGTTCGAGCCGATGTCGATTGCCGCGCAGAGCACGTTGTGAATGATGTTGTCAGAGGGCGCGGATACGGACGCATGCCGCGGACGTCCGCAGTTTGCGGGGAGTTAGGGCGCCGGCGTCGGCGTCGACTCGCCCGGGTGGGAGGCGTCCTCGAACTCCCGGAAGAGCCCGGTGACGACAAACGCGACCTGCTCGCCGATGTCCACGGCGTTGTCGCCCGTCCGCTCCAGCGCCCGGGCGACCAGCATCATCGTCATCGCCCACTCGCGCGTATCGGCGTCCTCGCCGACCTCGACCGCGAGCTGAAAGACCTCGCGATTGAGCGTGTCGACGAGGTCGTCTTGGCGAACGAGGTCGCGCGCCTGTTCGACGTCGCGCCCCTCGAAGGCCCGCTTCGCCGAAACCGTCTGCGCCCGGACCTGCTTGCCCATCCTCAGGATCCGGTCGACCATCTCGCTGTGCTGGGGAGCGTCGTGACCGGTGAGCGGGATCAGCTTGGCGATGTTGACGCACTGGTCCCCCATGCGCTCGATGTTCTTCATCACGTGCAGAAGCGCCGAGATCAGGCGCAGGTCGGTGGCGACGGGGGCCTGGGTCGCGAGCAGCGTCAGAATCTCCTGGTGGACCTCCAAGTACCGGCCGTCGATCCGGTCGTCGTCGGCGATCACCAGCTCCGCGAGCTCGACGTCCTGGTGCTCGACGGCCTCCATCGTGCGCTCCAGCGTCTGCGCCACCATGTCGAGACCTTCGAGCGCCCGTTTCTCGAGGTTCTCGAGCTCGTCCTGGTAGTGAAGCCGCGTCTTGTCCGGCATCAGCCGACCTTCCCAGTGACGTAGTCCTCGGTCCGCTTGTCGCCTGGGTTGGTGAAGATCTTCTCGGTGTCGTCGTACTCCACGAGCTGGCCCCAGCGCTGATCCTCCTCGGCGTCGAGCTCCACGATCAGGAAGGCAGTCCGGTCGGAAACGCGCGCGGCCTGCTGCATGTTGTGGGTGACGATCACGATCGAGTACTGCTCCTTCAACTCCATCATCAGGTCCTCGATCCGCCCGGTCGAGATCGGGTCGAGTGCGGAGCAGGGCTCGTCCATCAGGATCACATCGGGGTCGACGGCGATGCAGCGGGCGATGCAGAGGCGCTGCTGCTGGCCGCCCGACATGCCGTAGGCGTTCTCTTCGAGGCGGTCCTTGACCTCATCCCACAGCGCGGCCTTCTGAAGCGCCTGCTCGACCCGCTCCTTCACGTTCTCCATCCCGAGCACGCGGGGTCCGAACGCGATGTTGTCGAAGATCGACTTCGGGAACGGATTCGGCTTCTGGAAGACCATCCCGATGCGCTTCCGAACCTCGACCGGGTCGATCTTGGGCCCGTACATGTCCTGGCCGTGGTAGAGAACCTGCCCTTCGACGATGGCCGAGGGGATCAGGTCATTCATCCGGTTGAGGCAGCGAATCAGCGTGCTCTTTCCACAGCCCGAGGGACCGATCAGGGCGGTGATCTCGTTGGCGCCGATCTTCATGCTTACGTCCTTGACGGCGGGCTTGCCGGCATAGGAAACGGTCAGGTCGGCCAGTTCGAAGACGGTTTCGGGGTTGGCGGGGCCGGCCTTGGTGTGGCCGTCTCCTGCTGTTGTCGTGAGGTCGATCTCTGGCATGTGCGCACGGGCCTTCGCCCCTGCTGTTTGTTCAGGAGCCTTGTCAGCCACGTTGTCCAACACTAGCTTTCTCCATCCTGGTCGTCCCTTGCATGGTCACCACTGCCGCTCGTACCGGTTGCGAAGCCAGATCGCGAATGAGTTCATCGCGAGGAGCACCACGAGCATCACGACCACGCCTGCAGCGGCGAGCACACGAAATTCCTCCTGCGGACGCAGCGCGTAGTTGAAGATCTGGACGGGCATCGCCGAGTAGCCCGCATCGGAGAAGTACTCCGGGTTGAACGTGACGAACGTAGCGGCCCCGACGAGGAGCAGCGGTGCCGCCTCCCCCAGCGCCCGCGAGATCGCCAGGATCACTCCCGTCAGAATCCCGGGAACGGAAGCCGGGAGCACCTGGCGCCTGATCGTCTGCCATTGGGTTGCGCCGAGCGCGAGCGAACCCTCACGGATCGACGGCGGGACAGCCCGAATCGCCTCACGTGCCGCCAGGATCACCGTCGGCAGGACCAGTAGGGCCAGGGTCAGCGCACCGGCGGCGAGGATCGGGCCGAGATCCAACGGGCCGCGAACGATGAAGGCGAGCCCCAGGATGCCGTAGATGATCGAGGGAACGCCGGCGAGGTTCTGGATGTTCAGCTCGATCAACCGGTTCCACCAACGCTCCTTGTCCGCGAACTCCTCGAGGTACACGGCGGCGCCGACACCGAGCGGGACGATCAGCACGATCACCCCGACCATCAGGTAGATGCTGCCGATGATCGCCGGACGGAACCCCGCCGTCTCGGGGTTGACGGTCGACGGTGGGTTCGTGATCAGGTCCGTCCCGAACGCCGGAGCGCCCTTGATCGACTGCTGGACGATCAGGGCGACCAGTCCCAGCAATGCCGCGCCGATCGCGAGCAGCAGCAGGGCGAAGAAGATGTTCCCCTTCCAGACGTCGCCGCGAGGCTGCCTCTGGAACTGCCCGGCGACCGCGGCGTGGGCTCCGGCCGTGGCCAGGCGCGCCCTCTCGGAAATTGGCTCTGGCATGCGCGGCATTACTCGTAGACCTCCCTGAAGCGCCGGACGAGGCGGATCGCGAAGATGTTCATCACGAAGGTGAGGACGAACAGCAGGGCTCCGACCGCGAAGATCGTGTCGTAGGCGGTCGTTCCGGTTGCCACGTCGCCGGTCGCCGTCCGTCCGATGAAGGCCGTCATCGTCAGCACCGATTCGCCCGGATCGAGCGTGAAGTTGGCGGTGGCCCCCGCCGCGAGCAGGACGATCATCGTCTCGCCGACGGCTCGCGACAACGCCAGGACGATCGACGCCACGATCCCGGAGATCGCGGCAGGGAACACGACGCGCGTTGCCACCTTGAGCTTGGTTGCGCCGAGGGCGTAGGCGCCCTCGCGGAGGCCGCCGGGAACCGAGCGCATCGCGTCGTCGGAGATCGAAGCGATGATCGGAACGATCATGAGGCCGATCGCCAAACCGGCCGCGCCGGCAGCGAAGGGTGGTGTCTTGATGAAGTCGGGGAAGAGGCCCTGGATCTCAGGGCTGATGAAGGTCACCGCGAACACGCCCAGCGCGACGGTGGGGATCCCCGCGAGGACCTCGAGCGTCGGCTTGACGACGCGGCGGACCCTAGACGGGGCGAACTCGCTCAGGTAGATCGCCGAAAGCAGCCCGATCGGAATCGCGAACACGAGAGCCCAGAGGCTGGTGCTCACGGTTCCTGCGAGGACGTTGAGGACGCCGAAGCTCGGGTCGGCCGTCAGCGGCGCCCAGGTGTCCTTGGAGAAGAACTGGCTGAACGAGACCTCCTGGAAGAACCCGATGGTCGGCGACAGGAGGGCGATCACGATCGCGGTGGTCGTGACCACTGAGATCACCGCACAAAGGCCGAGCAGGACCCTGATCGCGGTCTCGCCGTGGCGCGGACGCGCGGCCACCAGGGGCCGGGAAGGATCTGGCCTTCCCAGCCCCCCGGTGGCCGCAATCGTGTCGCGTGCTTCCACTTCCCGCCTAGCCGGTGGTCTCAGTCCCACCGCCACCGCCGCCGATCAGCCCTTCGAGCTTCGTCTGCTGCTCGGAGAGCTGCTCGTCGGTCAGGGGGATAAAGCCCACCTGCTCGGCGATGCTGTTGACGTTGTCCAGGTAGTACTGCATGAACGCGTCGAACGCCGGATCCGCGAGCGCATCCGCCGACGGATAGATGAACAGAGGCCGGCTCAGCGGCGCATAGCTGCCGTCCTGAGCGGTCTCGGGCGAGGGCGCGACGCAGCCCTGGCCACCGTCGATCTCGAGCGCCTTCAGCGAACCCTCGTTCTCTGAGAAGAACGAGTAGCCGAAGTAGCCCATGCCGCCCGGCGCGCCGCTGACTCCAGTGACCGTGGCGTTGTCGTCCTCGCCGACGTCGTTGTAGTCGTTGCGGATCGCATCCTCTTCACCATTGATCGCCTCGGTGAAGTAACCGAACGTGCCCGAGTCGGAACCGGGTCCGTACAGATCGAGGGACTCGTCATACGGGGGGTCCAGCCCTTCGATGTCGCTCCAGCTCGAGGCCTTGGAGTTCGGCTCCCAGACCGACTTGAGCTGGTCGACGGTCACGCAGGTCACCGGGTTGTCCGGATTGACCACGACCGTCAGTGCATCGTTTGCGATCTGGAGCTCCTCGTAGGCGACGCCGCCCTTCTCGCAGGCCGCGATCTCCTCCTCGCCGATCGCCTCGGAGGCGTCGTTCGCGTCGGTCTCGCCGGCGCAGAACTTCTCGAAGCCGCCGCCGGTGCCGGAGGTTCCGACCGTCACTCGGGCGTCAGGGTTTTCCGCCTGGAATCCCTCTGCGATCGCTTCTGTCAGCGGCGCCACCGTGCTCGATCCGTCGATGCGGATCTCCCCCGAGACCGGCTCACCGTTTCCGCCACTGCCCCCCTCGTCATCATCGTCACCGCAGGCGGCGACCCCGATCGAGAGAACGCCACAGGCAGCCAGAACGAGCCACCACTTGCTTGACATCAAATCCGCTCCTTGAGTCGAGTTGGTCTGTTGCGGCGCACCCTGTCAGCGTGCCTCGTGGATCTTGTTATGCAGGTGTGGCGCTCGTGTGAAAAGGATGTAAATGGCGCTTCCCGGTCACCCACCCGGCGAGAACCGGTAGCCGATGCCCGTGTGCGTGTGGATGAACCTTCTCCCGGGCAGGGCTCGGTCGAGCTTGGTTCGGAGCCGTCCCACGTACACGTCGACCGAGCGGTCGCTCTTGCGGTAGGCCCTGCCCCAGATCTGGGAGAAGAGCTCCTCGCGGGTCAGGACCCGTTCCGCGTTCTGGGCGAGCTTCGTCAGGAGCTGAAGCTCCCGCACGGTCAGCGTCAGCGGCCGTCCGTCGACCAGGGCGGAGTGCTCAGCGGGGCGGATCTCCAGGCGGCCGGCGTAGACCGGCGCCCCGTCGATCGCGTCAAGGGGAATTCCGTTCCCCGTTGGGTTTGCGCTCTTGGCCGTCATCGACAGGCCCGAGCATTACCCCCGCGGCAAATGAGGACGTTACCTTCGGGTGAACTTCCGGTGAAGCCGGTGTAAATCGGGGGCCGCGGCTACTTGACGGTCGAGGCGAGCTCGGTTTCCTCTGCGGTGGGCTCCGGTGCGCCGTCCTCCATCGGGACCGAGGACTCGGCCTCACCGATGGGCTCGGGATCGAAGCGGTAACCGATGCCGAAGTGGGTGTGGATGTAGCACCAGTTGGCCGACTGGGCCTGGAGCTTCTGGCGGAGCTTCCTGACGAAGACATCCACCGAGCGGTCGCCGTGGGCCATCGCGTAGCCCCAGACCTTCTGGTAGATCTCCTCGCGCTCGATCACCTGGCCGGGCGAGTCGGTGAGCAGCTGCAGCAGCTCGAACTCGCGCCTGGTCAGGCCGACGCTCTGTCCACTGACGAAGGCCTGGAACTGATCCGCCCGGATCTCCAGTTCGCCGGCGACCAAGGGGCCGAGGTCCGCGCGGGTCGAGGCCCGCTTGCGTCGCCGCACCACGGCCTCGATTCGGGCCATCACCTCCTCGGGGTGACTGGGCTTGATGATCCAGTCGTCGGCCCCGATCCGAAGGCCGCGAACGCGCTGGGCGACGGTGGACTGAGAGGCGCAGACGAGGACGCCGAGGCCGGGGACGGAGCCGCAGACCTTCTCGAGGAACTCCCAGCCGTCGGGCAGGATGGAGATGTCGACCACGAGCGCGTTCAGCTTCATCGCGACCAGTTCCTCCACCGGCGCCCCGCCGGCGAGCACGCGGTAGTCCCAGCCGGCGCTGTCCAGCCGGTTGCCGAGGACGGTGAGGAAAGCGCTGTCGGTGTCGATCACCGCCAGCCTGATCGTGGCTTGATTGCTCATTCGACTGCCCCTATGGGTCGGATTGTACGTGTGGCCTCGGCGCGGCGAACCCGGAGGGAGGGGCCGTTCACAGGTCGTTAACTTGCAGATCTAGCGGGGATTTCCCGGATTTTCACAACGGCGCGGCGTCGTTCCGACAGCCTGTCGCCACTCACGAGATCCTCTCTCAGCGGCCTTAGGGCCGCGGTCTGGTGAAGCGCGCGCGGCCCACTCCCTGCCCCGGGTCGCGCGCTTCCCTTAGCGGCGACCAGGGCCACTCCACGAGTGGTCCTGGTCCGCTGGTTCAATCCGGTTGATGGGCCACGGCCACTCCCACTCCCATGCCGTTTCGCCCGACGCCGACACGCGCCGGCTGACCGCGGCGCTGGCGCTGATCCTCGCGTTCATGGTGGCCGAGGTCGCCGCTGGGATCGTGGCCTCGTCGCTGGCCCTGCTCTCCGACGCCGCCCACATGCTCACCGACGCGGGAGCGCTGGCGCTGGCCCTGTTTGCGCTGCGCCTCGCCCGCAGGCCGCCCCAGGGCGGGTTCACCTTCGGGTTGAAACGCGCCGAGATCCTCTCCGCACAGCTCAACGGGCTCACCCTCCTCATCCTCGGGATCCTGATCGTGATCGAGGGTGTCCGCCGGCTGTTCGATCCGCCCGAGGTGGAGGGCCTGCTCGTTCTGATCGTCGGACTCGTCGGCGCTGCCGTGAACCTCGGGGCCGCAGGGCTGCTGCGGAGCGCCGAGCGCCGGAGCCTCAACGTCGAGGGCGCGTTCCAGCACATCGTCACCGACCTGTTCGCGTCGCTTGGCGCCGCCCTCGCGGGGGCGGTGATCCTGACCACGGGTTTCGAAGAGGCGGACGGCATTGCCTCCCTCGTGGTCGCCGCCCTCCTGTTCCGCTCCTCCTATGGCCTGCTCCGCGACTCGGGCCGTGTCTTCATGGAGGCCGCCCCCAAGGACCTGGATCCCGAGCTGATCGGGAACACGCTGGCGGCGGAGCCGGGCGTGTCCGAGGTCCACGACCTCCACGTCTGGGAGGTCACCACAGGCATGCCCTCGATCTCGGCTCACGTCCTCGCCGACCCCAAGGCCGACTGCGCGGAGGTGCGCTGGCGCGCCGCCCGATTGCTCGCCGAGCGTTTCGGCGTGGAGCACTCGACGCTCCAGGTCGAGCACAAGCACCGCGACGAGCTGATCCAGATCGATACCAAGCGCCCCCGGACGCGCTAGCGGAGGAGGCGCCGGCCTAAAACGTCGCCTCGCGCACCCCGGTCGCGATCAGGGAGAGCACGAACAGGCCGGCGAACACTCGGTAGATGACGAAGACGTCGTAGTTGTGCGTCCGCACATAACGAAGCAGCACCGCGATCGCGAGATAGCCGGAGATCGCCGAGGCGATGATGCCGGCGACGATCGGGGCGGCCACCCCGGCCGGGAGCCCGTCGATGACGGCGCCGTAGGCCTTGACGGCCACGGCCCCCCCGGTCACCGGCACCAGCATCAGGAACGAGATCCTCGCCGCCGCGTCACGGTCCAGCCCCATGAACCGGCCCGCGGTGATCGTGATGCCCGACCTCGACGTCCCAGGAGACAGCGCCAGCGACTGCGCGACGCCGAGCACGAGGCCCCGCTTGAGGGTGATGTCCTCGAGGCCGTTGTCCTGGGGACGGCGGTCGGAGACTCCCAGCAGCAGGCCGAAGAGGATCAGGCTGATCGCGATCATCCACGGCTCGCCGAGGTTCTCGTCGATCCAGTCCTCCCCCAGGCCGCCGACGATGACGGCGGGGATGGTGGCGACGACCACGACCCACGCGAGCCGCTCGTCCAGAGTGTCGATCGAGCGGCGCCGCAGCGTCCGGAACCAGCCGACGAGCATCCGGGCCAGGTCGGACCGGAAGTAGGAGACCACGCCGATCAGCGTCCCGATGTGCAGCGCCACGTCGAAGGTCTTATTGAACGACTCGTGCTCCTGCAGGTAGGTGTAGTCCTGCAGCCAGGGGACGAGGATCAGGTGGCCCGAGGATGAGATCGGCAGGAACTCGGTGAGCCCCTGGACGATCCCGAGCAGGATCGCTTCAAGCACTGACATGACCGCGGCATGGTAGGCGCGCGGACCCGGCGAGAGGTCCGACCCGGTGCGTTACCCTGCCCGTCGATGCGAGTCGCGCACGGCATCCTCCGCCACCGAATCGCTCTGGCTGTTCTCTCGGCCGTCTGCCTCCTGATGGCGCTGCCGCCCGTGGCCTTGGCCGCGGACGGGGTCGGGACGTACGGGCGGACCGACGACAAGGTGATCACCTTCTTCGCCTTCGGCGTGATGGCGTTCTTCACGATCCTCGTCGTCGTCCTCTCATTGCTTCAGATCAGGGCCGACAACCGCAAGCAGAGGCGCAAGGAGGACCTAGAGCGCCTCGGCAACCTCTAGCCGGGGCCGCTGTGGCCGACCGGCGGGAGGACGGCTCTGCCGTAGCCGAGCGGCGCTCGGCATCCGAGAGCGACGCGGACGACGGCAAGCGTGCCAAGCGCGCGCAGCGCCGGCAGGAGAAGGCCGAGAAGAAGCTGCAGGAGCAGAGGGAGCGCGCTGAGCAGGAGCGGTTGGAGGAGGAGCGGGCCGCGGCGATCCAGGCGATGCGCGAGCGGGAGCGCAAGGAGACGGAGCGGGCCGAGCGCGAGCGGGCCCGACTGGAGCGCGCACGGGAGCTGCAGGAGCAGCACCTGCGGGCGCAGGAGGAGAGGCTCGAGCAGAGGCGCCGGGAGCGCGCCGGCCTTCAGGAGGAGAAGCGCCGTGAGGAGGCCGAGCGCCGCGCCGAGCGGGAGCGGCGCGAGCGCGAGGAGGCCCTCCGAAAGAAGCGGGAGGCGAGCCTGCGGGAGGAGCGCGAGCGCGCCGCGCGGATGCACGCCCGGCGCAAGCAGATGGAGCAGGCGGGGACCGCGGCGGACGAGGGGCCTCAGCTCAAGCCGATCCCCGTCCCGGACGAGAGCCCGGCCCCCAAGGTCGTTCCGGCCCCGGAGGCCAGGAAGACACCGCCCTCAGACGTCAGGCCGGTCCCCCGCCACAGCCTCAAATGGCCCACCCTCAAGGTGGGCCTGGCGCTCGCCGCCATCACCGCCGCGGCGTTCGGGGCCGGCACGCTGCTCGGGCTGCCGCTGCCGAGCCTCGGCTCCGACTCGGGAAGCTCCAATTCGTCGTCCCTGGTCGGCGACACCCTCCTGCTGGGCGCAGGGACGCCCGCCTCCCTCACCAAGGGCCCCTTCCAGCCGGTCGCCGGACCGATCGACTTCGGAGAGCGTGATGCCAAGTTTGGCGCCCCCCGCTCCGGACACAAGCACGAGGGCCAGGACATGTTCGCCAAGAAGGGGACCCCGCTGGTCTCGGTCCGCGACGGGATCGTGGTCGATCGCGGGAAGGTCAACGGGCGGTACTCGGGCGGCCGCGGCAACTACCTCGCCATCTACAGCCCGTTCGACGACCGCAGCTTCGTCTACTTCCACCTGCTCGAGCCGCCGCCCGTGTTCATCGGAGACGAGGTTCGGGCCGGCCAGCAGATCGGGCAGATGGGATGCACCGGAACCTGTTTCGGCACGCATCTCCACTTCGAGATCCGGATCGGCGAGGCCAGGCTTCGCGCCAAGACCAAGGCGGTCGACCCGCTCCCCTATCTGCGGCAATGGCCGCAGGCGCCGGCCGCGGCGTCCAAGCCCCCCGCCCAGTAGCGCGCGGCATAGGATCGGGCCGTGCCCGAGGTGACCTACGAGCGGCGCGGCGCGGCGGCGGTCGTGACGATCGACCGTCCCGAGCGGCGCAACGCCGTCGACCCCGACACCGCCGACCACCTCCTGGAGGGCTACCGCAGCTTCGAGGCCGACGACGAGGCGCGGGTCATGGTGCTGACCGGCGCCGGCGAGGACGCCTTCTGCGCGGGCGCCGACCTGAAGTCGATGTCGGAGGCCGGCGAGGACCCCGAGATCGCCGCCAAGTGGCTGGCGGACCGGCCCGACGGGCCGCTCGGGTTCACCCGGCTGACTCCGACGAAGCCGACCATCGCCGCGATCTCGGGCTGGGCGCTGGCCGGCGGCCTGGAGCTGGCGCTCTGGTGCGACCTGCGGATCGGAACCGAGACGCGCGAAGCTCGGCTTCCCCGAGCGGCGCTGGGGCGTTCCCCTGATCGATGGAGGGACGCAGCGCCTGCCCCGGATCGTCGGCATGGGGCGCGGGCTGGATCTGATCCTCAGCGGCCGGATCGTCGAGGCCGACGAGGCGCTTGCGATGGGCCTCCTCACCGAGGTCGTCCCCCCGGGCAAGCACCTGGAGAGGGCGCTCGAGATGGCCGAGGGCCTGGCGAGCTTCCCCCAGGAGACGATGCTCGCCGACCGCCGCGCGGCGATCGAGGGCTTCGGGCTGCCGCTCGCCGACGGGATCGCCCTCGAGGCCGAGATCGGCTCGCAAGGTCGCCCACACCGGCGTCGCCGGCGCGGCCCGCTTCGCCAAGGGCGAGGGTCGCGGCGGCTCAGGCGCCGGCGTCTGAGCGCCAGCGGCCTCGGCTTCATCCGCTTGCGCTTCCGCTTCTTGCCCTTGGCCTTCTTCTTCGGCTTGCGGGCTTCGGCTGCGACGCCGGGACCGGGGTCCCCGCCGGGCGGGACCGGATCCCCGGGACCGCCGGTCGGCGGATCGGCCGCGACCGACTCCGAGGCCGGGGCGCTCCAAGCGGCGTGCCGCCGTAGATCACGTTGCCCGTCGGCGTCCTGGTAGGTCTGCCACGGGATCGCCCCCTGCTGGGAGACGCCGGGCTCGCTCCAGTCGCAGACACCGGTCGGGAACGCGGCCTGCAGCTGCGCCCACTCGGTCGTCGGTGAACTCGATCGGGTAGTAGTCGGTGCGGCTCAGCGGCTGCAGCTGGCACTTGTTCTGGTCGGTCGAGATCGGCTCGCCCGCGACCGTGCGGGGCGTCCCGTACCGGGTCTGCACCTGCTCGTGCTCGCAGACCGTTCCGATGCCGGGGACCGTGACCTGCTCGAGGCCCGGGATCTGCGAGCAGCGGTCCTGGATGTCGGCGGGACGGTTGGCGAGGATCTTGTCGGCCAGCGACGCGCCGCTGTCGTCAGCTTCCACGGATGCCAGCCAGCGGTCCATGGCGACGATGGCCTCGCTCTCGTAGTTCGGGTCGCCCATCAGCGGGACGTGGCCGAACCAGATCGCCTGGTTGGCGAAGGTGCCGTGCTCGCGCTCGATCCGGGCGCGGATCGCCCACGAGCGGTAGGCGTCGTGGAAGGCGCCGGGGTCGGGGCCGCGCAGGTCGATGATCGCGACCTGGTCGAGGTTGTTCGCGGTGTTGATCCCGCCGGACTTGTAGGCGTTCTCGAGCGCGGGCTGGTCGCCGGGAAGCGCTCCTCGGTCGGGTGATGTCGATGTCCTCGCCGCCGATCTTGGCGTTGAGGTCGACGAACTGGGCGGGCGTGATCAGGCCCTTCTCGAGCGCGTCGAGGCCGTACTGGACCCCGACGTTGTCGAGGGGCAGACCCGGCGAAGCCGTGGCCGAGCGCCTGCTCCTGCGGGCCCCAGTCGCTCTGCGGCCTCGGGCCGAGGACGTTGATCATGTAATCGGCCAGGGTGCAGCGGACGCCGCCGGGATTGGTCTCGGCGTTGTAGCTCTCGCTCAGCCGGGACGCCGGAGCAGGTGTCCTGCGGGTTGCCGAGGTCCTCCCAGTAGACGGTGTCGAAGACGATCGAGTTGACGTGGTTGGGATGGCCCTCGACCGCGGCGATCTGCAGCGGGGTCCAGGCGACACCGGGTGCCCACTTCGTCGGGTTCTCCACGTAGGCGCGAACCAGGTGGTAGTCGACGAGCTGCTGCCCGGTGGACCAGGCGTCGGGGAAGCTGCAGGCCGGCAGGATGCCCTGATAGATGCCGGGGAAGGCGTTGGCGACCTGCTGCTGGGTCAGGGAGCCGCCCGAGCAGCCGGTGCCGATCGTGTAGCGGAGCTCGCCGTACTGCTCGACGAGGCGCTCCTTCGCCATCACCATCGACTCGGCCTGGGTGACGATGTTGCAGTTGTGTCCGGCGTTGTTGAGCGCGGTGGACAGAACCGCGAACCCGCGGGAGAGGGCGGTGTCGTTCATCACGCCGGGCGCCGAGCCGCTCTGGCGCTCGATGCCACAGCTCGCGCCGTGGGTGATCAGAAGCTTGTGGTTCCAGCCCTTCTGCGGGAGCCCACGGCTCCCAGGGCTGGGACGGGTCATAGAGGACCGCGATCTTGTACTGGTCGCGGGCCTGGTAGCCGGTCTCGGTCCGGACGATGTACGGGACGGTCTCGCCCTGATCGGTGGTCGTGGTGGCGACGTCGGACGGCGGGTTCTCCGGGTCGTAGTCCGCCATCTGCCCGTCGGTCGACATGTACTGGAACTCGTAGGTCGGGTCCTGGTTGCACTGCGGGTCCGAGGAGCCGTTGTTGCAGACCCAGGGCTGGACCTGCGGGCCCGAGAAGACCGGGCCGCCGTTGGGGTGGTTGGTGATGGTGAGCTTGGCGCCGGAGCCGTCGGGCAGCGTGGCCTTGACGACGTTGGCGCCGTTCTCCAGGTCGGTGATGAGGCCCTCGAAGCGGCCGTTGGGCCGGACGGCGAAGGCGTCGGTGACGTCGTCGTCGCCCACCGTGACCGTGACTGCGGAGGGATCGGTTCCCTGCGGCAGATCCACTGCGACCAGCGCGTCGCCGGCCGAGATCAGGTCGGCGCGGTTCGAGAGGACCTCGATCCTCGTGTCGGCGGCGGCAGCGCTCTGCGCGCCGAGTCCGGCCAGAAGCATCCCCAGCACCAGCGACTTCTTCCACAGCCCCATCTGCAATCTCCTCCGTGTTCCGTCACGGGATGGTCTTTCCCCACCCCCCAATGGCGCGGAAAAGTACCGACTAATGATGAGGCGTGCGCCGGTTCAGGCGCGGCGTGGAGCTACTTGCGCTTCTTGCGCTTGCACTTCTTCTTCGCGGCGCGGGCCTTCTTCTTCTTGCGCTTGCACTTCTTCTTCGTCGCGGGCGTGCCCGGAGTGCCGCCGCCGCCCGGGGGGACCGGCGGCTGGTACTCGTAGGCGCCGATGTCGCGCCGGCTCGCGCCGTCTCCGTTGCCGTCCACCGGGCGCGGGGCTCCGTCGAGGTCGTCCGTGGGGAGCGTCACGACGAGGGGGTCGCCCCTGTCGATCGCGGGGGACCCAGCCGGCAATCGGTAGTCGGGATCGGCGAACACCGGCGGGCCGACCATGGCGTCATAGGCGTCCAGGGTGTTGAAGGTGTTGACCGTGCAGTCGCCGATCACCGTGGCGCTGTGGAAGAACCACGTGTAGCGCAACGTCAGCTGCGTGCTGCTCATCGGGGAGTCGCAGATGATCGGGTCGTCCTGCCCGGCGATGATCGTGTCGCTGATGACCGCGTTGATGCTGCCGTCGGCGGGCGGCAGACCGTCCCCGACCTGGATGACCGGGTCGTCGTCACCTCCCGTATCGACGATCGTCACGTGCCTCGCGCTGAAGATCACCGTGTTCATGTCCTGCGATTGGATCGAGAAGGCGTAGGCGTTATCCACCACGATCAGGCTGTTGTGGACGTTCGCGATCGCGCCGTTGGTGGCCCGCACGCCGTAGGCGACCGGATCGATGATCCGGGTGCGGCGGACGAACGTGACGACGTTCGGAGTGTCGACGTTGATGCCCCAGACTGGGGCTTTCGATCGGCGTGCGCCGGATCTCCATGCCCCCCGTCTCGGCCCCGTTCGTCTTGAACCCGACGTCGATTTTGCCCGCCTCGCCGCCGGCCGTGGAGCCGTAGAGCGGCCGTCGCTGAAGCTCCCCCCCCGATGAAGGCGACCGCCGTCGCCGCCGCGCGTTGCGACTCTCGATGTCAACGTTCTCGAGCGTGTCCTGCTCGGCCTGAAGGGCGGCGCCCCCGGCCGTCGGTGAAGCTCGCCGGGACGACGAAGAGTCAGGTCCCGGATCGTCAGGTCGCGCGGGCCGTTCAGGTTCATCATGAACCCATTCCCGGTGTCGCTCGTGGTGATGTAGGTCACCCCGGGGCCGGCGCCGACGATCTCGAGGTCGTCGTTGTCGCCGGAGCCGATCGTGTAGGGGTCGGTGTTGGGTGACCGTCCCGGCGGCGATCACGATCCGGTCAGGCAGGCCGTCGTCGCTATTGCTGTTCAACGCGGTCTGCAGGCTCGATTGGGCGACGTTCCCGCCACCGGCCTGGCAGGCGGCATGGAAGCTCGGCACGCAGAAGGTGGTGGCCGAGGCGCTCGAGGCGAACAGGAGCGAAAGCCCTAAAGCGGCGCCGAGCAGGCTGAGGATTCGACGGCGGGATGCCGCGGTTTCGGGTCAACGTCGGTGTCTGGCCTCGGAAACATGTGTAAGATCGGTAACTATCACGCCTGACGAACGAAACGCAACCCCCAAAACCCCTCAACCGTGAAAACCGCCGCCCTGGACCCCATTGACCGCGAGATCGTCGGCGCGCTTGTGAAAAACGCACGCGTCAGCTACCGCGAGCTGGGAGAGCAGGTCTCGCTCAGCGCCAACGCCACCGCCGAGCGGGTGCGCCGGCTCCGCGAGAGCGGGGTGATCGCGGGCTTCAGGGCGGTCGTCGACCCCGCCGCGGCAGGACGCACGCTGGTGGCGATCATCGACGTGCGGCTCGCGAGCCCGGCGGACGCCGACCGGTTCGAGCGCATGATCGAGAACCAGGTCGAGGTCACGGACACCGCCCACATGACCGGTCGCTTCGACTACCAGGTGCGGGCCGTCTGCCGCGACACCGGCGACCTGGACAGCCTGATCAAGCTGATGAAGACCGAGGGCGGCATCGTGGAGACCGATACGCGGATCGCCCTGCGGACAGTCGTGCGCCGGCCCGCCCCGCTCTCGGCACCCGAGCCGGCCTAGATCCGGAACGAGGGCAGCAGGCGCTTCTCGGTCTCGCCCTGAACCTGGGCGATCACCTCGACGTGGCCCTCGAGCGGGGTGCCGCGGAGCTTCGTCGCCAGCAGGTCGTCCACCTGGAAGACGCCGGCGGAGTTGTTCATCTCGATCTCGATCTTGATCGCGCGCTCGTCGCCCTGCTCTATCCGCACCTCGTCGATGGCGGCGGCCGAGAGCGCGTGGATCCCGTACTGGCCGTCCTCGACCGGAAGGCGCGACCGGCCCTGGGCCATGTCGAGGGCGTCGGCGACGCGGACGACGCCCGCCTCGACGGTGTACGGCTCCCCCTTGCGGCGGTGGCCGATGATCGCGTGCAGGGTCTCCGAGATGACGATCGACTTCTCGGGCTCGTCGTAGCACCCGTCGAGCAGGGAGTCGAGCCGGTCCGCGACCAGAAAGAGGCTGTAGGCCTCGTGGTCTGAGCGGTGGATCGACATGCCGACGTCGTGCAGCAGCGCGCCCCCGGCAACCACGATCTCGGCGTCGCGTTCCTTCATGTGATGGTCGGCGACCACCGCCGGCTCGATTCCCGCCTTGACCAGGAGCCGGAGCAGCCGCAGCGAGATGTTGAGCACGACCTGGACGTGGACCCAGGAATGGTCGGACATGCCGAGCCGCTCGGAGGTGACCTGGGCCATGTACCACCAGGCCCGCACCCGGTCGTCGGCGTTGACCGCCTCGAGGAAGGCGTCGAGCTTGCGGTTTCCGCGGGTCGGCGCGTGGACCTTGGCCTCGGCGACCACCTCGGCCGGCGGCCGGCGGCGCGCGTCGGGGCCGGTGGGGTCGGCGGGTTGTTCGTCGGCCATGGGCGTGATCTTGGCAGCCCCTGCGGACCGGGCGTGCCTGCCCTTTCCCGTGCGCCCGACGGGCGTCGGGAGAGGGTGAATACCCAGTTCTGCGGTATTAGCGGATTTTCCGACTGCCGATGTAGTTACTGTCACCCCGCTTCGTCGCTGTTAGGGGATCGATATGACGATCTGCTCCCACACCGGCCTGGCAAAACCCGAGTGCTCATGCAGCGCTTGCGTCCGGGCACAGCTCGAGCGCTACTACCCGTCGAACCCCGTCGCCGCCGCCGGCTCGGTCCGGCCCTCGGTGATCAGGCGGATCGCCGCACGGGCGCGCCGCCCCCGGCAGCGCCACGCCGTCTGACCGGCTCCGCTAGGCCTCCGTCGGGGCGTCGCGCGACGCGCTCAGCGCTCCGGCGCTGGCGACCACGACCAGCGCGATCCCGGCCAGCTCGGCCGCGGCCAGGTCCTGGCTCAGCACCAGCAGTCCGACCGCAGCGGCGACGGCGGGCTCCAGGCTCATCAGAACCCCGAAGGTCCCGACGGACAGCCGCCGCAAGGCCTCGAGCTCGAACGAGTACGGAATGACCGAGCTGAGGATCGCGACGGCGGCGCCGACCGCGA
Organism: uncultured Solirubrobacterales bacterium; assembly: GCA_963824785.1. Lineage (GTDB taxonomy): Bacteria > Actinomycetota > Thermoleophilia > Solirubrobacterales > 70-9 > CAWGQG01. Next base: position 777,626 of record CAWGQG010000001.1, read on the forward strand.
ACAGCTCCGGCTTCAGCAGCTCAGAGCCGCCGGCGGCGATCCCCGGTGCCAGCATCAGGGCGGCGGAGACCGCCATAGCCAGTGCCAGCCCCTCCCCACCCTCGAACGCGCGGCCGATCCGGGAGCTGAGCAGGATGTAGGCCGCCCAGAACCCGCCGGCGACGAGCGCGAGCAGGATGCCGACGGCGTCGGCGTCGCCCCCCGGCCCGGCCAGCAGCAGGATGCCGGCCGCGGCGAGGACCACCCACAGCAGGTCGGTCGCCCGCCGGGAGGCGGCCAGGGCGACCCCGAGCGGGCCCCACGAACTCGAGGGTGACGGCGATGCCGAGCGGAATGCGGTCCAGCGCGGCGTAGAAGCTGAAGTTCATCCCCGCGAGCGCGACGCCGAAGAGGGCCGCGAGCAGAAGCGAGTCACGGTCGGCCCGCCACGGGCGCGGCCGCCAGATCGCGAGCAGCAGGGCGGCCGCGAACAGCAGCCGGTAGAGGACGGTCCCCGCCGGGCCGACGTCGTCGAACAGGGTGGTGGCGGCCGCCGCCCCGAGCTGGACCGAGGCGACGGCGCCCAGGACCAGCAGCGCGCGCGGTGCCCTGCTCCGGTCTAATCCCCGATCACCTTGATCACCAGCCGCTTCGAGCGGCGGCCGTCGAACTCGCAGTAGAAGACGGCCTGCCACGGCCCCAGGTCGAGTTTTCCCTCGGTGATCGGCAGCACCACCTGGTGGTGGACGAGCAGGTTCTTCAGGTGCGCATCCCCGTTGTCCTCGCCGCCGCGGTGATGGCGGTAGTCCCCCGGGTCGGGCAGGAGGTCTTTGGCCACGTCGTTGGCCGGCCCCTTCCATGACGGCGGCGCGATCTTGTCGAGCCACTCGAGTGTGTCCTCGTGGATGCCCGGCTCGTCGTCGTTCACCCAGACCCCGGCGGTGATGTGCATCGCGGAGACCAGCACCATCCCCTCGGCCACTCCGGACTTCTCGACCGCCCGCTCGACGTCCTCGGTGATCCGGACGAACTCGCGGCGCTCGTCGGTGTTGAAGGTCATGTACTCCGTGTGAGATTTCATGGGCATAGGATGGCGGTCGATGGCCGGTCTCCTCTCCCTGGAGCGGCAAGAGGACGTTGCCGTGGTCACTCTCCAGCGGCCCGAGAAGCGCAACGCCCTCTCAATCGACCTGAGGGTCGAGCTCGCCGACGCCTTTAACGCTCTCGGCGAGGACGACGACGTCGGGGCCATCGTTCTCACCGGGGCCGGTCCCGCCTTCTGCTCCGGCATGGACGTGACGCAGTTCGGCGGCGACCGCGACCACAAGGAGCAGCTGGTCGAGACCAGCGTCTCCTGCTTCCGGTCGATCGCGAGCTGCCCCAAGCCGGTCGTGGCCGCCGTCAACGGCCCCGCGATCGCGGGCGGCTTCGCCCTCGCCCTGCTCAGCGACCTGCGGCTCGCCTCCGAGACCGCGAGCTTCGGGTTCCCCGAGCTGCCCCGGGGGATCCCGCCGAGCTACGCGGCCGCCAGGGCCGCGCTGCCCGCCTCGATCGCGGCCGAGCTGACCCTGACCGGGCGGCTGCTCGACGCCTTCGGAGCGCTGCGGATGGGGATCGTCAGCGCGGTCCACCCCGCCGACCTGATCATGCCGCGGTCCCTGGAGCTGGCGGGCCGCATCGCCTCCAGTCCCCGCAGCGCGATCGCGGAGACCAAGCGGCGCATCCTGCTCGACCGAGAGCGCAGCTTCGGGCAGCTGTTCGGCGAGGAGGAGAGAGCGCTGCGCGAGGCCCTCCTGGGTGGCGACCCGGACGATTCCGCGGCGTGAGCGCGGCGAGAACTCTCTCGCCGGGGCCAGCGGTTGTAGCCGCGGACCCGGTGGGGTCTAGCCGCAGTTCGGCCAGGGGCTCGAGCCCCCGCTGCGCTTGATCAGCAGCGCGGCCCGGCGGTCCTGCTCGGGCTCGGAGGCCTTGGCGGGGTCGCCGCTCCCGCCCACCGAGGCCCAGGTGCCGCGGTGGAACTGGTACTTGCCGCGATAGCTGCCGTCCGAAGAGACGGCGTCGGGCCTGCCGCCCGACTCGCACGAGGCGATCGCGTCGAGCCTCGCCCGCGGGATCCCGTGGACCGAGGGCGTGCTGAGGGCGGCGATCAGGCGCTGCCGCTCCGCGCGGTGGAAGCCGCGGATCGCCGTGTTGAGCCGCTCGGCGGGACTGGCGAGCTCCGCCGGTTCGCCGCCGAACGGAACGTCCGCCCCGGCGGCCGCAACCGCCCCGCCGCCGAGGACGAGCGCGGCACAGAGCGCCGCGAGCACACGCCGTCTTTGGAACTTGGAGACCCTCACGAAGCGCGGCAGGGTACAGGCGTCCACGGACCCGGTTTGCATGTAAACGCGCGGGGGTAACGACGGGCCATGGAGCTTTCACTGCTGCTGATCGTGCTGGGGATCATCATCGCCGTCCTGGTCCATACCGGGTTGGGGATCGTGTTCATCCTGGTCGGACTCGTCCTGCTGCTCTGGCCCCGGATCCGCTCCGCGCGGGTCTGAGGCCAGGCCTAGACCTCGCCCTCGCCCGAAGCGGGCTTGCCGCCGCTGCGGCTGCCCGTCGGGGAGGTGGTGCTGCCCGCGGGAGTCGTCGGACGTCCCCCCTCAGCCGCATCGGAACGCTGGCGCTGGGACGTCATGACCACCAGGCCGACGATCGCGAGCGGGATCACGATCAGGACCGCGATCAGGGGAGTCGCCAGGAAGGAGAGCGCGACCACCAGCGCGACCACGGCGACCACGCCGAGGAACGTGGTGAAGGAGAACGAGCCGTACATCAGCGAACCCTCTACTCCACCGTCGTCTCGACCTCGCCGGGCTGCGCCTCCGGCTGGTCGGCCGGGACCTCGGGAGCCTCGGCGGGCTCGGGTCCGCGCGGCACGGGTGGCCGGTCGGGTTCGGGTGGACGCTCGTCGGGCTGCGGCTGATCGACCTCGGAGGGCTCGTTCGGCTGCGCGGGGACCTCTGGTTCCTGTTCCATAGAGTCCACCTTTCCCCACCATCGACCGGATGAAACTGCTCGCCTTCAGCGACCTGCATTGCGATCTCGACCGGGCCCGGAGCCTGGTCGAGCGATCCGCCGAGGCGGACGTGGTGATCGGCGCGGGCGACTTCGCCTCGGTCCACAAGGGACTCGAGGAGACGATCGAGGCGCTGAGCGAGATCGAGACGCACACGGTCCTGGTCCCGGGCAACAACGAGACCGACGACGCGCTGCGCGCGGCGTGCGAGGGCTGGTCGGCCGCCACCGTGCTGCACGGCGAGGGCACGGAGGTCGAGGGCCGCGAATTCTTCGGCCTCGGGGCGGGAATCCCGGTCACGCCCTGGGACTGGAGCTTCGACCTCGACGAGGACGCCGCCGCGGGCCGTCTGGCCGGCTGCCCCGATGGCGCCGTGCTGGTCGTCCACTCGCCGCCGCAGGGCCACTGCGACGTCAGCGGCAGCGGCGAGCATCTGGGCAGCAGCGCCATCCTCGACGCGATCGAGGCCAGGCGGCCGGTCCTGGCTGTCTGCGGCCACATCCACGAGGCCTGGGGATCCGAGAGCAGCGTCGACGGAACGCAGGTCGCGAACCTCGGCCCCGACGGGCGCGTCTTCGATATCTAGAGTTAGGACATGGCCCGCGAAGACAGAGACCCGCGCGAGACCGACGAGTGGCGGGTCGAGATCGACCTGGAAGCCGATGAGAACGGCCTCTCCTTCGGGGAGCGCCTTCGCGCGCTCGACCTCGACGACGAGGCCCGGGAGAAGCTGGGCGGCAGCGTCATCGTCACCCGCGACGGCAGCAAGTTGTTCATGTACGCCTGGCACGAGCCCAGCGCCCGCGAGGCCGAGCGCGTCGTCCGCGAGCTGATGGAGGAGGACGGGCTGGCGGGCCAGGTGCAGCTGACCAGGTGGCACCCGGTCGCCGAGGCGTGGCGGCCGGCCGACGAGCCTCTCCCCGAGACCGAGACCGAGCTGACCGCCGAGGAACAGGAGCGCCTCTCGGCCGCCAAGCAGGAGCGCACCGAGTCCGGCGAGTTCCCGTGGGAGGTGGTGATCGAACCGCCCCACCTGCGCGACTGCTTCGAACTGGCGCCCGCGCTGGAGAAGCGCGGCCTGCCGGTGAAGCGGCGCTGGAAGTACCTCCTGATCGGGCGCGACACCGAGGAAGGTGCGATCGAACTCGGCAAGGAGCTCGAGCCGGACCTCCCGAAGGGGACCAACGTCGGGATCAGGGCGAATCCGGAGAACCTGCCGATCCCCATCTTCGTGCAGCTCGGCTCACTCGAGCCGGGGGCGATGCGCGACCTCGGGCTCTAGCGCTTCTTCTTGCCCTTGCCCTTCTTCCCGTCCGCGAGCGGGATCAGCTTGCGGAACAGGCGCGCGTAGGCCTTGGCGCCCGCGAAGGTGAGGTGAAGGTGGTCGGGCTGGAACCAGGACCCGTGCCCCCGGCTGTAGCGGGGCCAGTCCAGGACCTTGACGCGGCGCGGCTCGCGACGGCCGGCCTTGCGGACGACCCGGGCGTCGTTGGATTCCCGCCCGCCGGTCTCCATCGGGACCACCAGGCCCAGCTTGCGCTTCGGGCCGAGGATCTTGAGAACGCGGTTGATCTGCCGCGATGAGATCGCCGCGTCGGCGCCGAGCGCCATCACGGCCAGGTCGGGGAGCCGGTGGCGGCGACGCTTCTTGATCAGGAGGTGGATGCCCTCCTCGAACTGGCGGCAGCCGCGGGCGTCGACGTTGTAGCCGACCCGGGCCAGGGCCGGGAGGGCCAGAAGCATCACCGAGTCGCCGATCGCCAGCGGCGCGCGGGCTGCGACCTTGCGCTTCGGATGTGCCTTCTCGACCCCGCCGCAGGCGGCGCCTGCGATCGGGGCGCCGGCCAGCAGCGCGGCCATGGCAACCGCGAACGCTGCTCCCAGGATCGGTCGTTTCCCCCCGCCGGTCATTGCTTGCGGATTCTCTAGCATCGCGCGGTCCTTGCGTACCCGGCGCGGCCGGGCCCCAACCGGAGGCGGCAGGTGCTCTTCCCCACCGTCGAGTTCGCGATCTTCTTCCCGGTCGTCCTGGTGCTCTCGTGGGCGCTGATGCCGCGGCAGGACTGGTGGAAGCCGTTCATCGTCGTCGCGAGCTACGTCTTCTACGCCGCCGCCGACCCGCGCTTCTGCCTGCTGCTGGGGGCGATCACGGTCGTAAGCCAGCTCTCCGTGGTCGCCCTGCACCGGACCGAGGACGAGCGGCGGCGCAAGTGGATCACCGCCGCCGGCGTGACCTTCTGCCTCGGAACCCTCGCGGTCTTCAAGTACTACGGCTTCTTCGTGGAGGACGTCGGGGACGTGCTCGACTTGTTCGCGCTCGGGATGCCGCTCCCCCTGCTGACGATCGCGCTGCCGGTCGGCGTCAGCTTCTTCTGCTTCCAGGCGATCACCTACATCGTCGACGTCAAGCGGCGGCAGGTCGAGCCGGCCTCTCTGCTGGACGCGGCGATCTACCTGAGCTTCTTCCCGCATCTGGTCGCGGGGCCGATCGTCCGTGCGAGCGAGTTCCTGCCCCAGCTCCGGCGGCCGCGCGACCCGAAGCGCGTGGCCGTCGGGGCCGGGCTCACGCTGGTCGCCCTCGGCCTGATCAAGAAGGTGATGATCGCCGACTACCTGGCGCGCGAGCTGGTGGACCCGGTCTTCGCCGTGCCCCAGGCCTACGCGGCGCCCGACGCGATCCTCGCGGCCTACGGGTATGCCGCCCAGATCTACTGCGACTTCTCCGGCTACACCGACATGGCGATCGGCCTCGCGCTGCTGATGGGCTTCGTCTTCCCGCAGAACTTCAACAGCCCGTACCGCGCCACCGGCTTCCGCGACTTCTGGCGCCGCTGGCACATGACCCTCTCGCGGTTCCTGCGCGACTACGTCTACATCCCGCTGGGCGGCAACCGCAAGGGCCGGGCCCGCACCTACCTGAACCTGATGACGACGATGACCCTCGGCGGGCTCTGGCACGGCGCCTCCTGGAACTTCGTGCTCTGGGGCGGATACCACGGCGCCGGCCTCGGCGCCGAGCACGCCAGCAACGGGCGGCTCGGCCGGATCTTCCCGGGCTGGTTCCGCTGGTTCGTCGTCTTCAACCTGGTCGTCTTCGGCTGGATCCTGTTCCGCTCCCAGGACCTCGACCTGTTCGGCGACTACCTCTCGGCCCTGGTCAGCTCCGGTGACGCGACGCTCTACAGCGTGCCCGTGGTCGGCGCGATCCTGCTCGTGATCGGCATGCAGCTGCTGCCGGAGCGCCCGACCGAGGGCCTGGAGCTCCGCATCGGCCGGCTCAACCCGCTGCTGCTCGGCGCGGCACTCGCCGCCGTGATCCTGCTCGTCGGCGCGACCGTGCCGAGCCAGGGCGTCCCCCCGTTCATCTACTTCCAGTTCTGATGACAAACCGACCCGACGACATGGAGACCGTGACCGAGATGCAGGCCGAGGCCCGCGCCGGCCACGAGGGCAGCCCGCACGGCGACGACAGCCTGATGGCGCGCTTCGAGCGCTGGGACCTGACCCGGTTCACCGCGGGCGACGCGATCCGCTCGGTGCTGCTCGCGAGCTTTCTGCTGCTGATCCTCGCCGGGGGCGCGGTGCGGGCCGCCGCCGACGAGCTCGACCAGGGCCTCGGCCGGGACATCATCAAGGCGATCGGGGAGCCGGCCGGCTGGGTCGCGGACACGGTCTCCCTCGAGGAGACCCGCCACGACGCGACGGCCTGGCTCGACCCCGACGAGGAGGTCGCGGGCGCCGGGTTCGAGGCGGGCGAGCCGGACACCCCGCCGGCCGCGCCCCTCACGTCGGGACCCGAGCAGGGCGAGCCGCTGGACAAGGTCCTGGTCACCGGGGACTCGCTATCGACCCCGCTCGACAACGAGCTCGCCCGGCTGCTGGCCGACGACGGCGTGGAGGTCGTCCGCGAGCCCTACCTCGCCACCGGGATCTCGAAGCCCGACCAGTCGGACTGGTCCCAGATCTCGGCGACCCAGGTGTCCGAGCACGAGCCGGAGGCGGTGGTCGTCTTCATCGGCGCCAACGAGGGCTATCCGATGCCCGGCCCCGGTGGCGGACAGCTCGTCTGCTGCGGCGCGGAGTGGGCGGCGGAGTTCGAGTCCCGGGTGGGCCAGATGATGGACACCTACCTCCAGGACGGCGAGGCTCGCGTCTATTGGCTCACCGTCCCCACACACCGCGACCCGGACCGCAAGCAGATCAACCAGATCGTCAACTCGTCGATCGTCGCCGCGGCCGCCGAGCAGGGCGACGCCGTGACCGTGCTCGACATGGTCACGATCTTCACCCCCGGCGACCGCTACCGCGACAGCATGGAGATCGACGGCGAGGAGCGGATCGTGCGCGAGTCCGACGGGATCCACCTGAACGACGAGGGCTCCGCCCTCGCCGCTCAGGTCGTCCTCGACGCCATCGCCGAGGACTTCTCGAAGTAGGACCCGTCTTCGACGGGCCCTACTTCCGCAGACTCGCCGCGCTTCGCGCGGGGAGTCAGTAGTTCTGGGTGTAGCTGCTCTTGACGCGCTTGGCGTCGTTCGAGACCTTGCGGCACTTGGCGGTGGCGTTGTACTGGACGTCCGGAACGCCGACGCGCTTGCCGTCCTTGCACTTGAAGCCGATCACGGCGCCACCGCAGTTCCCGGCGGGACCGCCGTTCGCCTTGCGGCACTGGTGGTAGGCGCGGATCACCTTCTCGGCCTTGGTGCAGGTCACGCCCTGAACCTTGAGCGAGGTGACGTACGAAGCCCCCATGCTCTTCTGCTTGCCGCTGATGTCGCAGGCGGTGAAGGCAAGGCCCTCGGGCTGCTGCTTGGCTGCGCTGCCGGTCCCCACGGCGGCAACGCTGATCAGGCCGACGGCGACGATCGCCGCGATGCCTGAGAACTTCCTCGACATGCACGCACCTCCCTGGTGGGATCGAAGGGAGGGCGATGCTAGCGGCTAGCGAATGGCGTTTCCGCGGCGGTTGACGAGCAGCCAGGTGCCACCGAACTCGAACACGTCCTGGCAGAAGATGAAGCCGGGACGGTCGTGCTCGTAGTAGTAGAGCGGGTGTCCTCTGTAGGTCACCTGCCGGGTCCCGTCGGTCCGGGCGGTGGTGCCGAGGAGCCTCTGCTCGAGGCCCTTCCCCGCCACCGGCTTGCCCTTGGTCAGCAGCGGCGGCCAGGCCACGGCGCAGTCGCCGTAGCAGTCGGGCGTTCGCGTGGTCTCCCTGTCGAACAGGTACAGCGCCCGCCCTCTGCCGTTCATGACGGCCTTGCCGTAGTCGCTCTGCGCGAGCTTGAGCTTGGCCCCGCGCTTCTTCGGGACCTCGGCGGCGGCGCTCTCACCATAGGCTGCGCCTGCGACGCCCGCGAACACGACCGAGCCGGCGAGCGCGAGGATTGCGAAGGACGTGACGCGGGAACGCATCGGAAATGAAGCCTGCCGGGCCACCATCAACGCTCGGTAAACGGGCGGCGGTCCTGGCCGGAGCGTTGCTTCTGGCGGTGCTGCCGGCACCGGCCGCGGCGCCCGCCGGCGACTCGGAGGACCCGGTCCGGCTCGAGGGCCGGCCACGGGTGCTGGTCATCGGCGAGTCGCTGGCGGTCGGGACGCGGCCGCACCTGCGGCGGGAGCTCCATGGCTGGCGGGTCCAGCACTCGGTCCGGATCAGCCGCAACGTGCCGCAGGGGGTCGAGGTCCTGCGCCGCGTCAGACGACCCCCCGGCGTGGTCGTGATGAGCGTCGGCACGAACGACGACCCTCACCTCGTCACCCGTTTCCGCCAGGGCGTCCGCCAGACGCTGCGGATCGCCGGGCCGAAGCGCTGCGTCGTCTGGCCCAACATCTTCCGGCCGCCGGTGGGCGGTGCCGGCTATAGGCCGTTCAACCGGATCCTGGCCGGGCTCGACCGGCGACGGAACCTGAGGGTCGTCAACTGGGTGCGGATGGTCCGCCGCAACCGGCACTGGCTGGGCGAGGACAACGTCCACGTGACCCCGACTGGATACAGCGCCAGGGCGAGAGCGATCGCCCGTGCGGTCAGGGCCTGTCGCAGCTCGCTCTAGACGGCGACGACTCGGTCGCGGCCGGCCGCCTTCGCGTCATAGAGCGCGGCGTCCGCGCGGGCAAGCAGCTTTTCGGCGCTCTCCGACCCGTCCCAGAGACAGACGCCGGCGGAGCAGGTCTGCCCCTTGGGCAGCATCTCCCGGAGCCGCTCGAGCATCGTGCTCGCCGCCACCAGGTCGACATCCGGCAATGCCAGCGCGAACTCCTCGCCGCCGTGCCGCGCGAGGATGTCGGTGTTGCGAAGCGCCTCGCTCCAGGTGCCAGACACCTGCTTCAGGAAGCGGTCGCCGGCCTGGTGCCCGTGGGCGTCGTTGTACTGCTTGAAGCGATCCAGGTCGAGCACCGCCACGCACAGCGGCACGGACTGGCGCTCGGCGCGGCTGAGCTCGCGGCTCAGCTCCGAGTCCCAGGCGCGCCGGTTCAAGAGCCCGGTCAGGTCGTCGGTTCGCGCCGCCAGCTCGAGCCGGCCCAGCAGCTCGCCGCGGTCGATCGCGATCGCGGCCTCCAGGGCGAGCAGGCGCACCGCCTGCCTCGTCTCCTCGCCCACGTCCTCGGGGGCCTCGTCCCAGTAGACGGCGAGCACGCCCACCGCCGCGCCCTCCTCCTTCACGACCGGCTGCCAGAGGGCGGCGCCTGCCGTGAAGCTCGGCGCCAGCTCCTGGGCCGCGGAGCCCTCGTCGAGGGTGTCGAAGCGGGACTCGGCCGAGGTGAACGCCTGGATCGCCCCCGAGCTGGGGGTTACGAACGGCAGGCGCGTCCCATCGGCGTCGACGCCGGCTGCGGCCGTCGCGACCAGCTCGCTGCCGGCCGGAGCCGGCCGCCACAGGATCGCGGCGCCGGCCCCCGTCGCATGGAGGGCGGCCGAGCAGATCGCCCAGCCGACGGCTCGAGGATCGCTCTGCGTCGCCAGGTGGCGGGCCACCTCCCCCACAGCCTCCAGGTTGGCCGCCCGCTTCGAGGCGGCCTCGGTCTCCCGCCGCAGGCGGCCGGCGAGGATGTCGACCAGGATCCCCGCGACGAGGATGCTGCCGACGGTCACGACCCAGCGGCTGAGCGGGGTCTCGGTGTGGAACTCCATCAGGACGAAGGCGTAGGCGGCCCCGATCGCCGCCAGGTGCACGGCTCCCCAGAAGCGTCCGAAGAAGAAGAACGCGAAGACCCCCACCCAGAGGTACCAGAACGTGTAGTAGCCGCTCGGGTCCTCGCCGTAATAGACGGCCCGCGTGACCAGGACCGTCCCGGCGAGGAGCAGCACCTGGATCGCCCACGCCGGCAGGCGGTTGCGGAGAGCCAGGAGTCCGAGTCCGCCCACGGCGGCGATCGCAGTGTTGTTCCAGAGGACGGCGTCGTGGTACGCCGACGGGTGCGGCAGGATCAGGGAGAGGGCGCCGATCCCCGCTCCGGCCAAAAAGACGGCGCCGAGGGCGAGCGCCACCGTCCGCGGCTCGTCGAGCGCATCGACGAGTCGGTGTGACTGCTCGCGGTATCGGTCGACCAGGGTCACCCGTGGAATATAGGATCACCGCGTGGAAGCCGCGACACCAGGTCCCCCGCCCCCTCCCCCGAGCAACCGGGTCGACATCGGCAAGATCCTCGGCGAGAGCTTCTCGATCTACGGCGCGCAGGCCGGCGCGCTGCTCGGAACCGCCGCGGTCATCTTCCTGCTCGTCGGCGTGATCCAGGGCCTCGCGGGCGCGTCCGACAGCCTCGTCCTGAGCCTCGTCGGGAGCATCGCCTCCATCGTCGGCACCACCCTCTACGGAGGGTTCGTGGTGAAGCTCGTGGAGGACGTTCGCGACGGCCGCCGCGACGACACCGTCGGCGACCTGCTCCGCTCGGCCTCCGGCTTCATCCTGCCACTGCTCGGCAACGGCATCCTCAAGGGCATCGCCGTCGCGATCGGCCTGGTCCTGCTGGTGGTGCCCGGCCTGATCCTGCTGACGATCTGGGCGGTGACCGGCCCGGCGATCGTCGCCGAGCGCCGGGGCGCCATCGAGGCGTTCGGACGCAGCCGCGAGCTCGTCAAGGGCGAGGGCTTCCCCGTCTTCGGCCTGATCGTGATCATCTTCCTGATCGGGATCGGGATCAGCATCGTCGCCGGCATCCTCGGCGGCGGGCTCGGTGACGGGGGCGCGATCGCGGCCTCGATCGTCGGGACCATCATCGTGGCGCCGATCACCTCGGTCGCCACCGCGGTGCTGTTCTTCGACCTCGGCGGCGGCGGGCCTCAGGCGCCGCCTCCGGTCGGCGAGCCGGTCGACGTGGCCCCGCCGACGCCGGGCACCTAGCCCCCCGCATCTCCGCGGCGCCGGTCGTTCACGGCGTTCACAAACAATTGGCGCGTGTGAATGCGCGGCTTGCTCTAATTCCGCGCGCTTGCCCATGGGGGGCGACGGGATCAATGGGACACACCAGTTTTCAGCTCAACCGGAGGCAGTTCATCTCCAGGGGACTGGGGGCGGCGAGCGCCCTTGCGATCAGTCCCGCGTTCCTCGAGCGCGCCTTCGCAGCCGGGCCCGTGACGGTCGGCGCCGGTCCCTACGGCCCGCTACAGCCGTTCGACGCGAACGGAATCGCGCTGCCCGCCGGCTTCACCTCTCGCGAGATCGCCCGCGGCGCCAGCAACGTTCCGGGATCCTCGCCTCCATACCTCTGGCACAACGGCACCGACGGGCAGGCCACCTTCGCCACTCTCACGAGAGGTACCCCGGACGGCGGCTGGATCCTGGTCGCCAACTCCGAGATGCCGGTGCCAGGCACCGGCGGGGTCTCCGGGGTCGAGTTCGCCGCTGACGGCGCCGTCGAGCGCGCATACCGCGTTCTGGCCGGGACCACGTCCAACTGCGCCGGTGGCCCCGCGCCCTGGGGCGCGTGGCTCTCGTGCGAGGAGCACTTTCGGGGCATGGTCCACGAGTGCGACCCGACGATGCTCAACACCGGCGTCGCGCGACCCGAGCTCGGCGTCTTCTCCCACGAGGCCGTGAGCGTCGATCCCGTCAACGGGCAGCTCTACCTGACGGAGGACCAGGGGGACGGCTGCCTCTACCGCTTCACGCCGGACGACTACCCGGACCTGAGCGCCGGTCTGCTGGAGGTCGCGGTCGGGCCGGTGGACGGCGAGGGCCGCGCGCTGCCGGGCGCGATCACCTGGGCGGAGGTTCCCGACCCCAGCGCCGGCATCCCGACCGTCACGCCCGACGGGCCCGAGATGTCTGACCCGACGCGGCACCAGGTGGCAAATGCCTCTCATTTCGACGGCGGCGAGGGCACCTGGTTCGACGACGGCATCGTCTACTTCACGACCAAGGGCGACAACCGGGTCTGGACCTACACGGTCGCCGGCTCGCAGCTCGACATCCTCTACGACGCGTCCGCGGTGGGACCCGACGCGCCGCTGAGCGGCGTGGACAACATTACGGTCTCCCAGTCCGGCGACATCTACGTCTGCGAGGACGGGCGCGACCACGACATCTGCCTGATCACCCCCGATTTCGTGATCTCCCGCTTCCTCAAGCTCGACCCGACGATGCACATCGGTCCCCCCGAGCCGAACCCGCTCGAAGGCAACGAGACGGTCGGCGTCGTCTTCAGCCCTGACGGGACCCGGATGTACTTCGGCGCCCAGCGCAGCTTCGGCGTCGGCAGCAACGAGAACCTTCCGGCCGGCGTCGTCTACGAGGTGGTGGGTCCGTTCCGCCAGCCGAACACGGGGCCCGGCGGGAACGGCGGCAGCGCCAAGGACACGCAGGCGCCACGGGTCTCACTGCGAGCCAAGAAGCGGCGCGCGATCCGCAAGTTCCTGAGCAGGGGCGTGCCGATCTTCCTCGAGGTGGACGAGCCGGTCGGGGTGCAGGCCACTCTGCGGATGTCCGTGCCCGGCAAGAAGGACGCCGAGGGCCGGGCAGCGCGCAAGAAGTCATTGCTGCTGGGGAGCGTGAAGACGAGCGTTGCCGTATCCGGCAAGGTCGCGCTGAGCTTGAAGCCCAACAGGAAGGCGCCGCGGCGCCTGACCGAGGGCGAGGAGGTCGTCGCCAGTCTCCGGGTCGTCGCCACCGACGCTTCGGGCAACAGGACGACGCTGCGCCAGAAGATCGTCCTCGGCGCCGACAAGCCCGAGGCGAAGAGCAAGAACTGAACGAACACGAGGAATAGGGGGAGCAGATGGACAGCGAACGTGACCTGAGCCGCCGAGAGTTCCTGGAGCGGACGGCGTACGCGGCGGGTCTTGCCGGAGCAGCCGCGTCGCTGCCCGCCAGCACCCTGATCGCGAAGGCGGCCGAGGCGAGCGCGAAGGCGGCCCCGCTGCCCGGGCCGCGCAACATCCCGATCGACCACTTCGTGCTGGTGATGATGGAGAACCGGTCCTTCGACCACTACTTCGGCTGGCTGCCGGGCGCCGACGGCGACCAGACCCAGGCCTATCCGGATCCCTCGGGGAACCTGATCGCAACGCGCCACGCTTCGACGATGGAGGCGGAATGGCAGGGCTGCGGCTTCGACGATCCCGGCCACGGCTGGGGATCGGGCCGTGCGCAGCTCCAGGGCGGTTTCATGGCCGAGGGCAGCGGCAACGACGAGTTCGCCCTCACCTACTACAACCAGGGCGAGCTCCAGTTCATCCACGCGGCGGCGCAGGCCTACACCGTCTACGACCGTTACTTCTGCTCGCTGCTCGGGCCGACGTGGCCGAACCGCTACTACAAGTGGTCGGCGCAGAGCGGCGGCAAGAAGGACAACAGCCCGCCGGTCGGCACCGCCGGCAACCAGTGGGAGACCCTCTTCGACCGGGCGCTCAAGAACAACCCGGCGAACCTTCCGACTCCCGGCGCCATCACCGCCCGCTACTACAACTCCGACCTGCCCTTCTCGGCGGTCTGGGGTGAGCGCGGCGTCAGCTGGACCCGGCCCATCGCCGAGTACTACGCCGACTGCGCGGCGGGCACCCTGCCGAACATCACCATCGTCGATCCTCCGTTCAAGGATGGAGGCGGCGGAGACGGCCTCTCGGCCGACGAGCATCCCCATGGCGACGTGCGGCTCGGGCAGGCCTTCATGTCGGACGTGGTGCACGCGTTCATGGAGTCACCGAACTACGAGCGCGGCGCGCTGTTCGTCATCTACGACGAGTGGGGCGGCTTCTTCGACCACGTCCGCCCGCCCAGCGTTCCCGACGACCGCCAGAGCTCCGACCTGAACGAGAACTTCGGGCAGATGGGCTTCCGCACCCCAGCGGTCGCGATCTCTCCCTACGCGCGCCGTCGCAAGAAGCAGGTGAGGGTGAACCACTCGATGCTCGGCCACGAGTCGATCCTGAAGCTGATCACCTACCGCTTCGGCCTCGGCGATCTGGTCAAGCGCGACGCGATGGCAAACAACATAGGCGCGAGCTTCGACTGGGCGAACCCTCAGTTCGAGGTCCCGGACCTGCCCGATCCGAACATGGTCGCCTCGACGCCGTGCGCCCTCGGCGGCGACCGGGGCGAGATGCCGCCGGAGATGCTCGAGGCTCACCAGCAGGACATCCAGAACCTCGAGGACCTGGCGGTGCGGAACGGCTTCCAGATCGGCGACGGTACGCCGGAGGAGATCTTCCGGCTGCCCGACTCGATCAAGAAGGCAGCCGTGGCCGGCGGGATCGTCGGCTAGGCCGGCCCGCGCGCTCGACGAAGAGGTCTGCGAGCCAGCCGACCACGGTCGCATCGGCCTTGTCGAGGTACAGGTTGGGCTCGATCAGCTCCAGCTCGATCACGCAGAGGACGCCGTCAGGGTCGCGGACCATGTCCACACGGCCGTAGAGAGGCGGCTTGTCCAGCGTCGCCAGGACCGAGCGCGCCAGCTCCAGACCCTCCTGGGGCGGGTCTACCGGCGTGTGGCGCGCGCCGTAGTGCTCCTGCACGCGGAAGTCGCCGGCGGCCGGGCGTTTGCGGATCGTGTGCGCGACCTCTCCGCCGAAGAAGATGATGCTGAGCTCGCCCTCCTCCTCGACCGAGCCCAGGAACGGCTGCACCAGCGCGGGCTCGCCGAGGTCGGCAAGCGCGGAGGCGATCCCGGTCGCCGGGACCCGCTTGAGTCGCATCGCGCCCAGGTCCACGGCGGGCTTGACGACGGCGCGGCTCCAGCCGCGCGCGACGGCCTCCGCCTCAGCCTCGTTGCCCGCATCCCGGCGCTTGGCGCCATAGCGCCCCTCGTAGGACTCGAACCAGATCGTCGGCACGACGGGGATGCCGCGGTGCTCCAGCTCGCGCAGGTAGCGCTTGTCGAGGTTCCACTCCACCAGCTCGGCCGGGTTCTCCAGCCTCGTCGCCGCCCCGGTGCTCCGCAGCCACTCGCGGAACTCGTCCGGGCGCTCGTGGTAGTCCCAGGTCGAGCTGATCTGGACCAGGTCGAAGGCGCCCCAATCGACGTCCGCGTCGGTCCAGACAGGGGCCTCCGCCTCTCCCCCGCGGTCGGCGATCGCGGGGATCAGCAGCTCCGCATCGGTGTCCGGAACCGGCAGGGGGTCGCAGCTGGCAAGGGCGATTCGCATCGGCGCAGGCTACGCCTACGGCCCGCCGGGCCCCGGGACGGAGCGGCCCCTACCCTGCCGAGATGACCGCGCTGGAGGTCATCCTGCTGGCCGCCGCCGGAACGGGGGCGGGAGCGATCAACGCGGTCGCCGGCAGCGGCACGCTGATCACCTTCCCGGCGCTGCTGGCCGTCGGCTACTCGCCGCTGACCGCGAACGTGTCGAACACCGTCGGGCTGGTGCCGGGCGCCGTCGCGGGCTCGGTCGGCTACCGCCGGGAGCTCCGGGGCCAGCGCCGCCGCGTCCTCTGGCTCGGAGCCGTGGGCCTGCTGGGCGGGGTCACCGGGGCCACCCTGCTCCTGACCCTGCCCGAGTCGGCGTTCGACGCGATCGTGCCGGCGTTCATCGCCATCGCCCTGGTGCTGGTGGTGATCCAGCCGCGGCTAGGCCCCTGGTTGGAGCGCCGGCGGCCCTCGCGCGAGCGCGGCCGCGTCCTGCCGGCGGCGGGCGTCTATGCCACAGGCATCTACGGCGGCTACTTCGGTGCCGCCCAGGGCATCCTGCTGATCGCCGTTCTCGACCTGACGCTGCCCGACGACCTCCAGCGCGTGAACGCGCTGAAAAACGTCATCGCGAGCATCGTCAACCTCGTCGCAGCCGTGATCTTCATCGTCGTCGCCGACATCGCCTGGGCCGCGGCGCTGATCCTCGCCGCGGGCTCGATCACCGGCGGCCTGCTCGGCGCCCGCTACGGACGCCGCCTCCCCGCTCCGGCGCTGCGCGTCGTGGTCGTCGTCGTCGGGATCGCGGCGATCGTCGGCCTGCTCGCCGGCTGATCCTCAGATCTCGAGCCGGGACTCCTCGAGGTCCAGCTCGCGCTCGATCCGGCGCATCACCTCGGCGCTGATCTCGCCCGAATTCCGCAGGGCGAGCAGGGCGGCGCGCTCGGCCGTGTAGATCTCGTGCATCACGCGCTGGTAGGCGATCGAGCGTTCCTCGATCCCCTCCTCGTCCTCGATCTTCCCCAGCTGCACCTTCAGCCGCTGGATCCGGAACTCGCGCATGCGGCGGACGCGATCGAGCGTGTCGCTGCGGGTCCAGTCCTCGGCCTCGAGCTCGTCGGCGCGAGCGATGCCCGCCTGGGCGGCGGTGTAGCGGGCCTTCGCCTCCTCGTGCTGCTCCTCCGTCCCGTCGTCCGTCACGCCGAGCCGGCGGATCAGCGTCGGCAGACTCAGGCCTTGGACCACGACGGTGAACAGGATCACCGCGAAGGTGATGAACAGGATCAGGTCGCGGCCGGGCAGCGCGGCGCCCGCGTCGGTCTCGAGCGGCAGGGCCAGCGCGGCGGCGAGGGAGACCGCGCCGCGCATCCCCGACCAGCCGACGACGATCCGGGTAGCGGGTCCGACGCGCCGCTCGCGCTGCTGCGGTCTTCGGTCGAGGGCCCTGATGAGGTAGGGCACGGTGAACATCCAGAGGAAGCGGGAGGCCACGACGGCCGCGCAGACCAGCGCCGAGTAGCCGATCGCTTCGTCGAGGCCGTAGCTGTCGAGGCCGTCGACGATCACCGGCAGCTGCAGGCCGATGAGGATGAACAGCGCCGCGTTCAGCAGGAAGGTCAGCACCTCCCAAAAGGCGAGCCCCTTCAGCCGCATGTCCGGCGAGGCGATCTGCGGCGCCATCCAGCCGAGATAGATGCCGGCGGTGACCGCGGCCAGCACGCCCGAGACGTGCAGTTCCTCCGCCGGGAGGAACGCCGCATAGCCGGTGAAGAGCGAGATCGTGATCTCGGTCGTGGTGTCCTCGATGCGCCGCCGGATCTCGGTGACCACGTATCCGACGGCGAGGCCGATCCCGATGCCGCCCGCGACGGCGCCGAAGAACTCGAGCGTCGCGTCCGCAGCGTCGAAGCTGCCGCCGATCGCGGCCGCGACCGCGACCCGGTAGACGACGAGCGCGCTCGCGTCGTTGACGAGGCTCTCCCCCTCGACGATGTTCACCACCCGGCGCGGGGCGCCGAGCCGGCGCATGATCGCCGTCGCCGCCACCGGGTCGGTCGGGGAGACGATCGCGCCGAGCGCGAACGACACCGCCCAGGGCAGCCCGATCACCTCGTGTGCGACGACGGCGACGACCCCGGTCGTCAGCAGCACCAGCCCGATCGCGGTCAGGGAGATCGGGCGGGCGCTGTCCCGCAGCGTCCGCAGGTCGCTGAAGAACGCCGCCGAGTAGAGCAGCGGCGGCAGGAAGATCAGCAGCACCAGGTCGGGATCGAGGTCTACCTCCGGCATGCCGGGAATCAGTCCCAGCAGCAGCCCTCCGATCACGAGCGGGATCGGGTACGGCACGTTCAGCCAACGGGCCAGCACGTTCAGCCCTGCCGCCGAGACGAACAGGGCCGCGATGATGATCTCGAGGTGCTCCATCGGTCCCGCGACAGTACCCACGGCCGGGATCGGGCACCTGCTATCCCTTACGGCGATGCTTTTCGGGAAGGAACACGTCGAGCGCTACCGCGAGACCGACGGCGAAGAGGGTCACATCTGGCAGAAGGGCTCGACCGTCGGCCTGCTGACCACCACCGGTCGCAAGTCGGGCGAGGAGCGGACCACGCCGCTGATCTACGGCAAGGCCGGCGAGAACCCGATGATCGTCGCGTCGAATGGCGGCACCGACGAGCCGCCGGGGTGGTACCTGAACCTCGAGAAGAACCCCGAAGCGGAGTACCAGATCCTCGGCGACCGCTTCAAGGTGCGGGCCCGCGACGCGACTCCGGAGGAGAAGCCGGAGCTGTGGAAGCAGATGACCGACCAGTGGCCCGACTACGACGAGTACCAGAAGAAGACCGACCGGGAGATCCCGGTGGTCATCCTCGAGCGTCAGTCGTAGTTCTTGATCATCCGCACGTTCAGGTAGATCGCCAAGGCGCCGGCCACCAGGATCACCGCGAACCCGGGCCAGATCTCCGACCAGTCGAGGTCGACCAGGATCAGCGAGCGCAGTGCCTCCATCAGATAGGTGACGGGGTTGATCGTGGCCGCCACCTCCATCGGCTCGGCCAACATGTCGCGCGGGACGAGGTTGGGCGTCAGGAACAGCAGCGGGAAGAAGATCAGCCCGCCGGAGTTGACCGCCGCCGAGTTGCGCGCCTTCAGCGCGATCAGCTGGATGTAGCCGGAGTAGACGATTCCCCATAGCGAGGACAGCGCGATCAGCAAGAGGACCCCGATCACGCCGCTCGCGATGTCGATTCCGAACGCGAGCGCGAGCCCGACGATGACCGCCGAGATCGCGACGCTCTTCGCGCCCTCGGCGATCAGGCGCCCGAGCACGAACGAGTAGCGCGGGACCGGGATCGCGCGCAGCTTGTCGAAGTAGCCGTTCTCGATCTCCTCGACCAGGAACAGCGCCCCCATGCCGAACGACGCCGCGAGCAGCAGCGCGATCGGCAGCTGGAACGCCCCGTAGCCCTGCCCCTCCAGGAAGCCGGTGTCGTCCGAGGGAAAGACCTCCGCCGCCTGGCCGGTGTTGACGACCAGGAAGAAGAGCGGGATGAAGAAGGTCATGAACAGGGCGTCGGGCTGGCGCAGCGCCTCGCGCAGCGCGCGTTGTCCGAGTGCGAGCGTGGCGCTCATGCCGCCACCTCCTGGACCTCGCCGCCGGCGCGGTCGCGGCTGCGCCCGGTCGCGTCGAGGAAGACATCGTCAAGCGAGGGCTCGCGGCCGTCGTCTTGTCGCGGAGCGCGGCCTTGAGCGATCCGGAGTGCCCTTCCTTCACGATCAGGCCCTTGTCGATGATCGCGAGCCGGTCGCAGAGCTGGTCGGCCTCCTCCAGGTACTGCGTGGTCAGGAAGACGGTCGTGCCCTGCTTGTTGATCCGGCGCAGCTCCTCCCAGATCGTGAGCCGGCCCGGTGGGTCGAGCCCGGTGGTGGGCTCGTCGAGGAACAGGACCTGCGGCTCGTGGACCAGGGCGGCCGCCAGGTCGAGTCGGCGCTCCATCCCGCCCGAGTAGCCCTTGATCACGCGGTCGGCCGACTCCTCGAGCTCGACCAGCTCCAGCAGCTCGTTCGCTCGCTCGGCGGCCTGCTCCTTGTCCAGGCCGAACAGCCGCCCGTGCAGGTTCAGCAGCTCGCGTCCGGTCTGGCGGGGATCGAGGCCGGCTTCCTGCAGCGCGACGCCGATCTTGGCCCGCGCGCCGTCCGGGTCCCCGGCGATGTCGACGCCGGCCACCTTCGCCTCGCCGCCGGTGATCTGCAGCAGGGTCGTGAGCATCCGCACCGTCGTGGACTTGCCCGCCCCGTTGGGGCCGAGGAAGCCGAAGATCTCGCCGGTGCGGACCTCGAGGTCGACGCCGCGGACGGCCTCGATCGTCTCGTCGCCGTCGGTGAAGTGCTTGACCAGCCCCCGGGTCACGACCGCGGGGCCGCCGGTGCTGCCGTCTGTCTCGCTCACGAAATGAACCCCCTGTGCTCGGTTACGATTACGTTGTAGCGATTCAGACCGGCCGGGGCTCAGCAAACTCATCGGTCGTCGGCCACGCAGATGTCGGCCTGCTATCCCTTTTCGGATGAAGGTCGCAATCGCCGGCGGGCACGGACAGATCGCGCTGCGGCTGACAAGCTGCTCAGCGAGCGTGGCGACGAGGTCGCTGTCGCTGATCCGCAATCCCGACCACGCCGCAGGACGTTCGCGAGGCGGGCGGCAAGCCGGTCGTCTGCGACCTCGAGCAGGCCGAGGTCGATGAGGTCGCCGAGGCGATCAACGCCGCCGACGCCGTCGTCTTCGCCGCCGGAGCGGGCCCGGGCAGCGGCGAGGCCCGCAAGGAGACGATGGACCGCGGCGGCGCGGTCAAGCTCGACCGATGCCGCAAAGGCGAAGGGCATCGACCGCTACCTGATCGTCAGCTCCATCGGCGCGGACCCCGACGCCAAGGGCGACGGCTTCGCCGCCTACCTTCGCGCCAAGGGACAGGCCGACGCCGCCGTGCGCGACAGCGGCCTCGCGTTCACGATCGTGCGGCCGACGCAGGCTCACGACGACCCGGGCACTGGCAGCGTGGAGATCGGCGAGGGACTCAGTCGCAGCGAGATCCCCCGCGACGACGTCGCGGCCGTGCTGGTCGCGGCCCTCGACACGCCCCGGAGCGCGGGCAAGACCTTCGACCTGACCTCAGGCGACACGCCGATCGACGAGGCGGTCGCCGCCGGCTGATGGAACTCGGCTCGACACAGCCGGCACTCCAGGTGCGCGGCCTGACCAAGCGCTACGACGACGGCACCCTGGCCCTCGACGGCCTCGACCTCGAGGTGCCCGCCGGCAGCTTCTTCGGCCTGCTCGGCCCAAACGGCGCCGGCAAGACGACGCTGATCAGCGCCGTCTGCAACCTGATCCGGGTCACCGACGGCGAGGTCATGGTCTTCGGCGCCGCACAACTGCCTGGAGGCGCGGCGCCAGATCGGCATCTCCGAGCAGGAGCCGAACCTGGACCGCTTCCTGACGCGTGCGCGAGACGCTGCTCTACCACGGCGGCTATTACGGGATGGACAAGGAGGCGGCCGAGGAGCGGACCGAGCAGATGATCGACGTCTTCGACCTGCGCGCCAAGCGCGACACCCGCGCGCCGAAGCTGTCGGGCGGGATGCGCCGCCGCCTGCTGCTCGCCCGCGCGCTGCTGCACGAGCCGCGCCTGGTGATCCTCGACGAGCCGACCGCCGGCGTCGACGTCGAGCTGCGCCACGAGCTCTGGCGCTACATCCGCCGCCTGCACGAGCAGGGCACCACGATCCTGCTGACCACGCACTACCTCGAGGAGGCCGAGGCGCTGTGCGAGGAGATCGCGCTGATCGGCGGCGGCGAGATCCGCGCGCGCGACACCGCCGCGGGCCTCAAGGAGCGCTACGAGGCCGACTCGCTCGAGCAGGTCTATCTCAAGACCGTCGCCGGCGGGCGGTTCGCGAGGAGGTCGAGGCGTGACCAGCGGTGCGATCGCCCGCCCCTGGCTCGGCCTCTACTGGCTCTGCCGCCGCGAGTGCCACCGGGTGCTGAAGCTGTGGACCCAGACGACGCTGGCGCCGGTCATCAGCTCGCTGCTGTTCATGGTCGTCTTCGGCCTCTCGCTCGGCGACCGCATCAACCAGATCGACGGGATCGACTACGAGATCTTCATCGTCCCCGGCCTGATCACGATGGCGATGGCGCAGGCCGCCTACTCCAACAACGCCTCCACCATCTACCAGGGCCGCTAGGACCGCTTCATCGACGACGTGCTCGCCTCCCCCATGCACGCCTGGCAGATGAACTTCGGCTACCTGGTCGGCGGCGCCTTCCGCGCGATCCTGATCGGCGGCGCGCTCGCCGCCCTCGCCGCCCCCCTGGTCGGCGCCCCGATCGAGCAGCCCTTCTTCCTCATCATCGCCGTCCTGCTGCTGACGATCGGCTTCGGCTCCCTCGGCACGATCGTCGGCATCTACGCCGAGTCCTTCGACCACACGAGCTTCATCAACAACATCGTGATCCTCCCCCTGACCTTCCTCGGCGGCGTCTTCTACTCGGTGGACCGCCTCGGCGACCCCTGGGAGGCCCTCTCCCACGCGAACCCGCTCTTCTACGTCGTGGACGCCCTCCGCTACGGCTTCCTGGGCCACTCGGACGTCGGCGCCCCGATCAGCTTCGCCGTCCTAGCGGCGATGTCCTTGGCGCTGCTGGCGTGGTCGCAGTACCTGTTCACGACGGGGCGAAAACTGAAGCCCTAGGCTCGGCTCATGAGAAAGCTCCAGAGCCAAGGCGTCCACCACATCACGCTCGTCGGGGCTGATCGGCAGACGTCCATCGACTTATGGGAGGGGGTGCTCGGGATGCCGTTCATCTTCGAGCAGCCCAACCTCGACAACGCGGACGAGAGCCATCTCTACTTCGATCCGGCGACGGGCGGCTGATCACGGTCTTCACCAAGAAGGATCGCGCAGGGCACGCCCGAGCGGACTCGACGCGACCCCGGCGCCGTGGCACCACATCGCCTTCGCGGTCTCGAATGCGACCTTCCGCGCAGGCCGAGGAGCGGCTCGACGGAGCGCGGGATCGAGTCCTCGGCCCCAAGGACCGCGGCTTCATGGACTCGATCTATTTCCAGGACCCGCTGGGGCTGCTGATCGAGCTGGCCTCCTACCGCTTCGAGCCGCCGAGCGGCGCCACGCACGCCGAGGTGCTGCTGCGAGGCGCCGAGATCCGGGTCGAGCGCGGCGACCGCGCCATCGAGCCGATCCACGTCGCCGACGCGATCGAGTTGCTGGTCGAGCGCCGCAGGAGACGCTGTCAGAGGACCGGGCGCCGAAGGATCCGTACCGAGGCCGTGAAGGGCGTCGTCGCCCAACGGCCCGCCTGTCGCCACTGCGGGGCGACCCTGGAGCGCTTCTGGTCTCGGTGCCAGAAGTGTGGGCGCCGCTCGCTGCTCGGCATCTTCATGCCGGGCCGGGTCCGCAGGTAGCGGCGGAGCGGATAGGGTCGGACGACCTCGACCAAAGGAGCACCCGATGAGCATGCTTGTCCGCTTCACCCCTGAGTCCCTGACCGCGGCCCAGTACGACGAGACGATCAAGAAGCTCGAGGACGCGGGTGACTTTCCGCCCGACGGGCTCGATTACCACGTCTGCTTCGGTACCGACGGGGACCTGAAGGTCAGCGAGATCTGGGACTCCCAGGAGCAATTCGAGGCATTCGGGGAGAAGCTCATGCCGGTGCTCTCCGAAGTGGGAATCGAGCCGGGTGAGCCCCAGGTCATAGAAATCCACAACATCGTCAAGCAGCAGGTACTAGGAGCGGTGTGAGAGCACGTTGATGGTCGTGCCGCTCGGCTCGCGCAGCATGAAGCGCCGGACGCCCCACTCCTCGTCGCGGATGGGATAAGTGATCTGGAGGCCTTGCTCCACCGCCCTGGCGTGGACCGCGTCGACGTCCTCGACCTCGACCGAGATGCCGGTCGCGGCCGGATCGTCGTTGCTGATGATGGTCACCTGGGCCGAGGGGTTGGCCGGCGAGGCCAGCGTCACCACCCAGCCCTCGTCCATCGCCACCTCGAAGCCGAGCAGGTCAACGAAGAAGTCACGCGTCTCCTCGGCTCGGTCGGAACTGATGTTGGGGACCGCCCTCTTGATCGTCATGGGCAGGTTCTACCGAACGAGCCTCATGCGGCTCAGGCGGCGGCGGTTCGCCCGCCGGATGCGCTGAACCTCGGCGGCGTGACGACGCTGCTCGCTCTGCGGAGCGCCACGGGCGCCGCTGCGGTTCTGTGTGGATGCGGTCTTCACGCTTACTAAGACCGCCGCGGGCCGGCGAACTCATCGCTCCAAAGGGCTCGATCGAAGATACTGCCGGGGTGTCGCGGGAGAACGTGGAGACCGTCCGGCGGGTTTTCGAGGCGTATGCGGAAACGGGGGACATCGACGTCGTCCTCCCCTTCCACACCGAAGACCTCGTCGTCCACTCAATGGCCGAGTGGCCGGACGATCCCGTGTATTACGGGCGTGATGGCCTCCGAAAGCTCAACGTGCAGTGGAAAGACAACTTCGACGACTTCGGTTTCGAGCTCTGCGACGTTCGTGAAGGGGACGACGCCGTGGTCGCGCTGGTCCAAATGGTGGGCCGAGTCAAGGGAGTCGGCCTCCAGATGAAGACTGAGCTCGGCGCAGCGATGTGGTTCCGGGACGGGCTGGTCTCCCAGATCCGCTACTTCTCGAAATGGCAGGACGCGCTCGGGGCCGCGGGGGTCCCCGAGTAGCGACTCTGTTCAGACCGGTCTAGGGCCGGCTCTCCGCCGCGCCCGCCGGGACGTGCTCCGTGTCGAGGCGCGGCAGCCTGCGGTCGAGCCAGTCCGGGATCCACCAGTTCCACTTCCCGAGTATCTGCATCGTCGCCGGCACCAGCACCATTCGCACCACGGTCGCGTCGAGGAAGATCGCCGTGGCCAGACCGATCCCGAACAGCTTCAGGAACGTGTCCTGCGCGGTCACGAAGGCGAGGAAGACGACGACCATGATCGCCGCCGCCGCCGTGATCACGCGCGCGGTCTTCGCCAGGCCGTCGGCGACGGCCCGCCTGGTGTCGCCGTCCTTCAGGTACTCCTCCCGGATCCGCGAGATCAGGAACACCTCGTAGTCCATCGAGAGGCCGAACAGGATCGCGAACATCATCACGGGCAGGAACGGGGCTATCGGCACCTCGCTGTCGATGCCGATCAGCTCAGCGACGAAGTTGTCGCCCTGTGCGACCAGCGTCATCACGCCAAAGCCGGCACCCACCGAGAGCAGGTTCATGATCCCCGCCTTCAGCGAGATCAGCGGCGAGTGGAAGGCCACGAGCAGGAGCAGGAAGGAGAGCCCGACCACGCCGGCAAGCACGAGCGGCGCCTTGTCCACGATGAACTCGCTCTGGTCCGCGAGCGCCGCGTTCAGGCCGCCCACCGGAGCGTTGATGCCAGCCGATTCGAGCTGCTCGGGGATGAGGTCGTCGCGGAGGTGGGTGACCAGCTCCTCGGTCTCCTCGTCCTGCGGCGAGCTCTCCGGGACGATCGTGATGATCGCCGACGTTCCCGCTTCATTGAACTGCGGCGGCGCAACGAACGCGACGTTGTCCTCGCCGCGCAGCTCCCGCGCAAAGTCGTTGACCGCCGCCTTCGCCGCCGGGTCGCCCGAAGGCAGCTCGGCTCCGATCACCAAGGGCGCATTGGTTCCGGGGCCAAAGCCCTCCGCGGTGAGGTCGTATGCCTCGCGGGTCATGGTCTCCGGCTTGTCGTTGCCGGCGTCGGGGAAGCCGAGGCGCATGTCGAGCGCGGGCAGCGCCAGCGCGATCAGCAGGGCGGTTGCAATGATCGCCGCGGGCCAGGGACGGCGCTGGACTGCGTGGCTCCAGCGAGCGGCGGGTGAGTGGCTGTCGCCCTCGGCACGGAGGGCGCGGCCGCCGAGGAAGGGAATCTTGAGCTTGTCCACCCGCGGGCCGAGCATCGACAGCAGCGCGGGCAGCAGGGTGATCGCGGCGAGCATCACCACGAGCACCGCGAGGGACGCAGAGATCGCGACCCCGACCATGTACGGCAAGCCGGTCAGCACCAGGCCGAAGATGGCGATGACCACCGTTGCGCCCGCGATGATCACGCTGCGCCCGGCGGTGGTGATCGCCTCGGTGACGGCGTCGTGCACGTCCTTGCCGTGGTTCATCGCGGCGCGGAAGCGGGTCAGGACCAGCAGCGCGTAGTCGATGCCGACGCCGATCCCGATCAGGCCGGAGACGGCTGTCGTCCAGTCGGGAACGTCAACGACGTTCGCGAGCAGGGCGATCAGCCCGGCGGAAGAGATCCCGAGGCCGACCAACGCGATCACGAGCGGCAGGCCGGCGGCGACGACCGAGCCGAAGGCGATCAGCAGGACGATGGCACCTCCCAGAAGCCCGAATCCCTCGGGGCTCGCCTGTTCCTGCGCGGCGTAGATCGGGTCGCCTCCGAGCTTGATCTCGAGGCCATCGCCGCTGTTGTCCTCGGCGGCGGCGATCAGCTCCTCGCCCTGCTCCTTTTCGACCTCCCAGCCGTTGACGGTCAACGGCAGGGTCGTGGTCCCGATCGTCCCGTCGTCGGAGATCCGGATCTCGGCGTGCTTGCTGACGTGCTCGACCTGCTCCGCCTCGGCGAAGAACGCGTCCATCTGCTCGAGGGTGGCCGGACTCCCCGCCCCGTCCTCGGCCTCCCAGACGACGTTGATCTCCTGGCCCGAGTACCCCTCGAAGTTCTCCTGCGTGATCTCGCTGGCTTCCTTGGAGTCGGAGCCGGGCGTGTGGTAGTCGGCCTCGTACTCGCCGGCGAGCGCGGAGCCGACCCCGATGATCACGACGGTCGCGGCGATCCAGGCGAGGACCACGCGGCGGCGGTGGCGGTAGGTGATGTCGGCGAGGCGAGCGAGGCGGCGGGTCATTGATCTCCCTCCAAAGTTGATTTCCCTTCAACGACGAACGGGGACGCGCGAAATCGACAGCTTGCCATTTCAGGACTCAGGTTGTGTGACGGTTCAACTCATAGACCGGGGCCGTTGCCAAAACTAATCGCTTGTCCGCCCAGTCGAGGGACCCGCCTCTCTACCCTGGATGCATGAAGGACGCCCTCCTCCCCCCTCTCCGAATCGCGGCGATCCTCGCCTTCTTCACCGGGGTCGCGCTGCTGCTGCTGAACCCGCCGTCGTTCGCCGGACTGGGCGAGCTGTTCAGCATCATCGTGGCCGGCATCGCGGTCGCGCTCGTCACCGCCTGGCTGACGGTTCTTGCAATCGGGGGCGAGATGCCCGAGCCAGAGTTCCGGCGGCTGATGGACCGCAGCGAGAAACTCGCGCAGCTGCCGGTTCCCGACTACCCGCCGAGCGAGTTCGACGAGCTCGTAATGCAGGCGCTCGACGAGCTGCCCGAGGAGTTCCGCGAGGTGCTCGACCACACCCCGGTGGTCGTCTCACACGATGGCCAGAAGCACCACGCCTACGGGCTCTACATGGGCGGCACGGTCGCGCGTGACGGCTACCCCGACCGG
Organism: uncultured Solirubrobacterales bacterium; assembly: GCA_963824785.1. Lineage (GTDB taxonomy): Bacteria > Actinomycetota > Thermoleophilia > Solirubrobacterales > 70-9 > CAWGQG01. The sequence goes on from CAWGQG010000001.1 coordinate 804,779, forward strand.
ATCGTGATCTTCCAGGACACCCTGGAGGCGAGCTTCGGCCACGACCCTGACCTGCTCCGAGCCCAGGTCGAGCGCACGGTCCGCCACGAGGTGGCCCACCACCTGGGCTGGGACGAGCCCGGCGTCCGCGGACTCGGCCTCTGACCTCATAGGGTTCGTGTCGCGGATGGACTTCCTGGTCAAACGCGACGACCTGCACGAGACGCGGATCGACGACTCCGATGCGCCCGAGCTGGACAAGGGTCAGACGCTGCTGAAGGTCGACCGCTTCGGCCTGACCACCAACAACATCACCTACGCCCTGATGGGCGACCAGATGAGCTACTGGGACTTCTTCCCCGGGCCGGACGGCTGGGGCAAGGTGCCGATGTGGGGCTTCGCCGACGTCGCCGCCAGCGAGGCCGACGGCGTCGAGGAGGGCAGCAGGATCTTCGGCTACCTGCCGCCTTCGACCCACCTCGTGGTGCAGCCCGACCGGGCGAGCGAGAGCGACTTCGTCGACGTCTCCCCGCACCGCGCAGAGCTCCCCGCCGCCTACAACCGCTACGCGCGGGTCGCGGGCGACCCCATGTACAGCGAGGAGAACGAGGATCACCAGATGCTGCTCTGGCCCCTCTACTTCACCTCGTGGATGATCGACGACTTCATCGCCGACGAGGACCTGTTCGGCGCCGAGGTCGCGGTCCTCTCGAGTGCCTCCAGCCGGACCTCCTCCTCCCTCGCGCACCTGCTGGCGAAGCGCGAGATCGAGGTGATCGGCCTCACCTCCCCCCGCAACGTCGAGTTCGTCGAGGGGCTCGGCCCGTATGACCGCACCGTGCCCTACGAGGAGATCGGATCGCTTGACCCCCGCCCCGCCGTCTTCGTCGACATGGCCGGCGACGCGAAGGTCCGCAGCGCCGTCCACGAGACCTATGGCGACGAGCTCAAGCACAGCGCCGTCGTCGGCATGACCCATCGGGAGGACCTGGGCGGCGCCGAGGGCCTGCCCGGCCCGAGGCCGAAATTCTTCTTCGCCCCCACCAGGCTCAAGAAGCGCGCCGAGGACTGGGGCGGCGAGGGCCTCAACACCCGCGTCGCCGCGGACTGGGAGCCGTACGTCGACTGGACCCGCGGCTGGCTCGAGGTGAGCCACCACGAGGGCCCCGAGGAGCTCGAGCGGATCTACCTGGAGGTGCTCGACGGGAAGTCGGATCCGGCCGTCGGGCACGTCATCTCCCTGCCGGACTGACCGGCGCGTGCGAGCGCGGGTTTGTCTAGCTTTTCGGGCGTGAAGGGAGCACGAAGGGGACTCGTGGCGGCCGCGCTCACCTGCGCGCTGATCGCCCTTGCACTCGGGGCGAGCTGGGAACGGCCGCCAACAAGAAGGGCGGCGGCAAGGGCAAGGGCAAGCCCTCGGCGACGAAGTCGATGATCTTCGTCGGTAACAACTGGGACGGCACGGTCAACATCATCAACCGCAAGAACTTCCAGCGCGTCGGCCGTCTCAACATCATCCCCGACCGCGACGTCCGGATGCAGGAGATCCTCCTGAACCCGCAGGACCTGGGCTACTTCCTCGGCATCCGCCAGCTCGTCGGCGAGGGCAACGACCAGTTCGCGGACGACATGTACAGCGTGCTCGGCGGGAGCCTGCTGGTGATCTCGCGACCGAGCTTCAAGGACGTCGTCGGCATCGACATGAAGACCGGCCAGCTGCGCTGGCGCTTCGAGGTCGCGGGGCAGCGCTCCGACCACATGGCGATCTCGCCCAACGGCAAGCACGTCGCCGTCTCGGCCTCGACCGGAAACGTGGTGCACGTGCTCGACACCGCCACCGGGGCCGAGGTCGGCCGCTGGCAGTCAGGTGACTCGCCGCACGAGAACACCTACACGCACGATGGCAAGAAGATCATCCACGCCAGCATCGGCCTGGTCTACACGCCCGCGGACCAGCCGGTCGTGGACACGTCGAAGGGCAAGCGCGTCTTCCAGGAGGTCGACGCCCGCACCTTCAAGGTCCTGAGCGAGGTCAACATGGGCCAGAAGCTGAAGGAGGCGGGCTATCCGAACATGAGCGCCGCGGTCCGGCCTATGGCGATCGCCCCGAAGGAGCGGATCGTCTTCCTCCAGGTCTCCTTCTTCCACGGCTTCGTCGTCTACGACCTGAAGACGCAGAAGGTGCTGAGGGTCGTGAACCTGCCCGTCTCGGACAAGGCCAAGGACATCCCCAAGGAGGACTACCTCCTCGACTCGGCCCACCACGGGATCGCGATCGCGAAGAACGGCAAGAAACTCTGCGTCGCCGGCACGATGTCCGACTACGCGGCGATCGTGCGCCGCAAGTCCTTCACCTTCAAGCGGTTCGACAACGGGCTCAAGCCCTACTGGTCGACGACCAGCGCCGATGGAAAGCAGTGCTACGTCTCCTGGAGCGGCACCGACGAGATTTCCGTCTTCTCCTACAGGCGGATGAAGGAGGTCGCCCGGATCAAGGTCGGCGACCATCCGCAGCGCATCCGGACCGGCAAGGTCCACCGGGACGTGCTGGCAGCGCTCCCCGCGGGCTAGGTCAGCCGCCGAAGCTGCCGAGAGTCCGCGAGAAGTCGTAGGGAGCCTGGGCGACTCCCGAGCAGTCCTCCTGCGTGGTCACGGTCGGCATCGGGCACTGCTTGTCGCGGTTCAGCTGCCACATGCCGAGCATCCCGATGCGCTGTGACCGCGCGAACGACGCGAGCTGCTGGGCGTCCTCGACGTAGAACTTCTCGGTCGGCACGTCGTTGATTCCGATCATCGGCGTGACCCCGACCTTTTTCCAGACCTGCGCGGCGGGCAGCTTCGGATAGACGCCCTTGAGCTGGCCGTAGAGGGAGTTGGCGACCTGAATCGCAAGCTCGCCCATCTGGCCCTCGGGATTCGGGACCGCGCCCGGCCCGTAGTCCATGGCCATGCCGTTGACGACGCTGAGGTTGTCGCGGCTCGAGACGGCCTGGCGGACAAGCCCGAGCCCCTGGTCGTCGAGCCCGCTGGGGAGAACGGCGAGGGTGAAACCCACCGCGACGCCGGGCTTGCTCTTCTTTTTCTTCTTGGTAGTCGCGGCGCCCTTCTTGCCCTTCTTTTTCTTCTTCTTCGGCTTCTGGAGGATCCGGATCGCGGCGGCGCGCCGAGCGTTCCCCGCGGCGTCGTCCACCTCGTCGCCCTCGATGTCAAAGTCGATGTGCGTGGGCCGATAGGCGGCGATCACCTGCTTGTAGGCCGCCGCCAGCGCGCCCACGGTGGGACATGCCGACGCCAGCTCGGTGCCGGCCGCGCCGCCGAAGCTGACCACGATCTTCCCGCCGGCCGCGCGGAACGCGTCGATGTTGGCCTTGCGGTAGGGGTTGCCGCCGAATGCGGGGTAGTCCGTGTAGCCGCCCCAGGTGGGGATGCATTGGTTCCCGCCCTGCGCGGTGACGAAGCCGAGGCTGACGGCGTTGATGCCCGACCCGGCCTTGATCGCGGTCAGGTCCGGCGGCGGGAAGGCCGAGACGTCCACGTAGGGCGCGAAGGGAAACCACGCCGGTGCATTCGTGGCCTTTTTCTTCTTCTTGGCCTCGGCCGCAGGCGCGGCGGCGCACATCGCCGCCACCGCGATCAGCGCGGCGAAGATCGCTGCAAGGCGAATTCGGCTCCCGTGCCGCAGTCCCTGGCCCACGGGCTCAACGTAGCGCACTCCCATTCCCCTCCCTTTGCCCTGCTTGACGTGACACGTAATCGTGAGAAGCTGATGGACGAAATGGCGAAACGGAAGGCGTTGGCGATCGGCTGCTCGGTGTTCGCGCTCGCCGCGGGCATGACGGCGTGCGGCGACGACGACTCCGACGGCGAGGCCTCGCTGCCCACTGGAAGCGAGCCCGCTGAGCTCGACCCCGCCGATTTCACCACCGAGATCGACAACCCGTACTGGCCGATGACTCCCGGCAGCACGTGGGTCTACCGCGAGTCCGACCCCGAGGGTGAGCTGCGGGTCGAGGTCACGGTGACGCGCGAGACCAAGATGATCGCCAACGGCGTCGAGGCCCGCGTGGTGCACGACGTCGTCACCCAGAACGGGGAGCCGGTGGAGATCACCGACGACTGGTACGCCCAGGACGCCGACGGCAACGTCTGGTATCTCGGCGAGGAGACCGCCGAGTACGAGGACGGCAAGGTCGTCTCGCGCGAGGGCTCGTTCGAAGCCGGCGTGGATGGAGCCGAAGCCGGCGTGATCATGCCGGCCGAACCGAAGCCCGGGGTCGAGTACCGCCAGGAGTACCTGGAGGGCGAGGCCGAGGACTTCGCCCGCGTGCTCGGCTTCGCCGAGCGGGTCGCGGTCCCCTTCGGGAGGTTCGAGAACCCCCTGCAGACCCAGGACGTCAACCCGCTGGGCGAGCCGATCCAGGTCGAGAACAAGTTCTTCGCCGAAGGCGTGGGGCCGATCCTGACGATCGACCTCACAGGCACCGGCCGCGAGGAGCTGGTCAGCTACACGGCCGGCGGCTGAGGCTCAGGCAGCGACGCCGTCGGCGGCCTTGCGAAGGGCGTCGACGTCGAGCTTCTTCATCTTCAGCATTACCTTCATCGCGCGCTCGGCCCGCTTCGGGTCGGAGTCGGAGAAGAGCTCGTCCATCCCCTCCGGCACGACCTGCCAGGAGAGGCCGTAACGATCCGTGAGCCAGCCGCACTGGACCTCCCTGCCGCCGTCGGTCAGCTTCTCCCAGAAGTAATCGACCTCCTCCTGATCCTTGCAGTTGATCAGCAGCGAGATCGCCTCGTCGAACTTGAACTCCGGCCCGCCGTTGATCCCGGTGAAGCGCTGGCCGTCGAGCTCCCAGTCGACGGTCATCACCGTCCCGGCCTCGCGGGGGGCGCCCTCGGTGTAGTGCGTCTTGTTGACGATGCGAGCGTTGGGAAAGATCGAGCAGTAGAACTCGGCGGCCTCCTCGGCCTCGGTGTCGAACCACAGGTTGGTGACGATCTTCTGGGGCATGGCTTCCTCCTGTCGCTTGTCTACTGCCCGTAAGACCATGGCACGGGCCGAAACTCATCGCGGGCTATACCGGCAGGTACGCCGTCTAGGGTGACCGGGCATGCCTCCGACCGACGAGCGGGAGACGCCCAGGCCCCCGTCCGTATTCAAACCGCTGCGCCCTGCCTCATTGGGGTGGCGGGTGTTCCTCTTCGTCGCCGGCCCGCTGCTGTGGGTGGCCGCGCTGATCGCCACCGCTTACGCCCTCAGCGAGGGCAAGGCGGTTCAGTTCGCCCTGGTGGTCATCGCCATCTCGGTCCTCCTCGCGACCGTCGTGCTCCTCGCGATGCGGCTCCACCGCCTGCGGGATGAGGAGAGGGCGAAGGAAACGGCCTAGTGCTCCAGACCCTCGCCCAAGTCCTCCTGGCGGTCGTCGCCCTGTACCCGGTCCTCAGCGCGGCGACCTGGATCGCGGGCGGGCTCCTGTTCCGCCTGCTTGACGAGGCCAATGACGGGGCCGAGCCGCCGGGCGGCTGGCCCGGGGTGAGCGTGCTGATCCCCGCCTTCAACGAGGAGGCGGTGATCGCCGACTGCGTGATCGCGGCGCGCGTCGTCGACTATCCGGAAATCGAAATCCTGGTGCTCGACGACGGTTCGACCGACGAGACCGTCGCCGCGGCGGAGAGGGCCGGCCGGGGCGATCCGCGGCTCGATGTCGTCCGGGACCCCGTCAACCGTGGCAAGGCCGAGCGGCTCAACGCCGGCTTTCGCCGTGCCCGCCATGAGCTCGTGGTGGTCTGCGATGCCGATACGCACATCCATCCCCAGGCGATCAGGCTGCTCGTCTCGCGCATGTCGCACTCGCCGCTGATCGCAGCGGTGGCCGGCTCGCCGCACGTCACCAACCGCAGCAGCCTGCTGGCGGGAATGCAGATCCTCGAAGCCGCTTCGATCATCGGCCTGATCAGGCGCACGTGGGGCCTCGTCGGGCGGGTCGGCGTCGTCGCCGGCGTGCTCGGGCTGTTTCGCCGTGACGCGGTGCTCGCCGTGGGCGGCTATGACGGCCGGATGGCGACCGAGGACATCGACCTCTCCTGGCGCCTCCTGCTCGCCGGCTGGCACACGACGTTCGAGCCCCAGGCGCTGCTCGGCATGGAGGTGCCGTCGACCATGCGAACGCTCTGGGCGCAGCGGTGCCGGTGGGCTCGCGGCCAGGGCGAGGTACTGAAGAAGTACTCAGGGACGATCCCGCGCTGGCGCAACCGGCGGATGTGGCCGGTGGGGCTCGAGGCCGCGACGTCCTTCGTCTGGGTGATGGCGATGGCGCTCGCCCTCGCGGCCGCGGTGATCAACGAGATCGCCGGCGATCCGTTCCCGGTTCTCGGATTCGCCATCGCGTGGGCCATTGCGATCGCGGTCATCGCCATGATCCAGCTCGCGTTCGCGCTCGCCGTCCAGCACCCGACCGACCGCCGAGCCGGCTTCGCGTTCTTCCTCGGCCCGCTCTACCCGCTCGGCTATTGGGCGATCTCCGCGGGCGCGGCGCTTCGAGCGGAGGGACCCGGGTTCATAAGCGGCCCGCGGGAGGAACGGGTCGCCTGGGACATCCAGCGCGAACGGGAGGGGAAATGATGGAGCCGGCCGGGTTCGAACCGGCGTCTCCGGTCATGGAAACGAACAGCGTCTACAGGTATAGCCGGCGCTTTGATCTCGCTCCCCGACCTCCGCTGCCGGCGGGAGATGCCGGGGAGCCAAGTCCCTTTGATTTCCCGTGGCGGTCGGGACAGTCCGCCGCGGTGAGCCCGATTCTGATGCCGGTGACCCCTTCCCTCGGGCTCGGAAGGGCCGACACAAGCTGCCTAGCTTCTAACTAAGCAGCGAGAGCGAACTCATGGTCCGCACGTATTGGTTTTTCCCGGGGTTTAACGAGGCCTCCGGGAACCTCGACCTGCAACTGAACGCACACAACCGAATCGAATCCAATGTCGGCCCCGTGCTATGTGCACCAATGGTAGCCCGGCCCGGGGCCAGGCGGGAGCTACTCCTTGCGCAGGCCGCTGCGCCAGAAGCTGGTCTGGGCCTTGGCGCCCGCCCAGTTCATCCCGATGTGGACGTGGTCCTTGTGGGCGGTCGTGCGGTCCACGCCCTTGCCGCAGCCGCTGTAGCGACCGAGCTCGCCGCCGTAGAACCAGCTCCGGCAGTTGAAGATCAGCTCCTGGATGCCCATGCGACGGGCCAGCGCGTTCTCGTTGCCGAGCTCGTCGGGCGCGAGCAGGCGCTCGAGCAGGAAGTTGGCGGCGCGCCGCTCGCGCTTGTTCTTCGCATCGAGGTGCCAGTCCAGGGCGCGTCCCTCGGAGTGCAGGCTGTAGCTGTTCTTGTCGAGCTTCTGGCAGCGCCAGACGCCCCAGGACTCTCCGCGGAAGCGACGGTCGATCCACGCGGTCAGGAGCCGGATCCCGGGCGTCGAGCGCGGCCGGCACTTCTGGGCCTCGTCGTAGCTCGGCTCCTCGATCGGCTGGCTCAGCAGTCGCGGATCGTTCGCGGGGTTGGGCCAGGCAGCCGCGGTGCCCGCGAGGCTGAAGCAGACGACCCCGCCACAGAGGGCGACCAGGAGCGCGCGCCGCATCACTTCTTCTTCCCCGGGCAGAAGCGGGTCTCGACAGTGCGCGCGACGTGCTTCGGCTTCGTCGGGCTGTGGTCCCAGGAGAGGTGGAGGTGTTCGCGCGGGCCGTGCTCCCTGTCTCCCCAGTAGCCGACCCACCGGAAGAGCGGGCGCGGCTGGTTCTGGCGCGGCTCGGCCCAGCGCGCGAGGCGGTTGATGTCGCCCCAGTCGCCCCCGATGGACTCGTCCGGGACGATGTCGAGCGCCAGTCCGATCGGGTGCTCGCCGTTCAGCTTGTGGGCCTTGTCGGTCGAGAAGCCGTCGCCGATGAAGATCTTGAACTTCTGGCGCATCCACTCGATGTCGTCGAGCAGCCTCCGGTCGATGGTCTCGCCGTCGAATTCGGGAATGTCCACGAAGCGGCCGCCGCCGGTCGTCACGCAGACGTTCTTGCTGAGCCTGTCCGAGTTCCAGGCGCCGGCGGGCGCGGCGAGAGCCGCCGCCGTGGCGGCGACCGCGCCTGCGAGCAGGGAGATTCGGATGAGCTTCCCCGGCATTGGTGAATGGTCGGCACTGGAGCGCGTTCGCATGACCCGACTATCGAACACCTGTCCTCCCGTGGGTAGCGGGCGCGGAACGGCTACTTGCCGAGCGTCAGGCGCGGCTTGATCTTGCGCAGGAAGCTGCGCGGCATGCCCGGAACCGAGTCCAGGTCGTCGATCGAGTCGAACCCGCTCTGCCGCTCGCGGTAGGTGATCACGCGGGTGGCCTGCGTGACCGAGAGGCCGAGCTCACGCAGCTGCTCGAAGGTCGCGCTGTTGACGTCGACCTTGTCGCCCTCCGGGACGGCTTCCTCCTCCTCCTCCTCATCGGCCTCGTCCTTCGCGCCGGCCGAGACGTCGACCTCCTCCTGCTCCGCCTTCTTCTCGGGCTCGGCGGGAGGCTCGGGCTTCTTCTCGTCGTCCTTCTTGTCCTCGGCCTTCTCCTCCTCGTCCTGGCCGATCCCGGCGACACCGAGGATGCGCCCGAACAAACCCTTGCCCTCTTCCTTCTCCTCCGCTTCCTCGGGCTCGTCGGCGGCCTCGGGCTCCTTCTCCTTCTCCTCCTTCGAGGGGCGGCTCAGCCGGAATGACTTGCGCTTCTCCTTCTCCTCCCCCTCGTCGGTGGCCTCGGCCTCCTCCTTCTCCTTCTCCTCCTTGGGCGGGCGGCTGAGGCGGAAGGGCCTGGGGGACTTCTCCTCGGCCTCGTCCTTGGCCTCCTTCGACGGGCGACTCAGACGGAAAGACTTGCGCTCCTTCTTCTCCTCCTCGGCGGGCTCGGCGAAGGTGTCGGGCTGGTCGGTGTCGCGCGCCTTGACCTCCTCGGCCTCGGCCTTCGCCGCCTCGGCCTCGTCCTTGACCTCGGCCTCCGGCTCGGGGGCCTCTGCGGGGACCCATCCGGCGGCGGCCGTTTCCTCGGTGTCGGGCTCGGCCTTCTCCTCGGCCTCCTCCTCCTTGACCTCGGCCTCGGGCTCCTCGGGTTCCGGCTCAGGCTCGGGCTCCGGTGGCGGGGCGGTCTTGATCGAGACCGGGGGCGGGGGCTTGGGTGCGGTGATGCTGAAGGACTTGGGCGCGGGCATGGCGTCGGGCTCAGGCTCGACCAGCGAGGTCTCCTCGGGCTCGGCGTCGCGCTCGGCCTTCTCGCCCTCGGGCAGGTCCGGCACGGGCTCGACCAGCGAGATGGGCGGCTCGGGTTCCTCCGGCTCCGGCTCGGCCGCTTCAGGCTCGGCGGCCTCTGGTTCAGGCGCCTCCGGCGCCGCCGGCTCGGGCTCGGGCTCGGGCGCCTCCGGAGCCTCGGGGGCCTCGGGGGCCTCGGGGGCCTCGGGGGCCTCGATCAAATCGCTCTCGTGGGCCGCCTGGACGCTCTCCGCCGCCGCGACCTCTGCCGCGCGGGCCTTGCGCTCGGCCTCCTTGGCCCGCGACTCCGCGTCCTGCACCTTCTGCAGCACCTCGCGAAGGCGGCGCTCCCGCTCGGCCTCGTCTGCCTTCAGCCTCGCGAGCCGCTCCGCGTCGGCCGCCCGGCGCTCGGCCTCCTTGGCCCGCTCCTCGATCTCCTTAAGGCGGTTGTAGGCGGTCTCGATCGTGGTGTCGCGCGTCTCGCGCTCCTCGCGCAGCCGGCGCTCCGCCTCCTCGACCTCCGAGCTGAGCCGGCTGCGGTCGGCCTCGAGGTCGCGCTCTGCCTCCGCCTTCGCCTCGACCCGGGCCCTTTGCTCGACCTGTTGCTCGATCCGGCTGACCTCGCTGCTGAAGCGCTCGTCCGCTGCGGCGCGGGCACGCTCCTCGGCCTCGCGACTGGCCTCTTCGGCTGCCTTGCGGACCCGCTCGTCGGCATCGCTGGTCGCCTGCTCGATCGCCTGGCGGGTCCGTTCCTCGACCTCCTGGCGAACGCGGTCGGACTCCTGGCGGGCACGCTCCTCGGACTCCCGGCGCAGCCGCTCGCTTTCCTCGCGCAGCATCTTCTGGGCGTCCTCGCGCGCCTGCTCCTCGGCCTGGCTCCGGGCCTGATCGGCGGCCATCTGGATCAATTTCTCGGTCTCCTGCTGCGCGCGGCCCATCCGCTCCTCGGCCTGGCGCTGCAACTCCTCGGCCTGTGCGAGACGGGCGTCCGCCTCGGTGGTGATCCGGCGCTCCTCCTGTGTGATCTGGTCCTCGCGCTCCTGCGCCACACGCTGGACCTGATCGAACGGCGGAGCCTCCGGCTGCGGCTGATCGGGTAGCGGCGTCAGCGGCTCGAGGGGCGGCTCGGGCATGCGCGGCGGAGGCTCGGGCATGCCCGACGGGGGCTCGGGCAGCGACGGCGGGGGTGGGGGCGCCGGCGGCTGGCCGATCTCGGAGGGCTCGCCGGCCGGCGGGTAGTCCGGGGTGGGCGGACCCATCGGCGGCTCGGTCGACATCGGCGGCTCGCCCCCCAGGGGCGGCTCGGTGGACAGGGGCGGAGGCCCGCCCGGCGGCTCGGGCACCGGGGGCTCGGGCAGAGGCGGTTCCGATAGGGAGGGTTCAGGTGCGAAGGGCTCCGGTACCGAGGGTTCCGGGGCGAAGGGGTCGGGTCCGGGGGGTGCCGGGGGCTCCGGCACCGGAGGCTCCGTCGACAGGGGCTCGATCCCGCCGGGAGCGGCCGGCTCGGCCGGCTCGCCAAACGGAGGCTCGGTTGACGTCGGTTCGGGCGCCATGGGCGGCGGTCCCGGAGCGCCACCGGGTGGCACCTCAAACGGAGACTCGCCGGCACCGGGCGGACCCATCCCCGGCGGCGCGGGTGGCGCGGGCTCGCCGGGCGGGGGCGCCATGGGCTCTTCAGCGGGCGGCGAAGCGCCAAACGGATCTGGTCCCGCCGGCGGCTCGCCCGGCGGGGGTTCGCTGGGCGGGGGTTCGCTGGGGGACGGTCCGCCGGGGGGCGGTCCGCCAGGGGGCTGGGACAGATCGGGCAGGGAGATGCCCCCGGCCGGGGTGTCGCCCGCAAGCGGTGTGGGGGGACCGGGCGGCGGAGGCGGTGGCGCCGGCTCGCCGGGCACCGGCTCGCCTGCACCCGGAGGCGGCGTGGGCGGACCGGCGGCGGCCCCTCCCTCCTGCTGCTCCCGCGCAAGACGGTCGATCTCCTCCTGGAGCGAGCCCGCGCTCGGCGGCTCGATCACGGTCGGCTCGGGCTCGGGCGTGCCCGCAGGGGGCGGCGGAGCCGAAGGAGGTGCGGGAGGCTGCGGCTCGTCGCCGCCGAGGCCGGGTACACCGCCGATGCCGGGTGCGTCGCCGCCGATGCCGGGTGCGTCGTCACCGGGCTCGGCCGTCGAGCCGAATCCCGCCGGGGCGCTCTCGGGCTCGGGCGCGATCGGAGTCAGAGCGGATTCGCCGTCCTCGGGGCCGGTGCCGACCGGCTCGCCAAGGGCCGGCGGTCCCGGCGGCTCCGCGGCCGGAGGTCCGTCAGGCGGCTCGCCGAGCGGCGACGGGGGCTCGCCAAGTGGGGGCGGAGCATCAGGCGGCGGTGGAACGTCACCGGCGGATGGGACGTCGCCCGGGGGCGGAACGTCGCCCGCGGGCGGGATCCCGGCCATGCCGGCGTCCGGCTCGGCCGGACCCTCGTCGCCGAGGTCCCCTCCGAGCGGGCCATTCGCACCGGGGCCCTCTCCTTCCCCGGAGGATCCGGCGCCAACGGCTGCCGAGATCTCCTGGGTCTCGCCGGTGGGCGGTCCCTCGGCGGGCGGGGGCCCGACGACGCCGTCCTCAGGCTTCTTCTCCTCCTCCTCGTCGCCGGACAGGCCGAGGGCGGCGGCGAGCATCGTCGGCTCGCCTTCACCCTCGCCCTCGCCGGACGTGGAGACAGCCTCCATCTCGCCCGTGTCGCCCTTCCGCTCGAGCTTGCGCTTGCGGCGCTCCTCCTTGCGCTTCTCGCGCTCCTCCCGGCGGCGGCGGCGCTCGTCCTCCCAAGCGCGGCGCTCCTCGTCCTCGGCCCGGCGCTTCTCGCCCGCCTTGCGCTCGCGATCGGCGCGGCGCTTCTCACGTTTTTCGGATCCTCCGCCCGGCTTGGGGAGAGAGAGGCTCTTCCGCTCCTTCTTCTCCTTCTTCGCCTTCGGCTCCTTCTCGGGTCCTCCCCCGGACCGAAGGAAGGAGAAGCTCTTCCGCTTCTCCTTCGGCGGCTTCTCCGGCTTCGGCGCCTTCTCGTCGTCGTCACCGCGCCGCAGGTTGCTCACGTACAGGAAGCCGATCAGCAGCAGGATCAACAGCGCCGCGCCGGCGTAAACGGGCAGCGGGTTGTCCTCGATCTGCTTCTGAAGCGTGTCGACGATCGCCAAAGGCATGGCTGTATCGATTGCAGCAAACATCGCTGCGGGCAATATTCGCATGGAGCGACTTTCGTCGGGGATCGGCGTTGTCCCTGCCTGGACAGGCAAGATCTCTCTCAGTTCGGAGCCGCCTCAGAGTCGCTGCTTGTAGTCGCGCTCCACCTCGCGTTGCACGTCGCGGTCGCGGATCTCACGGCGCTTGTCCCGGCCCTCCTTGCCGGTCGCGAGCGCGAGCTCCACCTTCGCGTGCGCCCCCTTGAAGTAGATGCGCGTCGCCACCAGCGTCAGCCCCTTCTCGGCCGTCTTGCCGACGAGACGCTCGATCTCACGCCTGTGGAGAAGCAGCTTGCGCGGCCGGTCGGGATCGTGGTTCTGGCCGGCAGCGGGCTCGTAAGGCGGGATGTGGGCGCCACGCAGCCAGACCTCGCCCTTGTCCACGATCGCGTACGAGTCGGCGAGCTGCGCCTTGCCCTCGCGCAGGGACTTCACCTCGCTGCCCTGAAGCTGGATCCCGGCCTCCATCTGCTCGAGGAACTTGAACTTGTGCCTGGCGCGGCGGTTGGTCGCCACGTCTCCGCTTGCCGGAGTGCGGTCGCCCTTCTTCTTGGCCACTAGGAGCTTCCCCGCTCCACGGGCACCAGGTCCACCCGGCCCCGCGGTGCCTCGACTTTGTCCACGGACACGGTCACAGGATCGCCTAAACGCACGGCGTCCCCACCGTGCGTGCCGATCAGCTTCGTCTCGGTTTCGTCGAGCTCGTAGCGCTCGCGTCCACCGATTCGACGCGCGGGGAGAAATCCCTCGTAGACCTCCGACAGTTCGCCCTCGAAGCGAATGAACGCGCCGGCCCCGATCACGCCGCTCACCTCGCCCTCGAAGGCCGTCCCGTGGCCCCTCTCGTAGAGCTCGCGCTGAAGCAGGAAGGACTCGCAGACATCGTCGGCCTGGCGCTCAAGCTTCATCGCCTCACGCTCGAGCTCGGAGCAGTGCGGGCCGTCCTCGGCGACGCTGTCGGCGCTGTGGGGCCGCTCGCCCTCCCCCACCGCAGACAGCAGCGCGCGGTGGGCGATCAGATCGGGGTAGCGCCGAATCGGCGAGGTGAAATGCGCATAGGCCGGGCTGCCGAGGCCGGCGTGCCCGACGTTGCGGTCGCTGTAGTGGGCGGGCTTCATGGAGCGGAGCACGAGCGATGTATACGCGTCGCGGCCGTGACCGCGGCGGGTCGCCTCGCGCATGGCCATCCGGCTCGCCTCCGCTGCGATCTCCGCCGCCTGGCTCGGCGAAATTCGCTTCGGCAGCGGCGGCGTCGGCACGTCCAGGGCCGCGAGCTGCTCGATCATCGCCTCGATCCGGTCCGGGTCGGGGGACTCGTGCACGCGGTAGAGCGTCGAGACCTTCTTCCGCTCCAAGAGGTCGGCGACGCGCTCGTTGGTGCAGATCATCAGGTGCTCGATCAGGCGGTGCGCCTCGGTCTGCTCGACCGCGGTGGCGCGGACGACGTCGGAGCCGTCGAACTCGAACTCCGGCTCGCTGGTGGAGACGTCAAGCGAGGTCTTCGGTCTCCGGCCGGCGAGGGCCGCGGCGGCGCGTCGCGCCAGGGCGAGTGGCTCGGCCACCCCCTCAGGCGGGCGGGAGCGCCCCGCGAAGATCTCGTCGAGCTGGTCGTAGTCGAGCCGGGCGTCCGAGCGGATCAGGCTGCGGTAGAAGCTGACGGACCGCGTCTCGGCGGACGGGCCAAGCTCGATCTCCGCCGTCACCGCGAGCCGGTCGACGCCCGGAGCGAGCGAGCAGGCGTCGGCCGAGAGCTCCAGGGGCAGCATCGGCTCGACGCTCCCTGGGACATAGACGGAATTCGCCCGGCGCCGCGCCTCCTGGTCAAGCCCGCCGCCGGGCGTCAGGTGCGCAGCCACGTCGGCGATGTGGATCCAGAGGCGGATCCCGTCGCCGCTCTCGGAGGCCGAGACGGCGTCGTCGAAGTCGCGGGCGGTGGCGGGGTCGACGGTGAGCGTGGGCATGTCGGTCAGGTCCCGCCGGTCGCGAGCCGTCTTCGCGGCCCGGTCGATCGCGTCAACCGCCTCGGCCTGCAGCTTGCGGCCGAACCCGCGCCGAACGCCACGGTCAAGCAGCATCGCCTCGACCACGTCGAGCGCCGCGTCCGGGCGCCCGAGCTCGCGCACGACGCGCGCACGGCCTCCCGGCCCGCCGATCTGGACGAGGGCCATCTGGCCGGGCTTGACCTTCGGGCCTCCGCCAAGCGTCAATCGGTCGCCGGGCTCGAACAACGGCTCCGCGACCAGGAAGCGGCCGCGCTTCGAGACGACGACCACCCGCGTCTCCGCCGCCGCGCGGCGAGGGCTCACTGTCCTAGTCCTGCGAGGAATCTTCGTCGAGCAGGACGGCCATCTCGTTCAGCGCCCGCTGCAGCGCCTCGTCCTGCTTGGTCCTGGGCCGGTCTCGAGCCTCGACGTCGGGCTCGATGCCCTTGCCGTTGACGGACTCGCCGCCCCGCGTCAGGTACTCCCCGACGGTCAGGTCCAGCGCGCCGCCGTTGTCGAGGGGGATGATCTCCTGGAAGGTCCCCTTGCCGAACGAGGTCTCGCCGACCACCGTGGCCAGGTCGGAGTCCTGGAGCGCCGCCGTCAGGATCTCCGAGGCCGACGCCGTGTCGTTGTCGATGAGGACGACGATCGGGCGCTCCGGGAGCGCGTCGCCGACGGCCTCGAGCGAGTTGTCGCCGCCGTTCCTGCGCTTGGTCGTGACGATCGTGCCGTCCTCGACGAACAGGCTCGAGGTCAGGACCGCCTCGTCCAGCCGGCCGCCGCCGTTGCCCCTCAGATCCAGGATCAGGCCCTCGGCGCCCTCCTCGTCGAGCTTCCCAAGCTCCTCCTCGAGGGTCTCCGATGCGCCCTCGGAGAAGCCGAGCAGCTGCACGTAGGCGACATTCTCGCCACCGGCCTCGCGCATGCGGCCGATTACCTCGGGAACCTCGAGCTCCGCCCGCGTCAGCCGGTAGTCGCGCTTCCCCTTGCCGAGCTCGGGCTCGACCGTGAGCGTCACCTCGGTGCCAGGCTTGCCCTTGATCTGAGCCGTGGCCAGCTCCGCGCTCTCGCCGGCGATCGAGCGGCCGTCCACGGCGACGATCAGATCGCCCTGCCTGATGCCGGCCTCGCGGGCGGGCGACTTCGGGAAGGCGTTCGCGACGCGGAGCCCGCGAGGCACCTCCGTCACGCTCAATCCGACGCCTGAGAAGCGCCGTTCCAGCACGTCCTGGAACCGGTCGTAGGCGTTCGGACCGAAGTAGTGGGAGAAGCGGTCCTTGTACTTGCGCCTCAGCTCGTTGACGATCCCGCGGACCGAGCTGTTCTCGAGGTCCTCGCGTCTCGACCTCCTGGAAGTAGCGCTCGTTGATCAGGTCCAGCGCCTCGGTGCTGGCCGAGGTCTGGTCGCCGAAGACCTCGTCGACGGCGTCGGAGACGCCATCGGTGCGTGCGCCCAGCACGGCGCCGATGACGAAGGCGACGACCACGAGGATCGCGACCAGGTATGGGCGGGTGACGGTCACCGCGGAAGTCTCGCAGTCTGCAGAGTTCGGGTCAGACGCGCAGGAACCGGCGCAGCGTCAGACCGCTCCCGATCGCCGAGACCGCCATCGCCACGGCCAGCAGGCCCAGGACGAGCAGCGGGAAGTTGGTCCCGTCCCCGGAGAGCAGGTTGAAGTCCTCGGCGAGCGGATCGACCACCGTCTGCTTGCCGAGGTAGAGCAGGGCCACTGCGACAAGGCCCCCGATGAACCCGCAGACGAGGCCCTCGACGACGAATGGCCAGCGGATGAACCAATTCGTAGCCCCGACCAGCTGCATCACCTCGACCTCGCGGCGCCGCGCGTAGATCGAGAGCCTGATCGTGTTGGCGACCAGCAGCAGGGACGCCGCGAGCAGCAGTGCCGCCACGCCCACCAGCGACCACTTGACGATCCCCGTCACCGTTCGCAGCGTCTTGGCGTCGTCGCGAGAGTCGCCGACCTCGGTGATCAGCGGGCTGATCGCCTCGGGCTTGCCGGCGTCGTTCGGCGGCGTGATCGCGGAGCGCACTGCCTCGATGTTCTCGAGGTCGTCCGGCTTGATCTTGAACGCGGTGGGAAGCGGGTTGTCTTCATTGGGAAGCTCGCTGACGAGCTCCTGGGGATCGTTCGTGTCGAAGCGAGGACCGAGGCTCTCGAGGCCCTCCTCCTTCGTGACCAGCTCGACCGAGGCGACATGCGGGATGGCCTCGAGCCGCTGCTGGAGCTCGTCCAGCTGGGCCGGCGGGATCTCGGGCTTGGTCCCCTCGTCGTTCAGGAAGGCAATGAGCCCGACCTGGTCGCGGATCTCGTTGGTCTTCCCCTGCGCGGAGTTGAAGATGGGAACGAGGACGCCGATCAGGACGATCGTGACCGCGACCGTGACGATCGCGGCGGCGCTCGGAGCGGCACTGCGGCGCAGTGCCCGTAGGCCCTCGGCGATGAAGAAGAAGACTCGGGACATGGCTAGTAGCGGTTGGGGTCGTTCTCGTCCACGCCGAGCTCGTCGCGCATACGCGCAGCGAACTCGCGGGTGGACTCCTCGTCTGCGTACATGCCGGCGGACTGGTCGCGCACGACCCGGCCGGTGTCGAGCCCGATCACGCGGCGGCGCATCTTGTCGACCAGCTCGCGGTCGTGGGTCACGACGACGACGGTGGTCCCGGTGCGGTTGATCCGGTAGAGCGTCTGCATGATCCCGATGGAGGTCGAGGGGTCGAGGTTTCCGGTCGGCTCGTCCGCGAGAAGGAGCGGCGGGTGGTTCACGAAGGCGCGGGCGACCGAGAGCCGCTGCTGCTCGCCGCCGGAGAGCTGGTCGGGATAGTTGCTGAGCTTGTCGGCCAGCCCCACGAGGCGCAGCGCGTCGGGGACCTTGCGCTTGATCTCGGCGCGCGAGGCGCCGATCACCTGCAGCGCGTAGGCGACGTTGTCGTAGACGTTGCGGCTCGGGAGCAGCTTGAAGTCCTGGAACACGGTCCCGATTCGCCGCCGCAGGTGCGGGATCTGCTTGGAGGAGAGCCCGGCGATGTCGCGTCCGGCGATCCGGACTTCGCCCTCGGTGGGCTCGAGCTCGCGGATCAGCATCTTGATGAGCGTTGACTTCCCGCAGCCCGTCGGGCCGACGAGGAAGACGAACTCGCCGCGGTCGATCCGCAGACTGACCCGCTCGAGCGCGACGTGGCCGCCGGGATAGATCTTGGTCGCCTGGCGCAGCTCGACGATCGGCGGCCGAGCCCTGCGCTCGGTCAGGTGCTCAGGTCGCCGCGCGGCCCGTCCGCGGGCGCGCGAAAGCGTCTTTGTCTGATGTCGCTCCATTAGAGGATCGCTGTGGGGCCCCGTACACACACCGCACCCACAACACGGCAACAGGGTAGACAAGTGGCCGAGCCGCTTCGCAAAAACGCGCCCGAAAAGGGATGGCCGGTTTTCGCGGTGAGGTTTCGCACCTCCGAAGGGGTGGGATGATTAGTCCCAGTGGCACCTGACGACACACCCGCCGAGGAGAACCTGACGCCGGTCGACGCCGAGGAGACCGACGCCGACGACGAGCGTGCGCGCGAGGAGGCCGACGCCGCCGCCAAGGAGGCCGGGCAGATCGGCGGTCGCAGCGGCGTCGAGAATCTCCCAGAGTCGGAACGAGCCCCCGCCGAAGCCGGCGGGGGCGTCTCCGAAGGCTTCGAACAGTCCGAGGAGCTGCTGCGGGAGCAGGCCCAGCACGGAGACTCCTTCGCCGACCCGCTTGCGGACCGCCTCACGCCCGAGGGCGCGGCAGGCCGCGACCACGGCGAGTACGGCGAGGCGGATTCCGAGAAGTCGTCCGAGGACGACGACGACGCGACCTAGCTAGTCGGCGTCCTCGTCGGGCACGGGGCCCTCGTCGGGCTCCTTCTCGGAGGGGGCGTCGGGGACGGTCTCCTCAGGAGAGTCCGCCAATCCCTGCCCCGACTCCTCGGTTGCGAAGCCCTGATCGTCTGATTCAGCCATGCGCACAGCCTCCCCGGGCCGGCGCGCCGCGAAACCTGGTGCCTAGCCCCAGCCCTGCCCGTGGATGGGCGGGTGCGAGACGATCGGCTTCTTCAGCATCGCCTCGCGGACCCGGTCGGCGATGCCGGTCGAGGTCAGGCCGAAGTGCTCCATGCAGGCCTCGGCCGTGCCGGAGACCCCGAACTCGTCGCCCATCCCCAGCGCGAACACCGGGACCGGGTGTTGTTCGGCGGCGACCTGGCGCACGGCGTCTGCCAGACCGCCCACGACGCGGTGCTCCTCGGCGGTCACCCCCACCCCGGTCTTGGCCAGCGAGGTGAGCACGCCCTCCTCGTCGATCGGCTTGATGATGGAAACGTTCACGACCTCGGCCTCGATCCCGTCCTCGCGCTCGAGCACGTCGGCCGCCTCGATCGCCCGCCAGACCATGTGGCCGCAGGCGAAGATCGAGATGTCCTTGCCCTCGCGGAGCACGTCGAGGCCGTTGCCGAGGGTCTCCGGGATCTCCTCGTACACCATCGGCGTGGCCGGCCGGCCGAAGCGCAGGTACATCGGCCCGTCCTTCTCGTATGACTCGTAGGTGGCGCGGTAGGCCTGGTTGTAGTCGGCGGGGACGACCACCTGCATCTTCGGCATCGCCCGCATCAGCGCGAGGTCCTCGATCATCTGGTGCGAGGCGCCGTCCTCGCCCAGGGAGACGCCCCCGTGCGACGCTCCGATGCGGACCTTGAGCTCGTTGTGGGCGATCCCGAGGCGCACCTGGTCGTAGGAGCGTGAGGTCGCGAAGATGGCGAAGGTCGAGGCGAAGGGCACCTTGCCGGTGGCGGCGAGGCCGCATGAGATCGACATCATGTTCGCCTCGGCCGCGCCCACGTTGAAGAAGCGATCGGGGAACTTCTTGCCGAACTTCATCGACTGGGTCGAGACCGCGAGGTCCGCGTCCAGCGCGACGACGTCCTCGTGCTGCTCGCCGAGGTCGACCAGGGCGTCGCCGTAGGCCTGGCGGGTGGCGATCGGGTCGGTCTTGGCCTCGGGCATCAGTCCCCTCCCCCGTTCACGGTCTTCGTCTGCTCCTGGAGGGTCGCTTCGAGTTCCTTCATCGCGTCCTCGGCCTGCTCCTGGCTCGGCGGCTTGCCGTGGAAACCGAAGCGCCCCTCCATAAAGGAGACGCCGCGGCCCTTCTTCGTCTGGCAGACGATCGCCGCGGGCTTGTCCAGAGTGCGGCTGCGCTCGAGCGCCTCGACGATCGCGCCCATGTCGTGGCCGTCGATCTCCACGGCGTCCCAACCGAAGGCCTCGAACTTGGCGCGCACGTCGCCGGTGTCCATGACCTCCTCGGTCGTGCCGTCGGTCTGAAGGTGGTTGTAGTCGACGATCGCCGTCAGGTTCTTCAGGTCGTAGTGGGCGGCGGACATCGCGCCCTCCCAGCTCTCGCCCTCCTGGCAGTCGCCGTCGGACATCAGGGTGAAGACGTGGGCGGTGTCGTCGAGGCCGTCCAGGCGCAGCGCGAGGCAGATCCCCACGCTCATCGAGAGGCCCTGGCCCAGCGAGCCGGTCGAGACCTCCACCCCGTTCGTCCGGTTCATGTCGGGATGGCCCTGCAGGTGCGAGCCGATCTGGCGCAGCCCCATCAGGTCCTTGGTCGGGAAGTAGCCGTGCTCGGCCAGAGCCGCGTACAGGATCGGCGCGGCGTGGCCCTTCGACAGCACGAAGCGGTCGCGCTCCGGCCACTTCGGGTTCGAGGGGTCGTGGCGCAGCTCGCGGTAGTAGAGGGCCGCGACGATGTCCGCCGCCGACAGGGACGAGTCCAAGTGGCCGGACTTGGCGACGGCGAGCATGCGAACGCACTGGATCCGGAGCACGGTCGCGTCGCGCTCGAGCTCCTCGATCGAGGGCTTGCCGCCGGGCTCGCGGTCGGGCTCGGGATCTGGGACTGGCTTCAGGTGCGCCATCTCGCGCCTAGGTGAGGGGGTCTCGGGCTGAACCCGCTCTGGCTGAGCCGGGCTCACTTACTTACGTGTCCTCGCGCGAGATGACTCGCGCTCAGGGCGGCAACGGTAGCAACGGACGGCACATCCGGCACCCTATGACGAGGGTGCGACGGAACCTCTCAAGAACAGTGCCGCTTTTTGCGGCGATCGTGGCGATCTTCCTCGGTGCGGGAGCCTCTGCCTGCGGCGACGACGAGCCGCGGGATGGCGACGCCGAGACCGGCCAGGCGCCGGCGGCCGCGGCGACCGAGGCCGCTCCCGAGGCGGAGCCTCAGGGCCCCGAGACCGGAGACGAGCTGCCCGAGAGCGACCGTGCCGCGGTCGAGGCCGCGGTCCGCGCGTACATCGGCGCGCTGAACGGACACGACGCGGCTGCGGTCTGCGCGGCGTTCGAGCCAGACGCGCTCGACCTCTCAGAGCTGCCGGTGCAAGCGGGGAGGCTGCGAGCCCTCGCTCGCCGCGTCGATCGGGACCGCGCCGAAGGGCGGCGGGCCGGCCTGGAGGCGGACCGTGATCCGGGAGCTGAACGAGGTCTCGGTGGACGCGGACCGCGCCCGGGTCACCGCCACGGTCAACCACGACTTCAGCGACCGCGACTACGTCTCGATCGAGGAGGACGTGATCTATCTCGACCGCGCCGGCTCGGAGTGGCTGCTGGCGAAGCCGAGCGGGACCTTCTACCGCGCCGTCGGCTACCCGGAGCCGCCGCTGCGCGCGCTCACCCCTCCCTAGCGCTTCTTCTTGCCCTTCTTCTTCTTGCCGCCGAGCGGCACCCGGACGACCTCGGCGCCGGGGCCCTCCGCCGAGGGCCGAAGCAGCGTGACGTAGGCCGCCCCCTCGGTGAGGGTCGTGGACCAGAGGGTCCCATTCGAGCGCTTGACGCCGAAGACACGATGGCCCCCGCCGCGCCGCTTCAGCCTCCGGACGTTCAGGCGGCTGCGCCTGCCGTCGTCGCGGATGTAGGCGAAGTTGCGTCCCTTGACCGCGGGGTTGAAGACCAGTGAGCCCTTCCGCTTCGTCCGGACCAGCACGCGGCGCTTGCGGTTGCCGAGCACCCGCAGGACGATCCGGCTCCCCCGGGGACGGGCCACGCCGTACACCAGGGTTCCGGCATCGACGCTGGGCGGGCTGAGCTGGCCCGGGTCGGCGATCGTCGCGAGCGTCTGGATCGGCCCCGGGGCGCTGGGCGAGGCGATGCTGCGGGCGAAGATCCCGTCGCCGCCGTTCTGGAGCCGGGCGCGGTAGGCGAGCCACCCGGAGGAGACCGCGAGGGCATCGGCGCTCGGGGCGGGCACCTCGGCAACCGGGGCGAGCGTGTCGCGCGCCAGCAGCGTGACGAGGTCGCCGTTCCTGACCGCGATGTAGGCGCCGCCGATCGCCGGGTCGGTCCCCGCCAACGGCACCTGGGCGCCGCCGCGCATCAGGACTCCCTCTCCCCCCACCCGCTCGAAGACGACCGAGTCGGCGGTGGCGGAGGGATCGGCGGCGCTCGAGGCCGCCGTGCCGGCCGCACCGGCGCCCGCGGCGTTGAGCGCCAGGGTCGCCGCCACCACGCTCAGCGCGAGCCCGTCGCCCGCCCGCAGGCCTCGGTAGACGCCGGGCCTCGTCGCCATCAGGTCGGTGGCGCGGGCGCCGCGCTCGGTCCCGGCCATCGGCGCCAGGACCACCACCGGGATGGCGCGACCGAGCCCGAAGCAGGCTCCGATGATCGCGCCGATCAGGGGGTCCCCGATCGCGAGGCTGATCCCCGCCAGGGCCCAGACCCCGAAGGAGAGGACGAAGGTCGTGAAGCCGATTCCGAGCAGCACCCCGTAGAGGGCTGCCGCCACCGGCATCGGCATCAACCGGCGCCAGTGCTCGGGGAGCTGACGGCGGATCTGGGGCACGATCCTGGTCCCCCTCAGCTCGAGCAGCGCCGCCGCCACCGCAATCGCGGCCGCCACGGCCAGGGCGACCGTTCCCCCCGCCCCGTGGAGGAGGTCGCCCGCGAGGGCGAGAGAGCCGAAGGTCAGCAGGCCGCCGACGACCGCGCCGGGGACGAAGGTGATGCACGCCGCGACGGTGGTCCGGCGGCCGCCGGTGTGCCCGGTCGGCCCGAGGGTCTCGACCACCGAGAACCCGCACGGCGAGAAGGCTCCGGTGGCGCCGATCAGCAGGGCGGCCCCCGCGAGCGCGATCTCGATCGAGCCGAGCTCTAGCACGGGACCTGGGTGTCGTAGTACATGACGCAGAAGACCTTGCGCCCCGCGTAGCAGTAGCCGGTGAGGGCGGCGTCGCCGTTGATGCGGCGGCCGCGATAGGCGCAGCAGTCGGTCAGCTTGCGCACCTTGCCGCCGCAGCAGCGGTACCAGGCGCCGTCGAGGTGCGGGCTGAACCCGTACTTCTTGCCCGCGATGTCACAGAGCTTGTTGCGGGGCCGCGGGGGCAGCGGCCGCCCGTCGGTGTCGCGAAGCAGCCTGCCCTGTTCGTCGACCGGGCGGCCGGCGTCGTCCACCGGATGGCCGGCATCGTCGACGGGCATTCCGTCGGCGTCGCGGATCGGGTAGCCGCGGGAGTCGATCCGCGGCATCCCCGTCGGATGGGGGCAGGACCCGGTCGTCCAGGTGTGCCCGCAGAGGTGGAACGCCCCCGCGTCGCCGGGCTCGACCATCGTCCGGACAACGGCGCGCGCCGCCCGCCGCCGCCATCAGGGCGCCGCTGACCTTGGCGAGGAAGCCGCGACGCGACGTGTTCTTGGCGAGCGACTCCGCCGCCTGCTCCAGGCGGGACTCCGGGCCGAGGTCGTCGGGGCGGCCGCGGTCGAGGTGCTCAGGCACCGGGCATCACCGCGGCCTCGTCACGTCGCCGGAACGCGGTTCCGGCCACGCTCTCGAGCTGGGCGAGGGTGTTGAACGTCCCCTTCGCCAGCACTGTTCCCTCGCGCGAGAGCGCCACCGCGTACGGCGAGCCGGGCACGTCGAGCTCCTTCCAGACGGCCGCGTCGGCGTGCTCCTCGAAGACCTCGAGCTCCAGCAGCGGATCCGTCCCGAGCACCCGGATCGACGGCTCCAGTGAGCTGCAGATGTGGCAGCCGGGCGAGGTGAAGACGGCCAGGGCGAGCTCGGCGTCGGGGTGCAGGTCGAAGCGGTCGATCAGGCCGGTGCGGGTCCCGACCGGAGGTCCCTCGTCGGGGATCTCCAGGGCCGACTGCGGGCCGAGCTGGAGCCGGAGCAGGCCCACCTCCCGGGCCAGGGCGAAGACCGCGACCGCGAGGCCGGCGCAGGCAAGCAGCGCCAGTCCCAGCCCGAGGCCAAGCCACTCGTCCGTCGTCAGCTCAGAGGACGGGAGCGAGGGCAGCACAGCGAAGCCCGCGGCGAGCGCGACGTTGCGCGCCACGGAGGGCCAGCCGACCTTCGACCGCGATCCGAAGCAGGCGCAGGGAGCGCCGGCCCGGCCCTGGATCAGGGCACCGAGCACGAGCGCGGCGAACATCGCCATCAGCGCCGCGGCCAGATAGGACGCCGCGTCGATGCCGGCAGCCACCCCGGCGGCGAGGCCGAGCTCGGTGCCGATCAGCCCGACCCAGGCGAGGCGCCGGGTCGGCCCCTCGCCGAAGCCGAAGGTGGACAGGGCAGCCTGGCTCGATGCCGGTGAGGCCAGCTTCGCCAGAGCGGCGCCTCCCAACACGCCCGCCAACAGCACCCTTGCGACGATCTCGATCATCCCTGCGGCGTGAAGCTAGCAAGCGCCCTGGACCGGCCCGGCTACCTCCTCGGGCACTTCCGCTTCCGCTTGCCCCGCTTGGCCCGTCGCTTGTTCTGCTTCAGGCACTTGGTGCGAGCCGCGCTCGGCCCCGGGTCGGTGTGGGGGCCGGGAGCCTGGCCTCCGCCGGGCGGCGGGGGCGGCGCCGGGTCGCTCTGGCGAGGCTGGGCGCCGCTGCCGACGATCTCCTCGTGGGGCAGACCGTGCTCGGCCTCGAGCCCCGCGACCTGGCTCACGATCGAGCTGCGAAGCGCGGGCGCGGCGATGCGCGAGTAGATGCCGGGCGCGTCGGGGCCAGCGCAGCCGTAGCCCCAGCTCGTGATCCCGACGAGGCGGTAGACGTCGCCCTGCGCGGGCGCCTGCAGAGGCCCGCCGCTGTCGCCCTGGCAGGTGTCGGTGCCACCCTCGAGATAGCCGGCGCAGACCATCGTGGCGGGATGGAACTCGTCCCCATAGGAGCTCGCAAGGCAATCCGAGTCCGAGATGATCGGGGTGACGGCGGCCTTCAGGTGGTCGCTGCCGGGGCCGCCCTCGCTGGTGGCGCCCCAGCCGCTCACCTCGGTCGGGCTGCCGGGGTCCCAGAGCGCGTCCTCGTTGCCGCCGGCGATGTCGATCGTCTGCTGCGATGCGGGACCGGCCAGGACCAGGAACGCGACGTCGTTGTCGAGCGAGTTGGGGTCGTAGTCCGGGTGCATCTCGACGTCGATCACGTCGTGCTCGTTGCCCGGGGGCGCCGTCGAGAGAACCGTGCTGCCCAGCACGACCCCCATGTCGTCGCCGTCCATTCGCTCGGTCCCGTCACCCGGCGCCGGGTCATGGATCGGCGTGCACGGCAGCGGCGGCTCCGGGCAGTCCTGATCGCCGCCCTCGACGCAGTGCGAGGCGGTGATCACGATCCGCGCCGTGATCAGGCTGCCTCCGCAGAACTGGCGCTGGAAGGGGTTGAAGCCCGGGTAGTCGTCGCGGGACACGGTCACCGCCGCCTGCCAGGGGTACTTCGAGATGTCCGCGTTGCCGCCGCCGACGATGCGCGGCTGGACCGGATCCGCGGCGCTGGGACCGGCGATGGCCAGCGAAGCGAGCAGCGCGGTGGGAATCAGGGCAGCCGAGAGCCTGCGGGACATCACAGGCGCTAATCGGCTCCCTACCTAAAATTCTTAAGCGACCAGGGCGCCGCTAGCCCTTCTTTTTCTTCTTCTTCTTCACGCACTTGCCGCCCTTGAGCTTCTTACCCTTCTTGCACTTCTTCTTGGGCGTGGGCTCGGGCGGCGGAGGGGGTGGCGGGGGTGGCGGAGGCGGCGCAAACGAGAGCGCCAGCCTGAACGCGCCGATGTTGTCGCCGAGGAAGCCGTCGACGGCGATCCGATAGGTGGTGCCGGCGGTGACGTTGAAGCTCGACTGGCTCGCGGCCCCGCAGGCGTCGTCGTTGCCCGAGACCGGGGTGAGAGCGCCGACGACCGATCCGGTGTAGACGCCGAGCAGAGTGTCGAAGTTGCTGCCGCAGAGGCTGATCGTGGCGATGCCGGTGCTCGACGCCGTCCACGAGTACCAGACCGAGTGCCCCCCGTCGGCGCCGCCGTGGTTCGGCTCACCCGTCTCCTCGGATGCCCCGAGGTTGTTGGCGATCACGATGTCGCCGGGGCTGATCGGCTCGGGCGATGCGAAGGCGTCGTTGGTGAGCGCCGGCGGCGTTGCTCCGGTGCCGGTCACCGGCCCGGCGTCTGGCAGCGGCGGTACCTCGAGCGTCTCGATGGTGTCGATCTTGGTCTGGATCCCGCCGGGGTAATCGGCGAGCCGGGAATAGACGCCAGGAGCCAGGGCCCGGGCGCACCCCTCGCCCCAGCTGACCACTCCGACCAGGCGGAAGGGCGGGTCCGCTCCGGTATTGGCAGCGGGAGCCTGGAGCGGGCCGCCGCTGTCGCCCTGGCAGGAGTCGACACCGCCGCCGAGCAGGCCGGCGCAGACCATCGTCAGCGGATCGAAGTCGGTGCCGTAGACGGCGGGCTGCTGCGCAGATGCTGTCGCTGATCACCGGCACCGTGACCACCTGGAGGGTGTCGCTCTGGGTACCGCCCTCGGTGGTGTTCCCCCAGCCGCTGGTCTGGGTCAGCCTGCCCGGCTCCCACACGGCGTCCTCGCTCGCGCCGGCGACCTTGATCGGCGTCTGCGCCGACGGGGTGGACAGCACCAGCCAGGCGTAGTCGTTCTGGAAGGTGATGGGGTTGAACGCGTCCATGTAGATCCCCTGGACGCTGTGGCGCTCGCCGCCGGCCGCCGTCAGGGTCGTCTTGCCGAGAACGACGTCGAGGTCGTTCGGGTCCAGCTCGTCGCCCGGGCCGGGCGGCGGGTTGTCCGGGTCGGAGTCGTCGACGCAGTGCGCCGCCGTCTGCACGATCCGGGGCGTGATCAGGGAGCCGCCGCAGAACTGGCCCTGGAAGTCGTTGAGCCCGAAGCGCGAGTCGTACACCAGGGCGGCCTGCCACGGATAGGTGCCGACCGTCGTGGGCTCCCCCCCGACGATCCGAGGGGCGAGCTCCGCGCTCGCCGGCGCCGCCACGAGCAGGGCAAGGCACGCGGCCATGCCCGAGACGGCCCCAGCTAGTCCCGCACGTCTCATCGCTGCGAAGTTAGCGTGGAGAGCCGTTCACCGCGTCGGCAAAACTGGGTGACCGGTCAGCCGATCGCGACCATGCGCTCGATCGGCAGGCGGGCGCGCTCGGCGATCTCGTCCGCGACCTTCACCTCGTACTTCAGGTCACGCAGGGAGTCGCGGAGCTTCGGCAGCGTGATCATCTTCATGTACTTGCAGAAGGCCATCCGGTTCGCCTCGACGAGCTTCGCCCCGGGCGCCGCCTGCTGGAGCGGATGCAGCATCCCGTTCTCGGTCGCGACGATGAACTCGCCGTCCGGGTTCTCCTGCACGTGCTTCAGCATTCCCGAGGTCGAGAGCATGTGGACCCCGTCGGCGTCCACGTCGCCCGAGGCGACGTACTCCATCGCCTGGGTCGAGCAGCCGCACTCGGGATGGATCAGGAACTCGGCGCCGGGGTGCTCGGCGCGGGTCCGGGCGATGTCCTCGGGACGGATGCCGGCGTGGACGTGGCACTCGCCGTCCCAGACGTGGAAGCGCGCGCGGCGCTCGGGGTCGCCTGCACTTTCCCGTGCGCCCTTGGGCGTCGGGAGAGTGTCGCGAAGGCCCGTCTCGCGCTCGACGAAGGCCCCCAGCCACATGTCGGGGCCGAACAGGATCTCGGTGTCCTCCCCGTGCTCGCGCCAGATGTGCTCGACGACCTTGACGGCGTTCGAGGACGTGCAGCAGTAGTCGGTCTCGGCCTTGACCTCCGCGGAGGTGTTGACGTACATCACGACCATGGCGCCCGGGTGCTTCGCCTTCCAGGCGCGCAGCTGGTCCGCGTCGATCGAGTCGGAAAGCGAGCAACCCGCGCCGAGATCCGGGATCAGCACCTGCTTGTCGGGCGAGAGGATCGACGCCGTCTCGGCCATGAAGTGGACGCCGCAGAAGGCGATCACGTCCGCGCCGGTGCTCTCGGCCTGGCGGGAGAGCTGGAGCGAGTCCCCGGTGAAGTCGGCGACCTCCTGCAGCTCGGGCAGCTGGTAGTTGTGGGCGAGGATCACGGCGTTGCGCTCGGCCGCGAGCGCGCGCACCTGTTCGCTCAGGCGAGCGATCTCGTCCGGAGCGAGCTCGGTGGGCAGATCGGGTTGAAGGGTGGGAAGCGGTTGCATCGCCCTTTCTTCCTTTCTTATGTTCGCGGCCCCGGCTTGCGCCTCGAGGCTTGCGAATGAACTGCGTAAAGCCTACCGCGCCGCGCTTCTACGCTTTGGCTCTGTGCCGGAACTCCCAGAAGTCGAGATCACCGCGCGGCGCCTGACCACGGCCCTCGAGGGTGCCGAGGTCGAGTCGGCCCTGGCCACGGGCGTCGCCACGCTGAAGACGTTCGACCCACCCCTGGACGCGCTCACAGGGATGCGGTTCGGAGGTGTCCGGCGGATCGGCAAGATGCTCGCGGTCGACTTCGAGCCGGACGGCGACGGAGAGCCGCTGACCTTGCTGATCCACCTGATGTCGGCCGGGCGACTGCAGGCCTTCGAGAAGCGCGCCTCGCTGAAGGACAAGCGCTCCCGGTTGCGGGTCCGGATCGCCGGAGGCGGCGAGCTGCGCCTGCGCGAGTTCGGCACCCGCCAGTCGGCGTGGGCGAAGCTGCTGCGCCGCGACGAGGTCGCCAGCGACGACCTGGTCGAGACCCTCGGCCCCGACGCCTTCCCCCCTCCCCCGCTCGAACAGTTCGCGGAGCTGATCGACCAGCCCCGGCACCTGCACCCGCTGCTGCGCCACCAGCGCGACATCGCCGGCATCGGCCGCTCCTGGGTCGACGAGATCCTCTGGACCGCGCAGCTGTCGCCGTTCAAGAAGGGCTCGGAGCTCTCGGACGAAGAGGTGAAGCGGCTGCACGATGCGCTGCCGATGCTGGGCAACGTCGTCAAGCAGTACGAGGAGCGCGGTCGGAGAGACCGTCCCCGACAAGATGCCGATGCCGCTCCAGGTCCACCGCCGCGAGG
This sequence comes from uncultured Solirubrobacterales bacterium, assembly GCA_963824785.1. Taxonomy (GTDB): domain Bacteria; phylum Actinomycetota; class Thermoleophilia; order Solirubrobacterales; family 70-9; genus CAWGQG01. Next base: position 833,510 of record CAWGQG010000001.1, read on the forward strand.
GCGAGCCCTGCCCCCGCTGCGGCACGACGATCGAGGCCGTCTTCTTCTCCGAGCACCAGACCAACTACTGCCCGCAGTGCCAGACGGGCGGCCGCGTGCTCAAGGACCGCCGCCTCTCGCGCCTCCTCAAATAGAGTCCGCTCGGTCGATCGAAGGGAGAAGGAATGAACGACGAGGCCGTCAGCGCACTCAAGGAGAAGCACCACCAGACCTGGGCCGCGGGGGATTACTCCCTGATCGCGGAGCTGGTCGAGGAGGCCGGCACCGCCTGTGCCGAGGCCGCTGAGATCCAGGAGGGACAGGACGTGCTCGACGTCGCCACGGGGACCGGCAACGCCGCTCTCGTCGCGGCCGCCAAGGGCGCGAAGGTGACCGGCCTGGACCTGACGCCGGAGCTGTTCGACCGCGCGCGCGAGCGCGCCGAGGAGGCGGGGGTCGAGGTCGAGTGGGTCGAGGGCGACGCCGAGGACCTTCCCTTCGAGGACGCGAGCTTCGACCGCGTGCTCTCCGCGATCGGGGTCCAGTTCGCGCCGCGCCATCAGGTGGCCGCGGAGGAGCTGGCGCGGGTCTGCAAGCCCGGTGGGCTCATCGTCCTCGTCAACTGGACGAGCGACGGCAAGATCGGGGAGCTGTTCAAGCTGATGGGCCGCTACATGCCGAAGCCACCCGACTTCGTCTCCTCCCCCGCCCTCTGGGGCGACGAGGAGCATGTCCGCGGGCTGTTCGACGGGCTCGGGGTCGAGCTGTCGTTCGAGCGGCGGTCCTGCACTGGTGGCGCTCCCATCCGCGGAGGAGTACGTCAGCTACTTCGAGGAGCACTACGGCCCGACGATCAAGGCCAAGCAGGCGCTCGAGCCCGATGGCAAGTGGGACGAGCTGCGCGCCGAGTGGCTCGAGCTGGCCGGAGCGCTTCCTGAAGCCGGGCGAGGGCGTGGTCCAGGACTACTTCGTGATCAAGGGCAGCCGGGACTGAGCGCGCCGGCTCAAGTGATGGGCTCGGCCGCGGCGGCCAGGGCCTCCTCCTTGGTCGCGAAGCCCTGCAGCCGCACCAGCTTGTCGTCCCGGAACCAGAAGACATCCGTCTCGTCGGCCTCGAGCGGGACCTCGCTGCCCCGCCCCAGCAGTCTGATCTTCACCTCGACGACGACCGCGTGCTCGAGGTCGGTGATCTCCACGGGCTCCCAGCGCGCCTCGGCGAACAGCTCCTGGATCTTCCGCCAGAACTCCTTGCTCTCCTCCGGGCCCCGATAGACCCGTCGCGTCGGGGATGTCCGGGCGGTCATGCAGCTCGAACTCCGGGTCGAGCCCGGCCCACAACTCGGGCGCCACCTCTTCGGGATCGACGAATCCCTCGGTGCGCCCGATCGCGTTCATCGCCTCGTAGGTGCGCCGGACCAGCTCGACGTTGGCGTCCGACATCAGGCCTCGTCGTCGAGGCCCGCGGCGGCCAGTGCCTCGTCGCGGTCGGTGAAGACGCGCAGGCTGGCGAGCTTGTCGTCGCGGACGCCGATCAGGTGGAAGACGTGGATCGTCGCCTCGACGCCGCTCCCGCGGCTCTTGGTGTCGGTGGCGACCTGGACCAGATAGGTCCCCTCGGGCTTCGCCGCCTTGACCCACTCGAGCTCGGGGGTGAAGCGCTCGAAGCTGCGGAAGTAGGCGGCGAGCCCCTTGCGCACCTCCTCGATTCCGTGGTGCGGCCCGGGCTGCGGCGCGTAGGACGGAGGGTCCCACTCGATCTCGGGGTGGACCATGTCGAAGAAGGCGTCCATGTCGAGGCGCTCCCAGGCCTCGAAGGCCTCGCGGATCATGGCGATGTCCTTGTTCCTCGTCATCGACTTGCGCCCGTCAGCCGCACGCACCAGGCCGCGCCCGATCGTCAGCGGATGGCCGAGAACGGTCTCGAGCTTGCCGGTCAGGCTGAGCGGGTCGCGGGCGATCCCCAGCTGGCGCATCGTCGTCAGCGTGTCGAAGTAGACGCGCTCGCACATCAGCCGGTCCTCCTCGAATACGAAGATCGCGAGGATCGGCAGCTCGAAGCTCTTCCCGGTCGGGGGCAGCGACCGCAGCGGGCCGAGGTGCGTCCCGCGGACCACCGCCTCGACCAGGACCGCGTCGTCGGCGTGGTGAAGCGCGAGCAGCTCGTTGCGCTGGTCGGGGAACGCCGTGCGGGACTCCTCGAAATAGCCCATCACCTCCTCCGGGCCGTCGTAGACGTCGCCCGTGGGGACCAGCTCATAGCGGGGGTGGTCGAAGGTGTCCAGCGTCGCGTCGAACTCATGGCGGTTCTCGGAGTCCATGTGCTCGCGCACGATCGCCTCGCGGGCCGTCCTGAGCTCGGGGGTCAGGGGCATGCTCAGCGCCCCGTCACCCGGCGGACCATGGCCCGGCCGATCGCCAGCGGATGCTTCGCCACCGTCTCCAGCCGGCCGGTGAGGGTGAGCGGATCGCGCGCGATCCCGAGCTGCCGCAGCACCGTGGCGGTGTCGTAGTAGACGCGCTCGTTGACCAGCCGTTCGCCCTCGAAGACGAAGACGCCGAGGAACTGCTGCTCCATCCTGCGGCCGGTCGGGGGCAGGCCCCGATAGGGGCCGAGGTGGGTCCCGCGCGCCACCGCCTCCATCAGCACGGCGTCGTCGCTGCTGTGGAGGGCGACGATCTCGACCTCCTGGTCCGGAAAGGCCGTGTGCAGCTCCTCCCAGTGAGCCATCACCTCGTCGCGGCCGTCGTAGACCTCGTCGCTCGCGACGTACTCGTAGCGGGGATGGCTGAAGGTCGCGAGGGCGGCCTCGTAGTCCCCGCGGTTCTCGGCGTCGACGTGGTCCCGGACGAGCTGCTCGCGCTTGATGCGGGTGTCGTCGAAGACGGCGGACACCTCCTTGGGAGCATCCGATTCCGGCCGCTCGACTCCATAGCCGCGCGGGGTGGTCACGCGGGATCCATCGTCATGCTCAGATCCAGGGCGGGGGCCGAGTGGGTGAGCGCCCCGACCGAGATGTAGTCGACGCCGGTCTCAGCCACGTCGGCCACGTTATCGAGGGTGACACCGCCGGAGGCCTCCAGCTGCGGCCGCTCGTCCCGGCTCTGAGCGAGCTCGACCACCTCGCGCAGCTGCGCCGGAGCCATGTTGTCGAGCAGCAGGCGTCGGGCACCGGCCTCCATGGCCTCGCGCGCCTCGTCGAGGTCGCGGCACTCCACCTCGACCGACAGCTCGGGCTGGGCCTCGAGCGCGCGGCGCACGGCCTCGGCCATGCCGCCGGCGACCGCGACGTGGTTCTCCTTGATCAGCACGGCGTCGTGGAGGCCCATGCGGTGGTTGGTCCCGCCCCCGGCGGCGACGGCGGCCTTCTCCAGCGCGCGGAGGCCCGGCGTCGTCTTGCGCGTGTCGAGGATGCGGGCCTCGGTGCCCTCCACCGCCCTCACGAACCGCGCGGTCAGCGTGGCGATGCCCGAGAGACGCCCGAGGAAGTTGAGCGCCGTGCGCTCGGCGGCCAGCAGCGCCCGGGCCGGGCCGGCGACGCGGGCGACCGCCGCGGGGACGTCGTCGCGCCACTGTCCCTCGATCACGATCCGGTCGAGGCTCTCGGCGCCCGCCTGGCGGAAGGCCTCGCTCGGCGGCGTCGAGCCCGAACAGGACCCCGGCTGCTTCTGGGTGATCGTCGCGCGCGCCCTGGCGTCGGCGGGCACCACCGCCTCCGCGGTGATGTCCCCCGCGCCGAGGTCCTCGGCGAGGGCTCGGGCGACCAGGTCGTTCAGCTCGGCTTCGTTCACACCGCGGAGGTTATGCCGGGATCGCCCTCACAAACCCGACGTGTGACACGTTTACGTAGCGATGCCCAATGCTCGCACTGCCGCCCTTCCAACAACTGCTCGACGAGCACGGCTCGGACGTGCTCGGCTTCCTGGTCGCCTCGGTGGGCCCACACGACGCCGAGGACTGCTTCCAGGAGACGTTCATCGCCGCCCTGCGCTCGTATGACCGCCTGGAGCACGCGGACAACCTGCGCGGGTGGCTGCTCACGATCGCGCACCGCAAGGCGATCGACCACCACCGGGCGGGGCAGCGGCGGCCGCGGCCGTCCGGCAGCGCGGACGAGGTCGGAGGGGCGCTTCCCGCCCGCAACTCCAAGGGGGGCACGGTGGCCGACCCCGAGGACGAGCTCTGGCAGGCGGTGAGCGTGCTGCCGCCCAAGCAGCGCAGCGCGGTGGTGCTGCGGTTCGCGACCGACATGGCCTACGGGCAGATCGGCGACATGCTCGACTGCTCTGAGGCCGCGGCACGCCGCAGCGTGCACGAGGGACTGACCAAGCTGAGAGGTGAATTCAGATGACCAAGATCGACGAGAAGGACCTGAAGCGCATGCTGTCCGGCCTCGCGGATCGGGCGGACGCGGACCGGCTGGCGCAGGCGACCGTGGAGCGCGCCGGCCGCGAGGGGCTGATCGACGTCGCCTACACGACGATCGACACGCCCTTCGGCGAGATGCTGCTCGCCAGGAGCGACCGGGGCCTGCTCCGGGTCGCCTTCCCCCACCGCAAGGGAACCGGCACCCGCGACTGGGACGAGCTGCTGGAGGAGATCTCCGAGGTGGTCTCGCCGCGGATCCTCGAGGCCCCCGCGCGGCTCGACGACGCCCGCCGCCAGCTCGACGAGTACTTCGAGGGCACGCCGGAAGGACTTCGACCTGGACCTGGACTGGCGCCTCACCCACGGCTTCCAGGGCAAGGCGATCAAGCAGATCGCGCGGATCCCCTACGGCAGGACGCTGACCTACACGGAGCTGGCCGCGAAGGCCGGCAGCCCGCGCGCCTTCCGCGCGGCGGGGACCGCGTGCGGCGCGAACCCGCTGCCGCCGATCGTCCCCTGCCACCGCGTCCTGCCGTCCAGCGGCGGGGTCGGCAACTACGGCGGCGGGCCGGAGATGAAGAAGGCGCTGCTGAAGCTCGAGGGCGCGCTGGACTAGCCGGCGTTCGGCGGGCTCGCCGGACGGCACCACCACGCGGCCGCGGCGAACCCCGCGTACATCACGGTCTCGACGTGCTCGATGAACGGCTGCGAGTCCTCGATCGCGCCACGGAGGTGCACCACCGCCAGCAGCAGGGCGCCGATCGCGAGCAGGTCGAAGAGCCAGCGGTGTGCGGCTGGGTCACGGGAGGCCCGCAGCGCCACCACCGCGATCGCCGTGGCCACGGCGCCCAGGCAACGCCCGAGGTACACGGCCAGATCCCGCGACCCGTCGGTGTCCCAGCCGAAGCGCTCGGCCCACCAGATCGGGTCCACGAACAGCGGGATCGCGAACACCGGCAGGAACACCGCGGCGACGACCAGCAGGAAGACGCGGCTGCGGCTCATCCGGGGAACACCGCCACGGTCGCCGTGAACCCGTGGAGGAAGTTGCGGCCGCCGACCGGCCCGATCTCCCCGGCGCAGAAGAATCCGGCGGCCGGCGCGCCGAGCGCGTCCTCGATCGCACCGGCGTCGTGGTCCGGCACGTCGAACATGTGCGAGCCCCGCCCGTTGCAGGTGAACACGAGCGCCCCGGCCGCACCCTCGCCTCCGAGCGCCTGGGCGTGGGCTCGCAGCGCCTCCCGCAGGTCCTCGTCGGCGGAGGCGGCGTCGCGGACGTGCAGGCGCACGGTCTGCCCCACTCGGACCGCCGCACCGATCGTGAGGGCGCCGCTCTCGCGGTCCGCTCCCATGATCGGGCGGACCAGGAAGTCGCCCCGCTACGTACTCCGGCCGGTTCTCGTCGATCACGATGCCGAGCAGCAGGCCGCGCGCGGCGAGCTCCCGCTCGTCGTCGGACAGCGCGGCGATCACCTCGCCGAGCCGCTCCATCGCCGGCCTGCTCGCCAGCTCCTGGATCACGTTGCCCTCCGCGGCGGTGATCGTCATCTCCGGGCCGAGCGGCGTGGCGCCCTGCGATACGCAGGGCAGGACCTCGACGCCCGAGAGGTACGCCCCCACCGCACCGGCGTTGAAGACGTCGCCGTCGCACATCAGCAGGCTGTTGCCGCCGAAGGCGGCGCTGGAAAGCCCCCCGATCACGGGCGTTCCGGGTCGCGTGCGCTCGAGCGCGCTCAGCAGGACCTCGGAGGGGAAGCTGTAGGGGTCCGCCAGGAGCAGCATCGCTCCGCCATCGGCCTCGCCGGCCTCGGCGAGCTCCTCGGGCAGCCCGAGCAGCCGGAAGTCGTCGGCGTCCCGCTCGGCGGTCAGGTGCAGCGTCGAGATCTCGGCGCCGGGGAGCGACGCGGCCCAGACCGCCAGGCCCGGGCCCTCCTCCACCTCCCGCCCGGCCGCCAGCGTGCCTCCCGCGCCGCAGCCGATCAGGTGGCGCGGCTCCAGGCGGTCGTGAACCTCCGAGAGCAGCCACTTCCCCATCGGCAGGTGCGGGCCGCCGGCGAACACGAGGCAGAGGTCGCAGGGGCCATCGAGCGCCGCGCGGGCGCGGTCGGCCGCCTCGGCCGCCGCCTCGACCGTGTCGAGGCTCTCCGAGAACCCGACCGCGACGTTGGTCATCGACCGTGAAGCCACTACTTGGCTGCCCCCGGACGCGAAGCGGAGGAGGCAGCCTGATTCAAGTACTCCCGGATGAAGCCGTCGAGGTCGCCGTCGAGGACGCGCTGGGCGTCGCCCATCTCGAAGTTGGTCCGATGGTCCTTCACGCGCTGATCTGGATGCAGGAAATAGCTGCGGATCTGGGAGCCCCACTCGGCGGACTTCACCTCTCCCCTCTCCTTCGCCAGCTCCTCGGCCCGCTTGCGCTCCTCCTGCTCCAGCAGGCGGCTCTTCAGCATCTCCATCGCGACTGCCTTGTTCTGCGTCTGCGAGCGCTCGTTCTGGCACTGGACCACGAGCCCCGTCGGCACGTGGGTGATCCGGACGGCGGAGTCGGTCTTGTTGACGTGCTGGCCGCCGGCGCCGGAGGCACGGTAGGTGTCGACGCGCAGGTCTCTCTCGTCGAGCTCGACATCGACGTCCCCCTCCACCAGCGGCGCGACGTCGAGCTGGGCGAAGCTGGTGTGGCGGCGCGCCGAGGCGTCGAAGGGCGAGATCCGGATCAGCCGGTGGACTCCACGCTCGGCCGCGAACAGGCCGTAGGCGTTCTCGCCCCGAGCGATGAACGTCGCCGACTTGATCCCGGCCTCCTCCCCCGGCGAGGCCTCCTTCATCTCGACCTTGAAGCCGCGGCGCTCGGCCCAGCGCAGGTACATGCGGAGCAGCATCTCGGCCCAGTCCTGGGAGTCGGTGCCGCCCGCGCCGGCGTTGACCGTGACCAGGGCATCGCCGGCGTCGTACTCGCCGGAGAACAGGCGCTCCTCCTCGAGCTCCTCCAGACGCTGTCTCGATCGAACGCGACCTGGCTGGCGAGCTCTGCCGCGATCTCCTCGTCCTCGGTCGCCATCTCGGCAAGCTCGTCGAGGTCGTCGACGTCGTTTTCAAGGCCGCGGAAGCCCTGCAGCCGCCGCTGCGCCCGAGCGTGCTCCGCCGAGACCTTCGCCGCGGCCGCCTGGTCGTCCCAGAAGCCGGGTTTCTGCATCTCCGTCTCGAGGCGCTCGACCTCGCCGTTCAGTGAGGCCGGGTCAAAGGTAGTCCGAGAGCAGCTTCAACTGCCCGCGGATCTCGGCGAGACGCGCAGGGACCTGTTCCGCTGAGAGCGCCTCGGCCATGCCCGCAGCTTAGAGCGGCGCGCGGGCGCTGATGATCCAGGTCGAGGCCGGGGCCATCACGCCGTCGGGCCCCTCGAGGTCCGCGAGCGCCTTGCGGAGCCGTTCCTCGATCACCGGCCGGACCTCGCCGGCGTCGTCGCCCGCCAGGCGGACCAGCTCGCCGGCCGGGCCGATGGCGAGGTTGAAGGCCACCGCGTGGTCGAGGTCGTTGCCGATCTTGATCGGCACGTCACAGCGCCGCAGCGCGATCTCCTCGAAGCCCGCGATCTGAAGCTGCTCGGTCACGGTGTCGGCATTGGCCATCGAGAAGGGCCCGGGGCCGCAGGTCGGCTCCTCGGTCTCCTCCGGCTTGTCGAGGTAGTCGTTGGCCACCTGCTCGGCCCGGTGCAGCCAGTCGTTGTCGAGCTTGCGCCGCCAGACGACGGCGGTGAAGCGGCCACCCGGCGCGAGGGACTCGCGGATGTTCCGGAACGCCTGAACCGGGTTCGCGAAGAACATGATCCCGATCATCGAGAAGGCGTAGTCGAAGGGGCCGGGCAGATCCACCACCTGGACGTCGCCGACGAGGAACTCGGTGTTGCCGGCACCGGCCTGATCGGCCTCGGCGGCGGCGGTCTCGATGAAGCGCGGCGAGACGTCGACGCCGACCGCGCTGCCCTCGGAGCCCACCAGCTCGGCGAGCATCCGGGTCGTGTCCCCGAACCCGCAGCCGAGATCGAGAACTCGCTCGCCCGCTCGCGGCGGGTCTAGCCGCAGGGCCTCGCGCGCATGTGGAAGCGTGCCGTCGACGATCAGCTCGCGGAAGGCGACGTAGCGGTCGAACAGCGGGCCGTCCCAGGCCTGCTTCGCCTCCTCGTTGGCGGTCGCCACCTGTGCCATTCCGTCAGCCTACGCCTGCCAGACTGGGCGTGTGAGACGCGGGACACGTGCAGGGCTGATCGCAGCGGCCGCAACCGCCCTGTAGCGTGGCGCCGCCCTGGGCGCGACGGACGGTTCATCGGCACCGGCGGCAGCGGGGGCTACCGCTCCGCCGACGAAACCTCACGCCGCGAAGGGCCCGAGCGCGTACGAGGCCGCGCTGCACATCTCGGGGAAGATCGGATCCCGCCCGGCCGGCGGTCGCGGCGAGCGGCGCGCCCACGCGTACGTGGCGCGGCCTGTTCGAGGCCGCGGGCCTGGACGTGACGGTCTCGAAGTTCCAGGTGCCGGGGCGCGGCAAGTCCCGCAACGTGATCGGCGCGCTCGACGGCCCTCGAGGACTGCCTGGAGATCCTGATGGCCCACACCGACAGCGTGCCGCCGGGCGCTGGGCGCCAACGACAACGCGTCGGGGGTCGGGGTCCTGGTGGCGCCTTGCCCCGCAGGTCGCCGAAGCTCGACCCGCGGCTGCGACGTCTGGCTGGTCGCCACCGGCGCCGAGGAGCGGGTCGTGATCGGCACCGAGCTACCACGTCGGAGCCGCGGCGCTCGTCAAGACCGTGAGGAACGCAGGGCCGGGCCGAGGACCTCCGCTTCGCGCTCTCGGTCGACATGGTCGGCCGCGGCAAGCGCTTCTACCTGCGCTCGCCCGAGCCAGGCGTTCGCCCGGCGGTCGAGGGCCAGGTCCTCGCCGCCGCCAACGACGCCGGGGTGACCGTCAACTGGGAGCGCGACTCCGGCCAGGGCAACTCCGACCACCGCGAGTTCGATCTGGCCGGGCTCCCGGCCGCCGTGCTCGAGGTCTGGATGGGGATCGACGCCTGCCACCACGAGGGCTGCGACCGCCCGCGCCGCCTCCAGCCCGGCGCTCATCGCCGCGCGCAGCGGATCCTGAGGGAGCTGCTCGAAGAGCCTGAAGCTCGCTGGGCGGCCCTAGGCCCCGTGGCACTTCTTGTACTTCTTGCCCGAGCCGCACCAGCAGGGGTCGTTGCGGCCGATCTTCTCGCGGTCGTCCTTGACGACCGTCTCCTGCTCCTGGACCGAGGGGGCGCCGTTGCCGGCCTGGGCGGTTCCCTCGAGCGCCTGCTCGGCCGCGGCGTCCGGGCCCGGCGCTCGTGGCGACCGCCGCCTGGGCCAGCGCCGAGGGCTGCTCCGGCGCGTGCCGCCCGAGTACTCCATGTCGCCGCCGGCGCGCCTGGCGCGGGGCCGGGCAGCGCGGCGCCCTCGCCCGGCTGGACCTCGACCTCGACGTGGAAGATCAGGCGGGCGAACTCCTCCCAGAGCGAGTTCATGAGCGTCTCGAACATCGCGAAGCCCTCGTTCTTGTAGGCGACGAGCGGGTCGATCTGGGCGAAGCCGCGCAGGTGGATGCCCTCGCGCAGGTAGTCCATCTCGTAGAGGTGCTCGCGCCAGCGGTTGTCGATGATCTGGAGCAGGATCGCCCGCTCGAGGTTGCGCATCAACTCGCCGCCGAACTCCTGCTCGCGGCGGTCGTAGGCCGCCAGGGCGTCGGCGGTCAGGCTGCTCGCGCAGGTCCTCGCGGTTCGTGGTCTCCGGCGACGAGGTCGGAGAGGTCGGCGCGGGACATGCCAGAGCTGCTGGGCCTGGGTCTGCAGCTCGCCGAGGTCCCACTCCTCGAGGATGTCGCCCGGCGTGTAGGCGTCGACCATGCGGCTGACGACGTCCACCAGCTGCTCGCGCGACTCGACCGACATGTCCTTGCCCTCGAGCACGTCGCGCCGGTAGCGGTAGATGATCCGGCGCTGCTCGTTCATGACGTCGTCGTACTCGAGCACCCGCTTGCGGATCAGGAAGTTCTGCTGCTCGACCTTCTTCTGGGCGCCCTCGATCGTCTTGGTGAGCATCTTCGCCTCGAGGGCCTCCTCGTTGCCCTCCTCGTCGATCGGGCCGAGGCGGTCGAGGATCTTGTAGATGCGCTCGCCGGCGAAGAGGCGGATCAGGTCGTCCTCGGCCGAGAGGAAGAAGCGCGACTCGCCGGGGTCGCCCTGGCGGCCGGAGCGGCCGCGAAGCTGGTTGTCGATGCGGCGCGACTCGTGGCGCTCGGTGCCGATGATGTAGAGGCCGCCGAGCTGCTTGATCTCCTCGGCCTCGGCCTCGATGGTCTTCTCCATCTGCTCGGTGAGCGCCCGCAGCTCCTCGTCGTAGCTCTCGTTCTCGGGCTTGACGCCGAGCTTGCGCAGCTCGGCCTGAGCCATGCCCTCGGGGCTGCCGCCGAGCTTGATGTCGACGCCGCGGCCCGCCATGTTGGTCGCGATCGTGACCGCGCCCTTGCGGCCGGCCTGGGCGATCGTCTCGCCCTCGCGCTGGGCGTGCTCGGGCTTCGCGTTCAGGACCACGTGCTCGATCCCCCGGCGCTTGAACTCGCCGGAGAGCATCTCCGAGGTCTCGACCGAGATCGTGCCGATCAGCGATGGGCTGGCCCTTCTGGCTGCGGGCCTCCACCTCGTTGACGACCGCGCGCCACTTGCCGTCCTTGGTCTTGTAGATCGCGTCGTTCTGGTCGGCGCGGATCATCGGGACGTTCGTGGGGATCTCGATCGTCGGGACCTTGTAGATCTTCATGAACTCCTGGGCCTCGGTCAGCGCCGTGCCCGTCATGCCGGAGAGCTTGTCGTAGAGCCGGAAGTAGTTCTGGAGGGTGATCGTGGCGAGCGTCTGGTTCTCCTCGCGGATCGAGACGCCCTCCTTGGCCTCGATCGCCTGGTGCAGGCCCTCGGACCAGCGCCGGCCCTCGAGGATGCGGCCGGTGAACTCGTCGATGATCATCACCTGGCCCTCGATCACGGCGTACTCGGTGTCGCGCTTGTAGAGCGACTCGGCCTTGAGCGCCTGGATCAGGTGGTTGACCAGGGTGCCGTGCTCGCTCGAGGTAGAGGTTCTCGACGCCGAGGAACTCCTCGGCCTTCTTGACCCCGCGCTCGGTCGGCGCGACGGTCTTGTGCTTCTCGTCGTACTCGTAGTCGTACTCGGCCTCGGTGGTGTCCTTGGACTCGCCCAGCGACTTCAGCTTCTCTTCGCGGCCTCGCCCTCCATCTGCTTGGCGAGGCGCGCGAACGTGTAGTAGAGGTCGGCGGCCTGCTCGGGGCGGCCGGAGATGATCAGCGGGGTCCGGGCCTCGTCGATCAGGATGTTGTCGACCTCGTCCACGATCGCGAAGTGGTGTCCGCGCTGGACGCACTCCTCGAGCGAGTCGGCCATGTTGTCCCGCAGGTAGTCGAAGCCGAACTCCGAGTTGGTGCCGTAGGTGACGTCGCCGGCGTACTTCTCCCGGCGGGTCTCCGAGTCGTCGCCCTCCTGGATCGCGGAGACGCTCACGCCGAGCGCCTCGTAGATCGGGGCCATCCACTCGGCGTCGCGGCGGGCCAGGTAGTCGTTGACGGTGACGAGGTGGACCGCGTCGCCGGCGAGCGTGTTCAGGAAGACGGCCAGCGTCGCGGTCAGCGTCTTGCCCTCGCCGGTCTTCATCTCCGCGATGGCGCCGTCGTGCAGCACCATTCCGCCGATCAGCTGCACGTCGTAGTGGCGCTGGCCGATCGTGCGCCGGGCGGCCTCGCGGGTGAGCGCGAACGCCTCGGGCAGCAGGTCGTCGAGCGACTCGCCGCCCTCGCGGGCGCGCTTGCGCAGCTCGTCGGCCTCCGCCTTCAGCTCGGAGTCTTCGAGCAGCTCCATCTCCGGCTCGACCGCGTTGATCTGGTCGACCCGGCTCTCGTACTGCTTGAACTGCTTGCCCTCCCCCATGCGGAGGGCACGATCGAGGATTCCTCTGGCCACGGGCCTAGGTTAGCTACGCGGCGCTATCTACCTGCTAAAGCCGGCTTCCGGCGGCACGGCGCCGCGGCGGCGCATGCGGGCGAGGATGCGGCGGCTGCTGCGCGTCCTGGCCGCGCCGCTTCTCCTTGTAGCGCTTCACCTGGCGGCGGATGTCCTCGGCGACCTCGTGGATCGCGTGGAGCATCTCGGGGCACTCCTTCCGGCGAGCGGATCTTCGTGCCCTTCACGTTCACGATCGCCTCGGCCACCATCCGGTCGGCGATCCGCGGGTTGCGCTCCTCGAGCAGATGCACCTCGAGCGTCGCCTGCGCCCCGAACCTGCTTGCCGACGCGCTTGAAGCGGCTCGTCGATCGCCTCCCGCAGCTCATCGGTCACCTCGACGTTCCTGCTCTGAACTTCGATCTTCATCCAGTCCTCCTTGACGTCGGGGTGAGCGTACGTCTCACGCCTCCGGATCGGCCAGCAGATGGCGGGCAGGGCCAAGGCAGCTGGTGAGCCCGGTCAAGACTTTCAACCGACATACGCGAAGGTCAGGGCCAGGACCTCGCGCGTCCCGGCCGCCCGCAGGGCGGCGGCGCAGGCGCCGAGCGTCGCGCCCGTCGTCCGCACGTCGTCCACGAGCAGGGCTCGCGGCGGGGCCGGCGCCGCGCGCGTGGACGCGCGGCGGGTCGCCGACCCTCGACCGGCGGGGCCGGCCCACCTGGCGCGGCCCGTGGCGCGCGACGCAGGCACGGGCGTACGGGAGCCGAGCCGGTCCGCGAGAGCCAGCGCGATCTCCTCCGCCGGGTCGAACCCGCGCCAGCGCCAGCGCAGCGGCGAGGCGGGAACCGGGACGACCGTCCCCGTCAGCTCGTCCGGCGGGCACGCCGCGGCGATCGCGGCGGCGGCGACCCGCGCGAGCGCGAGCCGGCGGCCGTACTTGAGGCCGTGGACGACCGCCCTGGCGCCCCCGTCGAACTCGCAGGCCGCCGACGGCGCAGGTCGATCCCGGGCGAGCGCCCGGCTCGACGAGCGGCCGGCTCGGACCAAGTCTCGGCTCGCACGCCTCGGCAGAGCGATCGCGTCCGCGCCGACCGGCTCGCCGCAGGCGGCGCAGCGCGGAGGCGCCACAAGGGCGGCAAGTCCGCAGCCGAGCGTGGTCCGACCACGGCACCAGCGTGCCGCTCGTGCCGTCACCGATGCGACGGGGGTTGCGTCTGACCGAGCGCAACGTGACTCAGCCGCGAGCCGAGGTGTCGCGGCCGTAGGCCCCGCCCACCGCCACCAGCGCCGGCCCCGAGCTCGGTGCCCGGCAGCACCAGCGCGTTCCGCAGCCTCGCCCCCGCCTCGATCCGGGCGCCGTCGCAGATCACGACGGGACCGTGCAGCTCGACGCGATCCCCGAGCTCGACGTCGTCGCCGACGAGAACCGGGGGCTGACGGCGATCCGGTCGAGGTCGACGCTCTCGGCGGCGTAGACGCCGTCGCTGATCCGGGGCGCACCCGGCTCGATCTCGACCGCTCCCGCGAGCGCGTCGAAGTTGCCCTGGACGTAGCTCGTCGACGTTGCCGATGTCGTTCCAGTAGGCGTCGATCTCGTGCGAGTAGAACGGCACGTCGTGCTCCAGCAGCGCCGGGAACACGTCCATCGCCCAGTCGACGAACCCCTCGCGGCTGGTCGGCGTCCCCCGCCGGGCTGGTGTGGTCGGGGCCCGGGAAGTGGTCGAAGATCTCGCGGCGGAACATGTAGATGCCGCAGTTGGCCAGGTCCGAGAGCGCCTCGGCGGGATCGGGCTTCTCCTGGAAGCCCTGGACGCGCCCGTCATCGCCGGTGATGACGACGCCGAACTGGGTCGTGTCGTCGACCCGCTTGGTCGCGAGGGTGCCGATCCCGTCGTGGGCCTCGTGCGCCTCGCGCATCGCGGTCAGGTCGATGTCGGTGAGGCCGTCGCCCGAGATGATCAGGAAGGAGTCGGTCTCGGAGAGGAAGTCGCGCGACCTTCCGGACGCCGCCGGCCGTCCCGAGAGGCTCGTCCTCGTCGCTCCAGGTGATCGAGACGCCGAACTCCGAGCCGTCGCCGAAGGTCTCCTTGATCCGCTCCGGCATGTAGGAGACGTTGGAGACGACCTCGGTGAACCCGTGCTCGCTTCAGGCGGCGCAGGCCGTGCTCCATCACGGGCCGGTTCAGCACCGGCGCCAGTGGCTTCGGGAACAGGTGGGTGAGCGGACGCAGCCGCGTTCCCAGACCCGCCGCAAGCAGCATCGCCTTCACGAGGCGGACCCTACCCAGAGCGGCGCGCCGCTAATAGCGGTAGTGATCGCTCTTGTACGGACCCTCGACCGGGACGCCGATGTAGGCGGCCTGATCGGGGGTGAGCTCGGTGAGCTCGACGCCGAGCGCGTCCAGGTGCAGGCGGGCGACCTTCTCGTCGAGGTGCTTCGGCAGCACGTGCACGGCCTTCTCGTAGGACTCGTGCTTCCGAACAGCTCGAGCTGGGCGATCACCTGGTTGGTGAACGAGTTCGACATCACGAAGCTCGGGTGGCCGGTCGCGTTGCCGAGGTTCAGGAGGCGGCCCTCGGAGAGGACGATGATCGAGTGGCCGTCCGGGAAGCGCCACTCGTCGACCTGCGGCTTGATGTTGATCCGCTCGATGCCGGGGAACGCCTCGAGGCCGGCGATGTCGATCTCGTTGTCGAAGTGGCCGATGTTGCCGACGATCGCCTGGTGCTTCATCTTCGACATCTGCTCGGCGGTGATGATGTCCTTGTTGCCCGTGGCGGTGATGAAGATGTCGGCGCTCTCGAGCACGCTGTCGAGCGTGCGCACCTCGTAGCCCTGCATCGAGGCCTGGAGCGCGCAGATCGGGTCGATCTCGGTGACGATCACCCGTGCGCCCTGTCCGCGCAATGACTCGGCGCAGCCCTTGCCGACGTCGCCGAAGCCGCAGATGATCGCCGTCTTGCCGGCGATCATCACGTCGGTGGCGCGATTGATGCCGTCGATCAGCGAATGGCGGCAGCCGTAGATGTTGTCGAACTTCGACTTGGTGACCGAGTCGTTGACGTTGATCGCGGCGAACAGCAGC
This sequence comes from uncultured Solirubrobacterales bacterium, assembly GCA_963824785.1. Taxonomy (GTDB): domain Bacteria; phylum Actinomycetota; class Thermoleophilia; order Solirubrobacterales; family 70-9; genus CAWGQG01. Next base: position 848,957 of record CAWGQG010000001.1, read on the forward strand.
GTGCCGGCCTGCTGGCGCTCGTAGAGGCGCATCACGCCGGTCGTGGTCTCCTCGGTGACGCCCAGGATCCCGGGCGCCATCTTGGTGAAGCGCTCGGCGTCCGCGCCCAGAATCTTGCGCAGCCGGGCCAGGATCTCGCGCTCCTCCTCGGAGCCGGCCGTCTCGTCGCTGGGAACCGCCCCGGCGGCCTCGTAGTCGACGCCGAGGTGGACCAGCAGCGTCGCGTCGCCGCCGTCGTCGAGGATCATGTTCGGGCCGGTCTCCCCGTTGGGCCCGGGCTCGGGCCAGGTAAGGCTCTGCTCGATGCACCACCAGTACTCCTCGAGGGTCTCGCCCTTCCAGGCGTAGACCGCGACGCCCTTTGGATCGTCGGGGGTGCCCTCGGGACCGACGACGACCGCGGCGGCCGCGTGGTCCTGCGTCGAGAAGATGTTGCAGCTGGCCCAGCGGACCTCGGCGCCGAGCGCGACCAGCGTCTCGATCAGGACCGCGGTCTGGACCGTCATGTGGAGCGAGCCGGTGATCCGCGCGCCCTTCAGGGGCTGTGAGTCGGCGAACTCGGCGCGGGTCGCCATCAGGCCGGGCATCTCGTGCTCGGCGAGGCGGATCTCCTTGCGCCCGAACTCGGCCAGCGAGAGGTCGGCGACCTTGAAGTCGAGCTTGGAGGTGGGCGGTGCGTCGGTGGCGGTGCTCATCAGACGGGGGAGGTTAGACGGGCTCGGACGACTCGGGTGTGTCGTCGGCCTCAGTACGTCTGAGTTTGCCCGTCAGTCGCCCGATCGGGTGGAGCGACCGCGTCAACTCGTCGAGCTGGCGCTCGAGCGGCTCGACCGAGGCCTTCACGCCCTGCACCTCGGTGCGCACGTCCTCGACGGCCGCCCGCATCAGCCTCACCTCTCGCTCCAGCGATGTGACGGCGCTGAGCAGGGTGCCGATGAACCGCGGCGCGGCGGTGAGGCGGTCAAACGGCGAGGCCATGGCCGCACTCTAGGCATGGCCCCGGAGGCCACGTCACGCCCGACGGGTACGGTCGGGGCATGGGTGACGGCCTGCGCATAGGCGATGGCGTCGAGGTCCCGCTGGACGAGGTCGAGTTGCGTGCGAGCCGCTCCTCGGGCCCCGGCGGCCAGCACGCCAACGTGACCTCGTCGCGGATCGAGGCCGTGTTCGACGTCGACGCGTCAAGCGTTCTCAGCGACGAGCAGAAGGCCCGGCTGCGGGAGAAGCTCGGCGAGCGGGTCACCGCCGTCTCGCAGGATGCCCGCAGCCAGGCGCGGAACCGGGAGCTGGCGCTGGAGCGGCTGGCCGAGAAGCTCGCCGAGGGCATCCGCCGCCCCAAGAGGCGGCGGCCCACCCGTCCCGGGAAGGCGGCGAAGGAGCGCCGGCTGGAGAGCAAGCGCCAACGCTCGAAGACGAAGCAGCAACGCCGCAGGCCGGACTACTAGCCTGCGCCCGTGGCCACGCGGCGCAAGAAGGGGGCGCAGCCCGACGAGCTAGTCCCCGAGGGGATCGTCAAGGCGAGCGCGACCCTCGCCGAAACCGGGCGCAAGATCAACCGCGACCCCCGGCTGATCAGCGCGCTGCAGGTCCTGCGCGAGCTGCTTCCGGGCGAGAAGTCCTCGGGCAAGCTGATCTCCAAGCAGGTCGAGCGCCAGCCCCGCGTGATCGGGCGGATGCTGGAGGAGGCCTCCACCTCGAAGCCGGGCGCGCTCGGGGAGGCTGGTCTCGGCGCCCTGCAGGTCTGGCAATCGATCTCGGACGCGCAGGGGCGCGGCAAGGGGAAGAAGGAGGTCGCGATTGCCTTCACCGACCTCGTCGACTTCTCGAGCTGGGCGCTGAAGGCCGGCGACGACGCCGCGGTCGAGTTGCTGAAGGACGTTGGGAATGCCATCGAGCTGCCCGTCAAGGAAAACGGCGGCCAGGTCGTGAAGCGCCTGGGCGACGGGATGATGGCCGTGTTCAAGGACCCCGAGGCGGGGGTCCGGGCGATCCTGGAGGGGCGCAAGCGTCTGGGCAGCGTCAAGGCCAAGGGCTACAAACCGAAGATCCGCGCCGGGATCCACGTGGGCAAGCCGCGCAAGGTCAAGGGCGACTACTTCGGCGTCGACGTCAACATCGCCGCACGGGTGGCCGACGCCGCCAAGGGCGGTGAGCTGCTGCTCTCCGACCAGGCGCTGGACGCGATCAGCGAGGACTCGGTCGAGGTTCGCCCCCGCGAGCGGCTGACCGCGAAGGGCGTCCCGGAGGACTTCCGCGTCTACGCGGTGACGTCGGGCTAGTCGGTGACGCCGGGGCGCAGGCAGTAACCGTACGCCGTCAGCTTCGCGCCGGCGCCGAAGTAGCCGAAGGCCGTGACCGAAAAGCGGCCCTTGTTGGAGATGACGCCGTCGGCGATGAGTGCGTTCGATGACCCGCCGGTGCTGAAGCCGCCCGCCGTCAGCCTGGTGTTGTCCGGGCAGCGTGCAGAATTCGCCGCGGCGAGCTGGTGGTCGCCGACCGGCACGGGGGACGACGTGACCGTCGTCAGCAGCGGCTTGTTGTGCTCGGTGCAGTAGGCGATCGCCGTCAGCTCGCCGCCGAAGGACCCGAATGCCGTCGCGGTGGTCTTCCAGGCGCGCGTGCCGATCGCCCGGTTCTCGGTGATGTAGTTGCCGCCGAAGCGGACGAAGTTGGTGCGCTGGAAGCCGCCGGACATCAGGAACTGGCCCTTGGGACAGCGTGCGATGGCGGTCTTGGTCTCGCCCGACTTCGTGAAGACGGTGGTGTGCGGCGAGGAGTCGGGCACCAACCCCTTGGCGCAGACGACCTGCAGCGTGACCGTGCGCGGGGTCGTTCCGCCCGAGGGAACGGGGAACGTGGTGGCCGGCGAAGGATCGATCAAGACGGGGTTCGAGTGGAAACCGCGCTGGGCCCCGAGCCGCTCGTAGGAGTGCGGGTACGCGCCCTCGCCGTCGGCGGCCGGCGCGGGACTGGCGCTCATGCCGCCGCCGAGCGGGAACCTCCCCTTCTGGCAGAGCACCGAGTAGCGCTGGGGCTTCTCGGGCTCTGAGATCGTGAAGGTCTTCTGCTTCACGCTGATCGCGCGGAGCGGGCCGGCCTGTCCGGCGGGCTCCTGGTCGCGCTTCTTGCCGATGACGTCGAGCAGGCCGGTCTTCGAGTCCAACAGGTACTGGCCGCTCTTCCCCCGCAGAGACATGCGCACCCGGTTGCAGTTGGTGCCGCCGCGAAGGATGTAGACGATGTTCCGCTGGGTGACCTGCTTCGGGCCCTGTGCGATCAGCACGGTCTGACCGGTCTTCTCGGTGATCTTCGTCGCGAGCGCCTCCGGGGCCAGATAGCAGCCGTCGGCGGCGCCGGCGCGCTCGTACTGGGCGACCTTGAAGGCCGCCTCGAGGGCGCGGGTCTCCGGGTTGTGTCCGGGCGCCTCGCGCTTGGCGGCGAGCGCTCCGGAGATGGAGACCGCGAGGGCCAGCGCGAGCGGGATTGTCGAAATCAGCAGTCGTTTCATCGTTGAGGTCCACAACAGCGCAGCAGAGCGGCAGTTGCGCTCCCTGCGAGCAGCCGAATGGCCGGGAAAGGTAGCGATCTGCGGCGCGATAGGGTCGCCCGCAAGCAACGAGAGGAGAGGTAATGCACGCCGCGGTTCGCACCTACAAGGTTCCCGATGTCGACGCCCTCGTGGAAAAGGTCGAGGCTGAGTTCGTCGAGCGGGTGAAGTCCGTAGACGGGTTCGTCGGCTACTACGTGATCGACGGCGGGGACGGCACGGCCGCGTCGGTCACGGTCGGCGAGACCGAGCAGGCGGTCGAGGACTCCACCGCCAAGGCCGCGGAGTGGGTCAAGGAGAGCGCGGCGGACCTGGTCGAGGGTGCGCCGGAGGTGACCGCAGGCGAGGTGCGGGTCAGGGCCGAGCGTTAACGCGGGCTACTCGTAGCTGAGCGCCCGGACCACGTCGAGGCGCGCCGCGCGCCGCGCGGGGAGCCAGGCCGCGATCAGTCCCAGTATCACCGCGGCGATCGCGACCCCGACCATCGTCGCGATGGGGGGCGTGTAGGTCACGCCCGGGATCCCGAACGAGAGCCCTTTGAGCAGCGCCCAGCCGAGCCCGGCGCCGATCGCGATTCCCATCACCGCGCCGATCAGGGCGATCACGAGGCTCTCATCGGCGATGGTGCGGCGGATCTGCCAGCGGGTGGCGCCAAGCGCGCGGAGCACCCCGATCTCGCGGGTTCGCTCGATCACCGACATCGAGAGCGTGTTGATGATCCCGAAGAGGCTGACGAAGATCGCCACGGCGACCAGGGCGTTGAAGACGCCGAACGTCTGGTTGAGCTGCTCCTCGACGTTGTCCTTGACCTCGTCGTTCGAGAGCACGGCGAGGTTCGGGAAGTCCCGCTCGACGACCTGCTCGATCTTCCGTTCCAGCGCGTCCCGCTCGTCGTCCGAGCGGGCCTTGATCGCGAGCTGGGAGTCCACGTTGATCCCGAACACGTTCCGCAGCGTGCGCCGCGACATCCCCACCGTCTGCCCGCCTGCGAAGACGGTCTCGATGATCCCCGCGACGCGGGCCTCGCGGCTGCCGGTCGGGCCGTCGAGCACGAGCGTGTCCCCCACCTCGACCCCGGTTTCGTCCGAGTACCCGCGGCCGACCGAGACCTCGCCGCGGTCCAGCCTGGCGAAGAACTCCTCGCGCGAGTCGCCCCCGGCCTCGAATTCCGTGGTGTCGATCGCCAGGAACTCCGACGGCTCGAACGCGAACAGCAGGCCGCTGGGGGCTGAGTCGCGGCCCTGCTTGCGCGGCAACTCGGCAACCGCGATCAGGCTCTCGGCGGCGACCACCTCCGCCTCGGGGATGCGCTCGACCTGCCGCTCGACCTGTGGAGCGATGCTCTGCTGGGGACCCTGTCCCGGGGCGAAGCCGCGCGGCTGCACGGTCAGGTCGCGGGCGAAGCTGCGGTCGAACTCCCGCTCGATCGAGTTGAGGAAGCTGGCGCCCAGGCTGTTGATGCCGACCACCAGGGCGAGCCCGATCATCAGGGCGGTGGCGGTCGCCGCCGTGCGTCCGGGATTGGAGCGGGCCGAGTCGGCCGCGAGCCTGCCCTCGACCGGCGCGAGCTTTCGAACCGGCCAGGACAGGACCCGGGTCAGGGGCCCGATCAGGAACGGCGCGATCAGCGCGATCCCGAAGAAGATCGCGATCGTCCCCGCGATCCCTCCGGCCACCACCGCGTTGGTCGTCTCGTCGGCGGCGCCGAGCTGGAACGCGCCAAAGAGCCCCGGGCCGATCAGGAGCAGGCCGATGAGGATTCGCACCGGCCGCGGCGAGGTCCGGAGCCCCTCGGTCCCGAGCACGGCCCGGATCGGGGGGATGCGACCGGCACGGCGGGCGGGGTTGAGGGCGCCGGCCACGGCGGTCAGAAGCCCCGTGACCACGGCTGCGATCGGCGCCACCGGCGTCAGCTCGAGCTCGCCGACCGGGAAGTCGATCGCCTTCATCACCTCGATCAGGGCGTAGCCGAGGGCGAGGCCGAGGCCCAGCCCCAGCACCGCCCCGATCAAGCCGAGGAACGTCGCCTCCAGCAGCACCGAGCGCACGATCATCGGGCGGGTGGCGCCGAGGGTGCGCTGCATCCCGATCTCGCGCATGCGCTGGAGCACGGTCATGTTGAAGCTGTTGAAGATCAGGAAGCCGCCGACGAACAGCGCCATCCCGGCGAAGAAGTAGAGGACGACGTTCAGGGCCTGGATCTGCTCCTGGACCTCGTCCCCCCTCTGCTGCGGTGTCGAGACCTGGACCCCGCGGCCGAGGGCGTCCTCCAGCCTCCGCTGAACCGAGTCGACGGCCGCGGGGCCGTCGCCCTCCACGATGACCTCGATCTCGTCGAAGCCGCGCGGCTTGCCGAGGATCGGCCGGGCCGCATCCAGCGGCATCGATCCGAAGCCCTCGCCGCCGAACTGCACGTTGTTGCCGAAGCGGAACAGCCCGACGACCTCGAGCTCCCTGATCCCGGTGGGAGCGGCGACCCGGATGGCCTCCCCGACTCCGACTCCGTTCGACTTGGCCCAGGTGTCGAGCACCTTGACCTCGTTCCCGGAGTCGACCTCCCGCCCGTCGGTGAGGACCACGTCGGAGTAGTCCGCTCCCGGGTCCTCCCCGCTCAGGTTCAGGGTCGCGGTGGAGTCGTCGGCGACCTTCCCGCCCGCGCCGACGAGTGAGACCGGGGCGAAGATGCTGCCCGTCGCCTCCTCCACCCCCTCGGCCGCGCGAATCGACTTCAGGTCGGCCTGGGGCAGGGTCCCGGTCTCCTCCGACCCCGAGACGACCAGGTCCGCTTTCCCGTAGACGGAGTCGAAGAGGTCGGTGAAGGTGCTCTGGATCGTCGCCGCCAGCAGCAGGACGCCGCAGATCATCCCGACGCCGAGCACGATCCCCGCCGCGGTCAGCAGGAGCCGCAGCTTCCGCGTCCGCAGCTGGCGCAGGGGCAGCGAGTAGTAGGACCTCATCCCGTCTCGAGCTGCGCGAAGAAGTCGATGACCCGCTGGGTGGAGCCGCCCTCAACCGCTCCGGCGACCTTCCCGTCGCGCAGGAAGACCACCATCGAGGCGGTGGCCGCGGCCTTGGGGTCGTGGGTGACCATCACGATCGTGTGGCCCTCCTGGCGGTTCAGCTCCTGAAGCAGCTCCAGCACCTGCGCCTCCGAGTGCGAGTCGAGGTTGCCGGTCGGCTCGTCGGCGAGCACCAGCTTCGGCTCCATCAGCAGCGCCCGCGCGATCGAGACGCGCTGCTGCTCGCCCCCCGAGAGCTCCGACGGGAGGTGCTCGGAGCGCGGCGCGAGACCGACCCGGTCGAGCAGCTCGCTCGCCCGCCGGCGCATGGCCCTGTCGTTCTTCCCGGCGATCAGGGCGGGGAGCAGCACGTTCTCCTCGGCGGTCAGCGCCGGCAGCAGGTTGAAGAACTGGAAAACGAACCCGATTCCCTCCCGTCGCAGGAGGGTCAGCTCCTTGTCGTCGAGCCCGGCGAATTCGCGGCCGGCCAGCGCGATCGATCCGGCGGTCGGGGTCTCCAGGGCGCCGAGCAGGTGCAGCAGCGTGCTCTTGCCCGACCCCGACGGGCCCATGATCGCCATCATCTCCCCGTTCACGACCTCCAGGTCGACGCCGTCCAGAGCGCGAACCTCGGTCTCGCCGGAGCCGAAGACCTTGGTCAGGCCCTGGATCTCGACGGCAAGCGCGTCGTCAGCCACCGAGCTTGGCCTTGAGCGTCTCGATGATCGCGACGGATGAGGGCTCGACCCCGCGCGCCGCCGCGATGTGGAGCGAGAGCAGGTCCCCGAGCATGACCAGCTCGAGCATCCGAGCGGTTCTGGTCTCCCCCTGCGCCTCCATCCGCACGACCCGCTCGGCGCCCGGCGCGGCGAGCTCCGCGGTCAGCTCCATCCGCCGGCGCTCGCGCGGATGCTGGTCTGAGTCCTCGAGCAGCACGCAGGCGAAGGCGCCGCGCTCCTTCGCCCCCTCCCATCCCACCAGCGAGTTGTGGTTCGCCTCCGGCAGGTCCCAGGAGAAGGCGGGAACCTTGGCGTTCTCGTTCACCTGGCAGGCCCAGCGATAGGCCACGGCGGAGGTGAGCCCGCTGCCGTGGACCAGGATGGTCGAGTCCGCGAGCCCCACGGCGAGCTCCGCCGCTTTCGCGGCGATCTCGTCGCGCCGCTCCTCCAGGTGGGCGGCGGCGCTGTCGATCTCGGTCTTGATCCGCGGCGCAGCCAGCGTGAGCGCCGCAAGCTCGGTGGCGACGGCGAACATGTACCCGACTGCGGCGCGGGGCTGCAGGCCCGCCGGCAGGCCCACCACGGATACACCGTCCCCGCGCGCGAGCTCGGCCAGCTCCCCGCCGGTGGTCGCGACCAGCCGCTGCGCTCCGAGGGCCTCCGCCGCCGCGTAGCAGGCGAGCGTCTCCTCGGTGTTGCCCGAGTAGCTTGAGCAGAGGACGGCGGACTCGGCGAACGCCCAGGAGGGCAGCTCGTATCCGCGCACCGTGAACAGCGGCTTCGTGAGCCGGTCCCCGAGGGCGGCCGCGGCCAGATCGCCGCCGATGGCCGACCCTCCCATCCCGCAGACGAAGGCGGCGGGCGCCTCCATCGAATGGAGCCTGGCGCTCTCGATCCGCCAGAGGGCGTCGCGCAGGTGGTCGGGCAGCGCGAGCACCGCGTCGAGCTGGTTGTCGGAGTCGACCTCGCGGATGTCGGCGTGGACGTCCCCCATCAGGCCGCCACCAGCTCTCCCTCGCCGATCACAGCGCCGGGCTCGGGCTCGGCGCCCTCCGCCAGCTCGACCTCCGCGCTCAGGATCGCCTGCCGCAGGCGGGCCCGGGGACCGACCGTGCAGCCGGCCAACAGAATGGACTCCTCGATCACGGCCTCGGGGCCGATCGTGCTGCGGGGGCCGATCACCGCCCTGTCGCCGACGGTCGCGCTGTCGGCGATCTCCACCCCTTCGCCGATGCGCTCGCCCGGGGTGACGTCGACGCGACCCTCGAGGATGTCCCAGTTCGCCTGCCGAAACCGCTCCGGGGTCCCGATGTCGATCCAGTACCCCTCCGACCTCCTGCCGTACAGGCCCTCGTCGACCAGGTGCGGAAAGACCTCCCGCTCGATCGAGACCTCGCGGTCGGGTGGGATCAGGTCCAGGACCGAACGCTCGAGCAGGTAGGCGCCGGCGTTGATCTCGTCGGTGTCGACCTGGTCGGGCTCGGGCTTCTCGAGGAATTCCGTGATCTCGCCGTCCTCACGGCGGCGGACGAGCCCGTACCCGGTCGGGTCGTCGACCGGGAAGAGGGCGATGGTCGCTCTCGCGCCGGTCCGCTCGTGCTGGGCGGCGAGGGCGGTCAGGTCGATGTCGGTGAGCACGTCGCCGTTGAGGACGAAGAAGCGGTCCCCCAGCATCTCCTCGGCGAACTTGATCGCGCCCGCCGTTCCCCGCGCGTCCGGCTCCTCGGCGAAGCGGACCGCGGGGCCCGTCGTCGCGTCGAGCGCCGCCCTCACGCCCTCGGCGAGGAATCCGCAGGAGAGCACGACGTCGTCCACCCCGTGCCGGCCGAGCCAGTCGATCACGTAGGAGACGTGCGGCCGCCCCGCGAGCGGCAGGACGGGCTTCGGCACGGTGTTGGTGAGCGGGCGCAGGCGGGTGCCCTCGCCGCCCGCGAGGACCAGAGCCTGCATCAGCTCGCGCTCTCCGCCGCCGGGCGCCCGATCCCCTCGTAGGTGAAGCCGGCGGCGCGCAGCGCTTCAGGGTCGAGGAAGTTCCGCCCGTCCACGAGCAGCGGATTGGCCATCCGTTTCTTCGCCTCGGACCAGTCGATCTCGGAGAACTCGGGCCATTCGGTCACCAGCACGGCGGCCTCCGCACCGTCGAGGGCCTCGAGCGCGGACGAGCTCATCTCGACGCCCGGCAGCAGGTCCGCGGCCGCGCCCTCGGCGACCGGGTCGAACGCGCGGACGGTCGCCCCCTCACCCTGGAGCCTGGCGGACAGCACCAGGCTGGAGGCCTCGCGCATGTCGTCGGTGTCCGGCTTGAACGCGAGGCCGAGCAGAGCGACCTTCTTCCCGTCGAGGTCCCCGAGGTGCTTCTTCAGCTTGGCCATGACCCGGCGCTTCTGGAGCTCGTTCACCTCGATCACCGAGGTCAGCAGCTGGAAGTGGTACCCGGAGTTGCCGGCGAGGATCTTCAGTGCGGAGACATCTTTGGGAAAGCAGGAACCCCCGTAGCCGATGCCCGCCTGCAGGAACCGATCGCCGATCCGCGGATCCAGTCCCATCCCGCGCGCGACCTCGGTCACGTCGGCGCCGACCTCTTCCGAGACGTTGGCGATCTCGTTGATGAAGCTGATCTTGGTGGCGAGGAAGGCGTTGGAGGCGAGCTTGATCATCTCGGCGCTGGAGACGTCGGTGCGCACCAGCGGCGCTCCGAGCGGCTCGTACACGCCCGCGACGGCGTCGGCGGCCCACTCGTCGCCGGGCTCGGCACCGACCACGACCCGGTCGGGCTCGAGAAAGTCCTTGACGGCCGTGCCCTCGCGCAGGAACTCGGGGCACGAGACGTAGGCCAGGCTCGGGGCCTGGCGGCGGATCGTGCGCCCGGTTCCCACCGGGACGGTGCTCTTCATCACCAGGGCCCGGCCCTCGGCCTCGCCGATCTCCCCGGCGGCGGTCATGACCGCGCTCAGGTCGGCGTCGCCGGAGTGCGTCGGCGGCGTCTGCACGCAGACGAACACGAGCCGCGCGGCGTCCAGGAGCTCGTCCATCGCGGACGTGAAAGTCAACCGCGCGTCGTTCTTCTTGATGAGCTCAGGCAGGCCCGGCTCGTGGATCGGCACCTCCCCCCGCTGGAGCGACTCGACCTTCTCGGGAACGATCTCGCGGACGACGACCGGATGCCCCATCTCGGCGAAGCAGGCAGCGGTCACCAGGCCGACCCAGCCGGCGCCGACGACCCCGATCGGCTCTCGTTCGCTCATCTGGCCGCGTAGCTTCTCAGGCGGGGACGATCAGCCGCCGTCGCCGCGTCTCGGGAGCTCCCGCATCCCCTTCGCGATCTCGAGCATCTCGTCCTCGGTGAGCGACTGGATCAGCGTGTTGGAGACCCAGAACGAGCCCTCGTCGGTCTGCCAGGCGACGATCCTGAGCCGGTCGCCGGCGTAGAAGAGCTCGTACTCGCGGTCCCCGATCTCCTTCGTCTCGGATGGCTCGTCCAGGATCGGCGGGTCCTGCCAGCGGGTGGCCATGAACCCGTAGTACTCGCCCAGCGCCGGCCGCGAGAAGACCCACTTGTATGCGGCGCGCTCCGAATTGGGAGGGCTGCCGTCGCCGGTGCCGTTGACCTTGTAGACGCGCGGCTTCTGGTCGTACTCGGTTCCCTCCTCGAGCACGGTCGGGTAGTAGATGGGGAGCTTCACCCTGCGGGCGCGGATGGTCTTCGCCAGCTCCTTGCCGTATGTGGTCGGGGTGAGGTTGGCGGCCTCCTCGGGTGGGCCGTCGCCGCCCTCGCCGCCCCCGCCGTCCTTCGGGGCCTTCTTCACGCCGATCGCCGGGGTGGCCCCGGTCGCGTCGGGCGCCGTCTCCGGGGAGACCGGCGCCTCGGGCGCCGCGGTCGTCCCTCGCGGCCCGGACGTGTCCGTGATCCCGAGGAACTGCCGGACCGCCCGCTCGATCTCATCCTGGGTGGCGGTCACGAACGACGGCCCGATCGTCCCCTCGAAGTGGACCTCCTTGATCTCATCGTTGCGCGCCTCGATGAACAGCTTCAGCACCTGGATCATCGTGGCCTCGTCCTGGATGTCGGAGCTCGTGTGCTGCGTGAAGATGTCGATCAGCCGCTTGCGCTCGGCGAACAGGACCTCCGGCGGGACCTTCGCGCGCGCCTCGCGCAGGAAGTCCTGCTGGCGCGCCGCGCGGACGACGTCGTTGTCGGTGTGGCGGTAGCGGGCGTAGTCGAGCGCGTCGAACCCGCACAGCGCCTGGTAGCCCGGCTGGATGTCGATCTCCTCGTAGTCCTCGACCGTGTTCGCGTTCGTGTGGAAATAGCGCCGGTCGACGTCCACGTAGACGCAGTCGATCTCGTTGACGGCGCGGGCGAACCCCTCGAAGTCGACGTTGACGAGGTGGTTCACCTGGAGTCCCTGATCCAGGACCGGGTCGCCCGGGATCGTGGTCAGCTGCTGGATCGTCTGCAGCGTGAGCTCGGGACCACCGTACGCGTACGCGGCGTTGAGCTTGTCTGTCCCCACCCCGGGGATCTCCACCTCCAGATCCCGCGGCAGCGAAAAGAGCGCGATGGCGTCGCGATCGGGATCGACGCGCATCAGCATCGTCGTGTCCGAAAGCCCCTTGAACTCGCCGCCCTTGAGCTCCGGGCGCTTGTCCGATCCCAGGATGAGGATCGTCTGCGCGCCTCCTCCGTCGACCGTCTCCAGCCGGTCATTGAGACCGGGGATCGGCGTCAGGTCGTTGGCGATCCCGCCGATGTAGTTGATCAGGCTGGCGGCGGTCGCCGTGCCGACCGAGCCGACGATCAGGAGCGACGCGGTCAGGAACCTGGCCCAGAGCGGGAAGCGCGGCCGCCATCTCCTCGACCCTTCGTCCGTCGCGGCGGCGACGGCGGGCTCATCGTGCTCCTCGGAATCGGGCTCCTCGTGGTCGTCCTCGGTCCCGGGCGGCACGAACTCCTGGGTCTCGGCGCTGACCAGCTCATCGAGCTCGCCCTCCTCGTCGGGCCGGCGGACCTCGGTGACCTCCTCGTCCGGCGGGGGCGGCTTCTTCGCCGCCTTCTTGGCGGCGGCGGGCTTCTTCCCGCGCGCGGGCTTCTTGCGAGCGGCCGGCTTCTTGGGGTCCTTCGGGTCGGCCATCTAGGCGGGCACCATCCCCGGGAATTTCTCGACGAAGCCCTCCAGCGCCTGGCGGTAGCTCCGCAGCGAGGCGACGGAGACCCACTCCTCGGGACCGTGGTGACCGTCCCCGACCGGGCCGAACTCGACCGCGGGCACACCCGCGTTCAGGAACGAGACGGCGTCGGAGGCGCCGTCGCGCCCGACGCTCATCACCCGCTCGGGGTGGTGCGGCGAGGCCGCCTCGCAGAGCCCGAGCACGAACGGCGAGGACGCCTCGACCACGGCCGGCGGGCGCCGGAAGGTGGCCAGCACCTTCGTGCCGGGAATCTCGCCCAGCTGTTCCAGGATCGCCTCCGGATCCTGTTCGGGCAGGAAGCGAATATCGACGTCTATCACGCAGGTATCGGGCACTTTGTTGAGCGCGTCTCCCCCCCAGATCCGTCCCAGGTTGATCGACGGCCGGTCGAACAATGCAGAGCTCTGGCGGGCAAACGGTAGCGATTCGATGCCCCGAAACACCTCAATCGCCTTCACGATCGCGTTGTCGCCGAGCCACGGGGTGGCGCCGTGCGCGGAGCGGCCCTGGACCTCGAAGCGGACCGCCAGCACCCCCTTCGCCTGAACCCCGACCTGGAGGTTCGTGGGCTCGCCGGTGATCGCGAAGTCCCCGATGAAGCCGTCCTGGACGAGGGCGTCGGAGCCGCGGTTCTCCTCCTCCTCGGACTCCTCGTCCGAGACGATCCCGAGCCGCAGGCGGACCTTCTCCTGCTCACGCTGGTTGTGGAGGACGAGCATCATCACCGCGAGCGCGCCCTTCATGTCATAGGCGCCGCGGCCCAGCAGGCGGTCGCCCTCGATCCGGGGCTCGAACTGGTCGCGCCCGCCCGGGACGACGTCCAGGTGGCCGTGCAGGACCAGCGTCGGGGCATCCGGCGGGCCGACCTCGGCCTTGGTCACCGGCAGGCCGCGGGCGATCGTCTGCTCGGCCTCGATGTCCCGCGACTCGAGCCAGCCGCCGACGAACTCGGCGGCGCGGCGAAGTCCCTCCGCCGAGGAGGTGTCGAAGGCGATCAGTCGCTGTGCGAGGTCGATCTCGTCCATGGGTGTTCCGCACGCCCTAGGGCGTCCGAAGAGGATAGGTGCGGGTCCGCCCGGCTAGCTGCCCGAACCGGCAACTTCGAGGAACGCCTCGGCGCGGCGCTTGTCGCGCTCCGCCTGGGCGTAGGCGGCCGAGTCCTCCTCGGCCTCCTCGAGCCGCTGCTCGGCGTCCTTGATCCGGCTCTCGAGCTCGGAGGAGTCGAGCTGGTCCGGCGGGATCGCCTCCGTCACGAGCACCATCGCCCGGTTGGCGAAAACCTGGAGCCAGCCCTCAGCCTGCGCCCAGGTCTCGGTGTCGCCGCCCTCCATGTGGAGGCGCAGCTCGGTGGGCTCCAGGCGGGCCAGGAGCGGGACGTGGTTGGCGAGGATGCCGATCTCGCCGACCTTGGTCCGGGTCGAGAGCTGCTCGACCTCGCCGTCGAAGACCTCCCCCTCCGGGGTGAGGACCTGCGCGTGGAGGGTGTTCTCGCGGGCCATCGTCTAGCCCTCGTCGTCTCCCTCGGAGTCGCCCTTCTCGGCGGCCTCCTTGGCCTCTCCCTCGGCCTCCTCGTCGCGCTTCTCCTGCTCGGCCTTCTCCTTCTGCTCGCTCCTCCTCGGCCTCGGCGCCCTCGTCCTCGCCGTCGCCGCCCTTGGCGTCCTCGAGCACCTGCTCGATTGCACCCTTCATGTAGAAGGCGCGCTCGGGGACGTCGTCGTGCTCGCCCTCGACGATCTCGCGGAAGCTCCGCACCGTCTCGGCGACGGGCACGTACTCGCCGTCGCGACCCGTGAACTGGGAGGCGACGAAGAACGGCTGTGAGAGGAAGCGCTGGATCTTTCGCGCCCTCGACACCGTCTGCTTGTCCTCGTCCGAGAGCTCATCGATCCCGAGGATGGCGATGATGTCCTGGAGCTCCTTGTAGCGCTGGAGCGTCTCCTGGACCTGGGTCGCGGTGTCGTAGTGCTCGTCGCCGAGAACGTCCGGCTTGAGGATCGTCGAGGTCGAGTCGAGCGGGTCCACCGCGGGGTAGATCCCCTGCTCGACCAGCGACCGGGTCAGCACCGTCGTCGCGTTCAGGTGAGCGAACACCGACGCCGGAGCCGGGTCGGTGAGGTCGTCGGCCGGGACGTAGATCGCCTGGACCGAGGTGACGCTTCCTTCCCTCGTGGACGTAATTCGCTCCTGGAGCTGGCCCATCTCCGTCTCCAGCGTCGGCTGGTAGCCGACCGCGGAGGGCATCCGTCCCAGCAGCGCCGAGACCTCGGAGCCCGCCTGGACGAAGCGGAAGATGTTGTCGATGAACAGCAGCACGTCCTGGCCGCCCTGCTGGCGGAAGTACTCGGCCATGGTCAGCCCGGACAGCGCCACGCGCAGGCGGGCGCCGGGCGGCTCGTTCATCTGGCCGAAGACCAGCATCGTCTTGTCGATGACGCCGGACTCCTTCATCTCGAGCCAGAGGTCGTTCCCCTCGCGCGAGCGCTCGCCGACGCCGCAGAAGGCGGACAGGCCCTCGTGCTCCTCGGCGATGGAGCGGATCAGCTCCTGGATCAGAACGGTCTTGCCGACGCCGGCGCCGCCGAACAGGCCGACCTTGCCGCCCTTGGCGTAGGGCGCGAGCAGGTCCACGACCTTGATCCCGGTCTCCAGGATCTCCTGGCTCGGAGCCAGGTCCTCGACCTCGGGCGCGGGACGGTGGATCGGCCAGCGCTCGTCGGTCTTGACATCGCCCTGCTCGTCGATCGGGTCGCCGAGCAGGTTGAAGATCCGTCCCAGGGTCTCCTTGCCGACCGGCACGGTGATCGGGCCGCCCGTATCGATCACGGTGTCGCCGCGCTGGAGGCCGTCGGCGGCGTCCATCGCGATCGCGCGCACGCGGTCGTCGCCCAGGTGCTGCTGCACCTCGCAGACGAGGCTGAGCGCCTGGCGGCCCTCGCCCTCGGGCACGTCGATGTTGATGGCGGAATAGATCTCGGGCAGCTCGTCGGGGAAGACGGCGTCGATGACGACGCCGGTCACCTGCTCGACCCTGCCCTGGTTCTTGCCGTTATTGCTTCCGTTGTCAGCCACTCAATCTCCTTTTTAAAAGCGCGTGTTACGACAGCGCTTCGGCGCCGCCGACGACTTCAAGAATTTCCTGGGTGATCTCCGCCTGTCGCACGCGGTTCATCTCCAGCGTGAGATCGCTGATCACGTCCTTCGCGTTCTCGGCCGCATTCCTCATGGCCGTCATCCGCGATCCGTGCTCGGACGCGGTGGACTCCAGCAGCGCCCGGAAGACCGACAGCTGCGCGTACTCGGGCAGCAGCTCGGCCAGGAGCTCCTCCGGATCCGGCTCGTAGACCCACAGCGCCCGGCGGTGCGCCTCGGCCAGCTCCTCGTCGACCTCGGCCTCCTCCTTCTGAAGCTCCTCCACCCCCTCGCCGAACACCTCGGCCTGTTGGATCGGCAGCAGGGTCTGTCGCCGGACGTACTGGGTCATCGGCGAGACGTAGCGGTTGTAGATCAGGTCCACCCGGTCGACCTCCTCGTCGACGTACGCCGTGATCAGCTCCTCGGCGATGTCGCGGGCGTTGGCGAACGAGGGGCGGTCGGTGAAGCCGGCATAGTCGCCGCGCAGCTCCTCGCCGCGGAAGCGCATGCTCGAAATCCCGCGCCTGCCGACCACCGAGTACTCGACGTCCTTGCCCTCGCCACGCAGCTCGGCCGCCAGGCGCAGCCCCTCGCGGATGATCTGGGAGTTGAACGAGCCGGCGAGGCCGCGGTCACCTGTGACCAAGCAGCACCCCCACCTTCTTCTGGTCCTCGCGCTCCTGCAGCACGGGCACGTTGCGCGCCTCCTGTCCCGCGGCCTCTGCGACGTTCCGGGTCATCTTGCGCAGCTCCTGCGCGTAGGGCCGCAGCTGGTCGATCCGCTGCTCGGCCCGCCTCAAGCGGGCAGCGGCCACCATCTCCATGGCGCGAGTGATCTTCTGCACGTTCTTGACGGAGGAGATCCGGTTCTTGACGTCCTTCTGGGTGGCCATGGCTCAGCTGACGACCGGCGCTTCCTTCTGCTCCTCGGTCTCGTCCTTCGCCTCGTCCTCATCGGAGCCGTCGGCGCCCTCGTCATCGGCGTCCTCGTCCTCTGACGACGTGCGGCCGGGCGCCTCGCGCTCCTCCTCGGACTTGATCCGGTCGGACTCGCCCTCCTCGAGCTCATTGCCCTCCTCGTCGAGGTCGGGACCGAAGTCGTCGATGGCCTCGGCGATCGCCTTCCCGAGAGCCTCCTCGTCATCGTCCTCGAGCTTGCCGCCCTCGTTCATCTTGTCCAGCAGGTCCTGGTGCTCGGAGTGCATCCGCTCGAGCATCATCTGCAGGAAGTCGGGGACGCGCTCCACCTTGATCCGGTCGAGGTACCCCCCGGTCCCGGCGTAGATGGAGGCGACCTGCTCGGCCATGTCGAGTGGGCTGCGCTCCTTCTGGTTCAGCGCGGCGACCATGCGCTCACCCCGGGCCAGGGTCCTCTGGGTCTCGGGGTCGAGCTCGGAGCCGAACTGGGCGAACGCCTCGAGCTCGCGGTACTGCGAGAGGTCGAGTCGCAGCTTGCCGGCCACCTTCTTCATCGCCTTGGTCTGGGCGTTGCCGCCGACGCGGGAGACCGAGGTGCCGACGTTGATCGCCGGGCGGACCCCGGAGTAGAAGAGGTCGGTCTCCAGGAAGATCTGGCCGTCGGTGATCGAGATGACGTTGGTCGGGATGTAGGCCGAGATGTCGCCGGCCTGCGTCTCGATGATCGGGAGCGCCGTCAGCGACCCGCCGCCCTGCTCGTCTGAGAGCTTGACGGCCCGCTCCAGCAGCCGCGAGTGGAGGTAGAAGACGTCTCCGGGATACGCCTCGCGGCCCGGCGGGCGGCGCAGCAGCAGCGACATCTCGCGGTAGGCGGCCGCGTGCTTCGAGAGGTCGTCGTAAATGACCAGCGCGTGCTTGCCCTGGTAGAGGAAGTGCTCGCCCATGGCGCAGCCGGCGTAGGGCGCCATGTACTTGATCGGCGCGGCCTCGTCGGCGGAGGCGGCGACGATGATCGTGTTCTCCAGCGCCCCGGCCTCGTCCAGGATCTCCTTGACCTGGACCACGGTGGACATCTTCTGGCCGATCGCCACATAGATGCAGACCAGGTCGGCGTCCTTGTTGTTGATGATCGTGTCGATCGCGATCGCCGTCTTGCCCGTCTGGCGGTCGCCGATGATCAGCTCGCGCTGACCGCGGCCGATCGGGATCATCGAGTCGACGGACTTGAGGCCCGTTTGCATCGGCTCCTCCACCGGCTGGCGGTGCACCACTCCGGGGGCCTTGAACTCGGCGGGCCGAGTCTCGGAGGTGTTGACGTCCCCCTTGTCGTCGAGCGGGCGCCCGAGCGGGTCGACCAGGCGGCCGAGCAGCTCATCGCCGGTGGGGATCTCCAGCAGCTTGTTGGTGCGCTTGACCGTGTCGCCCTCGACGATCTTGTCCCAGTCGCCGAACAGCACGGCGCCGACGTTGTCCGCCTCGAGGTTCAGGGCGAGGCCGACGACGTCGTGAGGCAGCTCGAGCATCTCGAGGGCCATGCAGTTGTCGAGGCCGTGGATGCGCGCGATCCCGTCGCCGATCTCCAGCACGGTTCCGACCTCGGACAGATCGGCCGAACCGGCCTCCATGCCCTCGATCCGATCCTTGAGGATGTTCGCAATCTCGTCGGGCTTGATCTCCATCTAGCTCGTTCCTCCAGTCACGCCGCCTGAGCGACGTTCTTTCGAAGTTTCTCCAAGCGGTTGCGGATGCTGGCGTCCAGCACCATGTTCCCCACCCGCAGGACCAGGCCGCCGAGGATCTCCTCGTCGACGTCGCTGGTGAGGCTCACCTTCTGACCGGTCTGCTCCTCGATCTCCTTGCCCAGACGCTCGGCGACTCCCTTGTCGAGCTCGACCGCGCTGGTCACGTTCACGTCGAGGCGCTTGTTCTCCTTCGCCCACATCGCCTCGAAGGCGCGCCTGATCCGGAAGATCACGGGCATCCGGTGCTTCTCGTTCAGCAGGCCGAGGAAGTTGACGAACAGCTCGTCGGCGCCGTCCACCGCCTTGGCGACCCCCTCCTGCTTCTCCGCCGAGCTGAAGTAGGGGCTGAACAGGAACACCTGCATCTCCCGGCTCTCGTCCAACACATCGGCGAACTGGTTGAGCTGGTCGCGAACCTCGTCGAGCTTCCCCGCGTCCTTGGCGGCGCGGAAGAGAGCGTCGGCGTATACGCGGGCGATCTCCTCCATCTATCCCTCAGACCCTCTGCCGTTGCCGACGGCCTCGCCGGAGAGCGACGAGAAGTCGACCTCCTGCAGGGCCTCGTCCACGAGGCGCTTGTGGTCGTCGGGCGTCAGCGACTTGCGGGTGACCTTCTCGGTCGCCAGCACCGTGAGGTCGGCGACCTCCTTGCGGATCCGCTCCAACGAGCGCCGGGTCTCGGCCTCGATGTCGCGGCGCGCCGCGGCGACCAGCTCCTCGCGCTTCTCGCGTCCCTCCTCGGTGGCCTGTGCCTTGCTGGCCTCGGACGCCTTGCGAGCGCGGGCGACGATGTCGTCGGCCTGCTCACGGGCCTCCTTGAGGCGGGCGCGGTACTCGGCGATCAGCTCCTCGGACTCCTTCTTGGAGCGCTCGGCCGCCTCGATCGACTCCGCGATCAGCTTTGCCCGCTTGTCCAGGGCCTCCTGGATCTTCGGGAAGACCTTTCGGCTGAGAACCCAGAGGGTGATGCCGAACAGCAGCAGCGTCCAGATCATCAGGCCCAGCTCGGGCGAGACGAGGAAGCTGCCGCCCTCCTCCTCTTCCGCGCCGCCGCCACCCTCGGCGGGCGCGGGCGCATGCTCGGCCGCCTCCTGGGCGAGGACGAGAAACTGACCTAGGTCGGGAAGGAAATCCATCGTGGCCTAGAGGAAGAAGGCGATCAGTCCGAAGATGAACGTGTAGAACGCGACGGCCTCCGTCAGAGCGAAGCCGAGCCAGCGGATCTGCTGGAGCTCGTCCTTCATCTCCGGCTGGCGGGCGACCGACTCGATCTCCTTGCCGAAGATGATGCCGACGCCGATGCCGGCGCCGATCGAGCCCAGCCCCGCGCCGACACCCAGGGCGATCGCCTTGCCGGCGTCCGTGACACCGGCGTCGGTCACGCCCTGCGCCGCCTCCTGGGCCAGTGGAATCAAGACATCCATTTGGAAAACAACTCCTTTCTCAGTGGCTTTCGGCGACGGCGCCGCCGATGTAGATCGAGGAGAGGGTGGCGAAGATGAACGCCTGAAGCGTCGCCACCAAGCCCACCTCGAAGACGAAGAAGACGAAGGCCAGCGGGAACGACAGCGCCCCGAGGGCCGAGAGGCCGAGCAGCACGGCCAGCCCGCCGCCCATGAATAGCAGCAGGAGGTGGCCGGCGAGGATGTTGGCGAAGAGCCGCACCGACAGGGAGATGAGGCGGACGAAGTGCGAGATCACCTCGATCACGAAAATCGCGCCCTTCCCGATCGGGTTCATGTCCTCGAGCCCCGAGGGCAGCCAGCTTTTGAGGTAGTTGATCGGTCCCTTCGCTCGGACACCCTCGACGTGGTAGCTGATCCAGACGATCAGTGTCAGGACCAGGGGGATGGAGATGTTGGCGGTGGCCGCGTAGATCGCGAACGCCGGCATCTCGATGCCGAAGACGTTGACGGTGTGCTCCGTGTTCACGGGCAGCGGGATGAACCCGATCATGTTCGAGAACCAGATGAAGAAGAACAGGGTCGCGATGAAGGGGAACCAGCGCAGGGCGTATTCGCGTGAGAGGTTGGTGCCGGTGATGTTGTTCTTGGTCAGGTCGTAAGCCAGTTCAACCGCGGTCTGGGTCCGGTTCGGCTTCTCCTGCATCCGGTTTGCGATCCAGGTCATCGTCCCGATCGTCAGCGCCGAGGCCAGGAACAGGTAGAGCACCGCCTTGTTGATCGACAGGTCGATGCCGCCGAGCTTGATCTCCAGCCACGGCTCGAGCTTGAACTCGTTCTGCGGCTGGAAGTGGTCGTTCTTGCCGTCGCTGCCGAACACGAGGTAGAGCAGCACGGTCGTGCCGAGCCAGAGGCCGACGAAGAACAGGACCTTGTTCCGCATCCTCATGTTGCTGAACCAGGTTCCCATCAGGCGCCCTCCGCCGGGGAGTTAATCGCGCCGGCGATGAAGCGGCAGGTGAAGTGGACGGTGAACAGGACCGCGGCGAGCACGGCGGCGGCGAGTCCGTCCTCGCGGTCGCCGAGCAGGCCGACCAGCAGCACGGCGGTGGCGACCAGCCAGACGCGCGCCAGCGTCGAGGCCCCGACCCAGCCCATCGCGGCGCGGCGGTTGCCGCCCGCGAGCTCCGAGGCCGCCTTGCGGTCGACCATGTACTCGATGGCGAGCTGCACGAGCCAGGCGGCCGCCAGCACGCCATAACCCAGCAGCGGCAGGTCAGCGGCGAGGAAGACCGGCAGCGCCGCGATCAGCAGCACCAGGTCGAAGTAGCGGATCGCGCTCGCGGCGCGGTTCCCATCCGCCACTCGGTCAGATCCTCCTAAAGCGAGCGTGGACAAGGACCAGACCCATGACGAAGCCGGCAAACAGGCCTGCGAGGCCAAGCGGCACCGCGAGCCCAACGAGGCTGCCGATGCCGTATCCGACCGCCGCGCCGAAAATGAGCGAGGCGATCACCATCGCCCCCGCCGCGGCCGTATCCCGGCCCGGGCTCTCTCGGCTCATCGGGGTTGTCGAATTCGAAGGGGGACAAAGTCAGTTCTGTGACCGCCCCTGCCACGGGCCGGAAGGGCCGGGGATGCTAGCCGACCTCAATCACGAGCAGCCCCACGCGAGCGACCCAAAGGGACGCTCGCGTGGGGTCTTCCAACTTCCTAGAGCTGCGGCGCGGTCTGCAGCGTCAGCCCGGTGCCGAGCACCTGCTGGGCGCGCGTGACCTGGGGAGCAAGCCGCGTGACGCCCATCGTGCCGGCGTCGATGCCGCTGGTCCCGAACGAGGCGGTGTGCAGGCCGGTCGTGACGATCACGCCGACCGCTCTGCCGTCGCTGGAAATGATGCCGCTGCCCGAGTCGCCGGGCACGACCGCACCCTCGGCGTAGACGTGATCCGGGTCGGGCATGCCGAGCGCCAGCGCGCTCCGGGCGGGGAGAACGTTGCCGACGCCGAGCCCGTTGCCGAAATGCTGGAGAACCGTCGGCGAGTTCAGGCCGGGCCTGTCCGAATTGACGCCGGTGGGCCCGCCGAAGTGACACATCTGCGGATTCGCGGCTACGCCCGGATCAAGCCGGATCAGCGCGAAGTCCTTGGGGTCCTGGAGGATCGCGTAGGCGAACTCGCCGATGCGGTTGCCTTCTCCGTCGCGGGCCACGGGCCCGGTTCCTGCCGCCCAGGACTCCTCACCGACGTCGCCGCCGATCGGGCTCTCGCCGAGGATGCAGTGACCGGCGGTGCCGATGTAGCGCTGGCCGTCAGCCCCGTTGAAGAGGAAGTTGAACGTGCACTGGCCGGCGTCGCTCTCGACGATCGCGCCGGGGCGCACGCCGGGACAGGTTCCCGTTCCGACGGGTGCCGCTGCCGGGACCGGGATCAGCTTGCAGGGCTGGCCGCCCAGCGTCCAGTTGCCGGAGCTCTTCCCGGCGCTCGCGGGCGCGACGATGACGCCGACGGCAGCGATCGCCGCAAGCGCGAACATGATCGAAATTCTCCTGGCCACCGAAAAATCCCCCATTCACGGGTCTTGGCCGACGCCTCTGTGGCGCGGCGCGGTACGCAAGAACCGTACCCAATTTTGGGGAAGAGAAACTCAGTTCCCGTCGGGTCGGGTCGACAGCGGCGTATTCGCCGGTCTCCAGCTCGCGCGCCACGGCCTCGTCCACCTCTGGATCTACCTCCTCGGCCGGCGCCGGTGCGTCGGGGCCGTCCGCGTCTCCATCCGGGCCACCGGGTGTGCCTCCGTCTGCCTCGGGGCCGCCCCTCCCCCGCTGTCGGAAACGCCGCAGCTTCAGGATCTCGAGCACGAAGATCACGTAGACGCTGGCCGCCAGCGCGAAGGCGAGAAAGAGGGCCATCACAGCCGTCCAAAACGGGTCGAAGTTGCCGCGGTCGTCGCTGTAGGGGACGAAGCGCAGCGCCAGGGCGAGGCCGGCCAGGGCGAGGGTCCAGCCGTAGAGGTAGGCGAGCGTGCGCCGCTGGGAGAACCCGATGTTCGCCATCCGGTGGTGGAAGTGCCAGCGGTCGGCCTGGTAGATCGGCTGCCGGTACTTGAGGCGCTTGGCGACCACGAAGCTGGTGTCGAGGATCGGCACGGCGAGGACGACGAGCGGCAGGGCGAGGGCGAGGGCGGCGTTCGTCTTCAGCGAGCCCTGGACCGCGGTCAGGGCCAGCAGGTAGCCGAGCAGGTTCGAGCCGGTGTCGCCCATGAAGCTGGAGGCGGGCGGGAAGCCGTGGCGGAGGAAGCCGATGGCCCCGCCGGCGGTGATCGCCGCCAGGACGCCGGCCTCATAGCGGTCGAGGGAGATCGCGATGATCGCGAAGGCACCCGCCGAGATCGCGCACACACCGGACGCGAGCCCGTCCACCCCGTCGATGAAGTTGATGACATTGATGATCGCGACGATCCCGATCACGGTCAGCGGGTACGACGCATCGCCCAGCTCGTAGCCGCCGACGAAGGGGATCGTGGTGACGTCCACGCGCACGTCGCCCAGCACCACCGGGATCAGCGCCGCGCCGATCTGGCCCAGCAGCTTCGGCAGGGCGGGCAGGTCGAAGACATCGTCCAGGACGCCGAGTGCGGTGATGACGGTGGCGCCCGCCAGGATCGAGCGGGTCTCGGCGTCCCAGGGCAGCCAGATCAGGCCGGCTCCGAGGACCGCGACGAGGATCGCCAGGCCGCCGAGCTTCGGTGTCGGCACGTCGTGCAGGCCGCGTTCCTTCGGCTCGTCGATCGCCCCGATCCGGCGCGCGATCGACTCCGCCGCGGGAACCAGCGACCAGGCCGCGGACGCGGCAAAGACGAACGCCAGGACCGCGTCCCACGTATCCAACGAGCGCATGGCGGGGATTGTCGCCTAAGCGGCGGTTGAGTCCGGTCGGCGGGCGGGCCGCGGTCCCACTCGCGACAACTGACTATTTGGGACTGTCGCTCGCGGGACCGCGCCCCGCCCGCCGACGAGCCCTCAGCCGGCAGCCGACAACGCCGCGTCCACAAGGAGCTGCGGATCTCGCGGGTGGGTTGCGCCTCCCCCTCCTTGCCGCTTTTCGATCTGGATGTCCGCCGCGGAGGTGAGCGGGCGCAGGCGCCCTTCCGCGAGCAGGCGCTCGTCCACGGCGCCCATCGTGCCGCTGAAGATCGTGTACACCGGCGTGCCGAGCGCGACCGCCTCGCGGTTCATCGTGCCGCCGGCGCTTACCACCAGGTCGGCGAAGGCGATCAGGCTCTGCGCGTCGATCGCCCGCCTCGGCACGACCAGGCGAGTGCCGCCCTCAGCCGTGGATCCCGCCCCGCGCTCGCGCAGCCGGGCGGCCTGCGCGTCCGTGCGCGGGATCACCACGGTGGTCGCGTCCTCTCCGGCCAGCCTCTCGATCACCCCGTCATACAGCGGGTTCTGCCGGTGGTACTCGGAGGTCTCGGGCGGCGGCCTGACCACCGCCAGCAGCGCGTCCCGGTCGATCGCGAGCTCATCAAACACCGCGTCGTCCGGCTCGAAGTCGGCCAGGTAGTAGTCCTCCTTCAGACCGGGGTAGCGGAACAGCCTGTCCCGCCGCGCTCCCGCCCTCTCCATCGCCTCGACGGGGATCGCATCGGGCGCCAGCACCAGCCGCGCGCCGCGGAAGCTGATCCGCCGCTGGAGGCCGGCGTGCTCGTAGTCGTTCATCTGCACGAGCGGGATCCGCCGCAGCCGCGAGACCACCGCGATGTCCACGGAGCCGTGAGCCAGCGCAAGGTCGAAGCCCCTTGACCCGGCCCAGCGCCAGAGCCGCCCGCTGCGACCGGCCAGGGCCCTGCCCTTGCCGAGCATCGACCCGCCGCCGTGGGAGCCGAAACTCGTGAACGGGATCCCGAGCCGCTCCAGGATGCCCTCGGTCTGGCCGTAGTCGCGCGCGGTCACCTCGACCTCGTGGCCGCCGACCTGAAGTCGCTCGATGAGCGGCCGCAGGACCAGCGGGTGCGCGGCGGCGGTGCAGTCGACCCAGACCCTCACCCGCCGCAGACTATGGAAGCCGGTCTAGACCGTCGCGGCGGCGAGCTCGGGGTAGAGCGGGTAGCGCTCCATCAGGGCGCGGCTGCGCTCGAGCAACGCGTCCTTCTGACTCTCGAAATCGTCGCCCAGCGTGGCTCCGATGACCGCCGCGATCTCGCGCATGTCGTCCTCGGCCATGCCTCGGGTCGTGAGCGCCGGGGTCCCGATGCGCAGGCCCGACGGATCCATCGGCGGGCGCTCGTCGAAGGGGATCGCGTTCCGGTTGACGGTGATCCCGACCTCCTCGAGGCGCAGCTCCGCCTCCTTGCCGAACACCCCGGTCGGCGTCAGGTCGGTCAGCACGAGGTGCACGTCGGTGCCGCCGGTGAGCACGTCCACGCCGGCCTCGACCAGGCCCTCGGCGAGGGCCTTCGCGTTGGCGATCGTCTGACGCTGCCGCGCCGCGAACTCCTCGGAGGCCGCGATCTTGAGCGCCACCGCCTTGGCGGCGACGATGTGCATCAGCGGGCCACCCTGCTGGCCCGGGAAGACGGCGCGGTTGATGTCGGCGGCCAGCTCCTCGCGGCAGAGGATCATGCCGCTGCGCGGACCGCAGAGGGTCTTGTGGATCGTCGTCGTGACGACGTCGGCGTGAGGAACGGGGTTCGGGTGCTCGCCCGCGGCGACCAATCCGGCGAAGTGCGCCATGTCGACCATCAGCCGGGCGCCGACCGAGTCGGCGATCTCGCGGAAGGCGGCGAAGTCGAGCTGGCGAGGATAGGCCGACCAGCCGGCGACGATCACCTTCGGCTTGTTCTCCTCCGCGAGCTTCGCGACCTCGTCCATGTCACAGATCAGGTCCTCGCGGCGGACGTGGTACGGGACGACCTCGTAGAGCTTGCCGGAGACGTTCAGCTTCATCCCGTGGCTGAGGTGGCCGCCGTGGTCCAGCGCCATCCCCATGATCGTGTCGCCGGGCTCCAGCATCGCCATGTAGGCCGCGTTGTTGGCCTGGGCGCCGGCGTGGGGCTGGACGTTCGCATGCTCGGCGCCGAACAGCGACTTGGCACGGTCGATCGCGAGCTCCTCGGCGACGTCCACCTCCTCGCAGCCCCCGTAGTACCGCTTGCCCGGATAGCCCTCCGCGTACTTGTTGGTCAGAACCGACCCCGCGGCGTCGAGCACGGCCTGCGGCACGAAGTTCTCCGAGGCGATCATCTCCAGCGTGCCCTGCTGGCGGGCGAGCTCGCGGTCGAGCACCCGCGCGATATCGGGATCGACCTCGGCGAGCGGAGCGCTCTGGAAGTCGTCAGGCAGGCTCACGGTCGCTCCCCTTCTCGACGTCGCCGATCTGGTCGACCCGGCGCTGGTGGCGGCCGCCCTCGAACTCGGTGCCGAGGAAGCGCTCGACGATCTCCGCTGCGTTCCCCTCCTCGAGCCGCCGGCCGGCGAGCGCCAGCACGTTGGCGTCGTTGTGGCGGCGGCTCATCTCGGCCTCGTCGGGGTCATGGGCGTTGACGGCGCGTACGCCGTCGACCTTGTTGGCGACGATGCTCACGCCCACCCCGGACCCGCAGACCAGGACGGCGCGCTCCGCGTCGCCGGATGCGACCAGGCGGGCGGCGTCGGCGGCGTACAGCGGGTAGTCGGTGGACTCCTCGGAGTCGGTCCCCACATCCACGACCTCGTGCCCGGCCGCCTCGAGGATCGGCCGGACCTGCTCCTTGAGAGCGAAGCCAGCGTGGTCCGATCCGACGGCGATCTTCATGGGTCGGCGACGATAGCAACGGGTCTGGCGGGGACAGCTCGGACTTCGGCGGGGTCTAGGCTGGCTCCATGTCGAGGTCGGACATGGAGGTCGCCAAGGAGTCGATGGAGCTCTTCGGGCGCGACGGCGTCGAGGCCCTGATTCCATTGATCCACCCGGAGTTCGAGACGACGATCCCGCCGGGTTTCTCCACCGAGCCGGATACCTACCGCGGGCACGAGGGCCTTCGCCGCTATTTCGACACCTTCTACGAGGCGATGGACAAGATCTGGCTGGAGGCGGAGGATTTCCGCGAGGTCGGCGGCAAGGTGCTGGTGCACGGCAAGCTCTGGACGCGGGGGCGCTCGACCGGCTTGGAGACCAACATCGAGGCGGTCTTCGTCTGGACGATCAAAGACGAGAAGGTGTTCCGGGCCGAGATCTTCGCCACCGACGAGGAGGCCCTCGCCGCGATCGACGGCGCTCAGTCCAGCGCGGACTGAAGCTTCTGACGGATCTCAGCGGCTGTGACAGCGCCCTGCCGCAGGATCGACCAGTCCCCGCCCTCATCGATCTCCGTCAGGCCCACCACCGTCGAGGGGGCCCCGCCCGCGTCTCCCCCGTCGATCGCGAGGTCCACTCCGTCGAGGATCTCCGAATCGATCTGGTCGAATGAGCTGGGGGCCTCGTAGCCGCTGAGGTTGGCGGAGGTCTGGAAGACCGGCAGTGGCATCCCGGCCAGGGGTCCCTCGAGCAGGCGGATGCCGAGGCGGCTCGGGTCGTCGCGGCAGGCGAGCGGGTACCGCCGCTCCGGGTTGGCGATCACCAGCGTCACCGCTCCCGGCAGCAGCGCACCGACCGCCAGCGCCGTGCGTTCGCCGAGGCCCGCGACGAGCTCCCTCATCGCGAGCGGCGTGAAGTACATGACGGCCGAAGGCTTGCCCTCGTCGCGGCCCTTGAGGCTGTGGATCCGCTCCACGCCCTTCTTGCTGAGCGGGTCGCAGGCGAGGCCGTAGAGGGTGTCGGCGGGGAAGACGGCGACCCCGCCGTCCCAGATGCACTCCTCGAATGCGGCGCGCGCGGCGTTCGGGCCGTCCTGCTCGATGGAGACCACCTCAGTCACGCGGCATCACCTCACAACCGGCCGACGACCACGCGCTCGATCCCCGCGAGGTCGGGCCTCGCCCCGACCGCCGCGAAGCCGGCTTCGCGCACCCGGTCCGCCACGGCGCCTGCCTGTCCCTCCCCCACCTCCAGAGCGATTGCGTCAGGGCGGCGCTCGCGGGCGACCGCTTCCAGCAGCGCTTCGATCGCCTCCAGCCCGGTCGGGCCCGCCACCAGCGCCTCGCGCGGCTCGAACTTCGTGATCTCGGGGGCGAGTGTGCCCCAGGCACTCTCGCTGACGTAGGGCAGGTTCGCCAGGACCAGGTCGAAGCGCTCCCCGGCCGGCAGGGTGCCGTCCTCGAGCAGGACGCGCTCGGCGAGCCCGAGCATCGCCGCGTTCGCCGCCGCGACTTCCAGCGCGGCCCGCGACGTATCGGTTGCCACCACCTCGCATCCCGGCAGCTCCTCGGCAACCGCCAGCGCCACCGCGCCGGAACCGGTTCCGACGTCCAGGACGCGTGAGGGCTTCAGCTCGAGGGCGGCCTCGACCAGCAGCTCCGTCTCGGGCCTCGGGATCAGAACGCGTCCGTCCACCATCAGCTCGATCCGGCGGAAGCCCTTGCGCCCGAGGATGTAGGCGACCGGCTCCCGCCGCAGCCGGCGGCGGACCCTCTCGCCGAAGACACGGGAGGCGGGGCCGTCCAGCGGCGTCTCGGGGTCGGCCGCGATCGTGGCGCGGTCGAGGCCCGCCGCCTCGGCCAGGAGCAGCTCGGCGTCGAGCCGCGGGCTCTCCACCCCGGCAGCGGCGAGCCCGTCGGTGGCGGCGCGGAGCGCCTCACCGGCGGTCGCCGTCGCGGTCGACCGGGTCACGGCCTCAGCCCGAGTCGCCGGTCTGGTTCTCGAGGCGGCGACGGCGCTCCTCGGCCGAGAGCTCGTCGGTGAACTGGTCCAGCTCGCCGCCCAGGATCTTCTCGATCCCGCTGGCGGTCACCTTCACGCGATGGTCGGTGATCCGGTCCTGCGGGAAGTTGTAGGTGCGGATCTTCTCGGAGCGCTCGCCGGTACCGACCTGGGCCCGGCGGTCGGCGGCCTGCTCGGCCTGCTGCTCCTCCATCGCCTTCTCGTAGAGCCTGGCGCGCAGGACCCGCATCGCCTTCTCCCGGTTCTGGCGCTGGGACTTCTCGTCCTGCATCGAGACCTGGACGCCGGTCGGCGTATGGGTGATCCGGACGGCCGAGTCGGTCGTGTTGACCGACTGTCCGCCGGGACCCGATGAGCGGTAGACGTCGATCTGAAGGTCGTTTTCGTTGATGTCCACGTCGACGTCCTCGGCCTCGGGCAGGACGGCCACCGTGGCGGTGGACGTGTGGATGCGGCCCTGGGACTCCGTCTTGGGGACCCGCTGGACCCGGTGGGTGCCGCCCTCGTACTTGAATACGGAGAAGGCGCCGTCGCCCTTGATCGCGAAGGTCACCTCCTTGAAGCCGCCGACCTCGGCGGCGGACTGGGACAGGACCTCCGTGGAGAAGTCGCGGCGCTCCGCGTAGCGCGTGAGCATCTTGTAGAGGTCGCCGGCGAAGAGGGCCGCCTCGTCGCCGCCGGTGCCCGCCCTGACCTCGACGATCACGTTCTTGTCGTCGTTGGGGTCTCGCTCCACCATCGCCAGGCGGATCCGCTCCGCGAGCTCCTCCAGGCGGCCGGGCGCCTCGGCGATGACGCTCTTCAGCTCCGGGTCGTCGCCGTCCTCGGCGAGGAGCTCCCTCGCGCCCTCGAGGTCGTCGTTGAGCTTGCGGTACTCGCTCGCGAGCTCGTGCGCCTCGGTGATCTGCCGGTACTCGCGACCGACCGCGGCGTAGCGCTCCCGGTCGGCGATCACCTCGGGATCGGACATCTGGCGCTCGAGGTCGGCGTGCCGCTCCTCGATCTGTTTGACGAGCTCGTCGATCACGGGCCCATTGTGCCGCGCAACCTACGCGACGATCTCGATCTCCTGGTCCTTCTTGGCGGCCATCGGGTCCTCGACCGCCAGGACCGCCTCCAGCGACTTGATCGCGACGTCGAGCTGCTCCAGATCGGGTTCGCGGGTGGTCAGATTCTGGAGCATCAGGCCGGGCCACATGAGCACACGAACCCACTTCTTGTTTCGGTTCTTGCCCGCCCACTTGATCACCTCGTAGGAGAGCCCTGCGATCAGCGGAATGCCGAGGATGCGCGAGGCGAGCAGCCAATACCACGCCGGCAGGCCGATCGGCGCGAAGACGAAGATCGCCAGGACCATCACGATCAGCAGGAAGCTGGTGCCGCAGCGGGGGTGGAGGCGGGAGAAGCGCTGCGCGTTCTCAGGCTTCAGCTCCTCGCCGGCCTCGAAGCAGGAGATGGTCTTGTGCTCGGCGCCGTGGTACTCGAACACTCGCCTCAGGTCCGGCAGGCGGCTGATCGCGACGATGTAGCCGATGAAGATCAGCGTTCGCAGGACCCCCTCGACCAGCCAGAACAGAAGCGCGGAGCCCAGCCAGTCCTTGATCAGGCTGGTGGCCCCGACCGGGATCACGAAGAAGAGCCCGATCGCCAGGATCATCGAGAAGGCGATCGTCAGCCCCCACATCCAGCCGCCGATCTCCTCCGGCTCGCCGTCCTCGTCCGGCTCGAGCTGGGCGTTGGCGGAGATCGCCAGCGCCTTGAAGCCGATCTTCAGGGACTCGCCGAGCGCAACCACTCCGCGGATGACCGGCAGCCGCAGGATGCGGTGCCGCTTGGCCCAGGAGACGATCGGCTCCGAGGTGATCTCGATCTCGCCCTCCGGATTGCGGACCGCAACCGCCCAGGTCGAGACGCCGCGCATCATCACGCCCTCGAGCACGGCCTGACCGCCGACGGGCGCGTCGACGGACGCGACGGGCTTGCCGTCGGGCATCGTCTCGGCGCTCTGGCCCGCGGCAGGGGCTGGTTCCCGCCCGCCGTTGGGCCCGCTCACGGGACTACTCGCCCTTCGCGCGCTTTGCGGCTCGGCGGCGGAAGCGCTCGACCCGGCCGCCCGTGTCCACCAGCTTCTGCTTGCCGGTGTAGAACGGATGGCACTGCGAGCAGAGCTCGACGTGCAGCTCCGCCTCGGTGGAGCGCGTGTAGAAGTCGTTCCCGCACGAGCAGTGCACGTGCGAGAGGACGTACTCAGGATGGATGCCCGCCTTCATCTCCATCGAGTTTAGCCGGGGTGACGAAGGTCTCATTCACATACACGCTGTATCTGATTACATACAGACTGTATGGAAGTTGCAGCCGCACCCGCCTCGACCGGGACGCCTGAGCAGCGCCAGGCCGCCGAAGCCTGGGTCGCCCATTTCGCGGAGGGCTGGCGGGCCCCCACGGATCCAGGCTCCTTCGCCGCGCACTTCGAGCAGGTCCTCCACCCCGAGGTCCGCCTGATCCAGCCCCAGATCCCGGACCTGGTCGGGTTTCGGGACTTCCGGGAGGGATTCGTCCGGCCGCTGTTCAGCCTGTTCGACGGCCTGCACGGCACCATCGAACGCTGGGCCTCCGACGGAGACCTGATCTACATCGAGCTGACGCTGCGCGGCAACCTCGGAGGGCGGCCCGCCCGGTTCGAGTCCTGCGACGTGGTCACGCTCCGCGACGGCCTCGCCGTCGAGCGCAAGGCATACGTCGATCCGGTCCCGCTGCTGGGCACCATCGCGATGCGCCCACGCTCCTGGCCCGCGTTCGCCCGGTACCAGCTTTCAATTGCAAGACAACGAATCGGGAGGAAGATCAGATGAGCCCCATCGCGAGCGACACGGTCGAATTGCCGGAGGGCACCATCCGCTACCGCGACGTCGGCACCGGAGAGCCGATCGTCTTCATCCACGGCCTGCTGGTCAACGGCCGGCTGTGGGAGCGCACCGTCGAGCACCTGCGCAAGGACTACCGCTGCATCGTGCCCGACCTGCCGCTCGGCTCCCACCTCTCCCCCATGAACCCGGAGGCGGACCTCGCGCCCCCGGCGCTGGCGACCATGATCGACCGGTTCCTGGCCGCGCTGGACCTCGACAAGGTGACGCTGGTCGGAAACGACACCGGCGGGGCGCTCTCGCAGCTGGTGGCCACCAAGCACCCGGAGCGCGTCGGCCGGCTCGTGCTGACCAACTGCGACGCGTACGACAACTTCCCGCCGAAGCTGTTCGCGTACCTGGGGCTGCTCGCCCGGATCCCGGGCGGCCTCACCGCCGCGGCGCAGAGCCAGCGGATCAAGCCGCTGCGGCGCAGCCCGGTCGCCTTCGGCGTCCTCGCCAAGAGGCTCGACGACGGCATGCTCGAAGACTGGGTGCGCCCGGGCCTCGACAACCCCGACGTCAGGCGCGACACCCGCAAGGTCATCCTCGGGATCGATCCCCAGCAGACGGTCCAGGCCGCGAAGGACCTGGAGCGCTTCAACGCACCGACCCTGTTCGCCTGGGCGCCCGAGGACCGCTGGTTCAAGGTCGAGCACGCCGACAGCCTGGCCGCCGCGATGCCCGACGCGCGCGTCGTTCGAATCCCGGACTCGAAGACGTTCGTCTCACTCGATCAGCCCGAGCGGCTGGCGGATGAGATCTCGTCGTTCATGCGGGAGACAAAGCCCGCGGCCGTCGCCGCCATCTGATCGCGGCTGTAGCGGCGACAAGCATTAGTCGCGGCGGCTGAGCCGCCGCTCCAATAGAGGGTCGCCTGACAGCCGCTAACAGGCTGCGGGAATCGACTGCTTGATCGTGGCCTGGCGGCCGTCGAGGACGGTCGCCAGGACCTCGATCCGGTTCTTTCGCCGGGAGCTGAGGCGGCTCGCGCCGATCTTGCGGGCGAACGGCCGCCCGCCGTCCTTGCCGGCCTTGCGGCCATTGACGAAGAAGCGCGCCAGATCGGCGGGGCCGGCGTCGTTTCCGACCAGGGTCACCTTCACCCCCGAGGCGATGCATCCGCCGCCCGTCTCGTAATCGAGCCTCAGCTTCAGCGCGGGCTTCGCCCCGCAGCCCCTCCCTCCGCACGCGGTCAGCTGGGCGAGCAGCGCGTCGAGCCGAGTCCGCACGGCGGCCAGCGCCGGGTCGTTGTGGCGGCTGGAGAGCTCGAACGGATCCGCGAACAGGTCGTAGAGCTCGCGCTCGGCGCCCGTCTCGGCATACACGTAGCGGTCCGTGCGCACGGCGCTGTAGCGGATGTCGACCGCATCGGGGTCCGTGGGGTCGGCGTTGTTGAACGCCTCGATCAGGATGCCCCGGCCGGGGTGGAAGCGTTTCTCGGTCATCACCGGGACCAGGCTGCGGCCGTCCATCTTGCGCCGCGACCTCGCGTCGGCGAAGTCCAGGATCGTCGGAGCGAGGTCGATGTTGGCGGCGGGCTGCTTGCGGATCTTGTCCTTCGGAATCCCCGGTCCGCGGATGACCAGCGGGACCTGGCTGGACTCCTCGTAATGGCGAACCTTGCCGCTGCGCACGCGATGCTCGCCGTGGAAGAAGCCATTGTCGGCCGTGAAGATGAAGACCGTGTTCTTGAGCTCGCCCCGGGCCTTGACCGCGGCGACGATGCTCCCGACCATCTCGTCCACCGCGAGCAGGCTCTCGTCCCGGGCGCGGTAGCGGGCATCGACCGCGTCGACCGCGGCCTGGTTCATCGGCGTCAGGTTGCGGATGTCCGTGGGCTTGTCCGAAACGTCGGCCTCGTTGAAGGACGGCGTCCGCGGCGCCTGCTCGCCCGCGAACCGCCCCTGGTGACGCGGCGCCGCGCGCGGGTTGTCGCCGGCGCAGTTGCAGACCCCGCCGGACTCGCTGTGCGGCGCCAGCGGCGCTACGGAGAGGTAGAACGGCTTCCGGCTGCCTGTCCGCCTGTTGACGAAGTCCACCGCCTTCGCCGCGTAGACGTCGGTCTGGTAGGTCGCGGGGTCGACGACGTCCGGCGTGCTGCCGTAGTGGACGACGGAGCCGTTCTCGTTGAGCGTGTAGCCGTACATCGTGTAGGTGCCCCCGTCGAAGGCGTCGGGGTCGTCGAGCGACCCGTACCACTCGCTCCAGCCGGCGGGGACCTCGGTGTCCGGGGACGTGTTGCCGTAGCCGTTCAGGAACTTCCCGATGTGGGCGGTGTGGTACCCGGCGTCCCGGAGCCAGTTCGGAAGCGTGTTCGACATCGTCGGGACCAGCTCGGCATAGCCCCCGCTGGGCTGCTGGTTGGTGCGAACGCCGTGGTTGTCGGGGTACTGCCCCGTCAACATCGTCGCCCGAGAGGGGCAGCAGACGGGGAAGCTGGCGAAGCTGTTGGCGAAGGTGACGCCGGCGTTCGCGAGCTTCGCGTCGACGATCGGCATCCTGCGCAGCGACTCGACCGTCTGGTCGTCGGTCATCACCAGGACGATGTTCGGGCGCTTCTGCTTCTTCTTCTTTTTCTTCGCGGCGTCGCCCTGAGCCGGGCCCAGGGCGACGATCGCGCAGAGCAGGCCCACTCCCAGAAGCGCTGCAAACGGCGCCTTGATCCGCGCTCTTGTGCCTGTGGCGACCATTTCCCGTGGTTCGTAAAACCAGTCCCTCTACCCAGAGTTGCGTATGGCCGTTCCACGGGGATAAAGTTCTCCGCCGTGGCAAGTGACGGGCAGGCATCTAGCCGCGAAGGCGGGGTCATCACAGTGGTGCTCGCTGACGACCATGCGGTCGTCCGCAGTGCTCTGCGAATGCTGCTCGAGGACCAGCCCGACATGGAGGTGGTCGCGGAGGCGGGGGACGCCGAGGCCGCCACCCGCTACGTGCGCGGGCACCGGCCCACCGTGCTGATCCTCGACATCAACATGCCCGGCGGCTCGGGCCTCGCCGCCGTCCCCCAGATCCGCAACGAGTCTCCGGAGACCCAGATCGTGATGCTGACCATGCAGGGCGAGACGTCGTCTGCCCGCGAGGCTCTGCAGGCCGGCGTCCTCGGCTACATCGCCAAGGACGCGGCGAGCGAGGAGCTCGTGATGGCGGTGCGCATGGCCGCCCAGGGGCGGACCTATCTGCAGCCGGAGCTGGGCGCGCGCCTGGCGGCCGAGCCTGACACGCCCTCCCCCGACGACCTCTCCGACCGCGAGATGGAGGTCCTTCGCCTGATCGCCCTGGGCCATACGAACAACGAGATCGCCGAGCGGCTCTACCTCAGCGTCCGCACCGTCGAGTCGCACCGCGCCCACATCCAGCAGAAGCTCGGGCTCTCGAGCAGATCCGAGCTGGTTCGCTACGCGATCGAGCGCGGTCTGGTCGATGTGTAAGCAGTCCTCGGCCGGGTAATCCCTCGCCGTGTCCCGCACGCGCATAGCCGCGATCCTCGGCGTCATCGTCGCCGTGATCGCCATCTACGTCGTGGCGGGCGGAGCCTTCGACGGGCAGAGCGGTGACGACGAGGTGACGACCTCGATGGAAACCGTCCAGACGGACGCGGAGCAGCCGCTGTCGCCGGAGGAGGAACGCGGCAAGGAGCTGTTCGCCGAGCGCTGCGGCGCCTGCCACACCCTCGACGCGGCCGGCACGACCGGTGCGGTGGGGCCGAACCTCGACGAGGCCCAGAACGACGAGGCCGAGGTCCTGGAGGCGATCGAGAACGGCGGCAAGGAGCCTGGCGGCCCGATGCCGTCGAACATCGTCACCGGCGACGACGCGCAGGCCGTCGCGAAGTTCGTGGCGAACTCGGGCCCCGGGGTCTAGGTCTCTTGGTACAGCGGCCCGTCGCCGCCCTCGGGCAGCGTCAGGCGCCCGCCCTTGGCGGTGATCGCGCCGCACTGGACGCAGTTGGAGGGGACGACCGTCACGTCGACGACGTCTGAGTGGCTCTCCAGCTGCTCCTCGGGGATCTCGTAGACCTGCGCCGGGCACATCGAGACCCAGGTCTGTGCGATCTCGCGCGGCACATGGGTCTGGATCCGGATGTGGTTCGGAGCGTCGTCGCGCGTCGCGTTGCCCGAGGCGAAAACCGAGTTGAGCTTGTCGTAGAGGTACTTGTTGTCGGGCTTCGGGTAGTGCTTCGCCGCGCCGTCGATCTGCATCTCGTGCTCGGCGTCGTCCTCGCCCTTCCAGTGACCGCCGGGGAAGGCGCCCTTGGTGATCGTCATGGCGCTCGCCAGCGCGCCGCCGACGAAGAACCCCTTGGAGAACACCTGGCGCATGTTCCGCGACTCGTAGAGGTCCTCCTCGATCACGGAGTCCTTGACCCTGCGCTCGTAGTCCTCGAAGTTGACCGAGTCCTGCTTGAGCGCATCGACGATCGCCTCGGCCGCGTAGATGCCGGCGTGCATCGCGTAGTGGATGCCCTTCAGCGTGGGGACGTTCACCATGCCGGCCGCGTCGCCCGCGATCACCATGCCGGGGACCGAGAGGCGCTTCGGCATCGCCCAGTAGCCGCCCGAGGGGATCGTCTTCGCCCCCCACGCGACCCGCTTGCCGCCGTCGAGGATCTTCTTGACGAACGGATGGGTCTTCAGCTCCTGGAGCGCGTCGTGGCAGGAGAAGGTGGCGTCGGTCGTGTCGAGCCCGACCACCAGCCCGATCGCGACCTTGTTGCCCTCCATCGGGTAGATGAAGCTGCCGCCGAACTCGTTCCACTTTGCGCGCTTGCGAAGGGGCCAGCCCATCGTGTGGATGACGCGGTCGAGCGGCTCCTCCACCTCCCAGACCTCCTTCACGCCGATCTCCCAGCGGCGCGGGTCCGCGCCGTGCAGGTCGAAGTAGTCGAGCGCCGCACCGGTCAGGTGGCCGAGCGTGCCCTCGGCCAGGACCGTGGCCCTTGCGACGACGTCGGAGCCGGGCTCGAAGTTGGAGAGCTCCTTCCCCTCCCGGTCGCGGCCCTTGTCGCCGGAGCGGATGCCCTTGACGATCCGGTCCTCGACCAGCAGCCTGTCGGCGGAGGTCTCGCTGAGGATGTAGGCGCCCTTCTCCTCCGCCTTCTCGCCGAGCCAGCGGCCGAGCTTGGAGATCGACGTGACGTAGTTGCCGTGGTTGCGGAAGTTCGGGGGCATCGGCTTCAGCGGCAGCGCCCGCTTCTTGGTCAGGAGGTAGACCGCGTCCTTCGTCACCTCCTGCTCGACCGGCCACTCGGAGGGGTCGAGGTCGGGGAACAGCTCCTGCATGGCCGAGGGCTTCATGTTCGCCCCGGACAGCAGGTGAGCCCCGGGCGTCTTGCCCTTCTCGACCACCGCGATCGGGACCTCGCCGAGCTTCTCGGCGAGCTCCGGCTCGTCCTCCAGCAGCTGGCCGGCGCGAATCGCGCACGCCAGTCCCGCGGGACCGCCTCCGACGATCGCGATCCCGACCTCGATCCGCTCCTCCTCGGGATCGGTCGGGGTCGTGACGAACTCCTCCGCCGGGTTGACCGGCGGAGGGAATTCCTCAGGGGCGACGCGCCCGTTGGACGAGTAGCCGTTCTCGCTCATCGGGCGGCTAACCGCCCTTCTTGGCCTTGATCGCCTCGGTCAGCTTCGGCACGATCTTGTGGAGGTCGCCGACGACTCCGAGGTCGCAGAACTCGAAGATCGGTGCGTTCTGGTCCTTGTTGATCGCGAGGATGTTCTCGGAGTTCTGCATGCCGACCTTGTGCTGGATGGCCCCGGAGATGCCGAGCGCCAGGTAGAGCTTCGGCGCCACGGTCTTGCCGGTCTGGCCGATCTGGGCCGCGTACGGGTACCAGTCCGCGTCCACAACCGCGCGGGTCGCCGCGACGGCGCCCCCCATGGACTCGGCGAGCGGCTCGGCCACCTCCTGGAAGCCCTCCTTCTTGCCCAGGCCGCGGCCGCCGCCGACCAGGATCTCGGCGTCCTCGATGTTCACGTCGGCGCCGCGCTGCTCGCCGCGCGTGACCAGCTTGGCCTTGGTGGACCACTCGGACAGCTCGACGGCGACGTCCTCGACCTCGGCCGTGCCGCCGGTCTCGTTCTCGTCGAACGCGTTGAGCCGGCCGATGATGATCCCGGGCTCGTCGACGTAGCCGACGTCGGCGATCTGCGAGTCCTGGAGGATCGGCCGCTCGACGACGAGCTTGCCGTCCTTCACGTTGACCGCGGTCACCTCCATCGTCACGCCGGCGTTCAGGCGGGCGGTCAGGCCGGCTCCGATCTCGAAGCCGAGCAGTCCGCCGCCGAACAGCGCGTAGGAGATGTCGTTGTCGGTCATCACCTTCGCCATCACGTCGACGATCGGCTGAGCGAGGCCCTCGGGGGCCTCCTTGCAGCGATAGACCTTCACAACGCCGTATTTCCCTAGACCGGCCGCCGCGTCGTCGGCGACGTCGCCGACGACGACCGCGGATGCCTCTGTCCCCAGCTCGCCGGCCAGCTTGGCGGCCTCCGAGAGGGCGCCGAGGGAGTTCTTGTTGAAGTTGCCCTCGTCGTCGTGGAGTGCGTAAACCAGGATGCCCGCCATCTAGATCAGCTTCCTTTCCTCGAGCCAGGCGACGATCTTCTCGACCGTCTCGTTCGTGTCCTCGTCCTCGATGATCTCCCCGGACTCCTTCTCCGGCGGAGGCTTCAGCTCGAGGACGGTGGTGCGGGAGCCGCTCTCGCCGACCCGGTCGGGCTCGATGCCGACGTCGCCGGCCGCGTGGGTGTCGAGGGGCTTCTTCTTCGCGCCCATGATCGCCTTCAGGCTGGGGTAGCGCGGCTCGTTGATCGCGTCGCCGACGCTGATCACGGCCGGCAGCTCGATCTCGACGGTGTCGTAGCCGTACTCGGCCTGGCGCTCACAGGTGACCTTGCCGTCGGAGGCCTCCATCTTGATCACCTGGGTCAGCGACGGCATCTTCAGGTGGTCGGCCACGACGGCGCCGATCGTGTAGCACTCGCCGTCATCCGACTGCTGGCCCAGCAGGACCAGGTCGGGGCTCTCCTTCTCCAGCACCTTCGCCAGGGCATAGCCGGTGGCGTTGACGTCGGAGCCCTCCAGGGCGGCGTCGGTCAGGTGGACCGAGCGGTCGGCGCCGAGCGCCACCGCCTTGTGCAGAGCGCGCACGGCGCTGTCGGGGCCCATGGTGACGGCGACGATCTCCTCGACGTCGGCGCCACCCTCCTTGACCTGCATCGCCGCCTCGATGGCGTGCGTGTCGAAGGGATTCAGGTTCTTCTCGCCCGAGCGATCCAGGCGCTTGCTGTCCGGGTCGATGCGCTTCTCGACGGCGGCATCGGGGACCTCTTTGACGAGACAGGCGATCTTCAAGTTCTTGCCTCCTTCGCGGGTGATTCGGGGCGCTCCGTCCGGGGAGCGGCGGCGCGGGATATTAGCGCGTGAGCTTGGCTGACTGACCAGTCAATCAAGAGCGAGCGTACCCCGCCCCGCGCGATCCCACACCCGCCCCGCTCAGGGGTAGTTCAGGTGGACCAGCAGCTTCGAGATAGTCACCGCGCCTGGCGCGGCGTAGTCGACGCGCGCAGTGATTTGGACCAGGTCGTTCGGGCCGAGCGGGACCGGGCTCGCCGGTGCGTACGTCCGGCAGGCATCGTCAGTCCGGTCTTGGTCGTCGAAGATCGGCGTGGACTGCGCGCCGCCGATCGAGGCCGTGGTGATGTTCGCCACCCTCGACATGGAGACCCGGTCGAGCGTCACGTTCCCGCCGGCCTCGTAACACATCTCGAAATTCGTGATCGTGGCCGACTTCCCCGCCACGGCCTGGGGCAGCGTGAGCGCGGCGTGGAAGAACAGGTCGGTGCCGGAGTTTGCAAACAGGCCGACGTCATTGGCTCCGTAGTTCATCGACCCGGAGCTGCTGGTCACCCAATTCGCGGGCCCGACCATGACGCTCGCCGTGTGCGAAAGCGGTGTGAACTTCGCGTCGTCCTCCGCCTTCATGTAGGAGTCGCCCTTCCTCGCGAACGCGCCGTCCGCCTCCGCCTTCGTGTAGACGTCCGTCTTCTTGGCGAAGAGGTTGAACGCCTTCTTCGGCGTCAGGAACTTGGGACCCGCGACCGCGGACGAGATCGTCAGCGCCGCCAAGAGCAGGCCGACACCCACAACGAAGGTCCACCGCCGACCGGCCGACTCGTTGCCCCTCATGTGATGCTCCTTTCCCCGCCATCTCCCCGCACCCTGTGGCGCAGTGGTCAAGACACGCTGACTCTACCCGCCCGCGGGCGGCTCGCGCAAGGCCGGGTTTCCGTCAGCTGACGGCGGAGCGGACGAACTCGACGATGTCGTCCGTCGGGGCGCCGGGGGTGAAGACCTCGGCGATGCCGAGCTTCTTCAGCTCCGGGATGTCGTCCGCGGGGATCGTGCCCCCGACGGTGACGACGACGTCGTCGGCGCCCTGCTCGCGCAGCAGCTCGACGACGCGCGGGACCAGGGTCATGTGGGCGCCCGGAGAGGATCGAGAGGCCGACCGCGTCGGCGTCCTCCTGGATCGCGGTCTCGGCGATCTGCTCGGGCGTCTGGTGCAGGCCCGTGTAGATCACCTCCATGCCGGCGTCGCGCAGCGCCCGGGCGATGATCTTGGCGCCGCGGTCGTGCCCGTCCAGGCCGGGCTTGGCCACGACGATCCGGATCTTCTTCTCCTGCTCAGGCATGGGGATGGTTCCTGGCCGAACGACCAGGGGGAAAACAACGGTAGTCGAACAGGGGTTTTCTACGGTTTCCCGAAACCGCGTTCCGATGGAGAATCTCGTCCACGACTCGACGGGGAGGTGCACGGATGCACGACGTTCTCTATTTCGACCGCACGCACAGGGGAAACGTGGTCGCCAGTGGGCTCGAGCTTCAGGCCGCCTGCGAACTGGCCCGGGAGGAGGCGCGCAAGCGCCGCACCGGCCGGATGTTCATGACGGGCTCCGATCCGAACACGCTCCGTGACGTGGTCGTGATCGCCGAAACGCCCCCGCAGCAGCCGGCCGTCTAGGGCGGATCGATCCCAAGCTGTTCGCGCGCTGCGTCGGCATCCCAGTACGCCTTCCAGCGGATCACCTGGCCGTCACGCGCCTCGAACTCGTAGGCCCACTCGTGATCGACCGGCATCCCGCCGCTCGACTCGGAGTGGTAGCGGAAGGTGACGAAGATCCTGTCGGGCTCGAACTCGATGATCTCCAGAACCTCGGCCTCGGCGTGGCCCAGAACCTCCTGATACTCGGCGAACCGGGCCAGCACAGCCTCCCGGCCCCTGAAGGTCCCCGCTCCGGGCCACTCATCGGCCTCCTCGTAGACGATCTCCGGGTGCCAGGCCTCCTCCCCCATGGCGCGCAGGGCGGGGACGTCCCAGCTGCGACGCTCCCCCTCGGCGCCAAGCCGCTCCCGGATCAGCGCGACGTTGTCGGGTCGCGGCTCCGCCATCCGATGCCGCCCTAGAAGACCGGCGACTCGGTGTAGCTGCCGAAGACCTGCTGGAGGGCGGTGACCATCTCGCCCTCGGAGACCCGCGCGCGAGCGCACTCGCAGAAGAACGGCATCAGGTTGGCATCGGTGGCCGCGGCGGCCTTGAGCTCGCCCAGCGTGCGCTCGACCCCGGCCGAGTCGCGCTTCGACTTGGTCGCCTCCACCCTCCCCTTCTGCTTGCGCTCGAGCTCCCGGTCGATCTTCAGGGTCGGGATCTCGTCGTCGTCGCTGACCACGTAGTCGTTGACGCCGACCACGATGCGCTGCTTCGAGTCGACCTCCCGCTGGTACTGGAAGGAGGCGTCGGCGATCTCGCGCTGCGGGAAGTTCTGCTTGATCGCCTCGACCATGCCGCCCAGCTCGTCGATGCGGGCGAAGTACTCGTAGGCCGCGCGCTCCATGTCGTCGGTCAGCGACTCGACGAAGTAGGAGCCGCCGAGGGGATCGATCGTGTTGGTGACCCCGGACTCGTGGGCGATCACCTGCTGGGTCCGCAGCGCGATCCGCACGGCCTCCTCGGTCGGCAGCGCCAGGGCCTCGTCGTAGGAGTTGGTGTGCAGGGACTGGGTCCCGCCGAGGACGCCGGCGAGGGCCTCGATCGTGGTCCGGACGATGTTCACCAGCGGCTGCTGCGCGGTGAGCGAGACGCCGGCGGTCTGCGTGTGGAAGCGCATCCGCAGCGACTCCTCGCGCTTGGCGCCATAGGTCTCGCGCATCTCCTTCGCCCAGATCCGGCGGGCGGCCCGGTACTTGGCGATCTCCTCGAAGAAGTCGATGTGGGCGTTGAAGAAGAAGGACAGCCGCGGGGCGAAGTCGTCGACGTCGAGGCCGCGCTCGATCGCCTGCTCCACGTAGGTGAACCCGTCCTTCAGCGTGAACGCGAGCTCCTGCTGCGCAGTCGAGCCCGCCTCGCGGATGTGGTACCCGGAGATCGAGATCGGGTGCCAGCGCGGCATGTTCTCCGTGCACCACTCGATCATGTCCCCGACCAGCCGCATCGCCGGCTCGATCGGGAAGCACCACTCCTTCTGGGCGATGTACTCCTTGAGGATGTCGGTCTGGATCGTGCCGCCGAGGCGGTCGGCGGGGATCCCCTTCTCCTCGGCCGCCACGACGTAGAAGGCGAGCATGATCGCCGCCGGGGCGTTGATCGTCATCGAGGTCGTGATCTCGCCGAGGTCGATGCCGGCGAACAGGGTCTCCATGTCGTCGAGCGTGTCGAGGGCGACGCCCTCCACGCCGACCTCCCCCAGGCTGCGGTGGTGGTCCGAGTCGAGGCCCATCAGCGTCGGCATGTCGAACGCGGTCGAGAGCCCCTTCTGGCCGTGCTCGAGCAGGTAGTGGAAGCGCTCGTTGGTCTCCTCGGCCGTGCCGAAGCCGGCGAACTGGCGCATGGTCCAGAGGCGGCCCCGGTACATCGAGGGGTAGACGCCGCGGGTGAAGGGGAACTCGCCGGGGAAGCCGAGGTCGCGCTCGGGATCGGACTCGGCGCGGTCCTCCTCCGTGTAGAGGGGCCTGACCGGCTCGCCCGAGATCGTCTCGAACAGCGCCTCGCGCTCCTCGAGCTTGTCGTAGACCTCGTCCAGCCACTCGTGCGCGCGGCGGCGCGCTTCGGGCTCAACCGCCATGGGGAAAGTCTAGGGCGCGGCGCGGTGGCCGCTGCTAGCGGCGGCCCGGCACCTTCGAGCGCGCGGGGCGGCGGCGCGAGGCGAGCAGCGTGCCCCCGGCGGCGGCGAGCGCGGTGCCGGCCGCGATCGCGAGCTTGCGGCCGAGCTTCTCGAACCGGAGCACCCGCCAGCCCTCGGCCTTCGCGACCTCGGCCAGGGCCTGGTCGGGATTGACGACGACCGGGTTGCCGACCGCCCGCAGCATCGGCATGTCGGAGGCGGAGTCCGAGTACGCGTAGGACTCCGCGAGGTCGATGCCGTGCTCGTCGGCGTAGTTCTGCATCGCCTCGACCTTGCCCTTGCCGTAGACGAAGGGGCCGTTGAGCTTGCCGGTGTAGAGGCCGTCCGGGCCGACCTCGTAGCTGGTGCCGATGCCGCCCTCCATCCCCAGCACCCGGGCCAGCTCGGCGACCATCTCGTTGCCGGCGGCGCTGACGATGAAGGTCGCGCGGCCCTCGTCCTGATGCTGGTGGACCTCCGCCAGCATCTCGGGATAGATGCGGGGCAGGAGGCCGGCCAGGACCTCGGGGGCCATCCGCATGATGACGCTCTCGGGGACGTCCCTGAAGGTGTCGCGCGCGACCTTCAGGAGCTCGCGGGTCTCGTCGTCGGTGGCTCCGCGAAGCCGGTAGCGGAGATGGTCTCGGCCCCAGATCGCGAGCTGCTTGCGCGAGACGAGGCCGTGGCGGTTCGCGACGCGCGCGAAGACCATGCCGCTCGACCCCGCCATCAGGGTCTTGTCCAGGTCGAAGAACGCGGCGCCGCGCTTGGTGACGCCGGGCTCTGCGGTGATGTCGCCTTGGTCGGGCAGGCGGCTAGGCGCCGTTGACCTCGAGCACGATCGCGTCGCCCTGGCCGCCGCCGCTGCAGATGGCCGCGACGCCGAGGCCGCCGCCCCGCCGCTGGAGCTCGTGGACGAGCGCGCCGACGATGCGGCCGCCGGAGGCGCCGATCGGATGGCCGAGCGCGATCGCGCCGCCGTTGACGTTGACCTTGTCCTCGTCGACGCCGAGCATGCGGACGGAGTTGAGGGCGACCGAGGCGAACGCCTCGTTGATCTCCCACAGGTCCACGTCCTCGGGCGACTTGCCGATCTTCTCGAGCGCCTGCTTGGCGGCGTTCGCGGGCGTCTTCGCCAGGTAGGGGAAGTCGTCCGCGACCTGGCCATAGCTCAGGACCGTCGCGATCGGCGTCTTCCCGTTGGAGGCTGCCCACTCGTCGGACGCGACGACCACCGCGGCGGCGCCGTCGTTGACGCCGGGCGCGTTGCCGGCGGTGTGGGTGGCGTCGTCGCCGCCGATCGCCTTCAGCTTCGACAGGGTCTCGAGGTCGGTGTCGGGACGGATCGCCTCGTCGGCCTCGACGACGGTGTCGCCCTTGCGGCCCTTGACGGTGACCGAGACGATCTCGTCGGCGAGCTTCCCGTCCTCCGTCGCCTTGTGGGCGAGCTGATGCGAGCGCACCGCGAACTTGTCCATGTCGGCGCGGGTGATCTCGAGCTCGTTGGAGACCTCGGAGGCCTCGTTGATCATCTGCTTCTCGGTGAAGGGGTTGGTGAGGCCGTCGTGGGTCATCGAGTCGAT
The DNA here is from genome assembly GCA_963824785.1 of uncultured Solirubrobacterales bacterium. Taxonomy (GTDB): domain Bacteria; phylum Actinomycetota; class Thermoleophilia; order Solirubrobacterales; family 70-9; genus CAWGQG01. Next base: position 893,053 of record CAWGQG010000001.1, read on the forward strand.
CGCCTTGACGTCGCCCATGCGGAAGCCGAAGCGGGCGTCGGGCAGCAGGTACGGCGCCTGGCTCATCGACTCCATGCCGCCGGTGACTCCGACGTTCAGGTCGCCGGCGCGGATGGCCTGGTCGGCGATGCCGATCGAGCGCATGCCGGAGGCGCAGACCTTGTTGACGGTCTCGGAGGGGACCTCCTTGGGGATCCCGCCCTTGATCTGGGCCTGGCGCGAGGGGATCTGGCCCTGGCCGGCCTGGAGGACCTGGCCGTAGACGACACCCTCGACCTGATCGGGCGCGACGTCGGCGCGGTCGAGCGCCTCCGAGATCACGGTGCCGCCGAGGTCCGTCGCGTCGAGCGGGGCGAGCGCGCCGCCCATCTTCCCGAAGGGAGTTCGCGCCGTGGAGAGGATCACCGTCTTCGACATCTGCACCTTTCTGACTCGGAGGGATTCGGCGGGCAATGGTAGACGGCGCCCGCAATATGCTGCGGCGCTCGTGAGGGTCGAGGTACAAGACAAGCCGCTGGTCGAGGCCGAGGCCGACCTCGCCGCTCTTCTTCTTTTTCAAGACGAGGAGCTGCCTGCCGAGCTTGCTGACGCGCCCGGCGCCGCCGACGCGAAGGGCGGCTTCCGCAAGGTGGCCCTGCTCCATCCGGAGCGGCCCGGCCGGGTCGCGGTGGTCGGCCTCGGCAAGCGCGAGGACTTCGACCCGGAGCGGGCGCGCGTCGCGGCGGCGCTGGCGGCCAAGCGGGCCGGAGCGGTCGAGGCGACCTCGATCGCGATCCAGGTCCCGGACGCCGGCGACTCCTCCGAGGTCGCGGCCGCGCTGGTGGAGGGAGCGATCCTCGCCACCTACCGCTTCGACCGCTTCAAGTCCAAGCCCGCCGACGAGGAGGAGAAGCCGACCGCCCCGAAGGCGGAGGAGGCGCCCGAGGACCCGGAGGAGTCCGCCGCGCACCGGATCGATTCGGTGACGCTCCTCGGGGACACGGGGCTCGCCGAGCGCGCCGAGGTGGCCCGGGTCGCGGCCGAGGCTGCGAACCGCGCCCGCGAGCTCCAGGACCTGCCCTCCAACGTCGCCACCCCCACCTATCTCGCCGAGCGCGCCCTCGAGCTGGCCGCGACCCACGAGCGGCTCAGCGTCGAGGTGATGGAGCGCGAGGAGATGGTCGAGCGCGGGATGGGCGGCCTCGAGGCGGTGTCGGCCGGGACCGACGAGCCGCCGAAACTGATCACGATGCGGCTCGAGGGAGAGGGAGGCGCGATCGGCCTGGTCGGGAAGGGCGTCACCTTCGACTCCGGCGGGATCTCGATCAAGCCCTCGCAGGCGATGCACGAGATGCGGATGGACATGTCGGGCGCGGCGGCCGTCGTCGAGGCGATGGGCGCGATCGCGGAGCTGGACCTGCCGCTGAACCTGATCGCGGTGATCCCGACGACCGAGAACATGCCGAGCGGCGACGCGGTCAAGCCCGGCGACATCATCACCCAGCTCAACGGCACCACGGTCGAGGTCAACAACACGGACGCCGAGGGACGGCTGATCCTCGCCGACGCGCTGTGCTGGGCGGTCGAGCAGGGGGCCGAGCGGATCGTGGACCTGGCGACCCTGACCGGCGCGGTCCTGGTCGGCCTCGGCTCCACCTACGCCGCCCTGATCTCCAACGACGACGAGTGGGCGAACACCGTCTTCGAGTCAGCCGAGGCCACCGGCGAGCTGGCCTGGCGCCTGCCGCTGCACCAGGAGTACAAGGAGCTGACCAAGGGCACGTCGGCCGACCTCACCAACGCGGCCGCCGCGCGCAAGGCCGGCACGATCTACGCCGGGTCGTTCCTCGAGGAGTTCGTCGACGGGCGACCGTGGGTCCACCTGGACATCGCCGGGACAGCCTGGGACGTCGGCCGCGAGTACGTCGGCAAGGGCCCGACCGGCTACGGGGTCAGGCTGCTGGTGGACCTCGCGCGCGGCCTGTCGTAGTAGGGCCAGCCGACCCCAAAACGCGGCAGCTGCGCTGCCGCAGGGGGCTGGCTGAGGGCTACGCCCTCAGCGAGCCATGATCATGCAGGTGGTGGTGCCGTGGGCGAGGAGCTTGCCGGTCGCGCGTCGGTCAGCTGGGCCTCGGCGGTCGCCTGGCGGCGGCCGCGGTGCAGAACATTCGCCTCGCAGCGGACCTCGCCGGTGTCCCGGTGATCGGCCGGACGTACTTGGCCTCCAGGCCGAGGCTCGTGTAGGCCTCGCCCTTCGCGAGGGTCGTGTGGACCGAACAGCCGAGCGCGGAGTCGAGCAGCGTCGCGGCGTAGCCGCCGTGGACGACGCCGATCGGGTTGTAGAAGTCCTCGCCCGGCTGACCCGAGAAGACCGCGCGGCCCTCGGAGACCTCGATCGGGCTGAAGCGCATGACGACGGCGATCGGCGGCGGAGGCACCTCGCCGGCGGTGACCTTCTGCATGTACTCGAGCCCGGCCAGCTCCATCCCCAGCTTCGCCGTGGGGACGGGGTCCTGCCAGGTGACCTCCCGGGTCCGGGTCGTCTCGGGGGACTCCTCCGCGAACTCGAGCGCCTTCAGCTCGACGGCCGTCAGGGCCGGGCCGGCGTCCGCGGCCACTAGCGCCGGCCCTGGCGCCTGGTGCGCCGCGAGGGCGTGCGCCGGACGGAGGGGCGCTCGCCCGGCGCGGCGGCCGGATAGAGCAGGTCGGCCAGGATCTCCTCGCGCGTCACCTCGACCTTGATCGGCTCGTAGCGAAATCTGCGGTTTCTCATGGCTGGCCCCTTTCCTGTGGGCGGGCGTCGTGATCTGTGATCAACCTACCAGGGTCGGTTGCATCATGCAACCGAGTGTGCGAAGATCACAGCATGCTCCGCAACGACTACGAGGGACAGATCTGCTCGGTCGCCAAGACGATGGAGCTGATCGGCGAGCGCTGGTCGGTCCTGATCATCCGCGACGTCTTCCAGGGCCGCCGGCGCTTCAGCGAGATGCAGAAGGGAATGGGCATCGCCCGGAACGTCCTCGCGAGCCGGCTCCAGAGGCTGGTCGACGCGGGCATCCTGGAGCGCCGCCTCTACAGCGAGCAGCCCGAGCGCTACGAGTACTTCCTGACCGAGAAGGGCCTCGATCTGTGGCCGGCGATGGTCGCCCTGATGCACTGGGGCGACAAGCACCTCCCCCTCCCCGGCGGCCCGCCGGTCAGGCTCGTCCACAGGGGCGAGTGCGGCGGCGAGATCGACGACCGCCGGATCTGCACGCGCTGCGGCAAGCACCTGAACGTGCGCGAGTCGCGGGCCGTGTTCGACGAGGAGGTCGTCGAGAAGCTCGAGGCCGCGGGCGTCGCGTAGCTGCGAGCGCCCGCCTGTGGGCGCGACTGATTCAGATCCGCGCCGCGATGGACTTCGAGCTGACCGACGAGCAGCGGCTGCTGCGCGACACCGTCCGCGACTTCGCCCGCCAGGAGGTGGCGCCGGTGGCCGAGGAGCTCGACCGCACCAAGGCGTTCCCCTACGAGCTCGTCAAGAAGATGGGCGACCTCGGCCTGATGGGGATCCCCTTCCCCGAGGAACACGGAGGCGGCGGCGCCGACACGCTCTCCTACGCCCTCGCCGTCGAGGAGCTGACCCGAATCGACTCCTCGGTCGCGATCACGATGGCCGCCCACACCTCGCTGGGGACGATGCCGATCCACCTCTGGGGCACCGACGAGCAGAAGGACGACTGGATGGGTCAGCTGACCAGCGGCGAGAAGCTCGCGTCGTTCGGGCTGACCGAGCCCGAGGCGGGGTCGGACGCCGGCAACACCAAGACCACGGCCAAGCTCGACGGCGGCGAGTGGGTGATCAACGGGGCCAAGCAGTTCATCACCAACGCCGGCACCGACATCTCGGGCTGCGTCACGATCACCGCGGTCACGGGTGGGTCGAACGGGACCAAGGAGATCTCCAACCTCATCGTCCCGAACGGGACCCCCGGCTACGAGGCCGGCGAGCCGTACCGGAAGATGGGCTGGAACGCCTCGGACACGCGGCCGCTCACCTTCACCGACTGCCGCGTCCCCGAGTCCAACCTGCTCGGCCGCCGCGGCGAGGGCTTCAAGCAGTTCATGCAGATCCTCGACGGCGGCCGGATCGGCGTCGCCGCGATGGGCGTCGGCCTGGCGCAGGGCGCGCTCGACGAGGCGATCGCCTACGCCAAGGAGCGCCGCGCCTTCGGCAAGCCGATCTCGAAGTTCCAGGCGATCCAGGCCAAGATCGCGGACCTGTCCGCCCAGATCGAGGCGAGCCGGCTGCTGGTCTACCGCGCCGCTGCTCAAGGATCGAGGGGAGGACTTCACCCTCACCGCCGCCCAGGCCAAGCTGATCACCGGCCGCCTCGCCGTTCGCGCCACGGAGGAGGCGGTCCAGATCCACGGCGGCTACGGCTACATCGAGGAGTACCCCGTCTGCCGCTTCTACCGCGACGCCAAGATCCTCACGATCGGCGAGGGCACCGACGAGGTGCAGCAGATGGTGATCGCGCGCCAGCTCGGTTGCTGATCCGTCCACGGGGTTTGCGGCGGCGGGCTGCAGGTAATTCCGGAATTGCCATGGAAGGTCGGCAGAACTTCGGGGCGGAGACCCCGTTTGCGCTCGGAGTGGAGGAGGAGCTGCTGCTCGTCGGCGACGATCGCCGCCTGCTGGAGCAGGGCGAGGAGGTCGTGCGGGAAGCCGATCCGCCGGAGGGGCAGGTCGTCGGAGAGCTGTTCAAGGCGATGGTCGAGTCGAACTCGGATGTCTCGAGCAACGCCGCGGAGGCCACCGCGGCCCTGAGGGAGATCCGGCGGGAGCTGCTCGAATCCGGCTCGCGGCTGTTGGGTGTCGGTGTCCATCCCGATGTCAGGTCCTGGGAGGCGGACGTCGGAACCGCCGCCCGCTACCAGCAGATCAAGGGGGACCTCCAGGGGCTGCTCCGCACGCCGATCTGCGGACAGCACGTGCACGTCGGGATGCCCGACGCCGAGTCCGCCGTGCGCGCCTACAACGGGATCCGCACCCACATACCGCTGCTGAACGCCCTGGCGGCCAACTCCCCGTTCTGGTTCGGGCAGGACTCGGGTCTCGCCAGCGCGCGGACCGTCATCTTCCGCAGCTATCCGCGCTCCGCGATGGCGCCGGCGTTCGACGACATCAAGCACTTCTGGCGGGTGACGCGCGAGGTCTGCACCGCCGCCGGCCTCGACGACTACACGCACATCTGGTGGGACGCGCGCATTCACCCGGGACTGGGGACCGTCGAGATCCGCGCCGCCGACACGCAGTTCGACCTCAGGCGGACGGCGGCCCTGGCCGCGCTGACCCACTGCCTGGTCCGCCTGGAGGCGGAACGGGACCAGGCGGACATCCCCTCGCGGGAGGCGCTGGCAGAGTCCAGCTTTCAGGCGACGCGCCACGGGCTCGGGGCGGAGTTGCTCGACCGGCACTGCGAGCGCGTCCCGGCCCGGACCCTCGCCAGGCGAACGGTCGAGGAGGCATCGAAGTACGCATCCGAGCTGGGATGCGAGGCCGAGCTCGCCCATGTCGAGCGGATCCTCTCCGAGGGCACTGGGGCCGCCCTCCAGCGCCACGCGTATGAGCAAGGCGGGATGGAGGGACTGCTCGAGTTCCTGGAAACGCGTACCGCCGACCTCGAGCCGGAGAGCGCCGCACGCGCCGCGTAGCCCCGAGGTCCTACGACTCGGCGGGAACCGCGGTGATCTCGTCCGGCTTGCGGCCCTGGAGCTCCCCTGAGCGGGCCTTGTCGCGGCGGATCCCCCAGTGGGCGCAGAGCTCCAGCTCCTGGTCGGCGCTGAGCGCGGCGGTCGGCTTGAAGCGGGGCGCCTCGCGGACCCAGCCGCGCTCGTAAGCGGCGAAGAGCCGGTCGCCGCCCTCGGCGACGTGCTCGTACGGGATCGCCGTATGTCCGGCGATCCGTCCCAGGCGGATGACCGCCCAGCGGGGCCGGCCGTCATCCGCGTCGACGAGGATCCCCGCGAGCTTTCCGAGCTGCTTGTCGGTGCCGTCGATGCGCATTCCGCTCCAGCCGAGCGCCGTCTTCAGCGAGGGCAACCGCGGCTCCGCCGCCTTCGGCTTCGACGCCGGCTTCGGCGCCGGCGGCTTCAGGTTCAGCTTCATCGGCTCGGGCTTGGGCTTCGCCGCGGCCTTCTTCGCGGCAGGCTTCTTCGCCGGGGCCTTCTTCTTCGCGGCGGGTTTCTTTGCCGCCCGCTTCTTCGCCGCGGCCTTCTTCGCGGCGGGTTTCTTGCGCTCAGCCATCCTGTTCCTCCAGCAGCTCGGTCGCCGCGCTCGCCGGGTCGAGCTCCCGCCGGACCACCCGGTCGAGGAGGTCTGTGACGGACGGCTCGTCCTTCACGGCCGCCTCGAGCTTGCGGCGCAGGCGCGCGGCGGCGAGCTCCAGGACCTCGTTGCGGAGGTTGCGGGCGCGCCGCTCCTCCAGCGTTCCCTCGGCCTCGATGTGCGCGCGGTGCTCGGCGATCTTCTCCGCCACCTCGGCCACCCCCTCCCCCTTCGCGGCCTCGGTGCGGAGGATCGGGACCTTCCAGCCGGTCGAGGGGCCCAGCGACAGCACGCCGCGGATCTCGCGGATCATCGTGTCGGTCATCGGGTGGTCGGCCTTGTTGACGACGATCAGGTCGGGGATCTCCATCACGCCTGCCTTGAGTGCCTGGATCGAGTCCCCCGAGCCCGGCATCAGCACCAGGACGATCGTGTCGCCGTGGTCGACGATGTCGATCTCGGCCTGGCCGACGCCGACCGTCTCGATGAAGACGTCGTCCTTGCCCGAGGCGTCCATCAGCAGCGCCGCCTGCAGCGTCGCCTCGGAAAGGCCGCCGAGGGCGCCCCGCGATGCCATCGAGCGGATGAAGACGCCCTTGTCGAGGAAGTGCTCGGAGAGCCTGATCCGGTCACCCAGCAGCGCGCCGCGGGTGAACGGGCTCGACGGGTCGACGGAGAGGACCGCGACCTGGCGCTCCGCCTTGCGCATCTCCTTCGTCAGCGCGCCGATCAGCGTGCTCTTCCCGACCCCGGGCGGCCCGGTCAAACCAACGATCCGCGCCCGACCGGTCTTCGGAAACACCTCCCGCACGAGCTCCCATCCCGCGGGATCGTTGTTCTCGATCAATGTGATCGCGCGCGCCAACGCCCGCTTGTCGCCTTCGACAAGGCGCTTGGCGAGTGAGCCCGTCTCGGTTGCGGCCATGGCGCTGATCATAGGTAGCGGATTGGTCGGTGGCGGGGGCATGCCCTGAAGACACTCAAGGGCAGTCGGTGTCTGAAGGGCATGCCCACGTCGCCGACCCCCCCACAAACCTAGAATCGCCGCCGTGCTCAGATCGCTGCGGTGGTTCCGCGCCAACGGAATGTTGAACGCCCGATACGCGCGCCTGTTCTGGCGCTACCTGTGGCGACGTTTCCTGACCCCCGCCGGCTGGCGCTGGCAGACGGATGGCCCGGTCTTCTTCGGCAAGAACCTGCAGATCCAGATCGCGAAGGGCGCGGGAGTCCGCTTCGGGCGCTTCTGCTGGATCGGGGACGGGACCAAGATCCGCTCGCACGAGGGCGTGGTCGAGATCGGCGCGAAGACGGTCTTCGGCCAGGAGTGCACGATCTCGTCGTTCAAGCTGGTCCGGATCGGAGAGCAGTGCGTGATCGCGGACCGGGCGATGTTCATCGACTTCGACCACGGCGTCGTCGAGGTCGATCGGCCAATCCGCCAGCAGGGGATCTACATGAAGCCGGTGGTGGTCGGAGCGAACTGCTGGCTCGGCTACAACGCCTGCTTCCTGCGAGGCGTCACGGTCGGCGACAACTCGATCGTCGGAACGAACTCCGTCGTCACCAAGGATCTGCCCGCCAACTCAGTCGCCGGCGGAGTCCCGGCGAAGGTGATCCGGATGCGCGAGACGCCGAAGGATCTGAGCTGGCCGAACCCGGTCGAGCCGGAGTCTGAGTAGCGCTACCTACTCCCCCGGCTCGGAGCCCCTGAAGGCTTCCAGCGCTTGGGCTTCCTCCAGGATGCTCTCCATTCGCACGATCTTCCCGGCGCGAAAGGTCAGGAGGACGAAATACGGCATCTCCAGGTCGATCCCGCTGGTTCTGCCGCTGCCGTGCTGGACCACGTTGACGAGAACCGTGTCACCGATCTGCTCGAACGAGGTGGCCTCAATGGTCACGGGTCCGTCGTACTGCTCCATGAACCGAAGGGTGTAGTTGCGGATCTCGTCCTCGCCGTTGAAGACGCCCCACTCGGCGAAGTCCGGGGAGACCACGAGGGTCGCGTGGGGAGCCAGGGCCTCGACTCCGGCGGTGAAATCGCCGCCCGCCCACCCTTCGAGGACCCGACGCGCGATTTCGACGTTCTGCTCCCGCGGCATGCCGCTAGAGGCGCTTGCCGGAGACCATCAGCAGCGTTCCCGCCACCATCAGCACCGTCCCGGCGACCCAGAGGTAGTTCCGGTCGGTGGCGATCGCCGTGAAGACGAGGAACGCCCCGACGATCAGGAGCGGGAAGCCCGATCGAGATCGGGACGCTGACGCCCAGCTTCGGCCCGAAGCTGGGGCCGCGGCGCCGCCCCGAGATCTCCTTGGACGGAGTCACCTCGCGGCGCCGCTGGTCCAGCCGGGACATCAGCTCCGCTGCGACGCCGTTGCGGCCGTCAGCTCCGAGTAGACGGTCGGCCGTGCGCTCGGCCACGTCGGTCCAGTCGAAGCGCCGGAGGTGCTCGAAGGCCTCGGCGGTGAGCCGGCGGCAGAGCTTGGCGTCGTCGAGGACGCGAATCGTCATCTCGGCCAGCGACTCGGGGTCGCGGGCGCTGAAGCGCAGCCCGACCTCGTCGTGGGGCACGACCTCTCGCAGGCCGCCGGTGTCGGCGACGATGCACGGGCAGCTCGAGGCCATCGCCTCCAGGGCAACCAGCCCGAAGGGCTCGTAGATGGAAGGGACGACGCAGACGTCCGCTATCCGATAGAGCGAATGCAGCACGTCGTCGCCGATCCAGCCGACGAACGTGCCGTGCTCCATCAGCCCGAGCTCCTCCGCCTGGCGGCGCAGCTCCTGCTCGTGCGTGCCGGAGCCCGCGACGATGAAGCGCGTGTTCGGCAGCCGCTCGATGATCTGCGGCAGGGCCTCGAGCGCGAACTGGAAGCCCTTCTCGTAGACAAGGCGGCCCACCAGCAGGACCAGTGACTCCTCCGGCTCGGCGAACTCGGCACGCAGCTTCCGCAGCCCCTCGTCGTCGTGTGGCTGGAGGTCCTCGGGGTCGATCCCGTTCGGGATGACCAGGACGCGGTCCTCGTCGACCCCGAAGACGTCGACGATCTGCTCGCGCATGAACGTCGAGCAGGCGATCACCCGGTCCGAGCGGTTGGTGATCCAGCGCTCCACACCGTCGATGTAGATCTGGGGATGCTTGTTGATCCAGCCCTGGTGGCGGCCGTGCTCGGTCGCATGGATGGTGGTGACGAGGGGAGCATCGAAACGCTTGGCCAGGTGGTCACAGGCGTTGGCGACGAGCCAGTCGTGGCCGTGAACGAGGTCGAAGTTGAAACGGTCTCCCAACTCGACGCCCGCGGCGAGCATGTCCGAGTTCATGCGCTCGACCCACGTCACGAACTCGTTCAGGTCGGCGGGGCGGGTCGGCTCGCGAACGCGGTGGACGTGGACGCCGTTGACCGTCTCCTCGGCCGGCGACTCCTCCCCGCCGCGGGTGAGCACGTGGACCTCGGTCCCATCCGCCACCAGCGCCTCGGAGAGCTTGCGGACGTGGCGGGCGAGGCCGCCCTCGATCAGCGGCGGGTACTCCCAGGAGAGGATCAGCACGCGTGTCATTTCCGGTGAGCGTCCCGTCAGGGCTCGAGCAGCGGCGCCAGGCTCAGGTCGGGTGCGAGGTTGCGCATGCGCGGCTCCGGGTCCTCGCCGGAGTCTAAGGCGTGGAGCATGGCCTCCGCATGCGTGACCGCCCGCCGGTAGGGGTAGTCCCCGGCCTGCCCGCGATGGTCCATGAAGGCCCAGTCGCTCGCCTGCACGGCCAGCAACTCGCGCGCGGCCCGCTGGGCGGCGGCCGCGCCCAGGCTCCGCTCGCCGAGCGCGCGCAGCAGCCGCAGCTCCAGGCGCCGCGAGCCCCAGGCGAGATCGGCGACCGCGGGCGAGTCCCAGGTCTCGAGCGTCTTGCCCTCCCCCCAGCTCGTCTCGGTCGCCGGGCGCTCCTCGCCCTCGTGCTCGGCGAGGGCCTGCGAGAGGGTCAGGAGGCGCACCCGCTCGAGCCCGGCGCCGCGGATCACCTCCCGCAGCCAGGTCGGGCCCTCCGACCACCAGTGACCCAGCAGCTCGGTGTCGATCGCGAACACGCAGAGGCCGGGGCTGCCCCGCTCGGCGCGATGGCGCTCCAGCCGGTCGCGCACGGCCGCCAGGAAGCCCGCGGCGTGCTCGGCGGCCCGCTTGGCGCCCTCGCGCGGCGAGTAGGGCTCGCCGCCGATCGACCAGAGGCGAACGCCGTTGGGCGAGAGCCGGTGGTACTCGAGATAGGCGCGGTCCGACGGATAGCCGGCCTCGGACCAGACCAGCCGCACGGTGGGCCAGTCGATCGTGAAGCCGACCGGCCCGCCCGGGAGCCGGATCGGAGTCAGGGCGGAGGTGCCGCGCTCGTGCGAGCTCTGGTCGAGGCAGGTGTAGGCGATGCCCTGCTCGGCCAGCACCGCCTCGACCCCGGTGACGTACGCGCACTCGGGAAGCCAGAAGCCGGCGGCCGCCCCGAAGCGGCGCCGGTGCGACCGCAGCCCGGCGTCCACCTGCAGCCGGCGGCCCGCCGCCGTCGCGAGCTTCGGCAGGACCGCGTGGGTCGCGGAGGAGCTCATCAGCTCGATCCGCCCCTCCGACCGCGCCCGCTGGAAGGCGCGGAGGGCGTTCCCCTCCATCCGCTCGAGCGTCCTGAGGGCACGCGTGTACTGCTCCGCGTCGTGCTGGGCGGCGGCTCGCAGGTCGGAGCCGCGGTCGGCGACGTCGCGATCCGCGGCGTCGACGCGGTGCCGGCGCAGGAACGCCAGCATCCTCTCCCCCACGCCCTCGGCCTCGAGCTGGTCCGCGAGCACCGGGGTGACGGTCATCGTCAGCCGCTCGGCGACCTCCAGGACGGGCAGGTGCGAGCGGGCGACGGCGTCGAAGAGCCACTCCTCGCCGAACGGGTACGTCCCGAACCCCTCGACGTACGGCATGTGGCTGTGCAGGACGATCGCGAGATCGCCGACCGTCTCTCGAGTCATCGGCGGCAGACGGCGACGAAGTCGAGCGCGCGGTCCAGCGAGTCCGGGCGGAGCTGGAAGTCCTTGGCCGAGATGGCCGGGATGAAGCGGTCGTAGAACGGCTTGGTCAGTCGCAGGGCGGCGTGAACACGGTCCCAGCCGAGACCCACGGCCGCCTGATGGATGCGCATCTTGCGCGCATGGAAGAGGCCGAGGATCTCGACGCTCGCGAAGTGCGGCTCCAGCAGCTCGCGGTACTGCCCGATGTCGTACTCGCGCAGGTGCCAGGGGTTCTCGGACTTCTCGGCGTCGGGGCCGGCCAGCGTCAGCCGGTTCGGCGTGGAGATGTAGGCGACCGGCGCGATCTTCGCGATCCGCTCCAGGAGCCGGCCCGGCTCGTGGATGTGCTCGATCGTCTGCAGGAAGACGACGGCATCCATCTCCTCGTCGAACTCCTCCACCAGCTCGCGGCGGAAGCTCAGCCCCTCGCGGCCGTACCGGAGGCGGGAGTGCTCGTAGGCCTCGGGGTTGGCGTCCACGCCGATCACCTCGCGGGCGCTCCGGGCGAGGATCGCCGAGCCGTAGCCCTCGCCGCTGGCGAGATCGGCCACCCTGAGGCCCTCGCACCGGCCGGCGATCCACTCGTAGACCGCCACGTGGCGCCGGTACCAGTAGTTCTCCTCGGGGACGTCCGGAAGGGTCCGCTCGCCGGTCAGCTCGAGCGGCGGCACCCCCTCCGGCTGGTCCTGCTGGACGTAGGCCACAGCGCGCATGATTGCTCAGTCGGGCTGGCTTCCCCGTTTTGGGCCGGCCTCGCCTTCTCGGGCTCGAGCAGCTCGCCCATCTCTGGCTAGCCGCTACCCCCCTCAACCGACAGCCCGGCGGCCTCGAGCGCCTCGGCTCGATCGATTATCGACTCTATCCGCACGATCTTGGTGCCACGGAACGTGAAGAGCATGAAGTAATCGAGATCGCCCTCGATTCCACTGGTTCGCCCTTGCATGCGGTGCGTAACGTCGGCGATGACGGTATCGCCCGCCTTCCGGATTCGATTCGCGGTCACCGTTAGCGAACCAGGCGCGATCGGCGCGAAGAAGCTGAGCAGGAACTCGCTGATCGCGGCAGGGCCGACCAGCACGGCGTTCTCCGAAAACGGCGGTCGCACGACGAACAACACGTTGGGGTCGAGATCGTCGAGCCCGGCGCTGAAGTCGCCCTCGCCCCAGGACTCAAAGATCCGCTGGATCGTCTCCTTGTTCTGCTCCGCCATCGGCTCCGCAGTATCTCCCCAGGCGACGAAGGGGAACCGGCTCCAGCCGCCTAACATCCGCGCCCATGCCGGCACCTGCCAGCGCGGAGCGGATCAAGGAGGTCAACGAGACCTACCACGACGCCGCGGCCGCGTCCTATGACTCGAAGTGGGGAATCGACTACGGCTCGGTGGGCCAGGCTCAGGTCCGCGCCAAGCTGCAAAAGGCCCTGGGCGGCTGGCCCGCGGATCCGTTCCAGGACGCCCTCGAGATCGGCGCGGGCACCGGGTACTTCTCGCTGAACCTGCTCCAGTCAGGGGTGATCGGCAGTGCCACCGCGACCGACATCTCGCCGGGGATGCTCGCCGCGCTGGACGAGAACGCCAAGCGCCTCGGGCTCGAGGTCAAGACCGAGGTCGCGGAGGCCGAGCGGCTCCCCTTCGACGACGAGAGCTTCGACCTCGTCTTCGGCCACGCCGTCCTGCATCACATCCCGGACCTCGCCCGCGGCTTCGCCGAGTTCCGCCGCGTCCTGCGCCCGGGCGGCACGATCGCCTTCTGCGGCGAGCCCTCGCGCTACGGCGACCTGATCGCGGCGGTGCCGAAGCGCGCGGCCCTGACGGCCGCGCCGGTGTGGCGGCGGCTCGCCGGCGCCTCGAAGCGCGACTACGACGCCGAGCCGGACGCCCACGACCACCGGCTGGAGGCCGAGGTGGACGTCCACGCCTTCACCCCGGGCGACCTGCGGCGCATCGCGCGCGACGCCGGCTTCACCGACACCCGGGTCCGCGGCGAGGAGCTGCTGGCCAGCATGCACGGCTGGACCATGCGGACGCTCGAGGGCAGTGCGGTCCCCGAGGAGATCCCCTGGGGTTGGAAGAAGTTCGCCTTCCGCACGTATCTGACGCTGCAGCGGCTCGACCGCCGCGTGCTCGAGCCCCGCCTCCCGGCGGAGCTCTTCTACAACCTGCTGATCAGCGCGCGGAAGACGTAGCCGCTAGGCGCGCAGCGCGATCCAGGTCGCCTTCGCGCGGGCGACCACGTCGCCGCCCTCGTCCACGATCGCCGAGGCGGTGAAGGTCTTGCGTCCCTCGGATTCGAGCGGCCAGCCGACCACGGCCAGGCGCTCGCCGACCCTGATCGCGCGCAGGCGCTCGGCGGTGAAGCGGCCGAGCAGGCTGATCGACCCCTTGAGCAGCCCGCCAGTCCACATGGCCGGCACGTAGCTGGGGCAGTCGAGGACCGCCCAGACGATCTCGGGCCGGACGATCCCGTCCTCGGCGACGGACTCGTCGGGGAGGAATGGCGCGCCGCCGACCTCGGGGTGCTCCTCGAAGGGGCCGGAGCTGACGCCGAGCCCGTCCTGGCGCTCGGGCCCGCAGACGAAGCACCCCGACAGCGGATGGCTGACTCCCTTGCCCGGGTGGTTCGCTCGGGCGTTCATCGCTTCCTCGAAGCTCGGGCGCAGTGGAGGGGTCAGCTCCGGCAGCTCGCCCCGGCGGCCCTCGGCGACCAGCGTCTCGCCGTCGAGCATCCTCACGGCGTCTCCATCGGAGACGACGGCGAGGGGACGCTCCAGCGGAGGCGGCGTTCGCAGCGTGATCTCGGCAGGCTGCTCGACGAAGCGTGCCAGGGCCCCGCAGGCGTAGCCACCGTTCGCGCTCGCCTCCGGCCCATTGAACCGGGCGGGGATGGTGACCTCGCCGATGCGACCGTCCGTGGCCGTGCTCGATGCCATCCACCCATCTTCCCCGACGCGGCGCCCCGCGTCGGAGAGTTGGCTCACAGCGCTCAGGCCGCGACGGCGACCTCCGTGCTCCTGATCGGCGCCGAAGTTGTCCTCGAGGTGCCGGTGCGACGGGCAGTACTCGAGGCCGGGCCGCGGCTCGCGCTGGCAGGGGGTTCCCCGCCGGGTGCTGGCCGGGCAGGCCCGCTGCTCGCCGAACGCGTCGGCCGGCAGCGTCTCGACGTACTCGACCGCCATGTCGACGTAGTGCTGGATGATCATGTGGACGCGGATCTGCTCGCGGAGCGCGAACAGGTCCCGGACGTCGGTGAAGAGCGTCTTGGTCGGCTTCGCGAAGTACCGGTGGTCGGTCGCGAGGCGCTGGATCGTCGCCTCGCAGGCTTCCAGCAACTTCTGCCGGTCGACCGCGTAGGCCTCGTCATCCCCCTCCCGCCGCTCGATCCGCGGGGCGAGTTCACAGTAGATGGCTCGGCTGAACTGGTACATGGCTCTTCTGAGTCCTCCTTGACTTGGTGTGGTCTCGGGTGCTCTATCCCTGAGGCAGCCGACCGGTTCCCTCATCTTCGGAGGGGCCGTCGTGGCTGCTCTGGGCCATCGACCTACGGATGAAGGCGGCGTCGAGCAGCGCGGGCTGATCGCTCGGCTCCCGTTGCCAGAGCGTCAGCCAGCGCTGAGGTACCCCCGCTACAAACTGGTCCTCGCCGCTGCCTACCGAATATCGATGGTTCCTGGGCATCTACCTAATAGAACGGATGGGGTACCCAATTTTGTGACCATCGCCTACAGAATTTTTATCTCCCCAGTAATGCCGATGTGCGGGGGCCCCTCGATCTTGATCATGCACCCATGGCGCCCGCGGCCAGGCAGACGGCCCCCGCTCCGGCAGGCGAGCCGGATCAGACCGATGCTCTCTGCGCCGCGCTTGCGATCAGGGCGAAGCTGGGCGACGAGCGGGCGATCGAGCGCCTCTGGGAGCTGAACGAGCCCGACCTGCACAAGCTCCTCTCGCGCTACCTGCGCGACCCCCGCGACGTGGCGGAGGCGGCCCAGGAGGTCTTCATCAAGATGTCGAAGGCGCTGCCGGACTACGAGATCGGCGACACCGCCTTCCGCTTCTGGCTCCAGCGGATCGCGCGCAACCACGCGATCGACGTGCTGCGCAGCGACAAGTTCAGCCGCGTCGAGCAGGCGGACAGGCTGAACAGCCTGCTCGAGGCCGCCGGCCAGGTGGCCGACGGCCCCGACGGAGAGGGCTGGCTCGACGACGAGCGCATGGCGACCGCGGTCTCGTCCCTGCCCAAGGAGCAGCAGCGCATGCTCCTGCTGCGCTTCGGCTTCGGCTTCAAGTCCGACGAGGTGGCGGCCGTGCTCGGCTGCAGCCCGGAGGCGGTGCGAAAGCAGCAGTCGCGGGCGCTGAAGCGCCTCGCTGAAACCCTGAACGAAGCGGCCTAGCCGAACGTGAACGCGTAGCCCTCGATTCCGGGGGCGAAGCGCAGGGTGAGCCGGTGATCGCCGACCGCCGGCAGGTCGACCAGGCGGTAGAGGCGGTGCTCGGAGATGACGGCGCGGCCGGCCCGGACGTCGTCGCCGGCGAGCCGGTTCGGGATCGGGCGGCCGTCCAGCAGCACCTGAACCTCACGGTCCGCGCCGGGCGATCCGAGCACGAGGAAGACGCGGCGCGCGTTGAACCTGGCCTCGATGCCGGCCCCCTCCCCCGCCGTCGCCGACTCGTCGGAGATCGTCCAGTCCCCGAAGAAGGCGAACCTGTCGCGCGGGAGGCCGGCCGGGGGCGGCCCGAACGACCGCGACCCGTGGCCGACCGGCTGCACCCAGCCGGCGGCCCGCAGCGAGCCCAGGTAGGTCTCGGGCGTCGTCGCTCCCTTCGCGATCGTCTCCCCGCCCGCGCTGGCGCCGCCGCCGGGGTCGTGGCCGGCGTCGCGCAGCAGCGTGCGGATCGCCTGCTCGGTCTCGGCGTAATTCCCCTCGCCGAAGTGCAGGTAGCGGACGTTGCCGTCGGCGTCGATCAGGTACTTCGCCGGCCAGTACTGGTTCCCCCACGCGTTCCAGGTGCCGAGCTCGTTGTCCTGGGCGACGGCGTAGGTCAGGCCGTTCTGCTCGATCGCCTCCTCGACGTTCTCCGCGTCCTTCTCGAACGGGAACTCGGGGGAATGCACGCCCACGATCGTCAGCCCGTTCTCGCCGTAGCGCTCCTGCCACGCCCGCAGGTAGGGAAGCGTGCGGATGCAGTTGATGCAGGTATAGGTCCAGAAGTCGATCAGCACGACCTGGCCGCGAAGCCCCTCCATCGTCAAACCGTCCCCGCCGGGGGTGTTGAACCAGCGCTGGTTGTCGGTGAACTCGGGCGCCGGCGGCCCGAGGGGAAGCTCCACCGACCGCTCGAGCTCGGCCGGGTCGAGGATGGGCTTGCCGCCTCCCTTCACCTCGGCGATCCGAAGCGAGACGGCCTCGCTGGACTCGATGCTCTCGGTCGGGTTGACGAGGAACGACGGCAGGTCGTCCGCGATCGCGGTCTGGAAGCGGGTGTCGAGCTCGGCGGTCATGACCGCCGCGGCGCAGATCATCACCGCCCCCAGCGCCATCTGAACCCGCCCTCGCACAGGCGCGAGCCGGTCCACCAGGCGCCGGCCGCCCAGCAGCAGCGCGTAGATGACGATTGCGGACCCGACCGCGTATGAGAAGGCGACAGCGAGCTTGCCCGCCGTGAAGTCCTGGGCCGCGGAGACCGTGATCACGCCGGCGAGGATCGGGCCGGCGCAGGGCGCGTAGACCAGGCCGAGGCTGCCTCCGACCAGGAGCCCCGAACCGAACCCGTCGCCGCGGAAGCGCGCGGGCCCGGGGGCGATCCGGGTGGCGAAGGCCTCGATCCGATCGCCCACCGCCGGCACCAGCAGCGAGATTCCGAATCCGAAGAGCACCACGATCGCGAGGGTCCGGGCGAAGTCGTCCGGGAGGCCGAGCGCATCGATGACGTAGACGAGCGCGACCGTCGCGAACGTGAACGAGAGGGCGAGGCCGGTGGCGACCCCGAGCGGTCGGCGGCGGCCACCCGTCACCCCGGCGGAGAGCACTGCCGGAAGGATCGGGAGCACGCAGGGGGACAGCGCCGTCCCCGCGCCGGCCACCAGGGCGAACACCATCAGCAGCACCATCGGCCCTCAGCCTCCCATTCGGCAATAACGCCGCGGTAAGTCCCTATCCGCGCCGCCAGCGTCCTCGCTCGCCCGCGCGCCGTGCGCGGTAGATCGACACCGAGCCCCGGATGCCCTTGAACTGGCGACGGCCGGCGCGAGAGAAGTCGTAGCTCTCCTCCTCGGCAGCGTCCCGCACCTCCGAGGTGACGAGCGCGCTCGCCGGCTTGGCGATCGCCGTGATGCGGCTTGCCAGGTTGACCGGCCGCCCGTACCAGTCG
This sequence comes from uncultured Solirubrobacterales bacterium, assembly GCA_963824785.1. Classification (GTDB taxonomy): domain Bacteria; phylum Actinomycetota; class Thermoleophilia; order Solirubrobacterales; family 70-9; genus CAWGQG01. The sequence goes on from CAWGQG010000001.1 coordinate 910,734, forward strand.
CCGCCGCGCGGCAATGCCGGCCCACAGGCGGCCCCGACCTTGATCTCGGGCAGGTCGTTGTCCGGGCCGGTCGCCTCGATCAGCTTCAGCCCGGCATCGAGGACCGGGGCCGTGTCCTGGGAGACCAGCATCGCCGCGTCGCCGATCATCTTCACGAGGCGCACGGGCGGCTCCGCGACCTGCGCGGCAAGCTCGCCCAGCCGACGGCCCATCTCGCCGATCTCCTCGGCCTCGAGCCGCTCGCTGAGGCTCGTGAACCCAACCAGGTCCGCGAAGCAGACCGTCATCTCCTGAGAGCCCGGCAGCCGGCCCGAGGCGATTTCCGCCTGCCCCATGACGTCCTGGCCGATCTGCTCGCGCAGGTGCCGCGTGTACGCCCATTGGAAGAACCCGCCCATCCGCGGGGCCAGCTCCTGGCCGGCGCCGGCGAGCCTCATGCCGACGTCACGCTCGGTACCCCCGGCCTTCAGGATGGCCTCCGCGGTGATGCGGCGCGTCGCCGCCGCCACCTGGGACATCGACATGCCGACGACGCGGGCCACCTCCAGCAGCCCCTCCTCGGGCAGGCCGGCCTCCTGGAAGGCGCGCACCCCGCGGGCGGCGGCGACGTCCTCGTCCGTCCCGATCGGCTCATCGGCGGCGACGGGCAGCCCGAGGGCGCGCAGATGGCGCTCGAGCATGCCGGGGTCGACGCCCGCCCTCTCGGCCACCTCGGCGAGGGTGTACTTCCCGGGGCCGCCGAGCGCCCGCTCCACCGGCAGGAGGACGAGCCTGTCCTCCTCGACGGCCGCCCGCAATTCGTCCAGCGTGGCGCCGTCGTCCGAGAGGTCGCGCAGCAGCTGCCAGGCGGGCCTCTCGGTCCTCGCCGCTGGTGCCCTCGAGCAGCCCCTCGGCCTCGAAGTCGGGATCGGTCACGCAGCTATTCTCGCGGTATGGCCGAGACGGAGCTGCCGATCTTCGAGCTGCCGCTCGTGCTCTTGCCGGGGGAGCAGATCCCGCTGCACATCTTCGAGGAACGCTACAAGCGCATGATCGGCCACGCCGTCGACGAGGAGGAGCCGTTCGGCATCGTTCTGCGGGATGAGGAGGGCGCGCGCTCGGTGGGCTGCTCCGCCCGCGTCGAGCAGGTAATCGAGCGCTTCGAGGACGGGCGCATGAACATCCTCGTCAGCGGCGTCGCCCCGTTCAAGGTGCTGGACCGCTTCGAGGGGGACGACTACCCGGCCGGCGAGGTGGAGATGGTCGAGGCCGAGGAGCCCGGGATCGACCAGGACTCCGCCGCCGCCGCTCGCCTCGCCTTCGCCGAGCTCGCCGAGCGCGCTCTGGGCGAGCGCCCCGACGAGACCGAGCTCGAGCGCGCCTCCTCCTACGAGATCGCCTCGCGGGTGGAGCTCCCCCCTGAGACCAAGCAGCAGCTGCTCGAGCTGCGCGACGAGGACCAGAGGATGGAGGTGCTGGCGAACGCCCTCGGGGCCGTTGAGGAGGCGCTCGAGCAGGCCGAGGAGGTCGCCGAGCGCGCCAGCGGCAACGGCAAGGTCGACTTCGACTGACATCTGACGCCGCCTCCTCCGCTTCGCGTCCGGGGGCGGCTTAGGCGTAGACGACTGACCCGCCGCGGCGGGGGTCTCCGCCGCCGCTGAGCTCGCCGCCCGCCGCGTCGCGGGCGACGGCCTGGCAGCCTCCGAAGAAGAGGTTCTGGCGCTTCCAGCGCACGACGGGGACACCGCGCCGTTCGAGGCGGTCGAGGCCGTCGGGGTCGACCTCGGGCTCTGCCTGGACCGTGTCGGCCTCGAAGTGGACGCGCCCCGCGCGGACGGCCTCACCGGCGTCCATGCCGGTCTCGAGAACCTTCACGGCGACCTGGAGGATCGCCGAGCGGATCCGGTTCGAACCCGCGCTGCCGAGGCCGAGCAGCACCTCACCGTCGCGCAGCGCCATCGTCGGCGCCATCATCGAGCTGACCCTGCGGCCGGGGGGAATCCGGTGGAACCCGTGCGGGTTCAGGTCCTCCTCCCCGAGCATGTTGTTGACGTGGACGCCGGTGCCCGGAACGAGCAGGCCGGATCCGGTTCCGTTCGAGCAGGTGATGCTGGCGCACATCCCCTCAGCGTCGATCGCCGTCAGGTGCGTGGTGGACCCGAGCTCGTCGCCGGGGCCTCCTCCCCCACTGCGTCCGCCGCCCCAGTCGCCCGCGAGGATGCGCTCCGCGACCGCGTCCAGGTTCGCGGACATGAACTCGCGGACGTACGCCTCGTCATGCAGGCCCTCGTGGAACTCGTCGGTCCGGACGGCGTTCGCGGCCTCCATCGCGGCGACGATCTGCTCGACGCCGCTGCGGTCTCCGAGCCGCTCGAGCACCCCGAGGGAGTACGCGACCAGGATTCCCCCCGACGAGGGAGGCGGGTTCGTCAATACGTCGGTTCCGCGGAAGTGGGCCGAGGCCGGCTCGCGCTCGATCGGCTCGTAGGAGGCGAGGTCGTCCGGGCCGAGGGTGCCGCCGCGCTCGCGCACCCATTCGCACACCCGCCGGCCGACCTCCCCCGTGTAGAACGGCTCGGCGCCCTCCGCCGCGAAGCGCTCGAGCGCGTCGGACATGTCCGGGTACCGGAACGTCTCCCCCTCGGTCAGAGCCCGTCCCTCGGGGGCGTACAGCTCCGCCGCCTCCGGGGTCGCGGTCAGGATCGGGTGCAGGATCTCGTGGAAGTAGGCGTGCTCGGGGGTGATGCGGACCCCCTCGCGGCCGAGCTTCGCCCCCGGAGCGGCGAGCCGCTCCATCGGCATCGAGCCGAACCTCTCGCTCGCCCGCTCGAGCCCGGCCGGGTTCCCCGGAACGCCGCACGAGGCCGCGCCGACATTGAAGATCTGCGGCGTCCCGTCGAAATAGACCGGCACTGGGTCCAGCTCCGCGTTCCGCTCGATGCCGTCGCTCCCGCCGGCCGCGACGAAAAAGTCGAAGAGGACGTCGGGATCGCCGGGCCTGTGGACGAGCATGAACCCGCCGGCCCCGAACCCGGTCAGCGGGCTCTCGCAGACGAACGAGGTCAGGGCGGCGCAGACGGCGGCGTCGACGGCGTTGCCGCCCTCCCGCAGCACCGCGGCTCCGGCCTCGGCCGTGACGGGGTGCCCAGCGGCGACAGCTCCGGTGCCCATGCGAGCAGCCTAAGTGGCGTCCCGGAGGCAGGGCGGCAGCGAAAACAGAGACGGCCGGCGCAAGGCCGGCCGTCTCGGAGTGCTTCTCTGCCGCTCAGCGCGCTACGGGCACCAGCCCCCCGCGCCGTTGTCAGGCGCCGGGACGAAGCTGGGCGGGTTCGCGTAGGTGACCACCGCGTTGTCGCCCGGCGAATCCAGCGCCGGCGTGGCGTCGGACTGATCGAACGTCTGCGTGATGCCGGTCGCGCTGCGGACGGTCAGGGTCCAGTTCATCGGCCCCGCTGCCGAGTCCACGCAGATCCCGTAGGCGAACTGGCGGCTGCTCGGCGAGAGCAGGTCGGTGAACGTCTCCGTGCCGCCATCCGGGTCATCGGCGCTGAACGAGGAACTCGCCAGGTTCGGACCGCCGACGAAACCCTGGGCCCCGTTGGTGTCCCAGGCGTTCAGGTCCAGATCGGCCGGGCCGGGCCAGGTCAGGGTCGCCCTGACCGTGGAGGGCACGGCGGCCGGCGCCTTCTTCTTCTTCTTGCACTTCTTCTTCTTGGCCGCGTCCGCGCCCTTCTTGCCCTTCTTGCACTTCTTCTTCTTGGCCGCTCCCGCCTCGATGGTGGACGACGTCGTCGCCCCTGCCGCGCTCGCGGCGGTCACGCTGAAGATCATGGCCCCAACCGCACAGAGTGCGAGGGCCCTCACGGTCTTGCTCATGAAGCTTCCTCCTCGACTTGACTGGCATACCCGCACGAGACGGGTCCCCGCCCCCTTCAGGTGCGGTGCCAAAAGCCTCTCTGGACGGCCGCCAGGCCACATCCGTATTTCCCCGCAGACTTGGGGAAAACGCGCGTCGGTGAGGACGGCGGGCTAGTGGTCCGGGGTGAACTCGGGCACGTCCAGGTCGTTCACGCGACCCGTTGACCCGGGGCCCTGGCCCGGCATCGTCGGAGGCCGATCCCGGTCCCGGTCCGCATCGCTCGACCAGGAGCGGTGGCCATCGGCGCCGCGCCAGTCGCCGACGGGGTCGCCGTAGCGGTCGCCGTTGCGATCCTCGCGATCGGGACGCGGCGCACCGGGCTCGCCCAGCGCGCCGGCAGTCCGGTCGCGGTGGTGCCGGTGGGCGAAGGCGTTGTCGAAGCGGGTCGCGATCACCGTGACCCAGACCTCCTCGTGCATGTCGTCGTCGATGGAGGCGCCGAAGATGATGTTGGCCTCTGGATCCGCGGCCGCCTGGACGATGTTGGCGGCCTCGCTCGCCTCGATCAGGCTGAGGTCGGGACCGCCGGTGATCGACAGCAGCAGCGAGTGGGCCCCCTCGACGTTGGTCTCGAGCAGCGGCGAGGAGACGGCCTTCTCGGCGGCCAGCTGGGCGCGGTGCTCCCCGACTCCCATGCCGATGCCGAGAATGGCGTCGCCGGAGTCGAGCATCGTCGTGCGCACGTCCGCGAAGTCGAGGTTGATCAGGCCGGGCAGCATCACCAGGTCGGAGATGCCCTGGACCGCCTGGCGCAGGACGTCGTCGGCAACCCTGAAGGCGTCGGTGATCGTGGTGCGCCGGTCGAGGATCTGGAGCAGGCGCTCGTTCGGGATCACGATCAGCGTGTCGACCTCGGCGCCGAGCGCGGCGATGCCCTCCTCGGCCTGCGCGGCGCGGCGGGCGCCCTCGAAGGCGAACGGCTTGGTGACGGCGCCGACCGTGAGCGCGCCGATGTCGCGGGCCAGCTTGGCGACGACCGGGGCCGCGCCGGTGCCGGTCCCGCCGCCCGAGCCGGCGGCGATGAAGACCATGTCGGAGCCCTTGAGCAGCTCCTTGATCTTGTCCTGCTCGTCGAACGCCGCGCGGTAGCCGACACGCGGATCGGAGCCCGAGCCGAGCCCACGGGTGAGCTCCGCGCCGATGTGCAGGGACTGGTCGGCATGCGAGTTCTGCAGGGACTGAAGGTCGGTGTTGATCGCGATGAACTCCACGCCCGGCATCTGCGCCTCGACCATCCGGTTGACGGCATTGACGCCGGCACCGCCGACTCCGACCACGCGGAGGACGGCCTGGTGGGTGCGCGGGACGACCGCGGTGCGCTCGGTGTTCGGCTCGTGGCGGCCCCAGGCCGGCTCGTCCTCCGGGCCCTTGGTGCCCATGAGGCGCTCCATGCCCTCGTGCTCGACCTCGGGGTCGTGAGTCTCCTTGTAGGCGCGCTCCTTTTCCTCGATCTCCTCGATCGCCGGATCCTTCGCCGGCTCGAGCACGATCTCGTCGGTCAGGTGCTTCGCGTTTTTGGACTTGGGCTTGGACTTGGGCTTGGACTTGCGCTTGGGCTTGGCGGCTTTCTCGGCGGCCTTGCCCTCGATCGTCTCGGCCTCGGCCTCGTCGGCCTCGACCTTCGTGACCTCGATCTCGGCGTGCTCGTGGACCGCGACCTCGACCCGGGTGCCACCGTCGTCGGTGGTCGTCTGGGTGACCCGAACGTCCTCCTCCGCCACGGCCTCCTCGGTCGAGCGGAACAGGTCTGCAAGGGGACCCTCGCGCATGCTGGCCCGCTTGCTACGACCCATGGGTCAGCACCTCCTTTGCCAGCGCGCGGTAGGAGTCGGCGGCCTTGCTCTTCGGGTCGTACTTGATGACAGAGCTGCCGCGCACCGGCGCCTCGGCGAACTTGATCGCCTTGCGGATGCGGGACTTGAAGACGAGCTCCCCGAAGTTCTCCTCGAGGATCTCCACTGCCTCCTTGGCGTGGACGGTCCGGGAGTCGAGCATCGTGGGCAGGATCCCCTCGATCTCGACGTCGGGGTTGAGGTTCTCGCGGATCATCTGAAGCGTGTTCTGGAGCTGGACCAGGCCGCGCATCGAGAGGTACTCGCACTGCACGGGCACGATCACCTTGTCGGCGGCGGTCAGGGCGTTCACCGTGAGCAGGCCCAGGCTGGGCGGCGTGTCGATGCAGATGAAGTCGTATTCGCCGCGCACGGACTCGATTGCCTTCTGCAGCGAGCGCTCGCGGCCGATGTGGGCGCTCATGGCGATCTCAGCGCCGGCCAGGTCGATCGAGGCGACCGCGACGTCGATCTCGCGCTCGGCGATGATGTCCTTGATCGGGATCCGGTAGACGAGCACGTCGAACATGCTCTTCTCGACCTTGTCGGGGTCGACGCCCTGGCTCATGGTCAGGTTGCCCTGCGGGTCCAGGTCGATGGCCAGGACCTTGTGACCGGACTCCTTGAAGGCGACGGCCAGGTTCAGCGCGGTCGTGGTCTTGGCGACGCCGCCCTTCTGGTTGGCGAAGGCGATCACCTTGGCGCGGCCGGTGCCCGGCCCGGTGGGCTGCTTGCCCGAGGTCAGGTTCGGGGCCTGCGGAGCGTCGTTCGCCTGCCGGTCAGGCGTGACCACCTCTTCGGCCTTCATGCGGCCTCCCTCGTCCCGGGCTGCTTTCTTGTTTCGACGTAGTGCCATCTGGGCGCTTTTTTCGCATCGCGCAGGGGCTTTCCTGCTCCGTCCTGGGAAAATCCGCCCACCCGCGGCCCGTGCCTGAACTCTTCGACAAGCGGCTGCTGTTCGTGACCGGCAAAGGAGGCGTCGGTAAGTCCACGATCTCGCTTGCCCTCGGGCTGCGCGCGGCCGCGGAGGGCAGGCGGACCATCGTCTGCGAGGTCGCCGGCCAGGAGACCGCCTCGCGCGTCTTCCGCAGGGGGGAGATCGGCTTCAACGAGGTCGAGCTGACGGAGAACCTGTGGGGGATCTCGATCGACCCCGACGAGTCGCTGCGCGAGTACATGCTGATCCAGCTCAAGGTGCGCGCGATGCGGGACCTGCTGGTCCGCTCCCGCCTCTTCAACTACCTCGCGGCGGCCACCCCGGGTCTGCGCGAGCTGGTCACGATCGGAAAGATCTGGGAACTGGCGCAGCCCGACCGCCGCGTCAAAGGCGGCCGCGGGTACGACCTGGTGATCGTCGACGCACCGGCGACCGGGCACGGGATCGGCTTCCTGCAGACGCCGCGCACGTTCGCCGGGATCGCGCGGGTGGGCCCGGTCCACAACCAGGCGCGAGCGCTCGACAGCTACCTGACCGACCACGCCCTCACGGGCGTCGGGATCGTCGCCCTGCCCGAGGAGATGCCGGTCAACGAGACCGCGGCGCTCGAGGCCTCGCTGCGCGACGAGGTCGGGATCGCGGTGGAGCGCATCTACATGAACGGCATGTACCCGGAGCGCTTCGACCGCGAGGACGCCACGCGGCTCGAACGGGTCCAGGACCAGCTCGAGGGTCCCCCCCGCGCCGCCGTCCGGGCGGCCCTCTCCGAGCACCGGAGAACCCTGACCGAGCGCGAGCAGCTCGAGCGCCTGGAGCAGCGCGTCAGCGCCCCTGTGCGCACGCTGCCGTTCGTGTTCAAGCCGAGGCTCGGCGTGCCCGAGCTCGAGCGCCTCGCGGCGGAGCTGGGCTGATGCCGAACGCGGCCGAGATCCTCGCCGGACGCAGGGTCTGCATCTGCGCCGGATCGGGGGGCGTCGGCAAGACGACCACCTCAGCCGCCATCGCAGCCGGGCTGGCTGCCCGCGGCGCGAGGGTCGCGGTGCTCACCATCGACCCCGCCAAGCGCCTCGCGGATTCGCTCGGCCTGGAGGATCTCGGCAACGAGCCGCGGCGCGTGGACCCGGGCATGTTCGAGTCCGCCGGGATCGAGATGCGGGGCGAGCTCTGGGCGATGATGCTCGACCCGAAGGCCACCTTCGACGAGCTCGTCCGCAAGCACGCCCCCGACGAGGAGACCCGCGACCGGATCCTCGATAACCGCATCTACCGCCAGATCTCGAACGCCCTCGCCGGCTCCCAGGAGTACATGGCGATGGAGAAGCTCTACGAGATCCACCAGGAGGGCCGCTACGACATGCTCGTCCTGGACACCCCTCCCTCTCGCAACGCCCTCGACTTCCTCGAGGCCCCGAAACGGCTGACCCAGTTCATCGAGGGCCGCGGGATGAGGATCTTCATGAAGCCGACCGGGCTCGGCATGAAGGTGATGGGCCGCGGCACGTCGGTGATGTTCGGCGTCCTGCGCCGCCTGGTGGGGTTCGACCTGCTCGCCGACCTGGGCGAGTTCTTCAGCGCCTTCAGCGGGATGGTGGACGGCTTCCAGGAGCGGGCCAGGCGCGTCAACGAGCTGCTCGCGGACCCACAGACGGCCTTCCTGATCGTCTGCGGGCCGCAGGGGGAGCCGATCTCCGAGGCCGTCTACTTCCACCGCAAGCTGGTCGAGGCGCAGCTGCCGGTGGGGGGCGTGATCGTGAACAAGGTGCACTACCGGTCCGAGGCCGACCGACCTTCGGATGACGTCGCCGCGCAGAGCGCGGAGAGTCTGGCCGCGGGAGAGGTCACCGAGGAGCTGCGGCGGGCACTGGAACCCGACCTGGCCGGCCGCGTCGCCGCCAACTTCGTCGACTACCAGGCGCTCGCCGCCCGCGACGCCCGCAACATCGAGCACCTGGCGCGGGAGCTGGGACGCAAGCCGGTGATCCGCGTCCCCTACCTGGATGAGGACATCCACGACCTCGACGGCCTCGCGAAAGTCGACCGCTACCTGTTCGCGACCGAGGAGCAGCGGGAGGCGCTGGCTACGGGCTAGCCCTTGCGCTCGTACTTCAACTCGCCGACGTCCCAGTCGGTCGAGTCGGGGACCGGGAAGAGGTAGCGGACGCGGTCGCTCGCGCCCTCTCGCTCCTCCTCCTCGCCGCGCTCGCGGCGCGGGCTCGCGAAGGCGGGCCATTCGACGTCACCGGCGGCGAACCAATCCGCGCCGGATTCCGGCTCGGGGGTGAAGACCTCGGTCCGCACGTCGGGTCGGTCGGGCCCGGCGGGGGTCTTTTCGGAGCCCATGATGTCCGGTAGTTCGACGTCGTCCACGACGATCCTGGTGGGCTGGTGGCCCTCCTCCGGCTCCGGGATCTCCTCGTTCCCGGACGCTGAAATCTTGATCTCCTCGCCGGACGCTGCCACGACCTCCCCCATGATCAGGTCGTCCTCGTCGGGCTCGGGGAGCCTCCACTCGGCGGTTTCGCCGTTGGCGGTCGCCTGGACAGCCTCCGCCGCCTGCAGGCCCTGGGCCAGCAGAATCTCATCGGCCTTGTCGCGCAGATCGCCGCTGAGCGCGCCGGTGGCGAGCCCGTTCAGCAGCCGGCGGAGCAGCTCCTCGACCTCGGCGATCGTCGCCAGGGGCGAGGCGTCGAGGCTCGGCCTGAAGCGCGCGCCGCTCATCAGCTTGCGCTCGATCCGCAGGGCGCGCTCGATGCTGCGGCGGCCCACCTCGCGCTCCTCGGCTCCCTCGCACGCGAGTGCGGCGACGCGGGCGGAGAGCCCGAGGTTGGCGGGACCGCCGCCCTCGAGCAGGCCCCGCAGGGCGAGCAGGTAGTCGCTGAGCGCCTCGATCAGGGAGCTGCGCTCCGCGCCGAGGTCGAAGCGGGCCGCGGCCCAGTCGAGCGCGGGCAGACGGGCGCCTCGCTCGGTCAGGGCGCGGGCGAAGTTCTCGAGCTCGGCGGCCTCGTTGCCGGTCAGCCGGTACCCGCCATGCCGCGGACGGGTCATTCCGGTGTCGAAGCGCTCCCAGCCACCCGGGTGGCGGGCCCAGCCGTGCGCGGCCAGCCCCACGGCGCCGGGCCGGAACAGGCGCATGGTGCGAAGAGCTCGGCGCAGGTCGTCGGCGACGGCGGCCGCGGGTGCTACCGCGGCGACCCCGGTGCTGACCTGGGCCACGAAGCCGGTCCGGCCCTTCGGGCCCCGGACCGCCTCGAGGGCGTCCACGGGGGCGTCGGTGAGGCTGTCGGCACGCACGATCCGCACGCCGTCGATCTCGATCTCGTCGGCGGGCATGGAGAACCCGACCAGCGGCACGATCACCTCGCCGGCGGGCGTGCTCTCAGCGTCCGAGGGGGCCATCGTGGACAGCACGGCGTCCACCGCCCCCTGCAGCGGGTCGCCGGCGATCTCGAAGTCGGTCTTGCCGTGCCAGAGGCCGGTCATGAAGCCGACCGCCGCCTCCTCGCCGGCGAGCTCGCAGACCTCGACGTAGGCCTCGAGGCGCCGCAGCTCGGCGCGGTGGCGACTGATGAAGTCGCCCGTCAGCGGCGTGTAGGAGTACATCGGGAGCGGGCCCTCGTCGCTGGGCTCGATCTCGAAGGGCATCTCCGCCCCGGTCGCCAGCAGGTCCTCGAACAGGTCGGCGGCCTCGACGGCCAGGCGGCGGAGCGCTTCCTCGAGCCGCTCGCTGGTGCTCTCAAGCGTGGTCACGCAACCGAGTTTCTCCCGGTTACGCGGGTGTCCTGCTTTGCAGGCGTCCTTGCAGGGCCGGCTTCGCCATCAGGTCGCGGCCACGAGCGGCCGCCCACGTGAGTCGCTACGGCCTTCGGCCTTCGCTCCCAAGTGCTGCGGCCTGGTGGCCGCTAGACCGCGACGGGATCCCGCTGACGCGGAACCCAGCGGTCGCCGTAGTGGCGCATGTCCTCGATCAGGGGGACGAGCGCCTTGCCCTTGTCCGTGAGCGCGTACTCGACCCTGGGCGGGACCTCGGGGTACGTCTGGCGCTCCACTATTCCCTGCTCCTCGAGCGCCCTCAGGCGCAGCGAGAGCGTGCGGGGGCTGATCCCCTCGAGCGAGCGCTCGAGCTCGCAGAAGCGGTAGGAGGAGTCAGCGAGGTCCCTGATGATCAGGAGCGTCCACTTGCCCGAGATGATCTCCGCCGTTCGGCAGACGGGACAGGCGTCATCGAACATGCTGCAAAGAGTACCGCCAAAACTTCAGAAAGTGAAGCTTAGCGTTTGGGCGGCTTGTCGCTCTCGACCAGCCGGATGTCGAGCACCTTGATGCGGTAGCTCTTGCCGGTCGCGGCGTTGGCGAGCGTGACGGCGTCGCCCTCGTGCATCCGAGGCCGTCGCAGTCCTCGGGGTTGGGCGAGCAGCGGTCCACCCCGTCGGTCACCACGACGTCCTGAGAGACGAGGAAGACGGCGGTCTCGCGTTGAAGGTCGAGCCCATGAAGACGACGACGGGTGCCTTGTCGGTGGGCAGGAACGAGGGATCGCCCACGCGGTTGCGCCGCTTCATCTTGCCGCCCGCCTCCCCGATCAGCATGTCGGTCTCGTGGAAGAAGTAGAAGGTCGTCGACGACCGGGCCGGAGCCGCCGCTCGAGCCGCCCGTGGAGCCGGTCGTGTCGCCGCCCGCCGCCGGTGCTGCGTCGTCGGAGCCGCTCCGCCACCGGTGCTGGTGGTGGTGCGCAGCGGACGTGGCCGCGGCCGCTTCCTCGGCCGCCGGGCCCGTGAACTGCTGCACGAACGGGTCCTTCTGCTTGAGGCTGTCGAGCCGCTCGCGGTAGTCGCGGATGCCCGGGTTGTAGGTGAGCACAGCGGGCTCTCTGGAGACCGGCCTCAGAGTGCCGGGCAGGGCTCGCGGGGGCGGCGGGGCCGCGTCGGAGCCGCCGCTTAGATCACCATCGGGAGCGCCACGATCCCGACGGCCAGCAGGATCGACGACCGGCAGCAGGCCGCGCGGACGGAGGTCGTGGACCAGGTCTTGAGCCGAATTTCTGGATCTTCTCGCTGTTCATGGCGTCGTCTGGTCGTGGTGGTCGGTGGGCGCGGCGGGCGACGTCATCGCGGGCGGGGCAGCCCGGGGTGGCGCCACCGGTCAGGCCCTGCTCGGGCGGGGTGACGAAGGTCGTGGTCGAGAGCGAGGCGTCGAGAATCAGCTGCCCGGTCAGGTCCTCGCGCGGGGCCTTGAGCACGAACCCGTCGATCGTGAGCAGCCGTCCGTTGGCCGAGACCGACTCCTCCTCGCCGTTCAGCCCGACCAGCCCGTCGACCCCGTCGAAGAAGTCGGCGACGTTGAAGAAGCCGCCGGTGAACTCGAGCGTGTACGGCATCGTCGGCAGGCCGGCGGGGCCGACCGTGGCGCCGATCGGCAGGCTCGCGGCGACCGTCTCGGTGGCCGGCGTGGGACTGGTCGGCTGGGCCGTGGGATCGGTCGAAGCCGGGGTGGTCTCGGGCGAGGGCGCGCCCTCAGCGGGCGGGGCCGCCGGCGCGGCCGGAGCCGGGGCGGCGGTGGTGGCCTCAGTGGTGCCAGTCGCGACCTCGATCTTGTCGAAGCTGATGTCGCTGCGCTCGGCGATCGAGTTCAGCTGCACCAGGAACGAGGCGGAGTCGGCCTGCTCGGGAACCGCCTTGCCGAGGCTGACGAGGTGTCCGTAGTACTTGGGGAACTCACTGCGGGCCTCTTCGGCGAAGGCAGCGGTCTGCTCAGCGGTGCTGATCTGGCCCTCGATGGTCGCGATGTCCTTGTCGAGCTTCGAGGCCTCCTCGCGCTTGGGCCCGAGGACCATGAAGTAGAAGACGAGCAGGAGCCCGATCAGCGGGACGACGAACAGGACGTTGCGGTCGGTGCCCTTCATCTCAGCCTCCCGGGACCACGTCGCTGGCCTGTGAGTTCGCAAGCTGGTCGGTCGCGCCGGGCGGAGTGGTCGGCGCCGGCACACCCGGGGCGGCCGTCGCTGTGGCCGGCGTCGGGACCGCGTCGAAGGCGACCACGATCTTGAACATGTAGATGAAGTCGCGGGTCCGGCAGTCGTCAGCCCCCTCCTGAGCGGAGTCGCTGCTCGCGGAGTCGCCGCCGGTGGTCTCCGCATCGCCCTTCTCCGAGAGCTCGACACCGACCCTGGTCACGCCGTCGATGTCCTCGAGGGCGGCGATGAAGCCTGCGACCTCTTCCTGGCCGACGGAACAGCCGACCAGCTCGAGCGCCGGGCCGGCGACCGTGTCGCGGATGGCGATCTCCGCGCCGTTGTTGAGCTGGACCTCGGGGCTGACCGTGCCGGTCAGGTTCACGAGCCAGACGTTGGATGGGATCACCAGCGAGAGCTCGCGCATGACGCGCTCCCAGTCGAAGCGGCTCTGGGCCAGGCTCTTGACCGTGGCCGTGCGCGTGTCGTGGATCTGGCGGAAGTCCTGGAACTCGCGCAGGCTCTCGGCACGGGCCGTCGCGGCCGTCAGCTCCTGCTCGGCGGCCTGCTTCTCGGTCTCCTTGTCGGCGATCTTCTTGCCGGTGAAGGCCAGGGCGACGACGGCGAAGAAGAGGAAGGCCAGAGCCCCCACCAGCAGGTAGGAGACCGAGCCGGTGCGCATCTGGGCGCGATCGCCACGGCGCTCTTCGGCTGGAATCAGGTTGACGGGACGCACGCTCTAACCCTCCAGGGCAAGTCCGTAGGAGATGGTCAGCTCGGCGGCCTGCTCGGGATCGAGGCCCGAGAGCGCCCGCGGGGTGACCGGCTCGATGGTCAACCCGAGGCCGTCCTCGATCCGCTCGGTCAGCCCGGGGATGGTGCTGCCGGGGCCGCAGACGACGACGGTGTCGACAGGGGCCGCATCCTCCTGCGAGCTGTAGAACTCGAGCGAGACCCGGAGCTCGTCCACAAGCTTGTTGGCGCCGTCCTCGAGCGCCTCGCGCACGACCGTGTCCTCGTCGTGGTCGAGGCTGAACTCGTCGACGCCCTCCTCCAGGCCGACGTCGGCGAGGCACTCGCGCGCCTCCTCGAGCGGCATGCCCTCGCGCTCGGCGACGCGGGAGGCGATGTCCTCGATGCCGAAGGGGGCAACGCGGGTGAACAGGCACTTGCCGTCCCTTGCGACGGCGAGGTTCGTGGCGTCGCCGAGGTGGCAGAAGAGCGTCGTCGGGACGACCTCGCCCTCCATCGCAGGGGGCGCGTCGGTGTCGAGCGCGCGGATCATCCCGAAGGCCGACAGATCGATTCCGATCGGGCGCAGCCCCGCCTTTCGCAGCGCTGCGGTGAGGGCGCTGACCATGTCGCGCCGAGCCGCGACCGCGACGACGTCCATGTAGCGCTCGCCGCCCTCGGCACTGGCGTGCTTCGCGACGACCTCGAAGTCGAGGACGGCCTGCTCGAGGGGCATCGGGATGTGATCGGCGGCCTGGAAGCGAATCGCGGTCTCGAGCTCGTCCTCCTTCTCGATCAGCGGCAGCCGCAGCATGCGGACCACGACCCGCTGGTTGGCGACGCCGAGGCGGACATTCTTCGAAAGCTTGTTCCTTCCGAACAGCTCCTTGAGGTGCTCGGCCAGCGCGTCGGGGTCCTGAACCTCGCCCTCGGAGACGACGCCGGGGGGCAGCATGGCGATCGCGGTGCCGGCGACGACGCCGTTCGCGCCGACCTCGGTGGCGGCGATGCTGCCGCTCTCGATCTCGAGGCCTACGGTCCCGCCGGTCTTCTTCGACGAGCCCAGCGACAGCGACGGGCCCTTGCTCAGGAACCCGGGCTTGCTGAAGCTCGGCTTGCTGAAGCTGGGCTTGGTGAAGCTCGGCCTGGACTTGGTCGAGGTCTTTGTCTCAGCCGCCGGCGCCTTCTCAGCCTTCGGCGCCTTCTCAGCCTTCGGCGCCTTCTCAGCCTTCGGCTTGCTCGCCCCGTTCTTGTTCGGGAGCAGCTTGGCGACCGTGGGAAAGTGCTTTTCGAGAATTGAGGACATGTCAGTTCGGGGCCTTGCCGCACGACTGGCGTGGGCGTGATCCAAGAGGTCCATCGGTCTTATCGGCACGGAGCGCCATCCTCAATAGTGGGGTAACCACGCCTGCAGTCGTGCCTGCGGTGCCCACGCCTAGCCCCCCGCGAAGGTGTCGAGGTACCAATCGAGCAGCTGATCGCCGGCGAGCAGGCCGACGACGCCTCCGAGCGCAAGAAACGGACCAAACGGGACCGCGCGCTTGCGCGCGGAGCTGCCCTCGCGCGCCAGCAGCACCAGGCCGACGAGCGCGCCCGCGGCCACCGCGACGGCCAGGGCCGGGACCACCGCCCGGCCCAGATAGAGCCCCATGACGGCGGCAAGCTTGACGTCCCCCATGCCCATCCCGCGCGGATAGGCGAGAGCGACGACGAGGAGGAACCCGCCGGCGCCCGCCGCGGCGATCGCTCGCTCGGGCAGGCTCGAGGGGTCGGTCGCGGCGGCGATCGCCACGCCCAGGACGGCGCCGCCCAGCAGCACGGCGTTGGGGATGATCCGCCGCTCGAGGTCGGTCAGCGTGATCACGACCAGCAGGGCGCAGAAGCAGAGGCCGAGAGCGAGCTCGCCGAGGTCGTCCGTCCCCAGCGCGATCGCGGTTGCCGTGAACAGCGCGGCCATCGCGAGCTCGGTCAGTGGATAGCGCGCCGGGATCCGCTCGTCGCAGCTGCGGCAGCGCCCGCGCAGGACGAGCCACGAGATCACGGGGATGTTGTCGTAGGCCGCGATCACGGAGCCACAGGCGGTGCAGTGGGAGCGGCCGGTGACCCAGGACTCGCCGCGCGGCACGCGGTACGCGAGCACGCTGGCGAAGCTGCCGGCGATCATCCCGCCGAGGAATGCGAATGGTGCCGTTGCGGCCATGCGTTACTACATTCGGCCAGTCGCGCCTGGGCCTTGAGACCCCACCGGGTCCTCAGCTACTCCCCCGTCGTCCCACCGAGAGAGTTCTCGCTGAGAGCGGAGCGTGCGCCTAGGGGAAGTCGAGCGTCTGGCGCTGGAGGTGCCAGGCGGTCTCGACTGGATCCAGGAAGTGCGGCGGCTCCTGGTAGCGCATCCGGTCGTCGTAGACGTAGTCCTTGAGGTACCCGGTGCCGCCCGTGGTGCCGACCGCGCCGCGGAACTTCTGGATGATCGCGCCCTTGACGGTGAGCTCACCGAGCTGCGCTCCGCAGTTGTAGTGGTCGACGATGAACGAGTGGTTGATCGACATGATCGCCGCCTCGATCGTGATGTCCTGGTTGGTGCCCGTCCCGTTCACCCCGCTGTTGCAGCTCGAGATCGTCTGCGAGGTGATCGTGCCGTTCGTGCAGCCCAGATTGCTCGAGGGGCAGATCGGATGCTTCACCCGGACAAAGTTGTTCGCGATCAGCCCGAGCATGCCGGTGCCGGTGCGGGTCAGGTCGTCCTCGATCAGGACGTCGTTCTCCGCGGCGATCGTGAGCTGTCCGGAGTAGCTGCCGCGCACCCTGGCGGTGCCGCAGCCGGAGGTCGTCGGGTAGGTGGCGGTGAACGGCGAGTACCCCGTTGCGCAGGTGCCGTTCTTGACGTAGATCACGCCGCTCGACGGGATCGCCTTGGTCACCGTGACCCCGCCCGAGGTGATCGTGGTGTTGCTGCCGCTGATGACGATCTCGGTCTGCCCGGTGTAGACGTTGCCGGTACCGGCGATCGTCTGGAGGCTGGCGTTGGTCGGTGGCGGCGTCAGCACCGGGGCGTTGGTCACGAAGGTGCCCTGGAAGTTCGGCTGGTTCGTCCCGCCGCAGTGGCCCGTCCAGCCTGTGGGCGGAGCGCTGACCTCGATCGAATCCGCGGAGGTGCGGCCGAACACCGGGGTCCCGCAGATCTGAAGCGCGTCGTTGGTGTGCAGCGGGCCGTCGATGTTGTCCCCGGTCACGAACACGATCCGGTCGCAGTACTCGTTGCCGCCGCTCCCCGGGATCGGGTCGTCCATCCGGCCCTCGCGGAGGAACTTCGTGCACTGGATGTAGGCGCCGTCGATGATCGCCTGCGTCCCGTAGGTGACCGGGTCGGAGGTCTCGAGCTGGGTGAAGTAGAGGAAGTCCAGGAGGCTCGCCCGCTTGAAGGTCGCGACGATGGACTGCTTCGCGTTGGCCGCGAATCCGGTCGAGCGGATCCGGAACGAGCCTGTCATCACGGAGCCGGACTCGAGCATGGTCGCGTTCGCGTTCGTCGGGCTGCATGCGGTCTGCCCCGTCGCGGGGATCAGCTCGAGGGCGTACTGGGTTGTGTCGCCCGGGACGGTGCGGCGATTGGTGGTCGAGCCCATCTGGTTGACGGCGTGCGGCGCCGGGACACCGGTGCACTTCGACCAGTAGCTGTTGTCCGAGTTGAGGTGGAAGACGTAGTCGGCGATTCCCGCCTGGGCCGCGGCGTAGGCGCGCTTGTCGTCGAGGTCCCGCTTGGTGAGGCGCAGATCGCCGTTGGTCGCGGCTAGGGCCGCTCCGACGAGCAGGCTGACCAGGCTGATCGCCCCGACCACCGCGATCATCGTGTGACCGTCCTCGTTCCGCCGCAGCCGCTCCAGGATCCGGTTCAGCCTCACGTACATGGCAGGTTCACCTGTCCCGCGACGGAGCTGGCCGACTCCAGCCGGAGGTTGGCCGAGTCGGTGACGGTGATCGCGTTCAGCTGCTCGTCTCCGGTCACGTTGCCCGCGGGAGCCGCGGCGAACGCCAGGCTGACGTGCGCCGTGCGCGCCGCGTCCGCGGCGCTCAGCGGCGTCGGCAGCGGGGTGCTGGAGATGTTGTCGCCGCTGTACGCGTAGTAGCGGAACATCGGGACCGCGGCCGGCGGGGTGCCCACGGCGCCCGCGCTGATGCCGTTCACGAGCAGGCGGGTGGACGAGGGGGCGGCGGCGAAGGTGTAGTTCGGGAGCTGCCCGCCCGTCACCGGATAGATCGACTCAGAGAGCGTGCTCCCGGTGAGCGCGATCTGGCGCTTGTCCGGGACCGGGCTGACCGCCGATCCCGTCTTCGAGAGCAGGATCAGCTGGCTGCCGGAGCTCCCGGCCTGGATCGGCGAGATCCCGGGCGCCACGCACGCGGAGTGCAGCGAGTCCATCAGCTGCGTCATCACCGGCCGCACCTTCTGGTTGGCGGCGACGCGCTCGGCCACCCTGTCCTGGTTCGTGGTCGAGACGCTGACCAGCGCCAGGATCGCGGTCAGGATCACGATCGTCGAGAACATCCCGACGATCAGCTCGATCATGGTGAACCCGCGCTGGTCGGTCACGGACAGCCTCCGGAACTGCTGCCGCTGCCGCTACCCAGGTAGTGGGTCGGTGCCGTGGTGACATTGGCGAGGTTCTGAACCGTGACGTTGCTGACGGTGATGCGCCTGGTGCTGCCGCTCACGGTGCCCTGGGCGCAGATGTCGTACACGCCCCACGGGACACCGTGGTTCGTCAGGGTCCCGTTGTAGATCCGGTCGGGGTCTGTGCAGGTGTCGGAGTTGAGCTTGACGACGACGTTGCTCGCGAGCACGCCTGGGCTGGAGGAGCTCGTCCCCGTCCTGACCACCGTGGTCAGAGCCGGCACCTGGACCTCGGTGATCGGCGCCGAGCCGCCGGAGGGAACCAACGCGCTGAGCAGACCCGCTCCGGCCCCCGGGTTGTTGCCCGTGCAGCTGCCGGCGTAGACGCTGTAGGGAGAGGTGAACGGGAAGAGCTGGGTGGCGTTGATCTGGTTGACGAAGGTGTTGATCGTCCCGAAGTAGCGGCTCGTGGTCATGCCCGTGTGGAAGAGGACCGCGCGGTCCTGCCTCGCCCGCACGTCGCCGCTCGAGGACGTGAAGAAGGTGGAGGCGCTGCCGTTACGCACCTTGAAGGTCACCGGCAGCGTGCCCGGGTTGTCGTACTGGAGGACGAGGGTGTTGGTGGCCTCGGCGACGACGGAGGTGGTCCGCGGAGACGGGTTGTTGCCGTCGTTGTCCACGAGACCCGAGCCGATGCCGGTCAGGTTGACCGTGTAGTTGCCCTCGGGAAGGCTTCCGAAGATGACGCAGCCCGTCGGCCCGGTGTTCCCACTGAACGAGCCTGCCCCGCTGCCGGCCACACCGATGTTGGGGGTCGCCACCCCCGCCGCGTTCTGCACCTGGATCGCGAGGGCACCGCTGTTGGGCGCAATCGACCCGGCCGGAGGCGCGACCAGGCTGGTCGCCACAACCGGGGGCCGGGTGCCTCTCGTGGGCCAGGTGACGGTGGAGGAGACCCTGATGTAGTCGGCCGAGGAGGTACCCGGAGTGCAGCTCGCGGTGCCGGTGGCGTCGGTGAGGAACTCCCGCTTCGAGGTCACCACATAGACCGTGCCCTCGACCTGGACGTTGCGGATCTCCGTCTGCATCGCTCCGAGGTCGGCGATGCTCATGGACCGCAGCCGCGCGAGGTCCTCCTGGGCGATCGAGTGAGCGCGGGCGCGGTGGCGCTCCTCGGAGGAGGAGCGGTTCGCGGTCTCGAAGCCGCCGAGCACGCCGACGGAGACGATCACCAGGAGGACGCCGCTGATCAATGCCTCGATCAGGACGCTTCCCGCTTGGTCGTCCTTGAGCCTTCGACAAGCCTTGTTCAAGAAATCACGCATGGATTCCCTCTATGGGGGGACTCAGGACCTTCCATCGGCAGGCGTGGTGACGGTCAACAGCACAGCCGTACCCAGGATTGGGGAGGCTGGCCGATCGTTCGACCGCCTCCTTCCTAGTCGTTCCAGACCCCGTCGTCGGGGCAGCCGCCCTGACCCATCGGGCTGCAGCTGGTGGTGACGACGCCGCCGTTGCGGGAGTAGTCGAAGGTGTGTCCCGTCGGCGAGGTGACGCGCACGGTGTAGGTCTTCGCCGCCAGGTTGAGGACCGAGAGGTTCGAGTCGGTCAGGGACGGCTCGATCTGCCGGAGCCTCGCCACCGTGACGCCGTTGGCGCCGTCGTAGTTGCCGTCGTTCTCGGTCGCGATCGTCTCCGCGGCGAGGCCGGCGATTCCGGCGTCGTGCTTGGCGTCCACGTCGCGCGCCTTCTCGCGCTGGCTCAGGAAGGCCGGGATCCCGATGCCGGCCAGGAGGCCGAGGATCAGCATCACGACCAGCAGCTCGACGAGCGTGAAGCCCGACTCGCCGCCTGCCTTGATTCGAAGTCTGTTGAGCATCCGCGACGGCCTCCCGTGAGTGCCTGATCAAAAACGAAACGCGAGGGACGGGCCCGAAGGCCCGTCCCCCACGCTCGAGGCCGAACTGGCCTCGGACGAACCGCTCGTGCGAGCGGTTAGTCCCATGTGTTGTCGCTCGGACAACCGGCGTCGCCACCCGTTGCACACGGCTGGGTGACCTGACCGTTGGACTGCCGAGCAATGTCGAACGTGTTACCGGTCGCCGACGTCACACGAACCGTGTAACTGTCAGCGGCCACCGCCGGGACGGAGAGGTTGGAGTCATTCAGCGTTTCCTCAACCGCCTTCAGGCGCGCCACGGTGACACCGTTGGCGCCGTTGTAGACGCCGTTGTTGTCGGTGGCAATGGTCTCGGCGGCCGTCTGTGCACTACGCACGTGGGCCTTCGCGTCCGCGTCGCGAGCCTTGTCCCTCTGGTTGAAGAAGGACGGGATGGCGATAGCGGCCAGCAGTCCGAGAATCAGCATGACGACCAGCAGCTCGACGAGCGTAAAGCCCGACTCCTCGCTAGTCATCCTGTTACGGAGCTTGGCAACCATATGGTTGTTCTCCTTTGACCTTTGCTTTCGCCAGAGCCCGGTTCCGCTTTCCAGCGGTGTCCGATGGACCCCGGTGGCAGCTCAGCCGACTCGTGAGAGCCCTGTGAGCTTTGCGCCCCCACCTCACAGTGGGTTTGCCCTTGGCACCAGGGCCCTGGCACTTTTGGTTTACGGGGTGTCCATCGGCGTCTGAGGGGCGACCTTTAGACGCAATCCCGAAAGTGAGTACACGCATGCAATCGAACGTGCGTCCATGCCTTCCTATCGGACGCCTGTCCAACCGCAAACAGGCCGCTCAAGAGGCGTAAAACGGCCCTCCAGCCGGATAAGTTGCCCGGTATCGACTCCCAGACCCCCCCTGACGGGCCCCAGACGCCTCCTGACGGCGCCTCCCAGCGCACCCGCCTGCTCCTGGTCGGCGGGATCACGGCCCTCCTGGCGCTACTGGTCGGCGGCGTGCTGCTGTTCGCGGGAGGCGATGAGGAGCACGAGTTCGACCCCGCGCCGGTGGCGTGCATCGAGGCCTGGAACGGCGACCCGGCGAACCTCGTGCTGGGGCAGCACCAGGCGACCGCGCACGCCTATTCGCAGGTTCACGTGGTCAGGCTGACGGAAGCCGGCGGGATCGCGCCGGGTACGGACGCGAGCTCCCCCTGCGGCGTGGTCTTCGCCTCCTCATCGCTCGACACCGAGCTCGCCGCGGCGGCGCTGATCCAGCGCCCAAAGGGCTGGCGCCCCCTCAGTGACACGGTCACGGACACGAAGCTCCTCAGCGACCTTCAGCTCGGCGCGAAGGAGGAGTACAACGCGCTGATCAGCCCGAACGGGATGATCGACGCGCTGTAACTAGCGAATCTTGTCGTAGAGGCTGAAGATCGGCAGGTACATCGCGATCACGATGAACCCGACGACTCCGCCTACGAAGCAGATCATGATCGGCTCGAGCAGCGAGGTGAGGGCCTTGACCTTCGCGTCAACCTCGTCCTCGTAGAAGTCGGCGATCTTGGTCATCATGTGCTCGAGCTGCCCCGTCTCCTCGCCGACGGCGACCATGTGGCCGACCATCGCGGGGAAGAGCGGGTTCTTCTCGATCGGCGCGGCGATCGAACCGCCGTTCTTGACCGAGGCGTAAACGTCGTCCATCGCCTGCTCGACCTGGGCGTTGCCCGAGGTCTGGCCGGTGATCTTGATCGACTGGAGGATCGGGACGCCCGAGGCGACCGTGCCGGCGAAGGTGCGCGACCAGCGCGCCAGGGCGACCTTCTGGACGATGTCGCCGATGTGGAATGGGAACTTCAGCTTGACCCCGTCCCACTGGATGCGGCCGGCCTCGGTCTGCTTCCACTTGATGAATCCGAAGATGCCGCCGACCACCGCCGGAAGCCAGATGTACCAGAAGCCCTTGATGAAGTCCGAGACCCCGACCACGATCTGGGTCAGGAACGGAAGCTCGCCGCTCTCCCCGGGGGTCTCCGAGGAGATCTCCTCGAACACCCCGACGAAGATCGGCACGATGAACGTCACCACCGCGAGCATCACCACGAGGGCGAGCGAGAAGACGAAGGCCGGGTACATCATCGCCGAGCGGATCTGACGCCGGAGGGCGTCGAGCTTCTCGAGGTGGAAGGCGACACGATCGAGCGTCTCCTCCAGGCGGCCCGAGCCCTCGCCCGAGCGGACCATGGAGCGGAAGAGCTTGTTGAAGACGTTCGGCTGGCGCTCCATGGCGTCCGAGAGCGAGGATCCGGCCTCGACGTCCTGCCTGACGCTCTGGATCGCGGCCGTGAGGCGCTCGTCCTCGGTCTGGTCCTCGAGCGTGTAGAGCGACCGCAGCATCGGCATGCCCGAGGCGATCAGCGTGGCGAACTGGCGCGAGAACACCGCCAGGTCGCGCATCGGGATGCTCTTGTAGCGCGCGAAGAACTCCTCGAACTTGAACGACTCCGACTCCTCGGAGACGTCCAGCACGATCAGGCCGCGCTGGCGCAGCATCTCGGTGACCTGGGTCTTGCTCTCGGCCTCCATCTCGCCGCGGGTGGGGAGCCCGGCGACGTCGACGGCTCGGAAGGCGTAGGTGCTCATTTAGCGGCTCCGGTAGTTCGCGCCCACCGGCTGCTGGCCAGGCTGGGCCTGCTGCTGCTGGCCCTGAGCCTGCCCGGCGCCATTGCCGCCCTGGGGATCTCCTCCGAGCAGCCGCTTGAGCTCCTCCGGGACGGAGGCACGCTGCTCGGCGAGCTGGCGGGTGATCCGGCCCTGGCGCGCGAGCTGCGCGAGCGCGGCGTCCATGGTCTGCATGCCGACAGCGCCGGAGGTCTGGATCGCCGAGTAGATCTGGTGGCTCTTGCCCTCACGGATCAGGTTGCGCACCGCGGGCGTCGGGATCAGCACCTCGCAGGCCGAGACGCGGCCCGACGCCGTCAGCGGTCGGGAGCAGCTGCTGGGTGACGATGCCCTGGAGGGCGACCGAGAGCTGCATGCGCACCTGGCGCTGCTGCTCGGTCGGGAAGACGTCGATGATCCGGTCCACGGTCTGGGCGGTGGACTGGGTGTGCAGCGTGGCGAAGACGAGGTGGCCGGTCTCGGCGGCCGTCAGGGCCGTGGACATCGTCTCGAGGTCGCGCATCTCGCCGACGAGGATCACGTCGGGGTCCTCGCGGAGGGCGGCCTTCAGGGCGAGGGAGAAGTTCTCGGCGTCGGCGCCGATCTCGCGCTGGTTGACGATGCAGCCCTTGTGCTGGTGGAGGAACTCGATCGGGTCCTCGATCGTGAGGATGTGCTCCTCACGTGACTCGTTGATGATGTCCACCATGGAGGCGAGCGTCGTCGACTTGCCCGAACCCGTCGGGCCGGTGACCAGGACGAACCCGCGCGGCTTGCGCGTGAACTCCTCCAGGATCTTGGGCAGGCCCGAGCTGGTCGAGCTTCGGGATGCCGTGCGGGATCAGGCGGAAGGCGGCGGAGATCGAGCCGCGCTGGAAGAAGACGTTGACGCGGAAGCGGGCGACGCCGGGGACGGCGTAGGCGAGGTCGATCTGCTTGTTCGACTCGAAGCGCTTGCGCTGGTCGTCGTTGAGGATCGAGTAGGCGACATCACGGGTGTGCTGCGGGGTCAGGACCCCGTACTCGGCGAGCGGCACGATCCGGCCGCGGACGCGCAGCGCCGGAGGGAAGCCGGGGCTGAGGTGGACGTCGGAGGCCCGTTCGTGGGCCATCCGGGTCAGGACCTCGGCGAAGTCGAAGTGCTTGGCGGGGGCGGAGGCTTCCATGTCAGTTCCTTGTCGTCCGTGCGCGCGCGCTACTTGAGCGCGGCTAGCTGGCGACCCGGGCGACCTCCTCGATGCTGGTGACGCCGGCGCGGACCTTCGCGAGACCGGCCTCGCGGAGGGTCAGCATGCCCTCCTCGCGGGCGGCGCGGGCGAGGTCCTGCTCGGCCGAGAGGTTCACGACCATGTCCTTGAGGCGCTCGGTCAGGACCATCACCGAGTAGACCCCGATCCGGCCGCGGTAGCCGATCCGGTGGCAGCGGGCGCAGCCGACGGCCTCATAGGCCTCCAGGTCGGCGTTGACCCTGAAGCCGGCCTCGGTGAGGGCGGACTGCGAGACGACCGTGCGCTGCTTGCAGTGGGGGCAGAGCACTCGCGCCAGCCGCTGGGCGACGACGCAGTCGACGGCGGACGAGGTGAGGAAGGACTCGATTCCCATCTCGGTGAGACGGGTGACGGCGCCGGGGGCGTCGTTGGTGTGCAGCGTCGTCAGCACCATGTGGCCGGTGAGCGCGGCCTCGATCGCGATCCGGGCAGTCTCGGCGTCGCGGACCTCGCCGACCATGATCACGTCGGGGTCGGCGCGGAGCATCGAGCGCAGGCCCGTGGCGAAGGTCAGCCCCGCCTTGCGGTGAACGCCGATCTGGTTGACGCCGCTGAGGCGGTACTCGACCGGGTCCTCGATCGTGACGATGTTCTTGTCGGGCGTCGTTGACGGCCTGCAGCGCGGCGTAAAGGGTCGTCGACTTACCGGCGCCGGTCGGGCCCGTCACCAGGACGGCGCCGTAAGGCTTGCGGATCGAGTTCTCGAAGCGGCGACGCTCCTCGCCGTCCATGCCGAGGTCGTCGAGGCTGAGCAGCGCGTTCGACTCGTCCAGGATGCGGATCGAGGCGCCCTCGCCTCGCTGGGTCGGCAGGGTGGTGACGCGGAGGTCGATGCGGCGGCCCTCGAGGTTGATCCCGACGCGGCCGTCCTGCGGGACGCGCTTCTCGGCGATGTCGAGGTCGCTCATGATCTTGATGCGGGAGACGACGCCGGAGACCATGCGCTTGGGGACGCGGGCGGCCTCCTGGAGCACGCCGTCGATGCGGAACCGGATCCGCATCTCGCCCTCATCGGCCTCGAAGTGGATGTCGGAGGCGCCCTCGGTGACGGCCTGGCCGAGAATGCTGTTGACGAGCTTGATCACCGGCGCGTCCTCGGCCTGGGCGCGGATGTCGGTGACCTCGGCCTCTTCCTCCTCGGCGTCCTCCTCGATCGCATCGGCGACCGTGCTCTCCATCGTGCCGAGCTTCCCGATCAGGGCGTCGATGTCGGCGGCGGGAGCGACGGCGACCTGGCAGTTGAGGCCGGTCGCCATCTGCACGTCGTCCATGGCGAGGACGTTGGCCGGGTCCGCCATCGCCAGCAGGAGCGTGCCCTCGTTGACGTATCCGACCGGCACGGCCTGGTGCCGGCGCGCGGACTTCAGCGAGATCAGGTTGGTCGCGCCCATGTCGACCTGGTAGGCGTGGAGGTCGATGAAGTCGAGGCCGTAGCGCTCGGCGATGGCGCGCGAGAGATGCTCCTGCGCGATCACGCCCTGCTCCAGGAGCAGGTCCTCGGGCGAGCGGCCCTCGCTGCGGCCCTGCGCGATGGCGTGGTCGACCTGGGCTCGCGTCGCGTAGCCGAGATCGACGATGACGTCGGTGATGAACGAGCCGGAGTGGCCGCGGCGCTGCGGGAGGGATCAGGCCGTCGACGTCGCCCTCCTGGCTCGGCGGGCAGCGTCGGCTCGGTCTCGCGTGGGCCTCGGCGGTCATCGGCGTGTAGGGCTGCTGGGGGGCCGGCGGCGTGGGGGGTCGGCGAGGGAGCGGGCTGGGCGGCTGCTGCTCGGCCGGAGGCTGGTAGGCGGGCGGCTGCTCGGCCGGCGGCTGGGGGGCGGAGGCTGCTGCTGCTCGGCGGGCGGCGAGTAGGGAGGCCGCTGCTCGGGATAGGCGGAACCGGCCGGCTGCTGCGGGTACTGCTGCTCGGTCCGGGTGCTGCCGGCTCGAGGCCTGTGACTGCGGCGGTCCAGGCTGCTGCGGGGGGCCAGGCTGCGTCCGTCCTGCTCGCGCGGTCCTGCTGCGGCGGTCCTGCTGCTCGCGGGGGTCCTCCTCCTCGGAGGGGATGGGAAGGGCGGCCTCGGTGGGGCCTGGAACGGGGCGCAGGTAGTCGGGAAGGTCCCTGGGGTCATGGCGCCTACCCCTTCGGGTAGTAGGGGACGTCGTCCTTGCCCTTGTAGAGCGCATCCTGCACCGCCTGCACGACGCTCTGCGAGTCGCGGAAGCCGTAGCTCACCTGAGCCTGGGGCGGCGACCCGGCGACGTCCTTCGGCCGGATCACGACCAGTGCGGGCACGCGGTTGAGACCGACGCCCTGGGTGATGCGCGAGTAGCTGGGCGACCTTCTTGCCGGGGATGACGAAGAGGGCGACGTTGGGGTCGCCGGAAAGCTGTGTGGCGGAGCTCCTTCACGAGCCGGTCGTCGATCCCGCTCTCGCGGACGACGAGGAGGACCACTGCGTCGTCGCGCTTCCAGGCGTTGACGACGTCGGCGGGGAGGCCGGGGCCGGGCTCGCTCCAGGCCTCGGGGTCGACGGACCCGGCGACCGGGGGCGTCGAGGAGCCGGTGGCGCCGCCGACGGGCGGGGTCACGGCGGGATCGACCGCGCCGGAGGTCGCGGCGGGAGCGGTGCCGGGCGCAGTGGTCGGCGGGCGGTGCCCGAGGCGTCTGCGGCAGTCGAGCCGATCGGCGCATTGGGCGGCACGGGCTCCTTCTCCTTGCCGCCGCTCATGCGGGTGAAGAGCAGGAAGCCGACCAGGATCAGGCCGACCCCAAGCACGGAGATCTGGACCACGGGATTTTCGTTGATTGTCTTCCTCATGGCGAGCTAGGTGTTGATTCGGCTATCCGACGCCCAACCTTGAGCGCGGACGCAGGCATGAATGGGCTCAGCCGGAGGGTCGTGGGCGCGGGCTCGTCGTCGCCCGCGCCGTTGCCGGCGACCTGCTCGATGCCG
Organism: uncultured Solirubrobacterales bacterium; assembly: GCA_963824785.1. Taxonomy (GTDB): domain Bacteria; phylum Actinomycetota; class Thermoleophilia; order Solirubrobacterales; family 70-9; genus CAWGQG01. Next base: position 937,435 of record CAWGQG010000001.1, read on the forward strand.
CTCGCGCGCTGGCCGCGTGCCGAGAGCATCAGCTTGAAGTCGTGCGGGCTCGAGGCGGTCTCGAGCGCGACCGCCTCGGCGATGGCGCCGTCCTGCACGTAGCCGAGGAGCGCCTGGTCGAAGGTCTGCATCCCGTAGAAGTCGCCCTCGGAGATCACCTCGGTGATCTTGCCGGTCTCCTCCGGGTTCATGATCAGGTCCTGGACCCGGCCGGTGACGACCATCACCTCGGAGACGGCAACCCGGCCCTCGCGGTCCGCGCGCGGAACGAGGCGCTGGGAGATCGGCGCCCTTCAGCGTCGAGGCGAGCATCACGCGCCCCTGCTGCTGGAGGTGGGGCGGGAAGAAGTCGATGATGCGGTTGATCGTCTCGGTCGCGTCCATCGTGTGGAGCGTCGAGAGCACGAGGTGGCCGGTCTCGGCGGCCGAGAGCGCGGTCCGGACGGTCTCCTCGTCGCGCATCTCTCCGATCAGGATGCAGTCGGGGTCCTGGCGCAGGACTCGCTTCATGGCGGCGGCGAAGCTCTCGGTGTCGTGCCCGACCTCGCGCTGGTTGATGATCGAAAGCTTGTCGCGGTGCAGGTACTCGATCGGGTCCTCGAGCGTGACGATGTGCCGCGCCCGGGTCGAGTTGATGTGGTCGATCATCGCCGCGAGCGTCGTCGACTTGCCCGATCCGGTGGTCCCCGTCAGCAGGATGATCCCGCGCGGCTCCTCGGCCAGCCGGCGCACGACGTCCGGGAGCCCGAGCTCCTCGATCGTCTTCACCTGGTACGGGATCGCGCTGAAGCGCGATCGAGATGCTGCCGCGCTGGCGGAAGGCGTTGATTCGGAACCGGGAGAGGTTCTCGATCGAGTAGGCGAAGTCCGCCTCGCCCTTCTCGCTGGAACTCCGCGAGGGCCTTGGGCACGTCGCTGCGCGATGTGCTGCAAGGACGGCCTCCGTGTCCTCGGGGTGAGGGACTCGGTCCCCTGGAGGGCCCAGAGATCGCCGTGGACGCGGGCGACCGGCGGCGAGCCCACCTTCAGGTGGAGGTCGGAGCCCTCCCGCTCGACGGTGTACCTGAGCGCGGCATCGATATCGAAGGCCATCACTGGCCTATCGGGCACCGAATCGCATAGCTTTAGGCGTGGATGGACGGCTTGTTCGAGGCTGACGTCAACTACCTCGCCGTGGTGCTGGGCGCGCTTGCCGCTCAGATCCTGGGCTTTCTCTGGTACGGAAAGCTCTTCTACAAGCCGTGGGTGGCGGCGCGCGCGATCGACCCGTCCGAGGGCGAGAACCCCGGCCCGATCATCTACGTGGTGCCGCTCATCTGCGCGCTCGTGATCGCCTACACGCTCGCGCGGCTATGCGACATGGTCGGCGCGGATTCCACGGGCGACTGCATCGCCATCGGGGCGTTCACGTGGGTCGGCTTCGCCGGCACGGTGCAGCTGATGCAGATCAACTTCTCAGAGGCGAAGGTGAAGAGGATCCCGACGTTCCTGGTCGAGGGCGGCTACCAGCTCGCGACATTCGTGATCATGGCCGCGATCATCGGCTGCTTCCAGTAGCGGCCGCCGTATTAGGCGACTTCGCGGAGCTTCTGGGCCTCCGCGAGGGACTGCAGCTTCTTCAGCGACTGGTTCTCGATCTGGCGAATGCGCTCGCGGGTGACGTTGAAGGTGCGGCCGACCTCGTCCAGGGTCCGCGGGTGCTCGCCGCCGAGCCCGTAACGGAGCTCGAGCACGCGGCGCTCGCGGTAGGAGAGGTTCTCGAGGGCCTCCTTCAGCGCCTCCTTGGTGAGCAGCTCGGCCGCCCGCTCGAACGGGGACTCGGCCCGCTCGTCGGCGATGAACTGGCCGAACTCCGACTCCTCCTCGTCGCCGACCGGCTTCTCCAGCGAGACCGGGGCCTGCGCGGAGCGCTTGATCGAGTCGACCTCCTCGGGCTCGATGCCGGTGACCTCGGCGATCTCCTCGGGGGTCGGCTCACGGCCCAGCTCGGTGACGAGCTTGCGCTCGGCACGGCCGATCTTGTTCAGCTTCTCGACGACGTGGACCGGGATCCGGATGGTCCGCGCCTTGTCGGCAAGCGCGCGGGCGATCGCCTGGCGGATCCACCAGGTCGCGTAGGTCGAGAACTTGAAGCCCTTGCGGTAGTCGAACTTCTCGGCGGCGCGGACCAGGCCGAGGGTCCCCTCCTGGATCAGGTCGAGGAAGGGCAGGCCCTGGTTGCGGTAGTTCTTCGCGATCGAGACGACAAGGCGCAGGTTCGACTCGACCATCTTCTGCTTCGCGTCGAGGTCGCCGCGCTCGATCCGCTTGGCGAGCTCGACCTCCTCGGCCGCCGTCAGCAGCCTGACCTTGCCGATGTCCTTGAGGAACAGCTGGAGGCTGTCCGTCGTCATGTCCGGCTTCAGGTCGAGCGCCTGCTTCGGCTTCCTGCGCCCGCGCTTGCCGTCCGCCCGCTCGGCGGCGCCGTCCTTGATCGCCGGGTCGATGTCCTCGACCAGCTCGATCCCGTTCCGCTCGAGGTGTCCGTAGAGGTCCTCGACGTCGGACTCGTCCAGCTCCACCTCCGAGACGGCCGACGAGACGTCGCCGTAGGTCAGCACGCCAAGCTGCTGCCCCTTCGTGATCAGCGTCTTTACTTCCTCAAGCTCTTGCAACTCGGCAACTAGCATCCGGTTAGTTTCTTCCTTCCTGGCTCGCTGATTCTTTTCGGGCGGTCAGTTGACCCGTACCCACTTCTAAGCCGTGGGTCTCAAATTCGACGGCCGACTCCAAACCTTTACCTTGAGCCACGCAAACCCGACAAAGGGCGGATTGGGATTTCCCCAGTTTGCGTCAGAGTCTCTGTCCGGGGGCGCGGTTGGCCTCCGAGCCAATCCTCAAAGTTCGTGCCTGATGGTAGCCGCTATACCTTTTGAAGTCCAGTCATGGTCCGTGCCTGCAGGCCGGCGTGCTCCAAGAACAGGCGGAGAGCGGGAAAGTTCCGCCGGCCCCGCTGAATACACCTCGACAGGCATGCGTTACCCGTGAGGGCGCCCTGGCGGTCGCCGTGGCTGCTGGCCTTCTGGAATCGGGCCTACAAGGAGAACATCACCGGCCTCGCCGGGATGGTCGCCTACAACCTGATGCTGGCGGTCTTCCCCTTCGCGCTCCTGGTCCTCTTCATCTTCGGCCAGATCGTCGGGAGCGGCGAGATCGAGGAGAGCGTAGTGCTCGATTTGCAGCGGCTTTTCCCGAACGTCGAGCAGGAGGCACTCGAGAACGCGATCGAGCGCATCCGCGACAGCTCGACCACGATCGGGGTGGCCGCGATCGTCGCCGGCCTCTGGATCGGCGCCTCCTTCTGGGGCGCGATGGACACCGCGTTCTGCCGGATCTACCACGTCGAATGCCGCGGCTGGGTCGAGCAGAAGCGCTTCGCGTTCGTGATGCTGCTGGGCCTGACGCTGCTGCTGGCGGCGTCGGTGGTGGTCCCCATCATCGAGAGCGCGGCGCTCTCCCAGGCCGAGGACCTGCCCTACGGCCTCGACGACCTGGGGTTCGTGCGGACGGCGATCATCGCGCTCGGCGGCCTCATCGTCACCTTCGTGATCGTCAGCGCGATCTACTGGGCGGTGCCGAAGGGGCACATGCCGTGGCGGTCGATCTGGCCGGGCGCGCTGATGTTCAGCGCCGCGGTCTCGATCGCCAACTACGCCTTCCCCCTGTACCTGACCGAGGTCTCGGACCTGAACCGGGTCGGCGGGACGATCGGCTTCATCCTGGTCGCGCTGCTCTGGTTCTACGCCGTCGCCCTGGGTTTACTCGCGGGCGCCGTGGTGAATTCTCTACGGCATGAGCGCGACGACACGGGCAGCCTCCCGACCGATGGCTGAGGCCGCCGACCGGGCCCCGGTGCGCGTCGAGGTCCTGCCCGATCCCGAGGGCGGGCCGGTGACGCCCGACGGGCCGCTCCGGTCCGTCCAGGAGGCCGAGGTCTCGATGTCGGCGGAGCGCCTGCGGGAGCTGTGGCGGCCGGAGACGCTCGAGCGTCTGGCTCGCTCGTACTGGCGATACCTCGAGCGGATCTCGCTCGGCCTGCTCAAGATCGGCTACGGCCCGACGGGCAGGTTCGTCGTGCTGGGCTGGCGCCGCTTCGTGCTGCTGCGCTTCCGCCCGCCGGTCTACGACGTCGGGGCCGGCTTCGGCCGGGTCACCTGGCCGATCGAGAAGGGGGTCCTGGTCGCGAGCGCGGGCCGGGGGCGCGGCTACCTGCGGATCGACGTCCGCCGCCTCGACGACGGCGGCGAGGAGGCGCGGGTGAGGGTCCGAGCGGCGGTGGCGAACTTCTATCCCTTCCTGCGGGGCTCCGGCTGGTTCGCCCGGATCGGCGCCTTCTTCTACGCGCAGACCCAGCTGCGCATCCACGTCCTCGTCACCCGCGGCTTCCTCCGCTCGCTCGAGTCCGGCGAGCTCCCGCCGCTGCGAGAGGACCGCGAGGCGGCCTGGGCCCCTCCCCCGGCCTCCTAGCCCAGGCCCTACCGGGCCCTCAGCTACGCCCTCGTCCCTAGCTTCGAGTCCTAGCTGAGGGAGTCCCCGGCCTCCTCGAGCGCGAGCCGCATCGCCTCGTTCATCGGGGTGCGCTCGACGTCGAACAGGGCCATGCCGGAGGGATCGCGGACGATGGTCTCCATCGCGAGGCCGTGGACCAGAGGCTTGGCGACGCCGGTGTCGACCGGAGTGACCAGGCCGATCCACTGGGACGACAGGCCGGGGCTCAGCAGGGGCACCGGGATCCGCGGGCGCCGCCGCAGGCCCATCGTGTTTGCGAGCGCGTCCATCATCCCGCCGTAGGTGGTGATGTCGGGGCCGCCGACGTCGATCTGCCGCCCGCGCGCCTTCTTGTGACCGGCGGCCTGGGACAGGAACTCGAGCACGTCGCGGATCGCGATCGGCTGCGTCCGGTTCTGGACCCAGCGGGGGGTGACCATCACCGGCAGGTTCTTGACCAGGTAATAGAGGGTCCTGAAGGACTCGCTGCCGGCGCCGATCACGGCGGCCGCGCGGAAGTAGGTCACGGGAACCTCGGTCTCGCCGAGGTAGGCGGCGGTGGCGTGGCGGCTCTCGAGATGCTTGGAGCCGCTGTCGGCGAGGCCGCCGAGATAGATGATCTCCTTGACCCCGGCCGCGGCAGCGGCCTCGGCGAAGTTCTCGGCGCCGGTCCGCTCCTCGTCGGCGAAGTCGGAGGTGGTGCCCCGGCCCATCGAGTGCACCAGGTAGTAGGCCGTCTCGACTCCGTCGAGCGCCTCGTCGAGCTGCGGACGGCGGAGGACGTCACCGGCGACGAGCTCGCAGCCGGCATCCGCCAGGTGCTTGCCGCGGCCGGGCCGGCGCGCCATCGCGCGCGGCGGCCTGCCCTGCTCGGCGAGGCAGAGGCTCAGCCGCCTGCCGATGTAGCCGGTCGCCCCGGCCACCAGGATCTTGCTGCGATCGGGCAACCGAGGGGGCTTACCCGTAGAGCCCGTCCGTAACCTCGCGCAGCTTCGGGCGGTCGTGACGGGCCTGGACCTTGCGGACCGTGCCCGAGCGGGAGCGCATCACCAGCGACTCCGTGGTGGCGTGGCCGTCGTCGGTGACCCGGACGCCGTCGAGCAGATCGCCGTCGGTCACCCCCGTGGCGGCGAAGAAGACGTCGGCCCCTCCGACGAGAGCCTCCGTGTCGAGGACGCGGGCGAGGTCGTAGCCGGCGTCCTCTGCAGCCTTGCGCTCGTCGTCGTCGCGCGGCCAGAGCCTGCCCAGGATCCGGCCGCCGAGGCACTTGATCGCGGCCGCCGAGAGCACGCCCTCGGGCGTGCCGCCGATCCCCCAGAGCAGGTCGATGCCGGTGTTCGGGCTGACGGCGAGCAGGGCGGCGGCCACGTCCCCGTCGGAGATGAAGCGGATGCTGGCGCCGACCTCCCTGAGCTCCGCGACAGCGTCCTCGTGGCGGGAGCGGTCGAGCATGACGACGGTGACGTCCTTGACGTCACTGTCCTTGCGTTTCGCGATCTCGCGGACGAGGTCGCCGAGCGACTTGTCGAAGCTGAGCAGGTCGGCCGCGCGAGGACCCGTGGCGAGCTTCTCCATGTAGACGCAGGGGCCGGGATCGAACATCGTGCCGCGCTCGGAGAGCGCGATCACCGACAGGGCCGACGGCTGGCCGCGGGCGGTCAGGGTGGTCCCTTCGAGCGGGTCCACGGCGATATCGACGACCGGCGGGCTGCCGTCCCCGATCTCCTCGCCGTTGTAGAGCATCGGCGCCTCGTCCTTCTCGCCCTCCCCGATCACCACGATCCCGTCCATCGGGACGGTGTCGAGCATCAGGCGCATCGCGTCGACGGCGGCGCCGTCGGCCTCCTCCTTCTCGCCCTGCCCGACCCAGCGGCCGGCGGCGAGCGCCCCCGCCTCGGTCACGCGGACGAGCTCGAGCGCCAGGTTCCGGTCGGGCTTCGATCCCGAGCGGACGTCCTGGGAGATGACGTGTTCTTCGGCCATTGGGCGCAGGCTAACCGGCTTCGCCACCTGAAATACGGCGGCCTGGTGGCCGCTAGAACGTGGCGGGTGGTTTTCGCTGCCCTCCGCCGCCGCTCTCGACAGCGCGGAAGCCGCCCGAGATGAAGATCCCGAGCGACGCCAATAGGGCGATGAAGTAGCCGATGGAGAGGCTGATGCCGATGTCGTTCGGCGAGGGCTTGTCCACGAAGCCGTTGTAGGCGATCAGCACGAAGGCGGTGAGGCCGACGATCGCAGTGAGCTCGCCACGGGGCCACGAGAGCGCATGCCCGCGCAGGACGATCCACGAGAGGATGAACGGGGCCGCGGCCGCCGCAATCAGCAGCCAGCGCAGGATCGGGAAGGTCTCGAAGCCGGTGCAGGTCTCGTCGCCGATCCCGCAGACCCAGTCCTCGTCGTCGTCGCGCGTGACCTCGTCCGAGCCGGCAAGGTCGAACCACGGCAGGAACAGGCTCCCGACCAGGATCAGGGCCGCCACCATTCCGATGATCTCCGAGCGGTCGAGCTTCGCGGTGTCCACGGGCGCGACTCTATCCCCTTAGATAGGGTCGCGCCACCATGAGCCGATGGGGCCTGACGCTGCCGCTGCCGATGACGCCGCTGTCCGGCAGCCGCGAGCACGTGCAGCGCGCAGAGGCCGCCGGCTACACCGACATCTGGTCGGGCGAGACGAACGGCCCTGACGGATTCACCCCGCTGGCGCTCTGCTGCGAGTGGACCGAGCAGCCCCGCCTCGGTACCGGCGTCGTCGCCGTTCCACTCCGCGGCCGGGCCCTGCTCGCGCAGCAGGCCGCCTCGCTCGCCGACGCCTCCGGGGGCCGCTTCGTCCTGGGAATCGGCGCGTCCTCGGACCGCATCGTCGAGGGCTGGAACAAGATGCCCTTCGAGAAGCCGCTGACCACGATCTCGGAGACGGTGGACTTCCTGCGGCCGGTCCTGAAGGGCGAGCGGGTGGACGGCTTCAAGCTGGAGAGCGCGCCCCCGCACGAGGTGCCGATCGTGCTCGCGGCGCTGCGCGGGAAGATGCTGCGGCTGGCGGTCGAGAAGGGCGACGGGGCCTTCACCAACTTCCTGCCCCTGTCAGGGCTGCCGAAGGTGACCGAGCAGCTCGAGGGCGCGCCGGACGGGTTCGAGCTCCTCTGTCGGTTCTTCTGTCTGGCCGGCGAGCGCGACCAGGTCGAGCCGATCGCGCGCTTCATGTTCTCCTCCTACATCACCGTGCCGGTCTACGAGAACTTCTATCGCTGGCTCGGGCACGGGGAGAAGATCGACCCGATGGTGGAAGCGTGGGCCGCGAAGGACCGGCAGAAGGCGGCCGAGCTCGCGCCGTGGGAGCTGATCGAGGACATGTTCATCTTCGGCTCGCCGGAGGAGATGAAAGAGCGCCTCACCGCCTATGTCGAAGGGCGGCATCACCTGTCCGGTGCTCACCCCGATCACCACGCCCGACAACCTCGGCGAGCTGATCAGCGCGCTCGCGCCCGGCTAAGCGGCCCGGGCGAGGCTCAGCGCGTAGAGCCCGTCCGGATCGGTCCACCACTCGACCAGCTCGAGCCCGGCCTCGCGGTAGATGCCCTCCAGGCCCGGGCGCATGAACTTCGTCGAGATCTCGGTCCGCATCTCCTCGCCGGCCTGGAAGCCGACCTGGAGGTCGAGCGCGGCGATGTTCACCACCTGATGGCTGAGCGACCGGAGGCGGATGTCCATCCAGAGGTTGTTGGCGTCCCAGCGGGCGACGTGCTCGAAGCAGTCGAGGTCGAAGTCGGCGTCGAGCCGCTCGTTGAGGACCGCGAGGACGTTCTTGTTGAAGGCGGCGGTGATCCCCTGCGAGTCGTCATAGGCGGCCTCGAGGGTCGCGGCGTCCTTGACCAGGTCGGTGCCGAGCAGGAAGCGGTCGTCGGAGTCGAGCAGGTTCGATACCCGGCGCAGGAAGCTGGCGCGCTGGGCGGGCTGGAAGTTGCCGATCGTGCCTCCCAGGAACGCGATCACGCGCGGGCCGGGGACGGGAACCCGCTCGAGATCGAGCTCGAAGTCGCAGACGTGCCCGCGGACCTCGCCCCGTCGTACTCGCCGGCGATCGCCGCGGCGGTCTGCCGCGTGATCTCCTCGGAGATGTCCACCGGCGCGTAGGCCTCCAGGCAGCCCGCCTCGTTCATCGCATCGAGCAGCACCCGGGTCTTCGCGGCGGAGCCGGACCCCAGCTCGATCAGCGCGCGGGGCTGCGCCGCGGCCACGATCCGGTCGGACTCCAGCTCGAGGATGGCCCGCTCGCACCGGGTCGGGTAGTACTCCGGCAGCTCGGTGATTCGCTCGAACAGCTCGGAGCCGACGCTCGTCGTAGAAGTAGCGCGGCGAGAGCTCTTTGAACGGCTTGGTCAGTCCGGCCCGCACGTCCGCCGCCATCCCCGAGAGCGGTCCTCCGGGGGGCAGGTGGACGTCGACGGTGACTCGGTCGGCTGTGGAGGTCGAGTCGATGCTCATTCTTATACGTCCCTTACGCAGCGGATGCCCGAGAAGATCTGTCGGCGCTCCGGCAGGTCCCAGTTGCGGAAGCTGGGCCTGATCACGTCGCGGCGGGTCGCCCAGGCGCCTCCGCGCAGCACCTTGTGCTCGTCACCGAAGAAGACCTCGGAGTACTCGGGATACGGGAAGGCCTCGAACCCCGGATAGGCCGTGAAGTCGCTCGCGGTCCACTCCCAGACGTCGCCGATCATCTGAACCGCGCCGCAATCCGCGGCTCCGTCGGCGTGGGAGCCCGCCGGCGCACAGCCGAAGGCGAGGTGGTCGAGGTTCGCCCGGTCGCGGTCCGCCCCCGCCGCTGCCGCCTCCCACTCGAGCTCGGTGGGAAGCCGCTTGCCGGCCCAGCGAGCGAACGCATCGGCCTCGTGCCAGCTGACGTGGATCACGGGCAGCCTCGGATCGACGGCCTCCGTCTTCCCCATCGCCGTCCGAACCCAGCCGTCCCCGTCGCGCTCCCAGTACATGGGGGCCTCGGCGCCCGTGTCGGCCATGAACTCGATGTAGTCGCCGCTGGTGACCGGCACCCTGTCGATCAGGAACGGCTCCAGCTGGACCTGGTGGCGCGGGCGTTCGTTGTCGTAGGCGAAGCCGCGCTCGCCCGCGCCGATCTCGTGGACGCCGCCCTCGACGCTGACCATCTCCGGACCGTCGCTCACGGACTCCGAGGCGGGCGGCGGGTCGGTCTTGACCGGCTCGTAGCTCCTCCACCATCTGCAGCAGCTGGAGCATGGTCTCGTTGTGCTGATGCTCGTGGGCGAGCAGCATCTCGTAGATGAACCCGTCCCTGAGCAGCGGATCGCCGGTGTCGAACTCGATCTCCTCGAGGACCTCGAGCGTGCGCTCCCGGACGCCCTCCATGTACGGACGCACCTCGTCGGCGCGGAGGATGGGCAGCTCGCCGCGTAGCTTCCGCGGCTGCTCGATCGCGTCGTAGAGCTCGCCCAGGTCGCCCCGCAGCGGCTCGCGGCCACCGATCCGCTGGACCAGCCACAGCTCCTCGAAGTTGGCGATGTGCCCCAGGTCCCAGATCAGCGGGCTCAGGATCGGCGAGTACACGCGGTTGAGCTGCTCGTGCGTGACGGGCTCGACGAGCAGCAGCGTGCGCCTGCGCGCCTCCTCGAGGCGGTCGGCAAGCTCCGACCTGAGGCTCCCCCCGGCCCGCCCGGTACCGCCGTCCTTGACTGCAGCCGTGTCCCGCGAGATGCGCCAACCCTACAGACCCAGGGGCGTCCCCCAATCGGTTGATTCATGCCTGGACCCGCTCAATTTTGGGGCCGCCAGCTGCCGATATGGAGGGTGATGGCCCCGCCAGCGACCCACATCCCTGCGCCGAAGACGCCCGAGCACGCACGAACGCGCGAGCTCGTACGCAAGGCCCTTCGCAGCAAGGAGACCCTGGACGCCGCGTTCGAGCTGGTGCGCCAGCCCATCGTTGAGCTGGCCAGCGGCCGGGTGTCGCATCACGAGCTGCTCCTCCGAATGCGTGATGACGAGGGCAATCTGATCAGGCCGGGTGAGTTCGTCAGCTCGATCCGCGAGCTCGGCGCCGACGAGCAGATCGACAACTGGGTCACGGCCCGCGCCGTGATGATGCTCATCCCGACCATGCCCGAGTGGGGCGCCCAGCTCGAGATCAACCTCTCCGCGAAGACGGTGTTGAGTGACGGGTTCTTCGAGCAGCTGACTGGCGCCCTGCACCGCCGCGGGGTCGATCCCGACGCGCTGATCGTCGAGGTGGCGGAAGGGGACTCGGTCGACCCCGAGAAGATGCGCCACTTCATGCGGCGGCGCTTCCGGCTCGCCCACCACTTCACGCTGATCGACTTCGAGACCCATGGCTTCGACGGTCTCAACAAGCTGCGCTCGCTGCCCTACGACATGGTCAAGATCGACGGCGAGTTCATCCGAGACCTCCCGAACAACAAGGGTGACCAGGGGATCGTCACCAAGGTCGCGAGGCTCGTATCCCAACAGGGACGCCGCACCGTCGCCCTCCACGTCGGAGACGCCGACACAGTCAAGCTGCTGAAGGAGGCCGGGGTCGACTACGGCCAGGGCTACTACCTGGGCCAGCCCGAATCGTTGCGCGGCCGCAGCGCCCAGGAAGGGCGGCCGGCGACGGTCGCCGCCGAGCAGGCGCTCGCCTAAAAACCGGGTATTGCGTTCAGGCCCGGCGGCGGCGAGAATCGACCCGTGAGACGCGGGACCATCGCACTCCTCGTCACGCTGCTCGCCGTGTCCGTGGGCGTATCCGGACCGGCTGCGGTCGCCGAACCTCCGGGGGCCGGTGCCGTCACCGCCAAGAAGAAGTGCAAGAAGAAGGGGAAGAAGGGCGCTGCCGCAGCGAAGAAGAAGTGCAAGAAAAAGAAGCAGACGCCCGCCGTCTCCCTGCCTCCCGCGAGCATCACCCTCGCCCCCTCCCCCTATTTCGGCTTCAACCACCAAACCATGTTCAGCAGCGACGACGAGGTCTTCACCGTGACCAATGCCCCCGGTACGGGAGCGACGGGACCGATCGGGACGGCCATCAGCGGACCCCAGGCCTCGAAATTCACCATCAGCGAGAACACCTGCGCGGGGTTGGCGCTCCCGGGCGGTCAGAGCTGCACCCTCAAGGTGACGTTCGCACCCGGGGGCAGCTTGGGGAACTTCTCGGCGACGCTGACGGTGAGCGCGACGCCGGGTGGATCTGCTACGACGATGCTCCAAGGCGCCAGCTCGCCCTAGCCTCGTCCAGAGGCCGCCTGGCGGCCGCTGCCCGTATCCTGCCGCGCTCATGAGGATCGAGGGCGCAAGCGCACTGGTCGCCGGCGGGGCCTCCGGCCTCGGCGCCGCCACGAGTCGCGCGTTGCACGAGCGCGGCGCCTCGGTCGTGATCGCCGACCTGAACGCCGAGAAGGGCGAGGCGCTGGCCTCCGAGCTCGGCGACCGCGCCCGCTTCGTCGAGGCGAACGTGATGGAGCCCGAGCCGGTGCAGGCCGCCGTCGATGCGGCCGCCGAGGCCGAGGGCGGCCTGCGGATCTCGGTCTGCTGCGCGGGGATCGGCTGGGCCCAGCGCACCACCGGCAAGCAGGGCCCGCATGACCTCGAGATCTTCCACAACGTGATCAAGGTGAACCTGATCGGCACCTTCAACGTGCTGCGGCTGGCGGCAACCGCGATGAACGAGAACGACGCCGATGACGGCGGCGAGCGCGGCGTCTGCGTCAACACCGCCTCGATCGCCGCCTTCGACGGCCAGATCGGCCAGGTCGCCTACGCCGCGTCCAAGGGCGGCATCGCCGGGCTCACCCTGCCCGCCGCCCGTGACCTCGCCAGCCGGGGAATCAGGGTGCTGACGATCGCGCCGGGCCTGTTCGATACGCCGCTGCTGGCGGCACTGCCGGAGGAACAGCGCGAGGCGCTGGGCGCCGGCATCCCCTTCCCCTCCCGCCTCGGCCGCCCGGAGGAGTACGCGGAGCTCGCCTGCCACATCGCCGAGAACACGATGCTGAACGGCGAGACCATCCGCCTCGACGGCGCCCTGCGGATGCCGCCCCGCTGAATAAGCGCGGCTGCTCCGCTTCGCGTCCGCTGCCGCGCTAGTCGGTTCCTCCGTACTCCGGGTCGAAGTACACCCGCTTGCGCCACGGTGGCGTGACGGCGAACTCGGTCGCGTCCGACCGCGCGATCTGGCGGAGCGGGATCAGGACGAGGCGGGAGCCGGCGCTGGAGCGGGAGACGGTCTTGTAGATGCGGGCGCTGCCGGCGTGGCTGCCGCCGGAGACGTAGAGCGTGCCGACGTCAGGGCCCCAGGAGCCGTCCTCCACCTCCGGGCGCCGGACGAAGCGCGGCCTGCCGCGGCGGGTGTCGAGCCTCCAGCCCGGGATCAGCCGGGTGCCACCGAGCTCGTAGCCGTAGCCGTGGTGCGAGCTGGCGCGTGCAGAGCTCCTGCCGTCCGTTCCGATCCGCACCTGGAAGCTCTCCCAGTCATCCGGATGATGCGACGGCTTGCCGACTGCGGCGCTGACCTTTCGGATCGGCCCCTTCAGGGGTGTGCTGCCCTCCGCCGTGGCGCTGCCCGGGTAGTAGAACCAGTACTGGAGATAGAGGTTGCCGCGGCGCTCATCCGAGCAGTCGGCTCCGCCCGCCTCGGTGCGCTGACGCGCTTGTTCCCGGCAGTCGATCGCGTGGGTGAAGGCGACGATCCGGCTTCCCGCCAGCGACGCCGCGACCCTCCCGCCGGACGCACCGACGGCGCACGCGTCCTCCCGGCAGCGGCGGTAGTCCACCGGGACGGCGGTCATCCCGTCCTCGTAGAGGATCGCCGGGGCATGCGCTCGCAGCAGCGCAGCCTGCTCGCCGCCGTAGGCCGCGGCGAGCTTCGGCTCGGCGCGACAGTCCTCGGTGAGGCGGACTGCACAGATCAGGCGGGTGGCCAGTGACTCGGCCAGCGCCACCCCCGGCGGCCGCAGCCCCGCGGCCCAGCCGATGCCGGCCAGCAGCAGGGCGACCAGCAGCACGAGCCCGATCCACTCCACGGTGCCCTGTCCTCGCTCCGAGGAACGGCCGATCGCGTTCGCGGCACACGCGGGGATGCTCGGAGCGGGCGCGTCCCGCGGGCGTGCATATCGTCAAGACGGAGTGAACTGCGCGTGCCGAAACGGGTGGTAGGGTCGCCGCGTGACCGACATCGGAACGGGCAGGCCCTCAGGCGGGGGGCGGGGTTGGCGGTTCTGGCTCGGGGTCGGGGCCGTCGTCATCGGCGCGATCTTCCTGATCCAGAACTCCCAGAAGGTAGAGGTGGACTTCCTCTTCTCGTCCACCGACACGCCGCTGATCTTCGCGCTGCTGATCGCGGGGCTGCTCGGGTTCGTGATCGGACTGGCGCTGCCCCGTTTCCGGCGCCGCGACGACTGACCACTACGCCGCCTACTTCTTGTTCGCCTTGAAGCTGCGCGTGACGAAGCAGGGCAGGCCGTCGATGTCGAGCGTCGCGTCCGAGGTGCCCAGCACCGCCTTCTGACGTAGGCCGAACGAGAAGCTGACGTCGACCTTGTCGCCCTCCTTCGAGGTGACCCTGCCGCTGAAGCTGGCGCCGCCGCCCGCGGGCCCGGGCGTCACCTTGGTGAAGGGCGTACTGACCGTGCGCCGGATGATCTTGCCGTCGCTGCCGCAGTCGAAGGTGAACGCGGTCTCGACGACGCGTACGCGCTTGCCCTTGACCTTGATGGTGATCGGGGTCTTGGGGTCGTCCGGATCGAAGTCCGCTTTGGTCTTGCCGACGAACCTGCCCTTGCCGTAGCCGGCGCCGAGCGCCGTAGTGGCGGCGAAGCCCGCGATCAGGACGATCGCGAACAGCAGAAGTCCCTTTCTCATTGCAGCTCCCTGGCTCGAAGTTCGGTCCCGCCCCCTGGCGGAGCGCGGCAGGATAGCGGGGAGCCTGAGGCTCCTACTCGTCGTCCTCGCCGATCTGGGTGGTGCCGGTGAGCTGAGCGGAGGCGGCCCCCCCGGGACTGGCACTGACGTTGAGCGTCGCCGACCGCGCGCCGGTCCCCGACGCGCGGAAGCCGACCTGCACGACGCAACTGCCGCCCACCGGCAGCGCCACGTCCGAGCAGGCGTCCGATTCGATGGCCCAGTTCTCCGGGTTCGCGGTGGCTAGTCCCACCGCGAGGGAGCCGCTCGCCGAGCCGCCGGTGTTGCTCACGGTGAAGGGGTAGCCCGGACCGATCGGATCACCCGTGATGTAGAGGCCGAAATTGTGATCGGTGGGGGCGACCGAAAGGCTCGCAGGCACTGGCGCGGGGGCGGGGATCGAGATGGGCGTCGCCGGCTTTTTCTTCTTGCACTTCTTCTTTTTCTTCTTCTTGCACTTCTTCGAAGCCGCCGCCGTCGGGGAGTCGGCTGCCGGCATCGCGGGCGCGATTGCGCTGGTCAGCAGTGCGGCAGCGAGGAGAGTCGTGAGAAGCCGTCTGGACGAGGCGCTCTGCATCGCCTCAAGTGTCGCCGCCCGGTGGCTCGGCGGCAAGGGGAGAACTGGGTAACCGCGCCGAGCGCCGCTAGAGGTTCTCGACCTCGCCGGCGATCTCCTGGGCCGCGCCCTTGGCGTCGCTGAAGAGCATCGAGGTGTTCTCGCCGTAGAAGAGGTCGTTGTCGATGCCCGCGAAGCCGGGGCTGAGCGAGCGCTTGATCACGATCACCTGCTGGGCCTGATCGACCTCGATGATCGGCATGCCGGCGATAGGCGAGTCCGGGTCGTTCTTGGCCGCCGGGTTGGTGACGTCGTTGGCGCCGATGACCACCGCGACGTCCATCCGCGGCATCTCGGGATTGACCTCGTCCATCTCCTTGAGCTGCTCGTACGGGACGTCGGCCTCGGCCAGCAGCACGTTCATGTGCCCGGGCATCCGCCCGGCCACAGGATGGATGGCGTAGCTGACGTCGATCCCCCGCTTCTCGAGCTCGTCGCCGAGCTCCTTGACCGCGTGCTGGGCCTGAGCGACGGCCATCCCGTAGCCGGGGACGAACACGACCGAATCGGCGTAGCCGAGCTTGATCGCGGCGTCCTGCGGCCCGATCGAGGTGACCGGGCGCTCCTCGCGGTCCCCCCCGCCCGCTGCCGCTGCCCCGAATCCGGAGAAGAGCAGGTTGCCGATCGAGCGGTTCATCGCCTTGCTCATCTCGAGCGTGAGAATCGTTCCCGAGGAGCCGACCAGGGTGCCGGCCACGATCAGGACGACGTTGTCGAGCGCGAAGCCCGCCGCGGCGGCGGCGAGGCCGGTGAACGCGTTCAGCAGCGAGATCACGACCGGCATGTCGGCGCCGCCGATCGGCAGCACGAACAGGTTGCCGAGGATCGCGGCCCCGATCAGCAGCGCGATGTAGAGGCCCTCGTCCGGCGACTCGTTGTCGATCCCGAGCATCACGCAGGCGACGAGGATCGCCGCGAGCAACAGCCCGTTGAAGATGTGCTGGCCGGGCAGCTGGATCGGCTGGCTAGGAATCAGGTCCTGGAGCTTCGCGAAGGCGATGTTCGACCCCCAGAAGCTGACCATCCCGATGACGGTGGAGAACAAGATGGGAACGAAGACCTGCAGCTCGATGCCGCCGCCGTGGTCGGTCAGATGCCGGAACTCCGACCAGGCGATCAGCGCCGCGGCGCCACCGCCGACGCCGTTGTAGAGGGCGACCATCTGCGGCATGTCGGTCATCTGCACGCGATACGAGGCGATGGTCCCCACCGCGGTGCCGATCAGGATCCCGATCAGGATCAGGACGCCGTTGTCGATCACGTCGAGCGCGAGCGTGATCACGACCGCGATCGCCATGCCGACCGCGGCGATCATGTTGCCCTGGCGGGCGGTGCTCGGGTGCGTGCCGCGGCGGATGCCGAGGATGAAGAGCGAGAAGGCCACGATGTACGCGGCCGTGACGATTTCGTCGTCGGGCGCGAGCGCCGCGACGGGGAACGCGTCGGTCACTGGTCGCTCTCTCCCCCGGCCTCAGCCGGGGTCACGGCCGCGGGCTCTTCCTTTTTCGGCTTTCTGTCACGACCGCGGAACATGCCGAGCATCCGGTCGGTGACCAGGAACCCGCCGACGATGTTGATCGTGCCGAAGGCGATCGCGATCACGCCGATCGTCTTCTCGAGCGTGTCGTCGGCGGCGCCGATCACGATCAGCCCGCCGAGCATGACGATGCCGTGGATCGCGTTCGTCTGCGACATCAGCGGCGTGTGCAGGGTCGTCGGGACCTTGGAGATCACCTCGAAGCCGACGAAGGCGGCGAGGACGAAGATCGTGATCTCGGTCATCAGGTCCATTACGACGCTGCCTCCTTAGCCCGCTCGTTCTTGATCTCACCGTCGTGGGTGAGCACGCAGCCCGCGACGACCTCGTCCTCGAAGTTCAGGTTCAGGTTCCCGCTCTCTTCGTCGGTGATCAGCTCCAGCAGATTGGTCAGGTTCTTGGCGTAGAGCGCCGAGGCGTCCTGGGCCATCTCGCTCGGCAGGTTGACCGGGCCGATCACCTTGACTCCGTTGTCGGTGACGACCGTCTCCCCCGCCTTCGTCGGCGCGGCGTTGCCGCCGCTCTCGGCGGCCATGTCGATGATCACCGAGCCCGGCTGCATGCCCGCGACGGCCTCGTCGTTCAAGAGGAGAGGAGCATCCCGCCCGGGGATCTGGGCCGTGGTGATGATCACGTCCTGGCGGGCGGCGGCCGTGGCCAGCTCGCCGCGAAGCTTCTCGTTCTCCTCGTCGGTCAGCGGCCGCGCGTAGCCGCCCTCGCCCTCGGCGTCCTTGACGGCCTCGACCTCGAGGAAGCGCCCGCCGAGTGACTCCACCTGCTCCTTCACGACCGAGCGCACGTCGAAGCCCGTGACGACGGCCCCGAGGCGCTTGGCCGTCGCGATCGCCTGGAGGCCGGCGACGCCAGCGCCGAGGATCAGCACCTTCGCCGGGGCGACCGTGCCGGCGGCGGTGGTCATCATCGGGAACAGCTGGCCGGATTCCCGGGCGGCGATCAGGACCGACATGTAGCCCCCGAGGTTGGCCTGAGAGGAGAGCGCGTCCATCGACTGGGCACGCGTGATCCGAGGGATCGCCTCGACCGCGAAGCTGGTCACGCCTCCGGCAGCAAGCGACTTGGCGAGCTCGGCGTTGGTGAGCGGCTGGAGGAACCCGATCAGGACCTGGCCCTTGTTCAGGCGGCCGACCTCGTCGGCGGTCGGCGGCGCGACCTTGAGCACGACGTCGGAGGACCACACGTCGCCGTCGACCTTCGCGCCCGCGTCCGTGTACTCCGAGTCGGGATGGGAGGCTCCGTCACCCGCGCCGGGTTCGACGGCGACATCCAGCTCCTTGGCGGTGAGCTGCTTGACGACGTCGGGGACGAGGGCGACGCGCCGCTCCCGCTCGGCGGTCTCCTTGGGGACTCCGATCCTCATGCGAGGCGCGTGAATGTAGCCGATGGGTCCGCGATAGGGTGCCGTCGCAGACGACGCGCCCCGATGGAGGAGGACACATGAGCTTGAAGAGACTTCTGCCGATGCTCGCGCTGCTGCTGGCGATCGGCCTGATCGCCTCGGGGTGCGGGGACGACGACGATGACGGCGGCGGCGACACCACGACCGATGCGCCGAGCGTGACCATCGACCCCGGCGACGGTGAGACCACCACCCTCGACGCCGAGGAGGCTCAGGACCGGGTGGAGGAAGCTCAGGACCAGGCCCAGGAGCAGCTCGAGGGCGCGCGTGAGGAATGCCTCGAGTCCGCCGAGCAGCTCGAGGGTGGCGCCGAGGACTCCGCCAAGGAGGCGTGCGAGTCCGCGTTCCCCGAATAGGGAACGGGGGCGAAAAAACCTAGGCCGCGGCCTTGGTGCCGACCATGTCGGCCAGCTTCTCGAGCGTCGAGACGCTCTCCTCGTGGCTCGCGTGCATCGGCGAGACGATCATGCGGTCCACGCCGGCGTCGGCGAAGGACTTGACGCGCTCGGCCACCTCGTCCTCGGTCCCGATCATCGCGGTGGCGTCGACCAGCTCGTCCGGGATCGCGTTGTACGCCTCCTCGCGCTTGCCGTCGAGATAGAGCGACTGGACCTCGTCGGCGACCTCGGCGAATCCGAAGCGCCGGGTCAGATCCACATAGAAGTTCGTGTCCTTGGAGCCCATCCCGCCGAGATAGAGGAGCAGGCCCGCCTTGACCATGCCGCGGGCGGCGTCGAGGTCACCGTCGATCGCCACCTGCACCGACGGCGACACGGCGAAGTCCTCGCGCGAGCGGCCACCCTTCTCGAGGCCGGCCTCGATGTGCTCGCCCCAGGCCTCCTGCCACTTGTCGACCGAGAAGAAGATGGGGATCCAGCCGTCGGCGATCTCGGCGGCGATCTCGACCGACCGGCGCCCGATCGCCCCGATGTAGACCGGGATCTCGCTGCGAACCGGGTGGATGTTCAGCTTCAGCGCCTTGCCCTGGCCGGTGACGCCCTCCCCCTCCATCAGCGGGAGCGTGTAGTGCTCGCCCTGGTGCTCCAGACGGCCCTCACGAGCGACGATCTCCTTGACGACCTCCACGTATTCCTTCGTCCGGCCCCAGGGCTTCGCGTAGGGCACGCCGTACCAACCCTCGGATACCTGCGGCCCGGACGGGCCGAAGCCGAAGATGAAGCGGCCGCCGGAGAGTGCGTCGATCGTGACGCCCGCCATCGCGGCGGCAGCCGGCGGACGAGCCGGGACCTGGAAGATCGCAGCACCAAGCTGGATCGTCTCGGTCTTCGCGGCCAGGTAGGCGAGGACGCTGACGGCGTCTGAGCCGTAGGACTCCGCTGCCCAGACCGAGTCGTAGCCGGCGCGCTCGGCGGCCTGGACGATGTTGACCGCGTCGTCGCCCTGCGGGCCGATCCCCCAGTAGCCGAGGTTGAGTCCGAGCTTCAAAGCCATCGGCTCCGAACCCTACCGGGGACCAGCCGCTGGCCCGTTTCGGGCATGGAGCGGGGCGCTCCCCCTACAAGCAAGCGCCCCGCACGGGAGTCCCTTCCCTCGCGGGTCTGGTGCAAAAAGAAAAAGGGGCTGGTTCCGATACTACGCCCACCGGCATACCGCGGGGTGAGATGTCTCCGGAAACTTTCACGAGCGGCCGCTCCGCTAACAATGCAGCCGTGACCGAGGCGAGCCACCCGCAGGGGCTTTCCAGCAAGGACGCGGCGAAGCGCCTGAAGAGGCTCGGGCCGCCGGAGGACAGCTCGAGCCGTTCGGTCGCCTCGATCGTCGCGGGCAACGTCTTCACGCTGTTCAACCTGATCATCGGGATCTTCTTCATCCTGATCCTGTCGCTGGGGCTGTTCGCGGACGCGCTGTTCGGCTTCATCGCGGCCCTCAACAGCTACATCGGGATCCGCCAGGAGCTGAACGCCAAGGAGACCCTGGACCGGCTGGCGCTGCTCGTCGCGCCGAAGGCGAAGGTGATCAGGGACGGCAGCATGATCGAGGTCCGCGACGTCGAGGTGGTTCCCGGCGACGTGATCCGGCTCGAGCCCGGCGACCAGCTCGTCGCCGACGGCGAGGTGATGGAGAGCCGCGGGCTGACGAT